>NZ_CP035375.1:2246584-2995446 GCF_004118935.1 Salinibacterium sp. UTAS2018
CAATACTTCGATTTGATCGCACATCGCGCACAACTGTTAGCAACCGCTGGTCACGGACTAGCATTTTTCGCGCTTAGTTGTGGGCGCGATGCTTTAGAGTTGCACGCATGGACCGCTACGCGCTCACGGGAGTTCTCGGCGCCGATTCCCGCCGAATCGGGGCAGAATCCGTTGATGTGCCCGAGACGATCGAGCCACATGCTCACGATTTCGTCGAAATCGCCCTCGTCGTGAGCGGCCACGGCACGCACATCTCGCGCACGGGAACGGATGACGCGGTTGCGGGTTCGGTGTTCCTTGTGCGGCCGGGAAGCTGGCATTCGTTCGAGCCCATCACCACCATGACGGTGGTGAATGTGTACTTCGATGAGCGAGTGCTTTTCGAGCACTTGCCGTGGCTCTTTACTGATGCCACCTCGTCGCGGCGCCTGCTTTCAGCCGGCACCTCAAGTTGGACCGCACCGGCCGGTGTCTTCGGCGATGCCGTGGCCTGGGCGACATCGCTCGAGCAACGCCCGCAGGCGCCTTTCATGATCAGCGTGGGCCTGTTGACCTGCATCATGGCGGTGCTCACCGACTTCGGGGATCCGGATCGGGTGGAGCAGGTGGCGACCTCGTCGAGTGACCTGGTGTGGAGTGCCGTGGCACAGATCGTTGCTGATCCGGCCCACGAGTGGTCTGTGCCTGCCGTGGCCGCGGCGGCTAATCTCTCGCCCTCCCACTTCACGCGAATCTTTCGGCGTGAGCTGGGAACGTCTCCCGCACGCTTCGTCGCGCAGGTGCGGCTCGAGCGCGCGGCTCTGCTACTCGTGTCGACCGATCTGGCGGTTGCGCGCGTGGGGGAGCAAGCCGGGATCGACGACGCGAACTACTTTGCTCGCATCTTTCGCAGTGCCTACGGCATCAGCCCCAAGGAGTACCGGGCGGGAATCCACCTTCTCGACTGATCGACGTCAGTGCAGATTAACCACGTCAGTGCAGCTTAACGACGTATGGGTGCCGCCCCGAAGGACAGCACCCATACGTGGTGGTTATGCGGATTAGCCCTTGACGGCGCCACTCGTCATACCGGCCACGATCTGCCGCTGGAAGAAGATGTACATAATCAGGGGTGGGATCGTGATGAGAAGAATGTTCGTAAACAGCAGGTTCCACTGAGTATTGAACTGGCTCTGGAAGTTGTAGAGCGTCAGCTGCACGGTGGCGTTTTCGTCACCGGGCAAGAAGTACAACGGGTTCTGGAAATCGTTGAAGACGAAGACTGCCTGCACCACGATCACCGTGACGATGACGCTCCGCAGCAGGGGGAACGCAACCTGGAAGAAGAGCCGGATGGGCCCTGCTCCGTCGATGGTCGCCGCTTCGTCGAGTTCACGAGGGATGGCGGCAATGAAGGCACGGAACATCAGCACGGAGAACGAGAGTCCGAATGTGACCTCAATGAGGATCAAACCGGGGAGCGTTCCGAAGAGCTCGAGGCCCTGCAGCACCCAGATGGTCGGCACGACGGCCGGCGGGATGATGAGCCCAGCGAGAACCATGAGGTTGATCGCGGGGTTCCAGCGTGACTGGCGTCGCTGGAGTACCCAGCCCACCATGGCGGAAAACAGCACCATGAGGGTGACGCTTGCCACTGTCAGCACGGTGGAGTTGATGAACGCCGTGATGAGCATGAAGTCGCGAGTTTGGATGACCTCCACGATGTTCTCGAAGAGAGCGAACTGCTCCGGCCAGGAAAACTCGAGGGCTGCAGACTCTTGGCGGGTCTTTGATGCCGTGATCAGGATGAAGGTGAACGGCACGAGGAACACGATGACCGACGCGATGATTGCGAGGGTTCCGGTCAAGATCGAGCGGGTACGACGTTTCATTGGTCTGCCTCCTTACGGTTGAGGAACCAGAAGATGGGCACAATGATCGCGGTGACGACAACGAAGAGCACCACGTTTCCGGCGCTCGAGAGGCCGTAGAACCCCGCTTGGTATTGCTTGAAGATCACCGAGGCAATCACGTCGCTGGTGAAGCCAGGGCCGCCACGCGTCATCGCCCAAATGAGGTCGAACGATCGCAATCCACCGATGAGGGAGAGGATGACGACGGTCACCATGGCGGGGCGAACCAGCGGCAGTGTGATGTGCCAAAAATTCTGGAAGGGGCTCGCACCATCTGTGGTGGCCGCTTCGAAGTACTCATCCGGGATAGCGACGATTCCGGCGATGAAGATCAGAGTCGCGAGTCCGACGCCGCGCCAGACTTCAACGAAAGCGACGGAGAGCAGGGCGTAGCTGGGGTCGGTGAGCCAGCCTGGGCCGTCGACGCCGATGCCGGCAAGGGCCGTGTTGATGAGTCCGTCGAAGGGATCCATGAGCACGCGGAAGGTGATGCCGACGCCGACAACTGAGACCAGCACGGGGAAGAAGACGACTGAGCGAAGGAAGGTGCGGCCCATGATCTGGCTGGAAAGCAACACAGCCAGCAGCAGGCCGAAGACGACTTTCAGCCCCGAGGTGATGAACCCGAAGATGAAGGTGTTCACGAACCCTTGAATGAGCATGGGCTCACGGAAGAACTGGGCGAAGTTGTCAAAGCCGATGAACTCGATGTCGAAAAGTGACCAGCGAGTAAGGCTGAAGTAGAAGCTAGCGATCGTGGGAACCACAAACAGCGTGAAGAAGAGCACGGCCGCCGGGATGTAGAACCACATCGGGTACTGGCTCTTCTGGCGGCTTTTGCGGGGTTTTTCGGGAAGGCGCCCCGGTCGTTTCGACTGGCGCGCGAGCCGCCGCTCGGTGGTTATGGCCATGATGTCTCCGTTGACTGTGATGGATGAATGCGGGGGCCGACTCGAAGTCGAGTCGACCCCCGCGATTGTTTCAGCGTATTGCCGAAGTGCTGGTTACCAGCCTTCGAGTCCGAGCTGCTGTGCCTGCTTGGTGACGTCCTGGTCGTAGAGCGATGCGCCCTCGGCGGCGGAACGGATGCCCGAACCTACCTCAACGGTGATCTGCGGCAGCGACGGTCCCTTGACGGGAGAGAGGAACTCGAGAGCTGCTGCGGTTCCGCCTTCGGTCTCGAAGTAGGGGAGCAGGTCGGCGGTGGCGTTCGGAACGTCATCGGGAAGCACGCAACCTTCGATGAAGTACGGTCCGGTTGCTCCGACGGCGTCAGACTGCACGTCGCAGGCCTCTACCGTTGCGATGAATGCCATGAAGCTCTTGACTTCGTCGGGGTGCTCGGTGTCGGCGGGAGCGTAAATGCCGTTTGCGAGCCACGTGGTGAGACCGTTTGACGGGCCATCTCCCGGCTGGGCGAAGAATCCGATGTCGTCAGCCTGGTCGGGGTAGAGCTCAACGATGGTTGAGACTGCGAAGCTCAGCATGGGGTAATGAGCACCCTCACCCTGAGCAAGCATGCGCAGTCCGTCATCGAGGGTCGACGAGGCGAAGTCTTCGTTGAGGTAGCCGGCTTCGTAAACTTCTTGGAGACGCTCGAAGCCACGGATGGCTACGTCGTCGTCGGCGTAGTTCACCTTGTTGGCGGTGTAGTCGTCTGCCCAGTTGGGCTCTTCTGCGAGAACGTTGTAGAAGTCGCCGAGAACGAAGAGCTGTGAAGTCCACGCGTCGGTGTAGGTCTGGACGACGGCGTCGTAGCCAGCGTTCGAGATGGCTTCGTTGTTGTCCATGAACTCATCCCACGTGACGGGGACTTCGAGGCCGAGTTCGGCGTAGATGGCCTCGTTGTAGAGAATTCCGCCACCCATTCCGGTTCCGGCGGGAACAGCGTAGACACCGTTCGGCGTGCTGACGCCGTCAATGAAGGTTGACGTGACGGCGTCCATGAAGGGCTCGTCTGCGATGTTAAGCAGCGTCTGGTCGGGGTTGAGCGCCTGCATGAGCGAACCCGAGTTGTACCAGAACAGGTCCGTCATTTCGCCGGTAGCAAGTCGCGTCTTGATGAGGTTGTCGCCCTCTTCGCCACCGGGACGAGTCTGAACGTCGATCTCGATGTCGGGGTTCTGAGCGGTGAATGCTTCGGCGAGCGCCTCTACCGTTGCAATGTTGGCGTCGGTGTTGTCGACGAGCAGCGAAAGTTCAACTTTCCCGTCTGTCGTTGCTCCGCCGGTTGAGCAGCCGGCGATCGTGAGCGAAATTGCTGCTCCAGTCACGAGTGCCGCCATGAGCTTGCTGCGCTTTTTGAATGCGTTCATTTGCTTTACCTCCTTGTAAAGTCGGAATGTTTCTTGGTGCTACATAATTGAATCGGTTCAACGTCCTGAAAGAATACGGGCGAATCCCGAGGCTGTCAATCGGAGTCGATAAATATGAGAATCTATGAGCTTCCGCGGCCCCGATAATCCTTCCCCGCGTGACAAAAAACCCGTAATAAACGTATTTTAATTGAAACGTTTTATGTAGGCTGGAACTCACAACGACGTAAACGAAAGGGCCCCCACCTGTGGCATTCCTACCGACTTTTGATAAGTCTGATGATCGACTTCGGGCAACGCACCTGCGGACCCAGTACACCGACGACCTGATCGGCGTACCGCGAACGGGGCTGCGCTTGACCTGGTCGCTCGAAGGCGAACAAGCTGCGGCGGTACTCGGGTACCAAATTTCCTGGCGCAACGGCAACGGCAACGGCAACGACACCGAAGAGTTGGTGACCGACCCGACCGAGGGTGCAGGGACATCCGGAGTTCTCGCTCCCGGGGGAGACCTTCCCGCTGCGGGGGTGCGTCACTTTCGCGTTCGCGTTGCAACAGCCGCCGGCTGGACCGCGTGGAGCAGCGAGCTCGCCGTCGAAGCAGGCGTTGACACTCTCAGCGCGGCCGTCATTAGCGTGCCAGCCCCACTTGCCGGCGTCTCGCCGTACTTCCGCCGCTCGCTCACGCTGGCCAGCAAGCCCGTGCGGGCGCGGTTGCGCGTGAGTTCGCTCGGCGTTCACGAACTCGCAATCAACGGCACTCGCGTCGGAGAAGAGCACCTCTCTCCAGGCTGGACCGCCTACCAAGAACGCATCGTTGTCGCGACGCACGACGTCACCGCTTTACTCACGGAAGGCGAGAACGTGCTCGGCGCGATGCTCGGCGACGGGTGGTACCGCGGCCGCCTCGGCTGGCGCGACCGCGACGCGATCTACGGCACCGAGTTGGGCCTCATCGCTCAGCTCGAGGTGGAGTTCGCCGATGGCAGCCGTGAGGAGTTCCGCACCGATGACTCGTGGCGAGCATCCACGGGCGAGGTCACGGCGTCGAGCATTTATGACGGCACCGACATCGACTTCTCGTTGGAGCCCACCGGCTGGAGCAGCCCCGGATTCGACGACAGCGCGTGGAGCGCCGTGCAGGTTCTGGATGTCGACCCGGCACTCTTCGTTCCCCGCATTGCGCCCCCGATCCGCACCATCGCCGAATTTTCGATGACCACGGTCTCCACCGGAGAACGCACCGTGCTCGACGGCAGCCAGAACATCGCGGGCTGGGTGCGCTTGGTGGTTCGCGGCAAGAAGGGCGATACCGTCACGGTTCGCCATGCAGAGGTGCTCGAGCCCGACGGCGCTCTGCACGTTGCGGCGCTCCGCTCGGCGAAGGCAACAGACACCTACGTGCTCGACCGCGACGGCGGGCACACGCTCGAACCGCGCTTCACCTTCCACGGTTTCCGGTACGCGGATGTGCTGGGTAATGTTGAGATCGTCAGTGCGGTCGGCATCGCCATCAGCTCCGATACCCCGCGCCGCGGCCACTTCGAGAGCTCACACACCGCGCTGAACCGCTTGCACGAGAATGTGCTCTGGTCGCAGCGAGACAACTTCGTTTCAGTTCCGACCGACTGTCCCCAGCGCGATGAGCGCATGGGGTGGACGGGTGACGCCCAAGCCTTCGCCATGACCGCCAACACTATCTTCGACACCGAAAGCTTTTGGCGCTCCTGGCTTCTCGACCTTGAGATTGATCAGGATGATGACGGTGCGGTCGCTGCCGTGGTGCCCAACATGCTCATCGACTCCGACTTCCTTCTCGATGGCGTTCCGACGTCGATCATGGGGCGTGCTGGGTGGGGCGATGCGGCGACAATCGTGCCGTGGTCGATCTACGAGTCCTACGGTTCGACCGAAGTTCTCGAGCAGCAGCTCTCGAGCATGCGCCGCTGGGTGGAGTACTTGGCCAACTGGGCGGGCGACGGCATCGTGCTGTCGACCGAGTTCCAGTTCGGTGACTGGCTCGACCCTGATGCCCCGGGCGACCGTCCGTGGGAAGCCAAGGTCTCGGCGGACTTCGTGGCGAACGCGTTTTACGCGCACTCGGCTCGACTGCTTGCTCGCTCTGAGCGCTTGGTCGGTGACGCGGACGAAGCCACGCGGATTGACGCGCTCGCTGATGCCGTTGCGGCCGAGACGTGGAAGCGCTGGGGAACCGACGCGCGCAACAGCGCCGCCGGACTTGCGATGGCCATTGAGTTCACGATTGCGCCCGTTGCTGAGCATGAGACTCTCGGAAACGAGCTCGCTCAGCTCGTGCGGGACACCGCCGGTCGCATCACGACCGGCTTCCTCGGCACTCCATTGGTCTTGCCGGCGCTGACGCGCACGGGCCACAACGACGAAGCATTCCTCATGCTGCTGCGCCGCGATGCTCCGTCGTGGTTGTACCAGGTCGACCGCGGAGCCACGACGATTTGGGAACGCTGGGATGCCATCCAGCCCGATGGTTCGATCCATCAGGGCGACATGGACACGGGCGACTCGATGATCTCGTTCAACCACTATGCGTATGGCGCAGTAATTGACTGGGTTTACCGCACGGTGGCCGGCATCGCTCCCGACGCAGAGCGCCCCGGTTACGAACTCGTGCATGTCGCTCCGCGCCCGGCAGTGGGAATCGACTGGGCACGAGCCTCTGTCGAATCGCGCGCCGGTGAAGTTGCCATCGACTGGCGTCTCGAGAACGATTCGCTGCTGGCTACGGTCACGCTTCCCATGGGAAGCACCGGCCTACTGGATGCCCCAGTCGGCGATTCATCGGTGATCACCGTCGACGGCGTCACGGTAGAGAACGGCGTCTCGTTAAGTGCCGGAACTCACGCCATCGTTGTCACTCAGCCGGTGATTGCTCAGCCCGCTAGCTAGTAGTACGGAGTGGTCGGGCGTTAGCGGGGTAGACCGCTAGCGCCCGTCAACCACCACGTGCGCGAGGGGCTCGCCGGCTACTAGGCGGCGGGCCTGCTCGCGCATGACGGCATCTACTCGGGCGTGCATCGCTGAGGTTGCCCCGCCGATGTGCGGCGTGATGGTCACACCAGGGATCGACCAGAGCGGGTGGTCGCTGGGTAGCGGCTCAGGGTTGGTGACGTCGAGCGCTGCTCGAACATGACCCGCGGATGCCGCAGCAACGAGCGCGTCGGTATCGACGATTTTGCCTCGAGACACATTCACGAGCAGCGCGCCGGGTTTCATGGCGTCTAAGAAGGCGGCATCGACGAGCCCCGTGGTGGCTTCGTTGAGGGGCACGGCAATAGCGACGATGTCGGCGCGGGCCAGCAAAGCGGGCAGTGCATCCATCGACTGCACGGCTCCGCGTTCGTCACTGCGATTGGTGCGGGCGACGCGCACAACGTTGGCCTCGAAGGGTGCCAGCTTGTCGGCGATCTGGTTTCCCACGCCGCCAGCTCCGACAATCACGACGGTCTTGCCGGCGACACCGGGCTGTTCGTGTTGGCTCCAGGTGCCGGTCTGCTGGTTCGCAAAGTGCTCGGGAAAACCGCGCTGTTCCGAGATCATCATGCCGACGGCGAGTTCCGCGGTGGAAGATTCGTGCACTCCCACAGCGTTGCAATAGGTGATGCCCGCGGGCAGGCGGCCCTGCACGCCGTCGTACCCGAGCGATTGCGATTGAAGCGCGGCGACGTCTAGGCCGGCAAACCCTCTCAGGCCGCCGGAGGCACCCAGGTAGCCCAGAAGGGCCAAGTCAATGTGCCGTGGCGGTGCGCCATCGGCGAGAGCCCACACAATCACATCAACGTCGGACAGTTGCGGCGCCAATCGGTCGAACGTCTGCTGGTCGGGAAGAGCGATAGTGATCATGGCGCAGGTCTCCTGAACAAGGCGGTGGGCAACAGCGTATCCAGCATGCCTCACGCAATCGTTATTTAGTCCGCAACACCCGGCCGCTATGCTGGCGGCGACGTCGACTATTGCGTGCAGGAGGGGGACATTATGGCTCGCTGGCCCGTTCTCCCTCGCGAAAGTGAGCGGGATGCTGTGCTCGCGGCCCTTCGCGGCCCGCATTCGCGGTCGGTCATGTTGCGGGGCCCGAGCGGCGTCGGTAAGACAACATTGGGCGCCCACATCTCACACGCACTGCGCGCCGACGGACGAACCGTGATCCCCATAATCGGTCTCGCTGAGCTGGCGGAGGTGCCGCTCGGGGCCCTCGCTCCCGTACTGGCCAGCGCCGGCAGGCACGATATCGAAAGCGTGAGCGATCGGGTGCAAGCGCTCGTCGGGGTGGTGGGGGAGAACCCGCACAAGTTCGTCCTCGTCATCGATGACGCTCCGCTCCTGGATGCCGTCTCGGCCGGTGTGCTCTACCAACTGGTGCGAGTCTTCGGCGTCACGACGCTGCTCACCGCTCGCGACTCGCACGAGGTCGACGGCCCCATCGCTCGCCTGCTTCACGAAAATCTGATCGACATTGTCGAGCTTGAGGGTCTGAGTCTCGAGCACAGCCAGTCGATCCTCCAACAGTATTTAGGGGGCACCGTGCGCCCAGAGAGCCTTCGCGCCCTGTTCGAGGCGAGCCGCGGAAACCCACTGATGCTGCGGGAACTGATCTTTGCGGCGGGGCGAGCGGGCGGCATCCGCACCGGCGATTTTGGTGTTGAAGTCTCGGTGGCCACGCTGCCGAAGCATGTGCGCGCCACCATTGCAGACCGCGTGGAGCAACTCGCTCCCGCTCCGCGCCGATTGGCGCAACTGATCGCGATCGCGCAACCGATCCCTCGCTCGGTGATCGCTGCCGACGAAATCGACGCACTGGCTCATCTCACCAGCGAGGGCATCGCCGAGGATGCCGGCACCGAGACCACGCCGCTTGTGCGCCTGGCTCACCCGCTGTTTGCCGAGGCGCTCACGATCGATCTCGAACAGGCCGCGCGTGCCGAGCTTGTGAAGGACGTCGCCGGGCGACTGATGCCGATGCACGATCAGCAACTGCGCTTCACCGCGACCGTGTTGCTGACCACCACCGATGCCGAAATCAGCAACGACGATCTGGATTGGGCGGCCAGCTACGCGCATGCGGCTGGCGACCATGCGGTGGCGGCTTCGCTCGCGGAACGGGCTCAGCTCACCGAACGCCGTTTTGCGCCCGAACTCGTTCTCGCGAGTGCCCTCTCGGCGCTGGCCGAATCTGAGCGCTCATCGGTTGTTTTTGAGTCCGCTATCGCCTTGTCACGGGACGAGGAACAGCGTGCCATCGCTCTGGCCCGCTGGGGACAGCACATGGTTTATCGTCTCTCCCGACCCTCGGATGCCGTCGATCGCGTGACGTGTGAGCTGTCGAGAATGGATCCGGGCGCCCAAGCCGTGCTGCGACCGGAACTCGCGAAATGGCAGCTCATGACCGGAGACGCTCATGCCCTGACCGAGGTCGCGGGCCCGGTATCGCCCGACGGCGGACTCGGCGCCGTGAACGCCGGGCTCACGGCCGCCATGATCGCGACAATGGCCGGCAATCCGGCCGACGCGTTTGCGGCAATTCTGCAGACCCGCCCCTTGGCCGACGCCTACCGGTTCGAAGCTCCCTTTGCCGGTTCGCTGCTCGACCTTTCCGAGTTCTTGGCGCTCGTTGCTGATGCTGAAATTGGCCGTGCTCGTGATTTCGCAACTCAGCGCCGTCTCGACCGCTTTGCCGACTCTGCGGGAGTGTGGTCGTATGCGCTGGCCATCGTGCGCCTGCACGAAGGGCGCGTCGGTGATGCCCAAACTCTCGCTTCGCTCGCGGTCGAACAGCTCAAGTGGCGTGACTTCACCGGGCTCTTGGGCACCGCCGTAGCCCTTCACGCCACCGTCGACGCGCAACTGGGCGATCCCGAAACGGCACGCGAATTGCTCTCCGAGGTTTCCCCCGAACAGGCGGGCGACGCCAAAGTCATTCTGCAGCGCGCGGAGTGTGAGGCCTGGTTGCTCGCCGCCGAAGGCCGCCATGACGAGGCCGCGGGCGTCATCGTCGCGGCCGTCGCCGAGGCGATCATGCTCGGTCACTTCCTGCTGAGTGCCCTCACACTGACCGTGGCGATCCGGGTCGGGCATCCGGCTGCCGCGCTCGAACAACTGCAACTGCTGACGCAACTATCGCCGTCACCGCTGATTGCCCGCATCCGGGAATGGACCGAAGCGGCAGCGGCAGCGGATGTTGCCCGCCTCTGTAAACTCGCGCCTGCTCTTGCTGCCTCGGGAGTGGCTGCGCTCGCGGTCGACGGCCTTCTCGAAGGTGCGCGTGTCGCGGCCAAGGCAGACCGCCGCGAGTGGGAGCGTAAAGCCACGCTGCTCGCCCGCCGCCTGGCCGCCGACATGGATCGCGTACCGGGCGAGGTACCCGCCGACGAGCTCACCGAGCGGGAGTGGACAATCGCTCGAGCCGCTGCCGGTCGAAGGCGAAGTCGCGAAATTGGCGAAGACCTCGGGCTTTCCGTTCGCACCGTTGATAACCACTTAGCCCGCATCTATCGCAAGCTGGGCGTCAAGGGTCGGGTGGAACTCGAAGAGTTTCTTTTTGAGCTGTAGTTGCGGCGATCACTCAAAGGATGCGCCGCAACTGGCGCTAGTTCCTACTCATCGACGCCCGTCAGAATCATGTTCACGAGAGTTCCATCTTCTTCGTTCGTGCCCCACGAGTACTGAACGATCCAGCTGTCGCTCTCGAGGCCGTACATGACCCCCTCGTCTCCCAGCGAGAATTCAGAGATCATTTCAAAGCCACTCGAGACGAGCGCTTCGTAGCCTGCCTCGGCTGCCGCGTCGGAGTCCACCTGAATCGTGGCGCTGTAGCCATCGTCGATGCCGAGCGAGAAGAGGATGTTGCCATCGGGGGCGGGAACTTCTGCCGGCCACGACTTGGGCAACGATCCTCCGGAACCATCCCCATCAACGTCGACGTCTACTCCCGTAGCGCCCTCAATCGCGTTCTCCACGGTGTCCTCGATGAGGTTATCGGTGAAGCTCTCGAGGGGGTTGGCGAAGCAACCGGAGAGGGAAAGGCTGAGGCCGGCCGCGATTGCGATGGCGGTTGCGCTTGTCAGCGCGCGCTGTGAGGTAATCATGTAACCAGTAAAGCCCTCACACCCACGCGAGCGCGTGAGTAGAAACTACCTATCTCTGAGTAATGTCTTCAGGCGCCGGAAGGTAACGTGGAAGCATGCCGCTAACAGGAGAATACGAACCCAGCACGTCGGAGTGGGCCCGCAACCAGGCCGACGTTTTCGAAGCCAGCAATGGCCACGAAGGCAACCTCATGAGAGACATGCCGATCATCGTGCTGACCACGGTTGGTGCCAAGTCTGGCAAGTTGCGCAAGACCGCGCTCATGCGGGTGGAACACGACGGCCGCTATGCCGTTGTTGCTTCCTTGGGCGGGGCTCCCAAGCATCCGGTCTGGTTCTACAACATCGTTTCCAACCCGCATGTCGAACTGCACGATGTGGGCTTCAAGGGCGATTTCGAGGCGCGAGAAGTGACCGGCGACGAAAAGGCGCTCTGGTGGGAGCGCGCGGTTGCGGCCTATCCCGATTACGAGGATTACCAAGCCAAGACTGAGCGCGAGATTCCCGTCTTCGTGTTGGAGCCGATCAGCGCCTAAGCGAGCGGCTGGGTGCTGCGCTCTGACTCAGCTGCAGCTACAGCGCCCGCCCGAGCATGAGTCCGAGCGCCGCCATCAGCACGGCGACGGCAAGCATGCCGAACGAGTTGAGAATCGCGAGCCACACGCGACTCTCTTGCAGCAGCCGCAGAGTCTGAAAGCTCGTCGTGCTGAACGCGGTGAAGCCACCCACCATGCCGACGCCAGCGTAGAGGCCAAGCTCTTCGGGCACGAAGTGGCCCGCTGTCATCCCCGTGATGAGGCCGAACAGAAACGACCCGGTGATGTTGATGATCGACATCGCCACGGGATAGTTGGTGCGGATGCGGCGGTGCACGAATGCATTCACGGCCAGGCGCAGGGCGGCGCCGAGCCCGCCCGCAACGGTGATGAAGAGCGCTCCGATAATCATCGAACCAACCGTTCGTGCTGGCGAATAATGCGGAACCAACTCTTCGATGTGAAGACGCCCAGCCACACGGCTCCCGCTCCGGCAATGAGCGTTGCGCTGCCATAAGCAACGGCGAGCAGCACATGATGGCGTTCCGAGACGATCACAATGTCGATCGCGAGCTGCGCGTAGCTGGTCAGGGCGCCCAAGAAGCCAACGGCGGTGAGGAGGCGGATGACGCGCATCCGTCTCGATTCTTGGCGTTCGGCCAAGGTTTGAAGCAGTAACCCGAGCAGAAACGGCCCCGCCACGTTCACGATGATCGTGCCGAGCGAGAGCGTCTCCCAGATCGGGGTTGTCTGCGCGATGATGAATCGCACTGCCGCACCGAGACCGCCGCCGAGAGCAGCCAGCGCGAGATGCCGGGGGCGGATGCGGATCATCTCGGGCATGCCCACGACGGTGCGAGTGATCTCGATGTCGCTGTTCATCGGCAAGCGAGCCCGCAGGCGACGTCGCCAGCGGGGGAAGTGCCACGGGCGGCGCACGGGCGCTCGAAGCTCCTCGGCCTGCGTCCGGTCGTCCGGGGCGTGGGGCACGGTGAGATCTCCGGTCGTTGCGGTGGTTGATGTTAAGCGTAGCGAAAGAAAACCGTACGACTTTGCCCGAAACAGGCGTACTGTATCCCGGTGCACAACATCCTTCGCGGGACAGGGAGCAAGCGAAAACTGGTTCACCCAGCGCAGCTCACTCTTCTCGGGTTTTTGATTGGTATCGCAGCGGGCACAACCCTGCTGGCGCTACCCATTTCGCGTACCGGTCCGGGTGGCGCAACCCTCGTGGAGGCGTTCTTCACCGCGGTCTCCGCGATGTGTGTGACCGGCCACGTGATCGTCGATACGTCGACCTACTGGACGGGCTTTGGCCAGGTCGTCATCATGGTGCTGATCCAGGTCGGCGGCTTCGGCGTCATGACCTTCGCCTCCATCATCGGTATCGCGGTTGTGCGAAGACTGTCGCTGCGTTCGCGCATTACGGCCGCCGCCGAAACCAAAAACGTGGGCTTTGGAGACGTGCGCAGCCTCGTTCTTGGTGTGCTCAAGATTTCGCTCGTCATCGAGGGCGTCGGCGCACTCATCCTCTTCTTCTGGTTTTTGCTGCGCTATGGCTACAGCGTGGGGGAGGCGGCGTGGTTTGCACTCTTCCACGCGGTGTCGTCGTTCAACAACGCGGGCTTTGCGCTCTTCAGCGACAACATGATCTCGTTCGTTGACGACCCGGTGGTCTCACTCACACTGTGCGCCGAGATCATCCTGGGCGGCCTCGGCTTTCCCGTGATCGTTCAACTGCTGCGCTTTGGGGGTAACCGCCTCAAGTGGAGCATGAACACGCGCATCGTTCTCGCGGCGACTCCGCTGCTGCTGGTCGCTGGCGCCGCCTACATCACCCTCATCGAATGGAACAACCCCGCCACCCTCGGCCCGCTCGACTGGCCTGCCAAGCTTTTGGCGGGCTTCTTTCAGTCGGTCCAAACTCGCACCGCTGGCTTCAACAGCGTCGATATCGGCGCCATGAGTGAAGCAACACAGTTCGGGATGACCGCGCTCATGTTCATCGGCGGCGGCCCCGCCGGCACTGCCGGCGGCATCAAGGTGACGACCTTCGCGGTGCTGTTCTTCATCCTCCTTGCGGAGGTCCGCGGAGACGGCGTCGTGAATGTCTTCGGCAAGCGACTGTCGCGCGCCGTGCACCGCCAGGCGATCGCGGTGGTCTTGCTCTCGGTCGGCGTCGTCGCGACATCCACCGTCACGATCATGCTGCTCTCCGGGTTGCCGTTGAGCCCCGTGCTGTTCGAAACAGTATCGGCCTTCGGCACCGTCGGTCTCTCGGAGGGCATCACGCCCGAGCTGCCCGTGGCCGCGCAACTTATCTTGGCCGTGCTCATGTTCGTGGGCCGCCTTGGCCCCATCGGTTTTGCTACCGCGCTCGCTCTGCGTGAGCGCGCTGTCCTGTATGAACTTCCCAAAGAAAGGCCGATCATTGGCTAAATTGCGTATGTTCTCTGGTTCGGATGCCGCTACCGTGGCCGCAGCAGATTCTGTGGCGGTCATCGGGTTGGGGCGTTTCGGTCGCGCTCTGGCGCTGGAGCTGATGGCTAACGGCACCGAGGTGCTCGGCATCGATCTGGATGAGTCGATCGTGCAAGAACTCAACGGGCAACTCACTCACGTGGTCGCCGCTGACTCTACCCGCGAGGAGGTGCTGCAGCAGTTGGCGGTGCCCGAGTTCGATCGTGTGGTCGTGGCGATCGGCAGTGACATTCAGGCGAGCATCCTGACGACGTCGTTGCTGTTGCGATACAACGTGGCGCACGTCTGGGCCAAGGCCGTCAGCGATGCCCACGGCACGATTCTCGAGCAGCTCGGCGTGGGGCACGTGATCTACCCCGAGAAGGAAATGGGGCGTCGCGTTGCTCACCTCGTGCGGGGATCGATGCAGGACTACCTCGAGATCGGCGATAACTTCTCACTCGTCAAGATGGCGCCGCCCGCCGCGATTATCGGCAAGACACTGGGGGAGTCGCGGGTGCGATCAACGGCGGGAGTCACGGTTACGGCTGTTCGCCCGCTCGGCGGCACCTGGACCTACACCGACGAGAAAACCGTCATTGCCGCCGACGACACCATTCTCGTTTCGGGCCCGACCAACAAGGCCGAAGCCTTCAGCTTGCGCCGCTAGAGCGCGACGCAGCGTTTGCGCCGCTAGGCGCGGGGTTCCGGACGCAGCAGCAGAGCAGCACAGCGGCCTCTCGCTAGCGCAGCGAGCTCAACCAGATTTCGCAGAGTGCCTGCCACGCTTCCGCCGGCGTTCCCTCGGCGAGGCCAAGCCCGTGCTTGCCGTCGGAGAACACGTGCAGTTCGTGGCGTACGCCCGCCGCCGCCAACGCTGCGGCAAGCGGGTAGGAGTGTTCTCCGACCGGAACCGGCGCGTCAGCAGCCGTATGCCAGATGAACATGGGTGGAGTAGCGGGCGTCACCAACAACTCAATCGAGGTGTCTTGGCGGAGGTAGTCGTTGGCATCCAGCCCGATGAGTTCTTCGCGAGACCCGGCGTGCGTGGGTGTCACCATGCTGACCACGGGGTAGCCGAGCACGGCGAAGTCGGGGCGTTCGTTGTCTTGTGCGACGGGCGCGACGGCGGCGTGGCCGGCCAAATGGCCGCCGGCGGAGAAGCCCAAAACGCCCACGAGCGGGGCCCCTAGCGCACGTTCCTTCGCAATTTCAGACTGAATTGCCAGCAACGGGGCGGGATGCTTCGTGCTCACGGGGTACTCCACGACGCGAGCATTCCAACCGATTGAGCGCAACCAGGCAGCAACCGGCTCGCCTTCGTGGGGTGCGAGGTGCGAATACCCTCCACCGGGGAGAACGAGAATTGTGGGGAGGTGTGCAGCCATTACTTAACTGTAAATTGTGCAAGACATTTCGGTGGAATCAACGCACGTGCGAGCGAAAATGCTTCAATCGGCCTAGTGTCTGTACATGGCAGATTTGTTTGACGGATACACATCAAGCGCCTCCAAACGCACCGGACCAGCCGCGTGGGATGAGATGTTCTCTGCCGATAGCGAGATACGTCGCCCCTACCGCGAGATCCATGACGCGCTGGCGCAAATGACGCAGGAAGAACTGCGCGGACGTACTGAAGCACTCGCCGACAGTTACCTCGCCCAGGGCGTTACCTTCGACTTCGCTGGCGAAGAGAGACCCTTTCCTCTGGATGCAGTTCCCAGAGTTATTGACCTCTCCGAGTGGAAACAGGTGGAGTCGGGAATCAAGCAGCGCGTTCGAGCGCTCGAGGCATTCCTGGCCGACATTTACGGGCCCCAGAATGCGATCAAAGATGGTGTGATTCCGGCTCGGATGATCACCTCATCCAGCCACTTCCATCGTCAAGCGGCGGGAATCGACCCCGCGAATGGCGTTCGCATTCAGGTCAGCGGTATCGACCTCATCCGCGACGAAGTGGGTGCGTGGCGCGTTCTCGAAGACAACGTGCGCGTGCCCAGTGGTGTGAGTTACGTGATCTCGAACCGTCGAGTCATGGCCCAAACGCTTCCCGAGTTGTTTGTCTCGATGCGGGTTCGCCCCGTCGGCGACTACCCCCACAAGCTGCTGCAGGCTCTGCGTGCCAGTGCGCCGGGCGGCGTGGATGAACCCAACGTCGTTGTGCTCACTCCGGGTGTCTACAACTCGGCGTACTTCGAGCACACGCTGCTCGCTCGTCTCATGGGCGTTGAGCTCGTGGAGGGTCGAGACCTGTTCTGCTCCGGCGGTCGAGTCTGGATGCGCACCACGGCCGGTCCCACCAGGGTCGACGTGATTTACCGCCGGGTTGACGATGAGTTCCTCGACCCGCTGCAGTTCCGTGCCGACTCCATGTTGGGTAGCCCCGGCATGATGCTCGCGGCTCGCCTCGGAAATGTGACGATCGCCAACGCGGTCGGAAACGGCGTCGCCGACGACAAGCTCGTCTACACGTACCTGCCTGATCTCATTGAGTACTACCTCGGCGAGAAGGCGATCATCCCCAACGTCGACACCTGGCGTCTTGAAGATCCGGGGGCGCTCGAAGAAGTGCTCGACCGGCTCGATGAGCTCGTCGTGAAGCCTGTGGATGGCTCCGGCGGTAAGGGACTGGTCATCGGCCCCGCCGCAACGAAGCCAGAGTTGGAGACACTGCGCAAGCAGCTTCTCAAAGACCCGCGGGGCTGGATCGCGCAGCCCGTGGTTCAGCTTTCGACAATCCCCACCGTGATTGATGACGGCATGCGCCCGCGTCACGCCGACCTTCGCCCCTTCGCCGTCAACGACGGAAATGATGTCTGGGTGCTGCCGGGTGGTCTCACTCGCGTCGCGCTGCCCGAGGGCCAGCTCGTCGTCAACAGCTCGCAAGGTGGCGGCTCGAAAGACACGTGGGTGGTGGGCCGCGAGAAGGTCGCCGAATCCGACAGCACCGTGCAGGGGCTCGTCGAGCGTCAGGCCGATACGGAGGCGATCTCCGTCATCACGCCCGAGATGTTGCTCGAAGCGGGTATTCACGAGGACCACGCTGAAGATCAAGACAGCACGCGAACGCTCACTCAGCGTCAACGTCAAGAAGAGCAACAACAGCAGAGTGTCGACACCGAGGGAGGTCAATCATGCTGAGCCGCATCGCAGAATCACTGTTTTGGATCGGTCGCTACATTGAGCGCGCCGACGGTACCGCACGCATCCTCGATGTTCACCTTCAGCTGCTTCTCGAAGATCCCTGGATTGAAGAGGATGACGCCTGCCGTGCGCTCCTGAGCGTGATGGGTAGTGAGGCCCCGGCCGACGTCACGCTCACTCGCGGTGACGTGCTCTCGATCCTCGCGGTCGACCGCACCGAACCGGCCTCGATCGCCTATTCGCTCGGCGCCGCTCGAGAGAACGCACGTCGTGCTCGCGAGATCGTGTCGACCGAACTGTGGGAGTGCCTCAACACCACCCAGACGCGGATGCCGCGCCGCATTTCTGGAGACAAAGTCGCCGACTTCTTCTCTTGGGTGCGCGAGCGCTCCGCTCTTGCCGTCGGCATCGTGGAGTCCGCGACGAGCCGGGACGAAGCCTGGCAGTTCTTCACCCTCGGTCGCAGCCTCGAGCGTGCGGACATGACCGCACGACTCTTGGCGACGCGAAGCCTCACCGAAGCGAGTGGTCCGTCGTGGACCACGATTCTGCGGTCGTGTGGCGCGTACGAGCCGTACTTGCGCACCTACCGCGGTGTGCCGAGCGCGAGCAATGCCGCCGAATTCTTGTTGCTCGATCGACTGTTCCCACGCAGCATCCTCTTCTCCGTTTCTCGGGCCGAGGACTGCATGCGTGAGCTTGAGCCTCACCGCATGAACCGTGTCGGCGTGAACGATAATGCGCAGCGTCTGCTGGGCAAGATTCGCAGTGAGCTTGAGTACCGGCCGATCGCCGAAATTTTGGATGACCTGCCTCACCACATGGATCGAGTGCAGGCAGCAACGAGTGCGGCTTCGGAGGCAGTGCGTCATCGCTACTTCCCCACGAATGCCGCTCCCGAGTGGGTTGGAGAGGTCTCATGAAGCGTCTACGGATCGTCCATTCCACCGGTTTCAGTTACGGCGGAGAAGTTACGGCGTCGTACAACGAGGCCCGAATGCTGCCCGCCAGCGTCGAGAGTCAACTGGTGCTGTTCTCCAACCTCGACATTCTGCCGCTCTCGAGTCAGAGCAACTATGTCGACTACTGGGGTTCGCGGGTTGCCTCGTTCGAGGTGCTGACGGGCCACAAAGAGTTGTCACTGACGGCCACGAGCCTCGTTGAGGTTCATGAGCGCGAGCACGAGTCGGAGTGCATGTCGTGGGCCGACCTGCATGCGGCCGCCGAGCTCTCAATGGATGCGGTTGAAAACCTCAGCCAGACGCGTCGCACCGAGCCGCCGAAAGAGGTCGTCGCACTCGCGAAAGATATTGCCGCGAAGTCGGATGACGCGTGCGAGAGCGCGCTCGAAATCTCAAAGGCCATCGGTAACGCCATCGAGTACATGAGCGGCGTCACGGGAGTGGCAACGACTGCGACAGAAGCGTGGACCGGGGGCAAGGGTGTCTGCCAAGACATCGCTCACCTGGCGCTCGGCGCTCTGCGTTCGGTCGGCATCCCGGCTCGCTACGTGTCTGGTTACCTTCACCCCAAACCGGATGCCGCTATCGGCGAGAAGGTTACGGGCGAATCCCATGCGTGGATCGAGTGGTTCTGCGCTGGGCAGTGGCGCGGCTATGACCCCACGAACCTCATCGACATTGGCGATCGTCATGTGCTGGTGGGTCGCGGTCGCGACTACAACGACGTGCCGCCGCTCCGTGGTGTGTACGCGGGGCCGTTCGGTTCAAAGCTGTTCGTGAGCGTGGAGATCACTCGCGAGGCCTAAGCGGCCATAAGCGATAACGACAGAGAGGGGCGGATGCTGCGAGCATCCGCCCCTCTCTGCGCTTAGCTCGTGCGGCGCGTGGTGGTCTCGACGATCGCGATCTCTTGCGTCGCGAGTTCGCGCTCTTCGTCGGGCGTGGGCTCCGGCGGGAAGCGCAAGCGCAGGCGGAAGCGGCTTTCGGGAACGCGGCCGACCCGCATCCCGCGACTGTAGAACAACCAGATGAGCGCGGCGGCTGCAGCGAGTAGCCCCGAAAGGGAGCCGATGCCGAGGGCCCAGCGAGCGCCGAGTTCGTTGGCGGCCCAGCCGACGATGGGGGCGCCGATCGGGGTGCCGCCGGCGAAGATCGCGAGGTAGAGCGCCATGACCCGGCCGCGCATAATCGGTGTTGTTGAAGTCTGCACGTAGGCGTTGGCGGTTGTCATCATCGTCAGCGAGGAGACGCCGACGATCGTGAGGGCGGCGCCGAAAGTCCAGTAGCTGGGGGCAAGAGCGGCGATCATGCACGCGATGCCGAAGAACGCTGAGCCGACCACCACGACGCCCAGGCGGGCGCGCTCGCGGCGAGCAGCCAAGAGCGAGCCGACGATTGCGCCGACGGCCATCATCGACGAGAGCAAGCCGAACTCGGCGGCGCCCTTGCCGAACTCGGTGGTCGCCATGGTGGAGATGAAGACCGGGAAGTTGAACCCGAAGGTTCCGACCAAGAAGACCATGACAAGCACGATCAGGATGTCTGGCCGATTGCGAACGTAGCGCAGCCCATCCCGAATTTGGCCTTTCGCTCGCCCAAGCTTGGCCACCGGGTAAAGCTGGTTGCGGCGGATGAACCACAGCGAGGCGAGAACGCCTGCAAATGAGGCGGCGTTCACGAGGAACACGGGTCCGGAGCCGATCGCCGCTACGAGCACCCCGGCGATGGCGGGGCCGATGAGGCGTGCGCTCTGGAACGACATGGAGTTGAGAGCGACCGCGTTCGGCAGGTCTTTGTCGCTCACGAGTTCCGAGACGAAGGCCTGGCGAACGGGCGCATCGATCGCGGTAGCCACACCAAGAAGGAGCGCGAAGACGTAGACATGCCAGAGTTCGACGTAGCCCGAGATCACGAGGATACCGAGGCCGAGCGCGAGGATGAACTGGCTGAACTGCGTCCAGAGCAACACGACGCGGCGGTCGAAGCGGTCGGCGATGATTCCCGCGATGGGCATGAGCAGCAGCAGGGGGCCGAACTGCAGTGCCATCGTGAACCCGAGAGCGGCGGCATCGTGGTCGGTCAGTTCGGTGAGAACGATCCAGTCCTGGGCGGTGCGCTGCATCCACGCGCCGGTGTTGGAGACGATCGCGCCAATGGTCCAGAGCCGGTAGTTGAAGAAGCGAAGCGAGCGGAACATTGCGCTCACGAATTGGCCAACTTCAGGAGAACGGGAATGGCGGCGTGGAGGGCGGCGTGCTCGTCGGCCGAGAGGGTCGAGAGTTCGGCAGCGAACCATTCGGCGCGGCGCTGGCGAGTCTTGTCGACCAGCTCGATGCCGGCATCCGTCGCTTCAATAAGCACTTTGCGGCCATCGTCGGGCGAGCTGGAGCGCGTGATGAGGCCGTCGTCGCTGAGGCAGTTCACGGTGCGATTCATCGAGGGCGGGGTGACGCGTTCGTGCTCGGCGAGGGCGGCAAGCGTGCTGCCGCCGTGTTGGCTGAGCACGTAGAGAACGGAGAGTTGGCTGTCGCTGAGGGTGTCGTCGTGGCGTTGCTGCCGGATGCGACGGGCGATGCGCATAAACGCGATGCGGAGTTCGTCGTCAAGTTTGTCAGGCATATTCGTTAGCCTAGCAAATTAGTCTTGCTAACGACTTTCATGCTCCTGGAATGAGCCAGTGGAAATTTAGATCCAATTGTCCCGGGCATTCACTGACGTGAGCGTGAGGAGAATCTGGCCTCGGTAATCCGCTCTTTCAGAGCTGTACACGAGGTCGGTGACAGCGAGTTTAAGTCGCCTCATCACCTCGAGCGCTGCTTCCGGGGAGTGCCCAGCGATCCACGGACCGTGCAACTCGCAGTAAAGGATGAGTGCCAACGTGAGGGCTGATCGCTCGCTGAGCCCAAGCGGGGCAGCTTCCTTTCCTAAATCGAGGTAGGAGTTGATCTCTTCGCTCAGCTCGGCTCGCACGCGAATTCCTTCGGGCGTCAGGAGATCCCGTGTGATGAACGCGCCACCTTGTGTCAGGAGCCCCGCAGCGGTTAGGCGTTCGTGGAGCTTTCCCGTCGGCATGGAGTCCAACAAAGACTCTGTGAGCCGAGGTTTGCTTTGTTTGTGCAGCGCCTGCCACAGCGGCAGGAGGAGAGGATTGCGCGGCTCGTTGAGGCCCACGCGCGCCGTGGAGGTGCGACGCCTGTTCTGAATTCGGGGGAATTCTATGTTCTCGATCACAATGGATTCGTCATCCGCGAGCTCCATAAGCATTGCAGCGGCCTCTGTGCGCTCCGGACGTCCAGCGCAGGTTTTGTTCTGCCGAAGTCGTTCACCGGTGACCGCTGCGTAACACGCCACCAGCGAGACGGACTCGGCGAGGCTCAGATCGTGCGGCGCAGGAGTAGCCATGTGATTCCTTTGGGGTGCAAGCGTCGAGGAGTCGAGCAATCTCCACGTTAGCCGATCGTGGAGATCTCCTTCGGGGAGGCCGCGAGGGTTATCCGTTGCTGTAGTGGATTCTCTCCGCTTGGAGAACAGCGGCTATCGTTTCGCGGCTCTGGGGCGGATACCATTCCCAGCGAATAACGGGGTGGAGCCCTTGCTCACCGGTATAGCTCGGTGCGCCGTTCCGAAGAACATCGATGAACGCGCCGGTTGATGGGTCGCTCACCTCCGCGCGTGCAGCGTCGCAGCGACTAATTTTGCACTGCCTCTCTTCAGCGCACCGCCGTAGAATGGCAGCAGCAAGGAGGCCCATATGCCCACGTTTACGGCGCCACGAACTGACCACTCCTACGTTGACGCGCACGGAGTCACGATTCACTACTACGTGTGGGAATCACCGAAAGCCCACGCAGTGCTGCAGCTCACGCACGGACTAGGTGATCACGCCCGCCGCTACGAGCACGTCGCGCAAGCCCTCATCGCTGCCGGCTACACGGTCTACGCCGATGACCACCGCGGCCACGGTGCCACAGGTCTCGACCAGAACGCGGGCGATGCCAGCAAGCTGGGCAAGCTCGGCAAGGGTGGGCTGCGGGCGGCTACTGAAAACATCCGCGAACTCTCGGCCATCATCCGCCGCGATCACCCCACACTTCCCCTCGCGCTCCTCGGCCACTCGTGGGGCTCGCTCATGGTGCAAGACGTGCTCAACGCGCACTCCGACGAGTACGAAGTCGCGATCCTCACGGGCACCGCGCACCGCACCTTCGCCCACATGAACAGTGGCAACCTCAACGCCAAGCACAAGAACCTCGGCACCACCGGCTACGAGTGGCTCAGCCGCGATCCCCAGGTTGCTGAAGACTTTGTGAACGACCCGCTGACGTTCTACGCGGATGCCCTCAAGCTCTTCGGCCCCGTCGACGGAATGCGCCTCATGGGCCGCCCGGCGAAGCACTTCGCCCGCGACATCCCGCTGCTCATCATGATCGGCGACGAAGATTCGCTCGGCGGCGAGGCAAGCATTGAGGCGCTCGCTTCTGACTACGTCGTGCGCTCCAAGCTCACCGACATCGAAGCGATCGTCTACCCGGGCGCACGCCACGAGATCTTCAACGAGACCAACAAAGACGAAGTGATCGCCGACCTCGTGGCGTGGCTCGATGCGCGGCTCAAGCCCGTGCATCCGGATGCTCCGCTGCCGCCCGCAGCTCAGAACGAGGCTACTCAGCCCGGCTCAGCGAAGTCTGACGCAGCACCGAGCGACGCAGCACCATCCAAACCAGCACCATCCAAACCAGCACCATCCAAATAATGGCGTCAATTTTCACCGAGATTCTCAACGGTCGCTCGCCGGGGCGCTTCATCTGGGCGGATGACCGTGTCTTTGCCATTCTCACGATCGAGCCCCGCAAGCCGGGGCACATCCTTGTGATTCCGCGCATCGAAGTGGATCGCTGGAGCGACCTCGACGAAGAACTCGCGCTGCACATCTTCCGCGTCGGCCGCCTGATCGGTTTGGCTCAGCGTGACGAATGGGATGCCGATCGTGTCGGGCTCATGTTCGAGGGCTACCGGGTTCCGCACGCACACTTGCACGTCTGGCCGTCGTGGAACGTGTACGAATACAGCCACACCGGCATCAATCGCGATCCCGGTACCGAGGCGCTCGACGAAGCTTTTCAGCGTTTGCGCGGCCGGATGATCGACCACGGGCATGGGGAGTTTGTGCCTCCGCTCGACTGGTCAATTCCGCAGCCCGACGCAGGCCAGTAGGCTGGATTGAGTACAACTAGACAGGGGTAAGCGATGCACGGCGAATTCAAGGTGCCCGGCGGAAAACTCGTAGTGGTCGATCTCGATGTTGTCGACGACGCCATCACTAACTTTCGTCTTGCTGGTGACTTCTTCTTAGAGCCGGATGAGGCCCTCGAAGATATCAACGCCGCCGTCGAAGGCCTGCCGGCCAACTCAGACGCGAAGACCATCACGACCGCGATTCAGCGGTCGCTGCCCGAGGGCACCGTGATGCTCGGCTTCTCTGCCGAATCAGTAGCCACCACCATCCGTCGCGCCCTGCAGCGTGCCACGACGTGGAAAGACTACGACTGGCAGATCGTCACCGGCCCGCCCCTCGAGCCCCGGATGCAAATGGCGATGGATCAGGTGCTCTCCGAAGAGGTCGCCTCCGGTCGCCGCAAGCCCACTCTGCGCATCTGGGAGTGGAATAAGCCCGCCGTCGTGATCGGCAGCTTTCAGTCGCTGCGTAACGAGGTCGACCTCGAGAACGCCAAGAAGTACGGCTTCGAGGTGGTGCGACGCATCTCCGGTGGAGGCGCGATGTTCATGGAAGCCGGCACCGTCATCACGTACTCCATCTATGTTCCGGTCGAGCTCGTACAGGGCATGACCTTCGCTGACTCCTACGCCTTCCTCGACGAGTGGGTCATCATCGCCCTCAAATCTCTGGGCATCGACGCGAGCTACCAGCCGCTCAATGACATCGCGAGCCCCACCGGCAAGATCGGTGGAGCCGCCCAAAAGCGCCTCGGCGCGGGAGCCGTCCTGCACCACGTCACCATGAGCTACGACATGGACGGCGAAAAGATGGTTCAGGTCTTGCGCATCGGTCGCGAGAAGATGAGCGACAAGGGCACCAAGTCGGCCTCAAAGCGGGTCGACCCTCTGCGCAGCCAGACCGGCATGGAGCGCGCCGACATCATCGACACCATGGTTGAGACCTTCCGTGGGCTCCATGGCCTTGCCGAGAGTGAACTGACGAGCGACGAGATTGCGCGCGCTGAAGAACTCGTTGCCGAGAAGTTCGGTACCGAAGAGTGGTTGCAGCGCGTTCCGTGAAACACACCCTTCGCGGCGTGACCCTCACGCTCACTCTGGCCGCGCTGCTGCTCGGCGGCATCGTGGCGTCGGCAGTGCTCGGGCAACTACCCGTAAGCCCGGCCGAAGTGGGCGGGTCGTTGCTGCGCGCTCTCGGCATCCAGAACGAATGGGCGCCGACAGATTCGATCGTGGAATCCACGCTCTGGGTCGTGCGCTTTCCCCGCATCGCGATGGCGCTGGTCGTCGGGGCGGCGCTCGCCGTGGCGGGTGCTGTGATGCAGGCAATCTTCGGTAACCCGCTGGCCGAACCCGGCGTCGTGGGAGTCTCATCCGGTGCTGCGCTCGGTGCTGCAATCGCCATCGTCGTGGGCGTAGCCGCTCTCGGCGACGGCGCGATTGCCCTCTTCGCGTTCGTCGGTGGTCTTCTCGCCACTCTGCTCGTCTACTTCGTGTCGCGCGCCAACGGCCGCACGGAAGTCGTCACGCTCTTGCTCACGGGTATTGCCGTCAACGCCTTTGCCGGCGCGGGCTTAGCCTTTCTGCTGTTCGTCGCCGACTCGGGCAGCCGGGAACAGATCGTGTTCTGGCAGCTGGGCTCGCTGAATGGATCGCGGTGGAGCGAAGTGCTCATCGTCGCCCTCGTGACCGCCGTGGGCCTCACGGCTGCGATCGTGCTCGCTCGCCCCTTCGACCTTCTGGCGCTGGGGGAGCGCAACGCCCGCCACCTCGGCGTCAATGTGGAACGCCTTCGCATCGTCTCGATCGTGATCGTCGCGCTACTCACCGGCGTGGCCGTGGCCTTCGTCGGCATCATCGCCTTCGTTGGTCTTGTGGTGCCGCACGCCATGCGCATGGCGATCGGCCCGGCCCACCGCCCGCTCATCGTTGCGAGTGCCATCGGCGGTGGCGTGCTGCTCGTGCTCTCCGACCTGCTCGCCCGCTCGGTGGTGGCCGGTGGCGACCTGCCGATCGGCTTGCTCACTTCGCTCGTCGGTGGCCCGTTCTTCTTCTACTTGCTCTTCCGCCAACGTCGTCAGAGCGGAGGCTGGGCATGATTAGCGCGCGCAATATTGGCGTGCGGCTCGGTGGCCGCGCGATTCTTGATGACGTCAGCCTCGACGTGGCTCCCGGCGAAGTGCTTGCGCTTGTCGGCCCGAACGGTGCCGGAAAGTCCACGCTGCTCGCGGTGTTGAGCGGCGATCGAAAGCCCGACAGCGGCATCGTGACCATCGACGGCCGCGACGTGGGCGGCATCCGCCACGGCGAGCTCGCTCGACTGCGTGCCGTGCTTACGCAAGAGAACAGTGTGAGTTTTCCGTTCCGTGTCTCCGAGGTTGTGGCGATGGGGCGTAGCCCCTGGGCGCGCGAACTTGAGGGTCGCGACGATGTGGCCGTCGTCAACGAAGCTTTGGAAGTGACGGATGTCGCTCACCTGGGTGACCGTCGCTACACGACGCTCTCGGGTGGTGAAAAGGCGCGCGTCTCGCTCGCGCGCGTGCTCGCTCAGCACACCCCGGTCGTGTTCTTGGACGAGCCGACAGCCGCCCTCGACCTCCGTCATCAAGAAGATGTCATGCGCGTCGCGCGCTCGATCGCTCAGGATGGCCGGGCCGTCGTCGTTGTTCTTCACGACTTGAGTTTGGCCGGCGCCTACTCCGACCGGCTCGCGCTCATCGCGCATGGCACGCTCGACGCCATCGGCACTCCCCGCGAGGTGCTCACCGCCGAGCGAGTCGAGCGGGTGTACGGCCTCGCGGTCGACCTGCACGACGTGGGTGGGCATCCGGTCGTCGTCCCTCGCCGCTGACGGCGCTGCGTGCGGCGGCTGTTAACGACTCAGCAGGTCGCGGTACTCAGGGTTGTCGGTGATGAACTTGTCGATGAACTCACACTTGGCTACGACGCGGCAGTCGCTTTCGGCCCGCACCAGATTGAGCGCACCCCGAGCAAGATCAGCGCCGAGGCCCTGACCGCGGTGCTTGGGGTCGATTTCGGTGTGAACGAAAACGATCTGATCATCGCGCAGCTGGTAATCAGCAAGGCCCACCTGAACACCATCAACGAGCAACTCGTAGCGGTTCATCGCGGGGTCGTTGATAACTTCGCTGGCCATAGGACAAGACTACTCGTGGGCGTTCACTTGGGGATGCGTTCCGTGGCGTTCCTGAGCGGGGGAATAGTATCGACGGGTGTCTGATTCTGTGCCCCCCATCACCTCTGCCGGTTCCAACCGCCGCTTGATCATCATCTCGGCTATCGGGCTGGTATTGATTGTTATTGCGCTAATTGTGTCGATTGTGGCCCTCGAGCCCACGCCCGAAGCGGCCGTAACAGCCACCCCGACGGTGTCGTCCACGCCGACCCCGACTCCGACACCGACCCCCACGCCTACTCCGACACCGACCTTCGACAAGAATCAGTTCTCCATCGACGAGGCGAGCAGCCTCTGGGTCGTGGCGAACAAGCTGCGTCCGCTCAACCCCGACACCTACGAACCTGAGCTCGTCTTCGTCGATGTTCCCTACGCCAATGAGCCGTACTTACGACCGGAAGCCGCGGCTGCCGTCGTCGACATGTTCGCCGCCTACCAAAACGACACGGGACTGCAAATGCAATCGCAGAGCTCGTACCGAAGTTATTGGTCGCAAGAGAGCGTGTACGCCGGCTGGGTCGCGCAGTATGGCCAAGAGGGCGCGGACCTCACGAGCGCGCGCCCGGGGCACAGCGAGCACCAAACGGGGCTCTCCATTGACATCAGCGCGTTGCCCGCCTACTGCTCTCTCGAGCAGTGCTTCGGAGATACCCCGCAGGGTCGGTGGCTCGATGAGAACGGGTGGAAGTACGGCTTCACCGTTCGCTACCCCGAGGGTAAAACCGACATCACCGGTTACGAGTACGAACCGTGGCACTTGCGTTTCGTCGGTAAGGCGCTCGCCGCTGAACTGCACAGCACGGGCATCCAGACTCTCGAAGAGTTCTTCGGGCTGCCCGCCGCACCGAACTACGGCTAGGCGCTCGCCCCTCTAAACTCGTGACATGACTTCGACGCCGCGCCCTGACTCCGTGAGCTACAGCTACCTCGGGCCGGCCGGAACGTTTACGGAGGCCGCACTCAAGCAAGTGCCCGAAGCGGTCGGCGCGCACTGGAAGAGTGTCAACAATGTCGGAGAGGCGCTCGACGATGTGACGAGCGGCCGCAGCATCGCGGCAATGATCGCCATCGAGAACTCGATCGATGGCGGAGTCAGTGCTACTCAAGATGCGCTCACCACGACCCCTGATATCCGCATCCTTGGCGAGTATTTGGTGCCCGTGAATTTCGTTCTCGTGGCCAGGCCAGGCACCACGCTCGCCGACGTGACAACCGTCAACGCGCATCCGGTGGCCTATGGGCAGACGCGACGCTGGCTCGACGCCCAGTTGCCTCAGCACGGCTACATCCCCGCCAGTTCTAATGTCTCGGCCGCGGCCTCGCTGCTAGAGAACTCTGTTGCGGATGCCGCCGTTGCCCCGCCCGGGATCACCGAGCACTATCCGCTCGAAGTGCTCGCGGAAAACATCGCGAACAACACAACTTCGGTGACGCGTTTTGTTCTGGTCTCCTCGAGTACCGAACTCCCCGCCCCCACCGGCGCAGACAAGACGAGCGTGATCGTCGAACTTCCCGACAATGCCCCCGGCCGATTGCTGGAGATGCTGGAGCAGTTCGCCACCCGCGGTGTGAACATGAGCCTGATCGAATCCCGCCCCATCGGCGACGAGCTCGGTCGCTACCGTTTCGTCATCGACCTTGAGGGTCACATTCTCGATGAGCGCGTTGCAGACGCTCTCTTGGGTCTCAAGCGTTTCAGCCCCAAGGTCATCTTCTTGGGAAGCTACCCGCGTGCTGACAAGCTCGCGACGATGGTCACCCCGCGGTATGGAAATGACGTGTTCGTTGAGGCGCGAGACTGGCTGCGCGGGATTGTCACGAATGAGCCGAGCGCGAGCTAACGAGCCGCCCTATTTCGTGCGCGACTTGGATACGCGCACGATGAGCGCGAGCGGGTCGACCCAGGTGTGCACTGACTTGGCGAGACCGAACTCGTCGCCGTCGAGCTGAAACTCCTCGGGGTTGTCGACGATCATGTTGAGGTCGCTGCCCTTGGCATAGCGCACGTCGCGCACGTCTTTCGAGAGGTCGATGATGCGGCGACCCATGACGCTCTTGCGCAGCACGCCGTTTTCCCACGCGATCTTGTTCCAGATATTGAGCCAGCCGAAGCGGCCGCGGGGCACCAACGCCGCCATGTCGAGGATGCCGTCATCCGGTTGGGCATCGGGCATCAGTAGCAGACCACCCGGCAGCGAGCCGCAGTTGCCGATGATCACGGTATGCGCGCTGAGGGAACGGTTCGGCGCGCCATCCACGCTGTAGCGCAGTTTCACGGGGTGCAGCTCAGGGATCGAGCGGGCAATGCCGTCGACGTAGGCGAGCCAGCCCACAGCTTTCTTGAGCTTGGTGCTCGTGTTCTTGATCATCTTCGCATCAAGACCAAGGCCGGCCATCACGAGAAAGGCATGCTCTTCGTGGTTTCCGTTGTCGCGAACGATGTTGACGATGCCGAGGTCGATCGCGCGGTCGTAGCCGTTGAAGGCGATGTCCACGCTGTCGTGCATGTTGCCGGCAGGGAGATCGAGGTTGCGGGCGAGCAGGTTGCCCGTGCCTGCCGGGATGAGTCCCATGGAAACACCGCTGCCGCGCAAGGCCTCGGCAACCGCACGAACAGTTCCATCGCCGCCAGCTGCAATCACCATGGAAGCGCCGCGACGGATGGCGCTACCCGTGACACCTTGACCCGCATCCACCTCGGTCGTAGAGAACCACAGCGGGGTAGCCCAGTCAGCGGCTTTCGCTGCTGCGTTTACCAATTTGGTGAGCTTGGCAAGATCGACCTTGATGGGGTTATAAACCACCGCCACTTTGGGCTTGGAGTTTCGAGGCGAGGGCACAGATAAACGCTACGCCATGAATCGGTAGGCTGTACTGGTGATTGACCCCCAAATTCTCCGAGAAAACCCCGACGCCGTGCGGCAATCGCAGCTCGCTCGCGGGGCGTCCGTTCAGCTCGTCGACGACGCTATCGCCGCCGACCACAACCGCCGTGCCCGCATCGGCGAGTTCGAGGCGTTACGTGCTGAGCAAAACAGCTTCGGCAAGAAGGTTGCTCAGGCTCCAGCAGATGAGAAGAAGGCCCTGGTGGCGCAAGCCCAAGAGCTGTCAGCTCAGGTCAAGCTGGCCCAGCAGGCGTCGACCGAGGCCGAAGTTGAATTCACTCGCATCGTCGGGTCGCTCGGCAACATCGCCGTCGAAGGCGTTCCCGTCGGTGGCGAGGATGACTGGGAACTCGTGCGCGAAGTGGGCACGCCCGCGACGTTCGACTTTGAGCCCCGTGACCATGCCGACCTCGGCGAGCTGCTCGGTGCTATCGACATCCCCCGCGGAGTGAAGGTTGCGGGCAGCCGCTTCTACTTCCTTAAGGGCGTCGGCGCGCGACTCGAACTGGGCCTCATGAACATGGCGCTCGATCGCGCTATCGCTGGCGACTTCATCCCGCTCATCACTCCCACCCTCGTGCGCCCCGAAATGATGGCCGGCACCGGGTTCTTGGGGGAGCACGCCGACGAGATTTATCATCTGCCTGCCGACGACCTGTACCTCACCGGTACCAGTGAAGTTGCGCTCGCCGGGTACCACTCCGATGAGATTCTTGATCTCTCGAAGGGCCCGCTACGGTACGCCGGTTGGTCGACCTGCTACCGCCGCGAAGCGGGTTCGGCTGGTAAAGACAACCGTGGCATTCTGCGCGTTCACCAGTTCAACAAGCTCGAGATGTTCAGTTACGTGCTGCCCGAGAATGCCCAGGCTGAGCACGAGCGCCTGCTGTCGTTCCAAGAGTCAATGCTGCAGGCGTGCGAGCTCAGCTACCGTGTGATCGATGTTGCCGGTGGCGACCTCGGTTCCAGCGCTGCCCGCAAGTACGACATCGAGGCGTGGGTTCCGACCCAGGGCACGTACCGCGAGCTCACGTCCACCTCGAACTGCACGACGTATCAGGCACGTCGACTCGACATCCGGTATCGCACCGAGTCGGGAAAGACAGCCCCTGTCGCCACCCTCAACGGAACCTTGGCTACCACGCGCTGGTTGGTTGCCATCCTCGAAACTCACCAACAGCCCGACGGGGCAGTCGTGGTGCCAGAAGCACTGCGGCCCTACCTCGGTGGGCTCGAAATTTTGGAGCCACTCGCGTGACAATCGCCGCACAGGATGACCGCTGGATGATCGCACTCGACATCGACGGCACTCTGCTGCTCGAGTCGGGGGAGATGAACGCCGCCGTAATCGAGGCTGTTGCCGCAGTGCGGGATGCCGGTCACGAGATCATGCTGGCCACCGGTCGCTCGGTTGCGATGACCTTGCCGATCTTGCGCAAGCTAGGGCTCACCCCTCAGTACGTGGTCTGCTCGAACGGCGCGATTACGCTCAAGCGTGATCCGCTGGCTGAGGGCGGATACGCCCGCGAGTTCGTCGAGATGTTCAATCCCAAAGACGTTCTTACGAGCATCAAGCAGCATTTGGCGTCGGCCAACTATGCGGTCGAAGATTCCACGGGCAAGTTCTTTGTCGACGGCAAATTTCCGGATGGCGCGCTCGGCGCAGTCATCGAAGATGTGTCGTTCGATGAACTCACCAAGGTGCAGGCCACCCGTGTTGTCGTCATCTCTCCCCAGCATCAGGTTGACGACTTTCTGGCCGTCGTCGAGAAGATGGGGCTCCACAAGGTCAGCTACAACGTCGGGTGGACAGCCTGGCTCGACATCGCGCCCGATGGCGTCAACAAGTCAACGGCGCTCGAAAATGTGCGCTCGCGCCTCGGCATCCCGCGCTCGCGCGTGTTCGCCATGGGTGATGGCCGCAACGACATCGACATGCTCGAGTGGGCAGCCTCGCGCGGTCGCGGCGTAGCCATGGGGCAGGCTCCGGATGACGTGCTCACGGTCGCCAATCAGGTCACCGAAAGCGACGTCAACGACGGCGCCGCGCTCGCCCTCACCGCTCTTCTGAAATCACTTCCCGCTTCGTAGTAAGCAGGCCTACGTCTTACAACAAAGGGGTGCGACCGAGCTTGTGGCTCGGGCGCACCCCTTCGTCGTTAACGGCGGTGACGCGGGCTAGAGCTCGCTGAGCGCTTCGTCGTAGATGGCCATGGCGCGGGCAACTTCTTCTGGCGTCACAACGGCCGGTGGCACGACGTGGATGCGGTTGTCGGCGATGAAGGGCAGCAGTCCGCGCGCGATGAGCGCACCCTTGACCTTGCCCATGTCGGCAGCGCTGAGTGGTTCGCGGGTCTCGCGGTTGGCGACGAGCTCGAGCGCCCAGAAGACGCCGCTTCCGCGGACGTCGCCGATGCAGTCGTGCTTCTCGGCGAGCGCGGCGAGGCCGGGTGCGATGTGGTCGCGACCGATCATGGCGGCGTTCTCCACGATGCCTTCCTCTTCCATCGCGGTGATGGAAGCGACGATGGAGGCGGCAGCGATGGGGTGGCCCGAGTACGTGAGGCCGCCGGGGAAGACGCGCTCGTCGAAGGTGGCCGCAATCTCGTCAGAGATGACGACACCGCCCACGGGGATGTAGCCCGAGTTGACGCCCTTGGCGAAGGTAATGAGGTCGGGCTTCACGTCGAAGGCTTCGAACGCGAACCAGTGCCCGGTGCGGCCGAAGCCGACCATGACCTCATCCAGGATGAGCAGGATGCCGTACTTGTCGGCGATCGCGCGAACACCAGCCATGTAGCCGGGCGGCGGGGTCAGCACGCCGGCGGTGCCGGGGATGCTCTCAAGCAGAATGGCGGCGATCGACTCAGCGCCCTCTGCCTGGATAGTGCGCTCGAGGTGGTGCAGGGCGCGCTCTGATTCTTGTTCGGGGGAGTCCGACCAGAATTCGGAGCGGTACTCGTAGGGGCCGAACACGTGCACGTGGGCACGAGCGTACTCGTTGGGGATGCGGCGCCAGTCGCCGGTAGCGACGACGGCCGATCCGGTGTTGCCGTGGTACGAGCGGTAGCGCGAGATGATCTTGTCGCGGCCGGTGTGCAGGCGAGCCATCCGCATGGCGTTTTCGTTGGCATCCGCTCCACCGTTGGTGAAGAAGACCTTGTTCATGCCCTCGGGCGCGTGGTCGGTAATTTTGCGGGCTGCTTCACCGCGGATGTTGATGGCGTGCGCGGGAGCAACGGTGGCCATGATGTCGGCCTGTGCCTTGATGCCCGCAATCACGGCGGGGTGCTGGTGCCCAATATTGATGTTCACGAGCTGGCTCGAGAAGTCGAGGTACTCGTTGCCTTCGTTGTCCCACACGGTGCTGCCGAGGCCGCCTTCAAGCACGAGGGGCTTCAGCGCGCCCTGCGCAGACCAGGAATGGAACACGTGGGCACGGTCGAGCGCGACGGTGTCGGCGTTGCTGGGCAGGGGCGATGCGGGCGCAGAGTTCATGAGGCACCTTTCAAGACGGAACGAATGTCTCCACTATCGTCCGCGCAGAACTACGTGTGGTTGCCAATTTGTATAAAAAACTGTCATTTGTTCGACATAATGTGAGAGCGTGACGATGAGGGGATATCCGGATGCTTCCAACGCTTGAGTGGCTCCTCACTAAACGCACCCTGCGGCTGAGTCTCGTTGCCGCCTCAGCGGATCTCACCGACGCGGTCGCGGTCACGGCGGGCACCGCTCTCGCTGACCGAATGGCAACCCCGATCTCGTGGGTTCACAGCTCAGATCTCGACGACCCGACTCCCTTCTTGAGCGCCGGCAATGTGCTCCTCACAGACGGCGCGCAGTTCGGATTTGCTGCCGCAACGGAGACCTACGACTACAACTCTTATGTGCGCCGCCTCGTCGACGCTGGCATCGTGGGCCTCGGCTTCGCCACGCACTTTCTTCATCAGGGCATGCCACCGGGGCTTGCCGTCGCATGTGCGCGGGCGGGGCTGCCGCTCATCGATGTGCCTGACAGGGTTCCCTTTATTGCCGTCATTCGTGAGGTGGCCGATCAGATTGCGGCCGAGCGCAGTCGTCGCATGGAATGGTCGATCGCCGCCCACAAAGCGATCTCCTATGCTGCGCTCAAGCCCACCGGATTACGGTCGACCCTGATCGAACTCGAGCGTCAGCTCTCCTGCTGGGTCGGTCTCTTTGACGCAACCGGGCATCCGGTGCCGGTGCCGGGGCAACAGCGCTCGGGTGACCGATTCGCCGAACCGGTGCGGGATGAAGTGGCGCGGGCGCTGCGCAAGGGCAGCCGGTCATCCACGGCTCTCACTCTCGATGCGGGCCAGGTCACGATTCAGACCCTCGGCCAGAGCGGTGCTCTGCGCGGCGCCCTTGCTCTGGGGCGCGGTGTGCCTCTCGATCGCGCCGAGAATGAGTTGGTCACGAGCGTCATCGCTATGGCAACGCTCGCCCTCGAACAGAACCGCGCTCTCGACGCGACACGGGGGCACTTGAGGTCGTCGCTCGTGGAGCTGATGCTTGAGGGCAGGGTAACTGCCGCCCGCTCGATCGCTACCGAGGTGTGGGGTGGTTTGCCCACCGAGCCGCTAAGCGTCTTCGCGCTCGCTCGCCACACCCAGAGTCACTTCATTCTCGATGCTCTCGACGTGTGGGCCCTCGATGCTGACGGCCACGGATTCTTCGCTGTGCGCGGCGAGGTAATCGTCGTGCTGGTCGACGGTGCCAGCGACTCACGTACGGCGATCTCGGCTCTCCACGCGCTCGAAGAGCTCGTCGACGACCACCACCTCGTGGCGGGTAGTGCGCACGCCGCCAATTACTCCGAACTTGCTACGGCTGTCGGGCAAGCATCTACCGCGTTACAGGCCCGCGGCAAGCAACCTGGCCTTACCGCGTTCGCTGCGATCGCCGATTCCGGGATGCTCGGGGTGCTGCATGCAGCGGGTGCTGAGCGAGTGGCGCATCGAGTGCTCACGCCACTCACCGATCTCGAGCCCGAGCACTCGGCAGCCCTCGTTCAGACGCTGCGCTCCTGGTTCGCGCACGATTGCTCGTGGGGCGCGACCGCCGCAAGTCTGGGCGTGCACCGGCACACCGTGCGGTCGCGCATCGACCAGGCGGGCAGCATCCTGAATCTCAATCTCGAGTCTTTCGAAGGGCGACTCGAGCTCTGGGCGGCACTGAGGTTGAGCGTCTAGGGCACGTACCCCCATTTCGCGCGTTCTGGCCTTCTTTTCAGGTACACCCTGCGGGCATCCGTTACACTCTGAACTTGCGTCACGCAAGGAGGGCTGTCCGAGCGGCCGATGGAGCCAGTCTTGAAAACTGGTGGGCAGAAATGTCTCGTGGGTTCGAATCCCACGCCCTCCGCTCCGCGTGCCATGGCTAGTTTCCGGTAAATGAAAGGGGAGTGCGATGAGTGAACTTCGTCCGCGCTCAGAGTTGCGTTCGCGCTCTGTCGACCGCACTGACCCCAAGCAGAAGCCTGAAGTTGAAGGTCTGGCACGCCACGGCCGGTTGAAGAAACCGGGGCCGTGGGGTTCAATCGCCAAGATTGTGGCGGCTTCTCTTGCCGTCGTCTTGGTAAGCGGTGCTGCCGTGGGCGCTGTCGCCTTCGACAGCATTTATGGTCAGCGCGACACCGTTTCTCTTGTGGGAGAAACGGATGGCCCGCCGCCCCAGATCGGAAGCTTCGAGGGCGGCTTCAATATCCTCATTGCCGGTAGCGACACTCGTGCTGGCCAGAGCGGTATCGGCGGTTCGGCGGATTCTGACTCTGGCGAACTCAACGACGTCAACATGATTCTGCACGTTGCGGCAGACCGTCAGTCGGCCGTCGCAATCAGCTTTCCTCGCGACATGGTGATGGGCATTCCCGAGTGCCCGAGCACCGACGGCGAGTACACCAAGTACTACTCCACTGAGCCCCTCAATACAGCCTTGTCGTACGGTGGGCTCGCCTGCGTCGCACTGACTCTCTCAGAGTTCACGGGCCTTGATATTCAGTTCGCCGGCCTCATCACCTTCACCGGTGTTATCGAGATGACGAACGCCATCGGTGGTGTTCCGGTGTGTATCGACGGACCGCTCATTGACCCAGAGGCCGACATCAATCTTCCCGAGGCTGGCACGTACACGCTTAAGGGGGAAGAGGCTCTCGGCTTCTTGCGCTCGCGCCACGGCGTTGGTGACGGAAGTGACTTGACGCGAATTAGTTCGCAGCAGGTCTATCTGTCGTCTATGGTGCGCACCCTGAAGAGCTCCGACACTCTTGGCGACTACAAGAAGTTGTACAACTTGGCGGATGCCGCCATCGCGAACATGCAACTGTCGAACAGCCTTGCAGACGTGCCCACTATGGTGTCCATCGCCCTCGCACTCAAGGACATCCCGCTCGAACGAGTTCAGTTCGTCCAGTACCCCGGTACCACCGGCGGCTTTGGGGTCTACGAAGGCAAGGTTCAGCCCAACGAGTACCTCGGCGAGCAAATGATGGATCTCGTTCGTGCTGATACGCCGTTCACGACTGCCGACGACACTGATGGCACCGGCGCAACCATTGACCCTAACGCTCCCGAGCCCGAGGCGACGGATGACGCCGCTGACGGTGCGACGGGGGAGCCCACAGACGCTTCGACTGCTACTCCCGAAGAAGACATTGACGTCATCGACGTCCGCGGCCAAAGCGCCGCAACGTACAGCTGCTCGATCACCAACAGCTACTAAAGCGTTTAATTCTCAGCAGTTCTCAGGGCCATTTGGTACAACTGCTACAACAAGTGGTTGCTCGAAGGCAGCCGATATGACACTGCCCTCAGCGGCACTGAGTACAAGGGTGATAGCTAAGCGTGAAGAGGACTCTATCGATTTCGCTCGCTGAAGACGAGAGAGATCGAGAGCTAGCAGAGTGGGCTAGCCACGAGGCTGCTGAATGCGGTAGCGAAATTAATCGAACTCTGGCATTTGCGCGCTCGCTGGGGCGAGTTCCGCATCTTCTCGAGGGAGCCACTGCCTCCCTGTGGAGCGTGCTCGCGACGGTGGGAGCAGTCGACCTCACTGTCGCCCGGGCGGTCGAACCGCACCTCGATGCTCTGAGCATTCTCAAGGAAGCGGGAGTCTCGGCCGAGGACGATCTCGATGTTGCTGATGAGGCCACTTGGGGCGTATTCGCAGCGGAATCGTCGACCTCCGGAGTAAGCGCTAGCTTCTCAGACGGTGAATGGCGACTGGTCGGAACGAAGGCGTGGTGCTCCCTGGCCGGATCGCTCAGCCACGCTCTCGTGACGGCACAGACGTCCTCTTCGACCAGGCGGCTTTTCGCTGTCTCCCTCACGCAAGACAGCGTCGTTGTGCGAGACGGCGAGTGGCACGCGCGAGGGTTGACGGCGATCACGAGCGGCAGCGTCGACTTCAACGGTGCGTTTGCCCGGCCCATCGGCGCCGACGGCTGGTATCTCGAACGCCCCGGGTTCGCTTGGGGCGGTATCGGAGTGGCGGCATGTTGGTGGGGCGGTGCCGTTGGCATCGCTCGGAGGGCGATCTCTGCGAGTCGAGAACGGGAGCCCGATCAAATCGGGCTGATGCAGATCGGGGCTCTCGACCTTGCAATTCAGTCGTCACGCCTTGCGTTGGCGGCGGCGGCGGATGCTGTGGACGGCGATGATCTCGATCGCGACGCCGCAAGAATCGTTGGCTACCGAACTCGCGCGCGAGTGGCGCGGGACGTCGATGACGTGATCGAACGAGTGGGGCACGCGTTGGGCCCTGCGCCTCTCGCGCTGGAAGAGGAACATGCCCGTCGGGTGGCTGACCTCCAGCTCTATGTGAGGCAGCATCATGCGGAGCGCGACTACGCGAGTCTGGGGCGCAAGCTGCTCGCGGACGGACACTTCGCGTGGTGAAGTTCGATCACCGCGACCCGGGAACGTCTGAATCGCGGTGGCGGTCAAGCGCTTCGTGGCGCGCGGTGGAAGAGTTTGATGCGACCGGCATCGAGCGGCTCATCGTGGTGTCTGCTCATCCCGATGACGAAACCCTCGGCGCCGCCGGACTAATGAAGAGGGTCTCATCGACCGGCGGCAGTGTCACAGTTATCCTCGCGACGGACGGTGACAATTCTCATCCCTCGTCTCCGACGCACAGCGCCGCGCAGCTTCGAGCACGCCGTATTCGAGAGGTTCAAGAAGCGGTTGAATACCTCGCTCCGGGAAGCTCGATTGTGCGCCTGGGGCTTCGCGATGGCGCGCTCAAAGAAGATCCGGATGCTGTGCGCTCGGGAATCGAAAAGGTGATTGCTTCGGCAGAGGGCGAAGCGACGATCGCGGCGACGTGGCGGGGGGATGGCCACGGTGACCACCGGATTGTGGGAGAAGTGAGTGCCGAAGTAGCGTTTGCGCATCGCGCGAAATTGGTTGAATATCCGATTTGGCTGTGGCACTGGTCGTCGCCTGAAGACCGCGATATGCCCTGGGCTCGACTGCGCGCCTTTTCTCTCGACGACGAGGAACTAGTGGCTAAGCGTCAAGCAATTGCAGCGCACGCAAGTCAAGTCGCGCCACTGTCGGATGCCGTCGGGGATGAAGTCGTTCTTCGACCAGAGTTTGTTGAGCACTTCGAGCGGCGGGTAGAAGCGTTCATCGTCACCGCTGTCGAGGAGAGCGAGACTCTGAACCAGGGCTTCTTCGACAACTTCTACGGCGACAAAAAGGATCCCTGGGGCTTCGAAACTCGCTGGTACGAAGAGCGAAAAAGAGCGATCACTATGGCTAGCCTGCCCCGAGAGAGGTTCGGTCAGGCGCTCGAGGTCGGATGTTCGATCGGGATGCTGAGCGCGCAACTTGCTCCACGGTGCGACAGTCTTCTCGCCACCGATCTTTCGGCTAAGCCGCTCGAGATCGCCCGCGAACGGTTAGCCAACCACCCACAGGTGTCCTTTCATCACGCGGCTACCGCAGAAGAGTGGCCGGATGGCGCGTTCGACCTCATCGTGCTGTCTGAGGTGGGGTACTACTTCGACGTCGCTGCGCTCGACCGGGTGCTTTCTCGCGCGGCTGCCAGCCTGACCCCGGATGGCGTTCTGGTCGCCTGCCACTGGCGACACCCCGTCGCGGAGTATCCCCTCAGCGGCGATCAGGTGCATCAGCGGCTCAGCGAGGTCGAGCAATTGGAGCGCATCGTGCAGCATTGCGAAGAGGATTTCATCCTTGAGATCTTTGGCCAGCGTCCGGCGCGCTCGGTAGCCCAGCAAACGGGGCTCGTATGAGTGCGCCGCTTTCAGGGATGGGGATCGTCGTTCCGGCCAACAACGAAGAAGAGCTCCTAGGGCCGGCGATCGCGGCGTTAGCGGTCGCGAGAGAGACTCTGCGGCAGCACGCATCAGATGACGTGCCGTGGGTGCGCCTCATCCTCGTGTTGGATAACTGCACTGATGGCTCAGCTTCGATCGCGACCCAATGGCACGATGTCGAGGTGCTCCGCGTCGACTACGGCGCTGTTGGCGCTGCGCGACGCCACGGTGTTCATCATTTGCTCTCGACCTGTGGCGCCCCGCCTTCCGAGCTGTGGATCGCAAATACCGACGCGGACTCTCAAGTGCCGGCCAACTGGCTCGTGCATCAGTGGGAGCTTGCCACTGCGGGTGCTGAATTGATGATTGGCACGGTGCGACCAGACTTCGCCGACCTAAGCGAGGGGCAGCGCCAGCGGTGGCTGGCGACGCACACTCCCGGTGAAGCGAACGGGCATGTGCACGGGGCAAATCTTGGTTTTCGCGCCGATGTCTATCAACAGGTCGACGGATATTCGCCGGTTCCGGAGCACGAAGATGTTCGACTGGTCGAGGCGCTAGCGGCGGCGGGGGTGCGTTCAGTGGCGACGGCTGAGTGCTGCGTCCTCACTTCGGGGCGCGCCTACGGGCGCACGCCAGGCGGCTACGCATCGCACTTGCGGGAGCGGCTCTAGGGCCGGTGGCGAGCCGCAGGGTGAGTCGGAAGTGCGGAACGAGGGGCGGGACGCGGTGCGTGTCGAACGCCACGGGTGCTGCGCGAAAGCAGCCCATGCCGTATTCGGTTCGTCGTTCAGCGGATGAGCGGTTATGATTGCTGAGCACGTCTGGAGACGTCGCATAGTCCGGCCTAGTGCACCACCCTGCTAAGGTGGAGTACCCGTAAGGGTACCGAGAGTTCAAATCTCTCCGTCTCCGCAGAAGAAAGCCCCCGACCAGTCGGGGGCTTTTCTGCTTTAACTTCGCGAGAGTGCAGGTGATCGTGATGGTGGGCGGCGGTCATCACGTACGACCCCCAGCAGCTAGGCTCAGTCGCTATGGCAGCAGGCGCAACGATTCACACTTTCGCGGTTCAACTGGCCGATGTGGATCGCGGGGTGTACGACGACTTCACGCTGCGGGTGGCACTGCATCCATCCGAAACGATGCCGTATATGGTGACGCGCTTGCTCGCGTACTGTCTCGAGTTCGAAGAGGGAATCGCGTTTAGCGAAGGGATCTCGTCGACCGATGAACCTGCTGTTCTCGTGCGCGACCTCACGGGCGCTGTAACGGCCTGGATCGAGGTAGGCGCTCCAGATGCCGCCCGCCTCCACTTTGGTAGCAAGCTGGCCGGGCGAGTGGCCGTATACACGCATAGGGATCCCGCGAAGGTCGCGGCACCGTGGGCCGGCAAGCGCATTCACAATTCGAATGAGATCGTTTTTCGCAGCTTTGATGCGAGCTTTATCGAGGACGCCGTGGCGGCAGTCGAGCGCCGCAACAGCATGACGCTGTCGGTCACGGAAGGCCAGCTCTACCTAGAAATGAATGGAACAACCTTGACGACTGAGCTGCACGCTCACGAGGTCCACTAGCTAGCGAGGAATGAATGTGGCCTCGGGTCGCGTTGGAAGCAATGATGACTATCCTGCCGCGCACCCAGCCTCCCGCTCTCTCCTTGCCGCTCGCTCGCGGCGGCACGATCGACGATCTTGAACTCGGCACGGGGGCCGATGGCCGTTTCACGCTCATGGTGTTTTACCGCGGGCTGCACTGCCCGGTGTGCCGCAAGCAGCTGCGCGAGCTCGATGCCGAGCTCGATGCACTCCGCGAGGCCGGGGTGGGCCGCGTAGTAGCTATCAGCATGGACACCCTCAAGCGCGCCTCGATCTCTATCGAGGATTGGGAGCTGTCTCGACTGCCACTTGCCTATGGGCTGAGCGAAGAACAAGCGCGCCAGTGGGGGCTGTTCATCTCGAGCGGTTTCAAGAAGGGCGAGCCCGAGTTGTTCAGTGAACCGGGCATGGTCATTCTCGACTCTGACAACACGGTGTTCTGGGCCACGGTGTCGAGCATGCCGTTCGGGCGGATGCCGATTAAGGCGATCATCCATGGCATCGAATACGTGACCGAGGAAAAGTATCCCGCACGCGGAGTAGTCGCGCCCTAATATGTGATCGTCGGTTGTCATCTTTCGATCTCGATTCCGCCGATCACCCTCATGTCCCCCCAAAGGGGGTAGACAGGGCGCTCATGCCCCGCATAGTATCGGCACGAATCGTTATTCAAAGTGCGCTTTCGGCGGTCGAAACCTAGTCGGCGGCCAGCGCATGTGAGCCCGACGAAGGACTGTGGCGTGAATCCTCCCGTAAATCCCGACGTACCCGCCGGCGGTGAAGGGGAGACTCTCCTCGCCCGCCGCATGATCATTACGAGCGGTGTTGCTGCGTTAGCGGCGGTGGGCGCCGCAGCAGCAAGTAGCGCGGTCTTTGGCCCCTCGATCGAAACCGCGTCCTCCGACGGGCTCCTCGCCCCGGTCAAGCCCGGCGGGTCGACTCCGCTCAATACGCCCGTTCCGACCACTCCAACTCCGAGCGCGACTCCCACCGGTACCCCGAGCGCATCGCCGTCAACACCGCCGAGCGCGGTTGGTAGCGGGCGCAGCATGAACCCACCCGCCACTGCCGACCCACGTTCGCCAGCGACTTCCAACCCTCCCGCTGACCGTGACCAGAGCTTTGCAAAGCCGGGGGCCGGATCGGGTGACGCTCCTCGAGCGGATGCTCCTTCGGCTGCCAAACCAGCGGCGAAACCTACCCCACCGCGAGGGTCTACTAAGCCGGAAAGCATCACGACGGCAGTAGCAAACAACCCGCAAACCCACGCGCATTTACTTTCCCGTGCAACCTTTGGTCCGCGTCCGAGCGACTTCGTCGACTTGTCTGCCGCGGGCATCGATTCGTGGCTAGGCGCACAGCTCGCTCCGGCATCCATTTCTGATCCTGACGGGGATTCCGCGTGGGCAGCATTTCCGCTGGCGAAGAAGTCCATTTCCGGTGTGATCTCCTCGGTGAAGCAGTATGGCTGGGATGCTGCCCGCGAAACGGGGCAGGCAACACTCGCGGCTCAGATCTTCAGCAAGCGCCAGCTCTTCGAGGTGGTCGTTGACGTCTTCGCTAACCTGCTCAATGTGACGACGCCGTCAGATAGCGTCTGGGCCACGGCGCCCGACTATGCGAATTCTGTTATTCGCGCCAATGCTTTCGGCAGCTACTCCACCATGCTGCATGCCGCAATGCGCCACCCCGCGATGCTCACGTACCTCAACAACGAACAGTCGAATAAGACGAACGTCAATGAAAACCTCGGCCGAGAGCTGCTCGAGCTGCACACGCTGGGTGTCACCTCCGGCTATACCGAGGCTGATGTGCGCAACAGCGCGATGATCCTTTCGGGGCGAGCCATCGATTACGACACTCGTGAATTCCGCTATCGCCCTGAACGCCACTTCGTCGGGCCAGTTACCACGTCGTTCTTTAGCGACGAGAACGCCTCGGCCGATGGTGGTCTCGAGATGGGCGACCGCTACGTCAGTGTGTTGGCGCATCACCCAGCTACGGCAGCCACTGTTGTTCGTAAGCTGGCCGTGCGATTTGTCTCCGATTCGCCGCCGCAAGCGTTGCTCGATCGTCTTGCCCAGATCTATCTCGACAATGACACGGCGATCATGCCAGTGCTCAAAGAGCTGTTCGCGAGTGCGGAGTTCTGGGATTCGATCGGTGAGAAGACACGACGTCCTCTTGAAGACGCCGTAGGTTCAGCGCGCGCGGTGAACGTTCAACGAAGCGACAAGCTCGCCCAGGGGGTCAAAAACCTGTACTGGGTGCTGCAAAATCTCGGCCATGCACCGCTGACCTGGACTCCACCGAATGGCTTCCCCGACGTGACCGGCGCGTGGCTCTCTGCGAGCCAAACTGTGGCGCGTTGGAACCTTCACCGCGGTTTCACCGGGGGCTGGCTCACAGGCCTCACGCCGCCAGTGAAGTTAAGCGAGGCGTTTGCTCCGCAGGAGGGGCAGAGTTACTCAGCCTGGGTAGACGCGATTGCGGAGGGTCTGATCGGTCGCCCGTTGAGTGCGCAGCATCGCGGCGTCTTGCTCTCGTATCTCGATGTCGAGGGATCTGCAGAAGCCGAGGCGAGCAACGCCTGGCAAGTGCCAGCGCTCGCCGCTCTCGTTCTTGACTCGCCTTATTTTCAGCTGCGCTAGCCGCGCCCGCTGAACCCCACCCACCTACTGCCGCTCGAACCCGACTCGAGAAAGATTCCTCTCATGACCGATACCCGTTTCCTTCACCCTGACTGCCCCGACTGGCGCCAACTGGGCCCCACCGACCTCGACTCCGCAGTGCGCGCTCATAGCGAGATTGTTGTCGCCGAAGAGCAAGCCCGACGCCACCTCTGGTCGAAGGGCTTCACTCGCCGCCGGATGCTGCAGGGCGGGCTTATGGCCGGTGTGGCTGCCGTCGGCTCCCAAATTGTGACCACGCAGGCGTCCTACGCGGCGCCCGGTGCCCCGGATACCGGCGCGCTGATTGTCGTGTTCCTGCGCGGCGGTATGGACGGTCTTTCTGTGCTCGTACCAGCCACGGACGCCGACCTCCTCAATGCTCGACCCGGGATTGCTGTGCGTGAGAACTCGGGCCTCATCGCGTTCCAGCGCGGCTTCGGCCTGCATCCTGCTCTGGCCGCCTTGAAGCCGATGCTGGCGAAAGGAAAGATTGCGGCGGTGCCCGCGATCGGTACTCCTGACCTCTCGCGCAGCCACTTTCAAGCACAGGATTGCCTCGAGCGTGGCGGTTCGGCGGGTAGCGCTTCGCAGACTGGATGGCTCAACCGAGCACTCGAGCAGAGCGGCCCCGGCACAACCTGGCGTGGCGTCGGTGCGAGCGATCGTCTCGCGCGGTCTCTCGTCGGTGACTCGAACGCACTCGTTGTTCCGGACCTCGATCGTTTGGCAATCGATGTCGACGATTCCGTGCTTGAGCCCACGCGCACAGCGCTCGCCAACCTCTATACGGGGCTCGACCACCCATTCGCGCAACAAACGACACTTGCCCTAAGCGCCTCACGTGAAGCAGCAGCAATCGCCGCTTCTGCGGGGGATGCCGAAGATCGCGGCTTTGGTGATGACAACTTCTCTAGCGACCTTGCGACGCTGTCGAGCCTCATCAAGGCCAACGTCGGTCTGCGCGTGGGAACGTTGGATCTCGGTGGCTGGGATATGCACACCGACATCGGAACCCCGGACAAGGGCGACATGCACGACATGCTCAAGGCTGTGGGCGATGGTCTCGCGGCGTTCTTCGCTGACCTTGGCCCCAAGGCAGAGACGACAACCGTCGTGCTCATGAGCGAGTTCGGCCGGCGCGTCGGCCAGAACGATAGCTCAGGTGCCGATCACGGTCACGGTGGCCTCGCGATGGTCCTGGGGGGCGGCGTCAAGGGCGGCGTTCACGGCAAATGGGAGGGTCTTGGTGCCGATGTGCTCGACCACGGTGACGTGCCCGGCAGCAACGACTTCCGCGACTTGCTCGGCGAGGTCGTCATGAATCGTCTTGACTTGAGCGCGGCCGATGCGAGTGTCATCTTCCCGGACTGGAAGGTCGCGCCGATCGGCGTTATGGCCTAGCGCACCGGAGCACTACAGCCCGCAGCGAATAGACTGAGGGTGTGACGAGCCCGGCACCCGTCGCTCGTCACGCCGACGGGGAGTTGAGCTGCGGGCCATGATTGAATTTAGAAACGTCACTAAACGGTTCCCTGACGGCACCCTCGCGGTAGAGAATTTCTCTCTCGTGCTGCCATCGCATAAGGCAACCGTGTTCGTCGGGTCATCCGGTTCGGGCAAGACAACGTTGCTTCGCATGATCAATCGGATGATCGACCCGACGTCAGGGCAGGTGTTGATCGACGGTGAAGATGTGTCCACCTTCAACCCCGTGCTGCTGCGGCGTCGGATTGGCTACGTACTGCAGGCGATTGGTCTACTTCCGCATCGTCGTGTGGCTGACAACGTCGCTTCCGTTCCGCGGCTCAACGGCGTTTCTAAAAAAGATGCTCGTCAGGGTGCGTTGCAGCTTCTCGACACTGTCGGGCTCGACCGATCGTTGGCCGACCGCTACCCCGACCAGTTATCGGGCGGCCAGCAGCAGCGCGTGGGTGTGGCGCGAGCGCTTGCCAATAACCCCGACATTCTTCTCATGGATGAACCGTTCGGCGCGGTCGATCCCATCGTGCGGGCAGAGCTTCAACTCGAACTGAACCGTTTGCAGCGCGAACTGGGCAAGACCACGGTCTTTGTTACCCACGATATTGACGAAGCATTCGCTATCGCCGATCAAGTGGTGATCTTGAGCGATGGCGGCGTCATCGCTCAGGTCGGCACGCCGGCCGAAATCCTCGCCAACCCGGCCAGCGATTTTGTGTCGACTTTCATCGGCGCCGACAAGGGCAAGCGAACGCTTCGCTTGCAGCAGCGCGAAGGTGACAACGCAACATTGGTCGTCGACGCTGATGGGCGCCCGGCCGGCATCCTCGAGGTCGACTGATGCAGGCTTTCGCATGAGTTGGCTATTCGAGAACTTTGAGTTGGTGGCAGAACTCACGCTCAACCACGTAGCGCTCAGCATTCTGCCCATTGTGCTGGGATTCGCCATCGCCGTTCCGCTGGGATGGTTGGCCAATCGCTGGTCAGTAATGCGGTCAGTGGTGGTTGCTGGGGGGAGCCTCCTCTACACGATCCCGTCGCTGCCACTCTTTGTGATGCTTCCCTATCTGCTGGGCACAAAGATTACGGATGACCGAAACATCGTCGTGGCGCTCACAATCTATGCGGTCGCCATGATGGTGCGCACTGCGGCCGACGCGCTCGCGGCGGTGCCCGGAGCGGCTGTGGAGGCGGCGACGGCTATGGGCTACTCCGCGTGGAGTCGGTTCTGGCTTGTCGAGTTTCCGCTAGCGGGGCCGGTACTGCTCGCCGGCCTTCGCGTGGTTTCCGCAAGCACAATTGCGCTGGTCTCGGTCGGAGCGATCATCGGATCGGCCAATCTGGGATACCTGTTTACGAATGGAAAACAGCGGGACTTCCTCGAGGAAATCCTGATCGGAATCGGCGCGAGTCTGCTCATCGCTCTGGTGTTCGACGTGCTGCTTGTCTTACTCGGGCGTCTCCTCATGCCCTGGATGCGTCGCGGCGGCCGAGCGGCTCAGGTGCGCCTTCCTCTGCGCGAGAGGACGGTCTAGCCCATGCAGTTTTTCCTCGATGCGATTCGGTGGCTTACCGACCCCGCTAACTACGCTGCCGGTGCCCAGAATCCTTTGCCGATCCAGGATCGCATCGGAGAGCACCTTCTGTACACCGTGGTAGCCGTCGCTATCGCTGCGGTGATCGCCCTCCCGCTGGGCTTTTACATCGGTCATACCGGGCGAGGGCGCCAGTTCGTCATCGGGTTCACCGGTGCGATGAGGGCGCTGCCCACGCTGGGCTTGCTGATGGCGCTCTTCGTCATCGTCGGGGCAACGGTGCCGTTCACTCGAGCGGCGTTCATCGCCTCGATCATTGCGCTCGTCGTTCTTGCTATTCCGTCGATTCTGGCGGGGGCGTATGCCGGCATCGAGTCGGTGGATCGACATACGGTCGATGCCGGGCGCGCGATGGGAATGACCGAGCTGCAGATCGTGATGCAGATCGAGATCCCGCTCTCGCTGCCGTTGATTATCGGCGGTATTCGGGCATCCGCCCTTCAAGTTATTGCCACGGCCGTTATCGCGTCGTATATTTCGCTCGGCGGCATCGGCACCATCATCTCAAGCGGCATCGGCCTCAATGACAACAACCGCATATTGGGCGGTGCCATTCTGGTCACGGTGCTCGCGCTGGTTGTCGACGGGCTGTTCGCTGTGGCGCAGCAGCTCACCAAGCGCCGAAGCTCTCCCGGCGCCACACGCCGGAACACACACGTCCGCGGCCGGTCATTCCGGCCCGCCGCGGTAGCGGGAATAACCGCCCACGAAGGGAAGAATTGATGTTCACAATGAAGAGGTCACGGATCGCTATCGCGGCCGTCGCAACCGGAGCAGTGGTCGCCTTGACCGGGTGCGCAACGTCTGACCCCACTGACACTTCCGGGGGTGACTCCACGGATGCGTCAGCGATCGTCGTCGGGTCATTTGCGTATCCCGAAAGCGAAATCCTCGGCAACATTTATGCTCTCGCGCTCGAAGACGCGGGCTTTGAGGTCGAGACCAAGTTCAACCTCGGTCCACGCCAGACAACGATTCCGGCGCTCGAGGATGGCTCGATCAGCCTGATGCCCGAGTACAACGGCAACCTGCTGTTCTTCTATGACACCGAAAACGAGGCTCGCACCACGGCAGACGTCGATGCTGCATTGGAAACCACGGTTCCCGACGGCTTCCGCGTACTCGAGTCGTCGCCCGCCGAGGACAAGGACGCGTACGTCGTCACTCAAGAGCTCGCTGACGCCGAGGGTCTGGCCTCCATCGGAGACCTGAAGAAGATCGAACCGTTTAGCCTCGGTGCTAGCCCGCAGATCGCGGAACTTCCGTACGGCATCCCTGGACTCGAAGAGTTCTACGGCCTCAAGGACATCACGTTCGTTCCGATCGAAGACTTCGGCGGCCCCGACACTGTGAAGGCTCTCGTTGACGACGCTGTGCAGGTCGCTGACATCTTCACCACCTCGCCCGACCTCGTCGCCAAGAACCTTCTGGTTCTAGATGACCCCGAGAACCTGATCGCCGCACAAAACATCGTGCCGCTGCTCAACTCGAACATCTACACCGATGAACTCGCTGACGTGCTCAACCGTATTTCGGCCGAGCTCACGACGGACGACCTGATCGCCCTGCGCGATCGTGTCGAAGGAACCGAAAAGGCACAGGCCGCAACGGCCGCCATGGACTGGTTGACCGACAAGGGTCTTCTGGGCTAACTGCTTGCTAGTGAGGCGCCCCGTGCATCAGCGCGGGGCGCCTTTCTCTGTGCTGAGGCCTCGCACGTTGCGGACTCACGCTGCGGTAGCCTCAGTGTCATGTCTGAGGCCAAGTCGATGAGTTCAGTGGGAAGCGGCGCGGAGTCGCGTCGCGTCGATGTGCTCTCTCCCACGACTTCTCTCGCTCGCGCCATCCTGATTCACGGTCCGATCCAGCGCGGTGAGCTGTTGAAGCGACTGCAGCTGACGCCGCCAACCTTGACGCGGCTGTCCAAGCCTCTGCTCGATAGTGGAGTGATTGTCGAAGCAGGGGAGACGCTGAGCGGGGCTGTGGGCAGGCCAGCCAAACCGCTCGACATTCCCCCGAATCCGCGTCGCTTCTTGGGCGTCAAACTGACGAGCGAGACCGCCTTCGGCGTCGTGTCAGATCAACGCGCGCGAGCTTTCGCTCGCGCCGATCGCGCGCTTGCTAGCCACGATGTGGATGCGGTTATCGACGCGATTGCCAACCTGTTCGATCAACTCAACGACGATGGGGAAAACGCCATCGCTGGCATCGGCGTCACCGTCGGTGGCCGGGTCATCGACAACCGTGTCGTGGATAACGTGCGCTTCTTGGAGTGGAACTCGGTCGATCTTGGAGGAGCGCTTGAGGCGCGCCTGGGAGTTCCAATCACGGTTGAGAATGACCTCATCGCACTCATCGAGGGCGAGCACTGGTTTGGGCTCGGCCGAAGCATGCGCGACTTCGCGGTGATCACGATCGGTGCGGGTGTCGGTTATGGTCTCGTCTGGGACGACACCGTGATTCGCACAGCGGAGACCGGAATCGAACTGGGCGGTCACTTGCCGCTCGAGCCGGGAGGGCCCCGTTGCTTCCGCGGCCACGAGGGGTGCGCCACTGCGATGCTCACGGTAGACAGCATCCGAGCACAGGCCCACGAGGCGACCGGTGCGGAGCTGAGCTACGACGAGATTCTAGAACGGGCAGCTGCGGGCGACGCCGCTCTACGGGCTGTCGTCAACCGGGCAGCGCGAGCGCTCGGCCGTTTCATCGCGCTGGCAGCCAATCTCGCGATGGTTCATGAGGTGTTGTTGGCGGGAGAGGGCACCGGCATTCTGGATGTCGCCCGCGACGAAGTGTTGCGCGTGCTGCACGAAGAACGCGACCCCGATGCGCATCCGATTTCGCTCGTCGTTGATGAGACAGGGTTTGGAATCTGGGCGAAGGGCGCGGCGGCGGTCGCGATTCAAACGTCGTTCGACCGTTCTATCTCCGCCCTGTAGGTTTCGCACGCCGCGTGCGGTGCGCGCCGAGAGGCTAGCGCCCGACCGTTTTGTTGCGCCGAAAAACTTTCACTTTGACCCTTGACGCCATTACTTCCGTAGTGGAATAATTTAGGCAACGACGACGTTAGGTGGGATTCCGCTCATGGCAGCAAAGGTCAGTAGGGATAATCAGATCGTTCCGGCGATGCTGTTTCTCATTCCCGCCAGCATCGGATTCTTGGCTTTCTTTCTGTGGCCGACCATTCGCGGCATCTACCTCAGCTTCACGGATTACAACCTGCTGAGGGACCCCACGTTCATCGGTTTTCAGAACTACATCGACATTTTCAATGACGCCGTGTTCTGGCGCTCGATGGCCGTCACGTTCCAATACGTCTTCATCAACGTCGGGCTCCAGACGATCATCGCCTTGGCGTTAGCCGTGCTGATGCACCGCTTCACCCGCTCCATGGTCATCCGCGGTGTCGTGGTTTTGCCATACCTGATCGCCAACGTCATCGTCGCTCTCGTCTGGTTCTGGCTCGCCGACTACAGCCTCGGTCTCATCAACGCCGTGATCGATGGAATCGGCCTCAACAAAATCGGCTTCTTTGGTAGCGAGGCGTGGGCGATGCCGACGATCGCATTCGTCAACGTCTGGCGCCACGTCGGGTACACCGCACTGTTGCTCTTCGCGGGTTTGCAAGCCATTCCTCGTGACGTCTACGAAGCAGCAGAAGTGGATGGCGCCGGTGAGTTCCGAGTGTTCCGAAGCGTCACTCTTCCCCTCCTTCGTCCGATCCTCGCCTTCGTCTTGGTTGTCACTGTCGTCGGTTCGTTCCAGATCTTCGACACCATCGCCGTCACCACTGGCGGTGGCCCGGTCGACGCAACGCGAGCGATCAACTTCTACATTTTCGAGCGAGCATTCGAACGGTTCGACTTTGGCTACGCCTCGGCGCTCGCCGTGATTCTGATGATTCTGCTCGCCACGATTGCGCTCATCCAAAATCGCCTCTTGCGGGCCAACGAGTCAGACATGGAGAGGTAGATCATGTCCACCAGCACACGCACTAAGCGGGTAAAGAAAGTTCGGGCGAGCAGCGCCGAAGATCCCGCCATGGCTAAATCACCGGTGTCGAAGTTCTTCGGCCGGCTGGCTCTCGCGATTGTCGTGATCATCACGCTGTTCCCGATTTACTGGATGGTGCGTACGGCCTTCAGCGACAACCGGGCGATGTTCGGTGAACCTCTCTCGCTGCTGCCGGTCGACTTCACCCTGGGGCCGATCGAGCGAGTTCTCGGGCTGGCGACCCCGGAGGAAGCTATCGCCGAGGGCGGCTCGGGAGCATCGATCAATTTCGGTCTCTACATGCTGAACTCGATCATCACGGCCACCCTCATCACGGTGTTCCAGATCGCGTTTAGCGCCATGGCGGCCTACGCCTTCGCACTGCTCAAGTGGAAGGGGCGCGATGCGGTCTTCAACCTCTTCTTGATCGCGTTGATGGTTCCCGTCATCTTCACGATCCTGCCCAACTTCGTGCTGATTAAAGAGTTGGGGTTGCTCAACACAATCATCGGCATCGCTCTGCCCGCGATGTTCATGACGCCATTCGCAATCTTCTTCCTTCGACAGTTCTTCTTCGGCGTAAACCTCAGCATCATTGAGGCGGCAGTGATCGACGGTGCAAGCCAGTGGCGCATCTTCAGCCGTATCGCCGTGCCCTTGGTCTGGCCGCAGATCATTACGTTGGCGCTGTTGCAGTTCATCTTCTACTGGAACGACTACCTATGGCCGCTCCTCGTCGGTACCACCGAGGAGTCGAAGCTGATCACCGTCGGCCTCGGAATCTTCCGCTCCCAGACTCCCGCGGGAAACCCCGACTGGGCGGGCCTCATGGCCGGCGCACTGCTCGCGGCGATCCCCATCTTCGCTCTGATCCTGATCTTCGGTAAGCAGATCGTCGGATCCATCCAATCGTCGGGCGTGAAGTAGCCGACAACACCACCATTATTTCGCTCCGCACTGAGCGATCATCCAACCGAATCAGCATTGCCGCTGAGCGGTTGACCCCAAGAGAAAGAGAAAGCAATGACGAAAGCACTGGCGGGAATCGCTGTACTTGCAGCGGTGCCCCTTGTCTTGGCCGGTTGTTCCGCTGGTTCAACTGACGCAGATGGCCCTGTAGAAATCAAGTACAGCCTCTGGGATGCCAACCAAATGCCCGCGTACCAGCAGTGTGCTGATGACTTCCACGCGGCAAACCCGGACATCACGATCTCGATCGACCAGTCAGGGTGGGAAGATTACTGGCAGAAAATCAACACCGGTCTCGTTTCTGGAAACAGCGCCGACGTCTTCACGAGCCACTTGGCGTACTACCCCGAGTTCGTGCTCAACGATCAGATCCTTCCCCTCGACGACTACATCGCAGCCGATGGCGTCGACACCTCGATTTACCAAGACGGACTCGTCGACCTGTGGAAGAGCCCCGAGGGAGTTCAGTACGGACTACCCAAGGACTTCGACACGATCGCGCTCTTTTACAACCAGCAGCTGACGGATGCCGCGGGAGTCACAGCAGAGCAGCTCGGCTCGCTTAATTGGAACCCGAAAGACGGCGGAACCTACGAAGACGTCATCGCCCACCTGACCGTTGACAAAAACGGTGTGCGCGGTGATGAAGCTGGCTTCGACAAGAACAATGTGAAGACCTATGGCATTTGGTTTGAAGCCTCCAATGCCGGCGCCCTTGGCGATGGTCAAACACAATGGAGCTACCTCGCGGCAGCGAACGGTTGGGAAGCAACCGATGGCCCTTGGGGCAGCTCATACAACTTCGACGCTCCTGAATTTCAGGACACTATTACGTGGTGGCACTCGCTCATCGAAAAGGGCTACATGCCTTCCCTCGCAGCTCAGACCGGTATTTCCTGGTCTGATCAACTGACCGCTGGATCAGTAGCGCTGGCAAGCAATGGCTCATGGATGACCGGATACGTGTTCGGTGCAACAACTGACTCCTTCACTCCAGCAGTTGCGCCAACACCGACCGGTCCGACGGGCGAGCGTGCGTCGATGTTCAATGGACTAGCTGACAACATTTGGGCTGGTACGAAGCATCCTGAAGAAGCGTGGGAGTGGGTCAAGTACATGGGCTCGCTCGAGTGCCAGTCGGTAGTAGCCGATGCTGCAGTCGTATTCCCCGCGATTCCCGAAGCGACGGATGCCGCCGTTGAGGCCTTCGCCGCCAACGGTGTAGACGTGAGTGCTTTCACGGTTCAGGTAGAGGAGGGAACGACGTTCCTGTTCCCCATCACCGACCACAAGTCTGACGTCAACGCACTCATGACGCCGGCGATGGAAGCTGTGATGTCGGGCAAGGAGCCTGTCTCGTCGCTGACTGCCGTCAATGACAAAGTGAACGCGCTCTTCAAGTAGCACCCGCTGTAACCAGGTGGCCATCCGTAACCCCGTACGCGGGTGGCCACCTCTTCTGGGCTCTAGCCCGCCGAAAGTGAAAAATTATGACCGCGCAGAACCTTCACCACCTCAGCGCAGCGGGGGCTACCCTCGTGATCGACACCTCGAGCGGAACGCCGCACATCATCCACTGGGGTGACGACTGGGGTCAGCACACGCTCGACGATCTGGCGGTACTGCACGCCGAGACTGCCGTCGCACCCAACGGCGACGTGAGTGCGCCGACCGGGCTGTGGCGCGAGAATGCACGGGGTTTCTATGGTCGCCCCGCGGTGAGCGCGCACCGGGCCGGAGCCGACTGGACTCAGCGTTTCGACCTGACGTCGGCCAGCGCATCCGAAACCGTCTTGAGCTTTGAAGCCGAGGATGCCGCAGCCGGAATACGAGTCTCGCGCTCGTTCACGATCACCGCTTCGGGAGTGCTGCTGATCGATTCGACGATCACCAACGTGGGCGCGGCCGGGCTTCAGGTCGACGAGTTCGCGACCTGGATGCCGCTGCCAGACGCAGCAACAGAGTCGATCGACTTCAGTGGACGCTGGGTCAACGAGCGTCAAATGTTTCGCCGGGAGATTCAGCCCGGACTGTGGAGCCGTGAGATTCGGGAAGGCCGCACGAGCCATGACTCTACGATCATGGAGTTCGCGACCACGCCGGGAGCCACGTTCCAGAACGGTTCGATATGGGGTCTCGGGCTGCTGTGGAGCGGCAATTCGCGTCACATGGTCGAGCGCACCGCCACCGGTCAGACCGAGATGGGTGCCGCCGAACTGCTACTGGCTGGCGAAATGATTCTTGACTCCGGAGCCAGCTATCAAGCCCCCACTGTGGTCGCCGCTTTCTCTTCCGGCGGCTTCGACGGCGTCTCTCACCGCGTTCACGAATGGCTGCGGGCACGCCCTGGTCACAAGGGGGCGGCAACTCCCCGGCCCCTCACCCTCAACGTGTGGGAGGCGGTTTACTTCGACCACAGCTTCGACAAACTCAGCGCCCTCGTGGATGCCGCAGCCGAGGTCGGCGTCGAACGTTTCGTTCTCGACGATGGGTGGTTTTCCGGGCGCCGCGACGACACCGCCGGACTGGGCGATTGGGTGATCGACTCGGCGGTGTGGCCCGAGGGTTTGACTCCGCTCATCGACCGCGTCACGGCGGTCGGCATGCAGTTCGGTCTCTGGTTCGAAGGCGAGATGGTGAACGCCGACTCTGACCTGTACCGCGCGCATCCGGAGTGGATTTTTGGTGCCGACGGCCGCATCCCGGCTGAGGTGCGCAACCAGCAGGTGCTCGACCTGACTCATCCCGGCGCCTACGCGCATGTTCTCGGGCAAGTGGATGCGGTGCTGAGCGCCAACGCGATCTCGTACATTAAGTGGGATCACAATCGCCCGCTGGTCGAGCCTTCGCACCTCGGTCACGCCGCCGTGCATGAACAGACACTCGCGATCTATCGCTTGTTCGATGAGATCAAGCAGCGGCATCCGCACGTCGAGATTGAGTCGTGTGCGTCGGGCGGGGCACGTATCGACTTGGGCATGGCGCAGCACGCCGATCGTTTCTGGGCATCCGACTGCAATGACGCGCTTGAACGTGAACGCATTCAGCGCAACACGATGTTCGCGATTCCGCCGGAGATGCTCGGCACCCACATTGGCCCGACGCGGTCGCACACCACGGGGCGAGTGCACACGCTGCAGTTCCGGGCCGCCATCGCGCTGTTCGGGCATGCCGGTATTGAGTGGGATATCACCGAGTGCACGCCAGAGGAACGCACCCAGCTGGCCTCGTGGGCGCAGTACTACAAGGACAACCGCGCGCTGCTGCATAGCGGCCGCGTGGTTCGACAGGGTGACGACGATGCTCCCGTTCATGTCATGGGCGTCGTTGCCTCGTCTCAGGATGCGGCGATTTACAGTTACGTTCAATTGCGTGACATTGGGTCCAGTATCCCTGCCCGCATTCGGTTGTCAGGTCTTGACCCGGATGCGCGCTACAGCGTGAGGCTCGTCGAGCCCGCTGGTGCGGCGCCGCCGTCCGCTCGCTCGATCCCGCAGTGGTGCGCGGGGGCTGAGGTGAGCGGACGGGCGCTGGCAGAAATGGGGCTCCTGGCGCCGATCCTGTTCCCCGAGAGCGCAGTCATCATCGAGACCAGAAGGCTGTGACCGCGGCGGTGTTCTCGGCGCACTGATCGTGCGCGCAGTATTATCGCGGTAATGACTACTTTCTCTCGCCGAGGGCTGCACGGGCACGTTGTTGACGTGCTCGGCCGCCGCATCATGCGGGGCGAACTCGCTTCGGGAGACATCATCGATCCGGATGCGCTGCTCGCCGAGTTTCAGGTCAGCCGCACCGTCATCCGCGAAGCGATCAAGGTTCTTACAACCAAGGGGCTCGTGGATGCGCGGCCACGCCTCGGCACCTATGTCACCCCGCGTGAGCGCTGGCAGCTTCTCGATAGCGACGTCATGACCTGGCGGTCTGAGGGCGTGCCCGACCCGCTGCTGGTGCTGGAGCTCAGCGAAGTGCGCCAGGTGCTGGAGCCCGCCGCCGCCCGTCTCGCTGCCGTTCGCCGCAGCGATGAGCAGTGCGCCGAGATCGAAGCCGCGATGGTCGACCTCGCGGCAACGTTCGAGAACACCGAGGTCGCCTCTCATGTGAAGGCCGACTTGGCTTTTCATCGGGCCATCTTGGCGGCATCCGGCAATGAACTTCTGGCCCGCTTTGAAGTGGTGCTCGAGCCAGCGCTTCACGCCCGCGATGAGCTCGCGTTTGCGCACGAAACCACCACCCAGTTCTTGGATGAGCATCGGGCTGTTGTCACCGCGATCCTGGCCCGCGACGCCGAGGCCGCCGGCACCGCGATGAAGATTCTCATGGATCAGTCGAACCGCGACTCCGAAACTATTGTGAGCAAAGACGCGGCCGGGGCAGAACTCGTCTCGAACCGAAAGCCGGCGCTCTAATGGCCGCCCGCACCGTACTCATCACCGGCGCCGGCAACGGCATTGGTGCTGCTGCCGCGCGACTCTTCGCTGTCTCCGGAGACGACGTCGTTGTCACTGATATTGATGCGGATGCCGCTGCCGCGGTCGCCGCCGAGATCGTCGCGTCCGGCGGCGCTGCGACCGCGCATCGCCTCGACGTCGCGGACTCTGAGCAGTGGCAACAGCTCTCGCTTGAGCTGCGCTCCACGAATCGTCCGCCCGCGGTCATTGTGAATAACGCGTTCTTTCAAGTGACCGGCATCGCGCATGAACAGAGCGAAGATATCTGGAACAAGCAGCTCTCGGTGACCCTGTCATCCGCCTACCGCGCCATGCGCACTTTCCATGACACTCTCACGGCCGCCCGCGGCAGCATGGTGAATGTGTCGAGCGTGCACGGGGTGCTGTCCTGGGCCGAGCAGCCTGCCTACGATGCGGCGAAGGGCGGACTCATTTCGCTCACGCGCCAGCTGTCGGTGGACTACGCCCCACACGTGCGCGTGAATGTCGTGCTTCCCGGTGCGATCGAGACGCGGCAGTGGGATCACCAGGGGGCCGAAGCGCACGAGGTGGCGCAACGGCAAGCCACCCTGCGGCGGCTGGGTAAGCCTGAAGAAGTTGCGTCGGTCATCCAGTTCTTAGCCGGCGATGGAGCCTCGTACATCACAGGCGCGTCGCTCGTGGTCGACGGCGGTATGACGACCACACTCGGCGCTTAGTCAGACGCGACTACCACTCGGCGAGCGCACCGTCCGCGTTGCGCCACACGGGGGAGCGCCACTGGTGCCCGACCTTGTCGGCGGCACGCACGGCGGCTTCATCAATGTCGATGCCGAGCCCCGGGGCAGTCGGCCGTTCGATATACCCACTCGTGAAGTCGAACACGCTCGTATCCATGAGGTATTCGAGCACGTCTGATCCGACGTTGTAGTGGATGCCGATGCTCTGTTCCTGAATCAAAAAGTTCGGTGTGTTGAACCCGACCTGCAGACTCGATGCCAAGGCGATTGGCCCGAGCGGGCAGTGCGGCGCGAGCTGGGCGTCAAACATGTCGGCGAGGGCGGCGATGCGGCGTACTTCGGAGATGCCACCGGCGTGCGAAAGGTCGGGTTGCACAACGGCGATGCCGGCTTGCAGCGGTCCGAGGAATTCGGTGCGGGAGAAGAGGCGCTCGCCGGTGGCGATAGGGATCGAGGTCGACGCGACAATGCCGGCGAGCAAGTGCGACTTCTCGGGCACGACTGGTTCTTCCACAAACAGGGGTGCGTGCGGTTCGAGCAAGGGGAGGATGCGGCGGCTGTTGGCGGCGGTCATGCGTCCGTGAAAGTCGATGGCGAAATCCCGATCGTCGCCCAGAACTTCGCGCGCGAGTGCAGCCCGGTCGATGACTTCGGCGACGGCGCTCACGGTGCTGAGGGGCGACATCCGCCCGCTCGCGTTCATCTTGATAGCGGTGAGGCCCGATTCAACTTGTTGGGCGATGTTGTCGCGCAGTTCGGAGGGCTCGTCGCCACCGACCCAGCCGTACATGCGGATGCGGTCGCGAACGGCACCGCCGAGAAGGTCATGAACCGGAACGCCATGGGCTTTGCCCGCGATGTCCCACAGGGCTTGATCGATGCCGGCGATAGCGCTGGAAGCGACGGGGCCGCCGCGGTAAAAACCGCCGCGGGTGAGCACTTGCCAGTGGTCTTCGATGCGAGTGGCGTCGAGGCCGATCAGGTATTCGGCGTGCTGCTCGACGGCGGCGCGTACGATGTCGGCCTGGCCTTCGACGACGGGTTCGCCCCAGCCGACGATGCCATTGTCGGTCTCGATGCGCACAAAGAGCCAGCGCGGCGGCACGAGGAATGTTTCGATGCGTGCGATCTTCATGGCGCCCCTCCAACTAGTAAGTCCTATTATCGTACTATTGCCTTCTGGGCCGCCGCCAGAGCGCTCGCTCCCGGCGGCGAGTGACAGTTAAAAACCGCCCCCTTTGGCGCTGGCTCAACAGTTGCCTGAATTGCAGGCATCCACTCGCGTCCGGCTGCCCACTCTCTGAAACAATGGAGGCGGGGCCGCGCGCCACAAACGCGCCCATTCGCCCCGAGACAGTGCAGTCGGAAGGAACCTGATGCAGCGCGAACACAGCGACGAATTTGATCGATGGAATGCCCGCCAAGAACTGGCCGAGGCCATGATTCCCCTCATCGGTGGGCTGTATCGCAACCACGGCGTCGTGACCTCTATTCACGGCCGCCGCCTCATCAACCAGTCGCCGGTCGAGGTGCTCAAAGCTCACCGTTTCGCCCGTCAATTGAACGAAGCCGAGCTGCCGATCGAGGAGACGATGCCGATCATGGTGGCGCTGTCAGGGATGGCACTCAACTCTGCATCCATCGACCTCGCCAAGCTCGTGAATCGGTTCCGCGAGGTCGGTGGCAACCTCGGCGAGTTCTTGGCGACCGAGCTTGCGCCGGTGCTTAAGAACGGCGCCGAAGCGAAGCCGGCGGGAGCGGATGTCGTGCTTTACGGTTTCGGACGCATCGGTCGACTGCTGGCCCGCATCCTCATCGCGCACGCCGGCAACGGCGACGGGCTACGCCTGCGCGCGATCGTCGTGCGCCGCGGTTCAGACAACGACCTCATCAAGCGCGCCAGCTTGCTGCGTCGCGACAGCATCCACGGTCCGTTCGAGGGCACTATTTCGGTTGACACTGAAGCCAACACGATTCTGGCCAACGGCACTCTCATCCAGGTCATCTACTCGAACGACCCCGCCACGGTCGACTACACCGAGTGCGGAATTTCGGATGCCATCGTGGTCGACAACACTGGCCGCTGGCGTGATCAAGAAGGCCTCTCTCAGCACCTCACCGCGAAGGGGGTGAAGCGTGTTCTGCTCACGGCCCCCGGCAAGGGCGACATCAAGAACATCGTCTACGGTCTGAACCACGACACGATCGCGGATAGCGACACGATTCTCTCGGCAGCGTCGTGCACGACGAACGCGATCTCGCCGGTGCTCAAAGCCATCAGCGATCTTTACGGCATCGAGCACGGGCACGTGGAAACCGTGCACTCGTACACGAACGATCAGAACCTCACCGATAACTTTCACTCGGGTGACCGCCGCGGACGCTCGGCTCCGATGAACATGGTCATCACCGAGACGGGTGCCGCGAAGGCAGTCGCAAAGGCTGTTCCAGAGCTTGCTGGATTGCTTACCGGCAGCGCCATCCGGGTTCCGACCCCCAACGTGTCGATGGCGATTCTCAACCTCAACCTCGCGACCGAGACGACGCGGGAAGAAGTGAACCGCTACCTCCGCGGGCTCTCGCTGGACTCGACGCTTCAGCAGCAGATCGACTTCATTGATTCGCCCGAGGTTGTGTCGAGCGACTTCATCGGTTCGCATCGCGCGGGCATCGTTGATGGGCTCGCCACGATCAGTTCGGGCAAGCATCTGGTGCTGTACGTCTGGTACGACAACGAGTTCGGCTACACGAGCCAGGTGGTGCGCGTGATCGAGCATATGGCGCAAACTCACCCGCAAATTATTCCCGAACGCGCCGCAGTCGGGGCATAATTTCTCGAACTGTAACCGGGTTTCCTGGCCGCGTCACGCTGTGAGCGTAACAATGGAAAGTTCTCAGACTTCGCGTGTAAATATCGTGGCATGAACGAATCCGCACTCCCCGTCATTGACCTCTCGCTACTTGACGGCGGCCCCGAATCGGCCGCCAAATTCCGGGATGATTTGCTGTGTGCGACCCACGATGTGGGGTTCTTCTACCTTGTCGGCCACGGCGTCGAAGAATCGTTGATGGATGATCTGCTCGCGGCATCCCGTGAGTTCTTCGCTTTGTCGGCCGAACAGAAGCTTGCGGTCGAGAACGTCAACAGCCCGCAGTTTCGTGGGTACACCCGCGTGGGCGGCGAGCTGACCGAGGGCAAGACCGACTGGCGCGAACAGATCGACGTTGGCCCCGAGCGCGACGTCATCGACAACGCTGCGGGGCTCGCTGACTACTGGCGTCTTGAAGGTCCGAACCAGTGGCCGGATGCCGTGCCTCAGCTTCGCGAGTTGGTCAACGAATGGAACGACAAACTCAGCGCCGTCTCGCTGCGCCTGCTGCGCGCGTGGGCCCAGGCTCTTGGCGCCCCGGAGGATGTGTTCGACCACGCCTTCGCTGACAAGCCGTTCCCGCAGCTCAAGATCGTGCGGTATCCCGGTGAGTCCAACCCCGAGCCCAAGCAGGGCGTAGGAGCTCACCGCGATGGCGGCGTTCTCACACTGCTCATGGTGGAGCCCGGCAAGGGCGGTCTGCAGGTCGACTTCCAAGGCGAGTGGGTGGATGTTCCACCCAAGCCGGGTGCGTTCGTCGTGAACATTGGTGAGATGCTTGAGCTCGCGACCGAGGGGTACCTCAAGGCGACGCTGCACCGCGTGATCTCGCCACTCATCGGCGACGACCGCATTTCGATTCCGTTCTTCTTCAACCCGGCTCTCGACACCGTGATGCCGCAGTTGCAGTTGCCGCCCGAGCTCGCCGCTCAAGCACGCGGACTCTCGCTCGACCCCACGAATAGCCCGATCCTCGAAACCTACGGAGACAATGCGCTCCGCTACCGAATGCGGGCGCACCCCAACGTTGCCCAGATTCATCACGATGATCTGATCCAGGGCCCGCGGGGTGCTATCTAAGGCCACTCGCCGGCGCTATTCGCTGACATGACTTAGATGCGGCTCACCCTCGCGGGTGGGCCGCATTTGTCGTTGTGGGGTGTGGGCATCGTCTAGCGCATTGCCGCCCCCGGGCGTTTGGTATATCGTTTGATCACGAGTTTTACCGTCTATGAGAGCCGGAGCACCCCGTGTCGCAGTTTCCTGAACGTGAGCCAGCCGAGGCGTACACTCTCGCGCTCCCCGAGCATCCGCGCCCGATCGTCATGATTGGCGCCGGCGGAATTGTGAAAGACGCGCACCTTCCGGCCTACCGCAAAGCGGGTTTCAAGGTGTGGGGGATCGTGAACCGCACGGCGGCCAAGGCTCAGGTTCTCGCCGACGAGTTCGGCATCCCGAATGTCTTCACCTCGCTGTCGGATGCCGTAGCCGCGGCTCCGAAAGACGCCGTCTACGATCTCGCGCTCATGCCCGAGCAGTATGCAGCGGTGCTCGACCAGCTGCCCGATGGCGCGGCTGTGCTCATCCAGAAGCCGTTTGGGCAGAACCTGGCCGAAGCGCGCGTGCTGCTCGAGATCTGTCACCGCAAGAATCTTGTTGCTGCCGTCAACACGCAACTGCGGTTTGCGCCGTACATTGCGGCCGCTCGCACGCTCATCGCCGAGGGGGCGATCGGCGAGCTTTATGACCTGGAGATCCGTATCGCCACCGAGACGCCGTGGGAGATCTTCCCTCACGTGCTGGGCATCGAGCGTCTCGAACTCAACATGCACAGCGTGCACTATCTGGATCTGGTGCGCTCGTTCCTGGGCGACCCCGACAGTGTGAGCGCGGCGACGGTGCGGCATCCGGCCAAGCCTCAAGTCTCGAACACGCGCTCGACGATCATTATGCGGTATCGCGACCGCCCACTGCGGGTCACGATCAGCACCAACCACGACCACGGATTCGGGGGCGAGTTCGAAGAAGCCTTCGTCAAATGGGAGGGCACCAAGGGCGCCATTCGCGCGCAGCTGGGCCTCATGCTCGACTACCCGCGCGGCGGTCCCGACGCTCTCGCCATCGCGTACACCGATAAGCCTGAGCTGGGCTGGCAGGCGGTGCCGTTTGAGGGCAGCTGGTTCCCGGATGCCTTCATCGGTTCGATGAGCGCGCTGCAGCGTTTTCTCGAGGGCTCAGTGTCTGAACTTCCGACCTCGGTCGACGATGTCATGCACACCATGGCGGTTGTCGAGGCCGGTTATGAATCACAAGAGCGTGAAGGTATCGCGCTGGCAACGAAGGAGAACACTCAGTGAGATTCGCGCGACTCGGGCCGGTTGGCTCAGAAATCCCCGTTGTGCTCGATGAAGGTGGCGCCTTCAATCTGACATCGATCACCGCCGACATCAACGGAGCCTTCTTCGCCAGCGGTGGCGTCGCCGCTGCACGTGCCGCGCTCGACGCGGGCACCCTGTCGGCTGTCGAAACCGAGGGTGTGCGGGTGGGCGCGCCCATCGCTCGCCCCGGCAAAATCGTGTGCGTCGGCCTCAACTACAGCGACCACGCCGAAGAAACTGGCGCGACGCTGCCCGACGAACCCGTCATCTTCATGAAGGACCCGAGCACGATGGTCGGCCCCTTCGATGACGTATTCATCCCGCGCACGAGCGAGAAGACCGACTGGGAGGTCGAGCTCGGCGTCGTGATCGGCGCTACTGCTCGCTACCTTGAGTCCCCGGATGACGCTGCCGCCGTCATTGCCGGTTACGCCGTGTCGCACGACGTTTCCGAGCGCGCCTTCCAACTTGAACGTGGCGGAACCTGGGACAAAGGAAAGAGCTGCGAGACTTTCAATCCGTTCGGGCCTGAGCTGGTCACCGCCGACGAGGTGGCCGACCCTCAAACCTTGGGCTTGCGCCTGTGGGTGAACGGTGTCGAACGCCAGAATGGCACTACCGCGAACATGGCCTTCGGCGTAAACCACATCATTTGGTACCTGAGCCAGTTCATGGTGCTGCAGCCCGGCGACGTCATCAACACGGGCACTCCCGCCGGTGTCGCCATGGGCATCGAGGGTCAGCCTTACCTGCGTGCTGGCGACGTCGTTGAACTCGAGATCGACGGCCTCGGTCGCGCGCGCCAGACCTTGGTGCAGGCATGAGTGCCGAGTTCGACGGCCTCGTCGCTGTCGTGACGGGAGGAGCGTCCGGTATCGGCCTCGCTTCGGCCCTCGCGCTAGCAGAGCGTGGTGCCACGGTTGCCGTGCTCGACCTCAACACTGAGGGGTTGGACGCTCGCCTCCACGGCTTCACCGCTGATGTGTCAGATCGGGCCTCCGTCGACGCCGCCGTTGCTGCGGCCGCCGAGAAGTTGGGCGGCATCGACATTGTCGTGAACAACGCCGGCATCAGCGCGGTCGGAACCGTCGAAGAGAACGACGACGCCGAGTGGGCGCGCGTTCTCAACATCAACGTCATCGGCATGGCGCGGGTGTCGGCAGCGGCCATGCCCTGGCTTCGCAAGTCTGAACATGCCGCGATCGTGAACCTCTGCTCCATCGCCGCCCTCAACGGTCTCCCGCAGCGCGCGCTCTACGGCGCTTCCAAGGGTGCGGTGCTCGCCCTGACCTACGCGATGGCAACCGATCATGTGGCGGATGGTGTGCGCGTCAACGCGGTCAGCCCCGGAACAGTCTCCACCCCGTTCGTCGAGCGGATGCTGCAGAGCTTCGACGATCCGGTCAAGGAGCGTGCTGCTCTGGATGCCCGCCAAGCCACCGGACGCATGGTCACCCCCGAAGAAGTTGCCGGCGCCGTCGCATACTTGGCAAGCCCGCTCTCCGGCTCAACGACGGGCACCGCGCTCGAAGTGGATGGCGGTGTGGCGCACCTTCGCGTCAGAAAATAGGCGCTCGCGGCGTCCATCTGGCAAAAGTGTCATGGGGAGGCCGAAACCGCTGGTATAGTTTTCTGGTTGGCGAAAGTCATCGAGATGCGCCCGTAGCTCAGCGGATAGAGCAATTGACTACGGATCAATAGGCCGGGGGTTCAAATCCCTCCGGGCGCACCAAATAAAACAGTCCTGATCAGCACTTCCTCGTGGAGTGCCGTCAGGCCTGTTTTTCTTTTGCCCACACTTTGCCCACACTTCAGAAAGTTTTGGGTCGGGTTGCGGTCGAACTGGCCCCGCTCAGAAGCCAGCGTTCTCCTGGATTGAAGCAGGCGATGCGTAGTTGACCTATTGACCTCTTATCGAGGGGCTGCGCGTTCAGCCGCCCTCGATGGCATCGGCGAAGATCAGAACTCCTTTCGCGAGGCTCCCACCGGACTATTTCAACAATTGGGTTTCGTCAGGCTGGAATCTGTATCCCATTCCGGACTCAGTCAACAGGTATCTAGGGTTGCTTGGATCGGGTTCAAGTTTCTTGCGCAATTGCGAAATGTAGAGCCTGAGATAACCAGTGTCGGTGATGTGCTCAGACCCCCAAATCTCGGTGAGCAGGCTTTGCCGAGTGACGAGCTTGCCTGCATTGCGTACCAGGATTTCGAGAACCTGCCACTCTGTCGGAGTCAGTCGGATGCGTTCTGACGATGCTGCGGTCGGGCTGGTGACGCTTTTTGCCGCGAGATCGATGACCTTGTCCCCGATGTGTGTCACGAGTGTGTGATCCGGGCGAGGAACGCGTCGCGTGAGTGCACGGATACGGGCGAGAAGCTCGTCGATTGAAAATGGTTTCATCACGTAGTCATCAGCTCCCGCATCGAGAGCCTCGACTTTGTCGGCTGCCCCACTACGCCCAGAGACGACGAGGATCGGTGCCTGAGTCCATCCGCGGAGTGCCTCGATCACTTGGATGCCGTCCAGCTGTGGCATCCCAAGATCGATCATGAAAATGTCGAGGTGGTGTTGAATGGCGGCGTTAACGGCGTCGATTCCATTTCCAGCCGTGATGACTTCATAACCCCGCGCTGAAAGTGTTATTCGCAGTGCGCGAAGGATCTGCGGGTCGTCGTCGGCGATAAGGATCTTCATGAGGATTCCGCCATGCCTGGACGGTATACAGGAAGCTCGACCACCATCGTCAGCCCGCCTCCTGGAGTGTCTTCGGCTTCAATAGTGCCGCCCATGCCTTCTGTGAAACCCTTAGAAAGAGCGAGGCCCAAGCCGAGGCCTGTCGTGTTGTCGTTGTCGCCCAATCGCTGGAACGGGGCAAACACCTCTTCTCGGCGTTCGGGAGCGATACCGGAACCGTGATCTATGACGCGGATCTGCACCATCTCGTTAAACGTACTGGTCGCCAATCTCACTTGTGAGCCCTCAGAGGCAAATTCTGTGGCATTGGCGAGAAGGTTCACGATGACCCGTTGAAGAAGTCCGGCATCCGCGAGAACAGGCGGTAAGTCTTTCGCAATATCGAGCTCAACGTCGTCGGGGCCGAGCCCTAACTCGTCGAGGGACGGAATAATGACATCCTCGGTCTCCGTTGGCTGCAGCGAGATCGCGAGCACACCCGCTTGGAGTCGGCTGACATCCAGGAGGTTCGTGACGAGAGTGGAGAGGGTCCCCAAACTTTCGTCTGCTGTGGCAAGCAACTCCTGGCGGTCAGGCTCTGAAATTGAGATGTCGGTCGCTCGCAGACCAGTTACTGCTGCGGTGGCAGCGGCTAGTGGTCGACGAAGGTCATGGCCGACCGCTGAGAGGAGAGCGCTTCTCACTCTGTCGCTTTCGGCGAGAGAGCCGACTTCGTTCGCTGTCTCGGACAAAGATGAATGCTCAAGCATCGCGTCGATTTGAGCTGCGATGACGACGACGAGGCGGCGCTCAGATGCGGCCAAATTTCTACCGAAGAGATTAAGAAATGCGCGGTCTCCCACCGGAACTGTCGTCTGTTGATCGCCGCGAGCAGCTTCACCAGCGAAATTGATCACGGTGTCACCGACAACGAGGCGAACACAGCTGAGGTTGAACGCCTCCCGGGTGCGATTCACGAAAGCGTCCAGCGCACTCTCGCCTCGCAGGACATTGCCAGCGATGGAGAGAAGAAGCTCCGATTCTGCGGATGCCCGCTGCGCAAAGCGAAAACGCCGGGCGGCTTGATCAACCACGTAGCTGACGAGAATTGCGTTCACCACGTACAGCACGAGCGCCAGCATGTGAAGCGGCTTATCAACAGTGATTGTGTGGAGAGGTTCCACGAAGAAGAAATCGAGTGTGATCCCCGAGAGCACGGCGGCGAAGAGCGCGGGCCATATGCCGCCGATGAGTGCAACGACAACCACCAGAAATTGGTAGGAAAGTACGTCGCTTATGAGGGAATCCGAGCTTCGGAGGGTCGCTAACAACCAAGTAAGAAGCGGCCCGCCCACTACTGCGAATAGCAGTCCAGTGATTCGACGCGCCATCGTGAGCGAACCGGTGAGGCGAGGAAGCGCGAGGCGCCCTCCCGCGGCAGAGTGCGTGACAATATGCACATCGATGTCGCCCGACTCGCGGATTACCGTTGCCCCAATACCCGGACCACTGAGAGCAGCCTGGAGGCGGCTTCTGCGACTGACGCCGATGACTAGTTGCGTCGCGTTGACGCTTTTCGCGAAATCGACCAGAGCGCGGGGGACGTCATCCCCAATAATCTCATTGAGAGTGCCCCCGAGTTTTTCGACAAGTGCACGTTGTCGGGCGATGGCGTGTGGATCTGTGCCGCGCAAACCGTCTTGGCGTGCGACGTGCACCGCGAGAAGCTCTCCGCCGGAAGAGCGGGCGGCAATTCGTGCTCCACGCCGGAGAAGAGTGTCTCCCTCGTGGCCACCGGTGAGCGCAACGACGACCCTCTCCCGCGCTTCCCACTTGCTGTCGATTCCCTTCTCCGCACGGTAGCTCTTGAGCTCACTGTCGACTTCGTCGGCCAGCCACAGCAGCGCGAGTTCGCGAAGCGCGGTTAAATTGCCGAGGCGAAAGTAGTTAGAAAGTGCGGCGTCGATGCGCTCCGCGGGGTATACCCGTCCGGCCGTCAGGCGATCACGAAGTGCCTGCGGTGCGAGATCAATAACTTCGATCTGGTCGGCGGAACGCAGCACGGCGTCCGGGATCGACTCACGCTGTGGAGCGCCAGTGATCTGTTTCACCACATCATTGAGGGATTCGATGTGCTGGATGTTCACAGTCGACATGACGTCGATTCCCGCATCCAGCAGAGCTTCCACATCTTGCCACCGCTTCTCGTGAACGGCACCCGGGGCATTGGTGTGGGCAAGCTCATCTACCAAGGCGATCTCGGGGTTGCGTTCGATAACGGCGTTGAGATCCATTTCGTTGAGGTCCACGCCGCGATGAGCGACGACCTCGCGAGGCACAATCTCGAGCCCGTGCACCATCGCGGCGGTGCCGGCTCGACCGTGCGTTTCTACAACGGCCACCACAACATCTTTGCCCTCATCGAAGAGGCGCTTGCCCTCTTCGAGCATTGTGTAAGTTTTTCCAACGCCGGGAGCGGCTCCAAGGAGTACCCGGAGTCGCCCCCGTTTCATTACGACTAACCTCCGAGCGCGTCGAGCATGATGTTGAGCTGGAGAACGTTGACGGTGGGTTCTCCCAGATATCCAAGATCTCTGTTCTGGATCTTACTCTGCACGAGTTTTTCCACTTCCGACTCCGGGATGTTTCGTTCCGCGGCTACAGGGGCAACCTGCAGCAAGGCGTAGGCAGGGCTGATGTGTGGGTCTAAGCCGGAGCTCGAGGCAGTGAGTGCGTCGGCGGGGATATCCATCCCAGTTACGGCGTCGGACGCGAAAATCTGAGACCGGCGTTCTTTGATCGCAGCGATCAGATCGGGGTTTTCTGGGCCCCAATTTGAACCGCTTGACGCAGCCGCGTCGTATCCGTCGCCTGCCGCTGATGGCCGAGGTTGAAAGTACTGGGACAGTGGCTCGCCGTCAGCGTCGATGAACGATTGGCCGATAAGCGCTGAGCCCACTGGAGTGCCGTCGACGGTCAGGATGCTGCCATTGGCTTGACGGGGCATCACGAGTTGGCCGATGCCGGTCATAGCTAGGGGATAGACGATTCCGAGCACGACGGTGAGAACGATCAGTGCGCGAACCGCCACCCATAATTGCCGGAGGCCTGTTCGGGAGGAAGACATAGTTTTCTACTTTCTTGAGACGTAGTGTCGTTAGAATCCGGGAATCAAAGTAACGATAAGGTCGATGATTTTAATGCCGACGAAGGGCGCCAACACACCGCCGACGCCATAGAGCCAGAGATTGCGGCTAAGGATTCGGGATGCGCTGAGGGGGCGGTATTTGACGCCACGCAGAGCGAGGGGGATCAAAACCACAATCACAATTGCGTTAAAAATGATCGCCGACATCACTGCGGAGGCCGCGGAGTGTAGCCCCATGATGTTCAGCACAGCCAACCCCGGGAACACTCCGGCGAACATGGCCGGGATGATCGCGAAATATTTGGCGATGTCGTTGGCGATCGAAAACGTCGTCAGCGCACCTCGTGTGATCAGCAACTGCTTGCCTATCCGAACGATGTCGATGAGCTTGGTGGGGTCTGAATCGAGATCCACCATGTTGCCGGCCTCTTTTGCCGCAGAGGTTCCTGTGTTCATGGCCACGCCGACATCCGCCTGGGCAAGCGCTGGCGCATCGTTGGTGCCGTCACCGGTCATGGCGACAAGGTTTCCGCCCGCCTGCTCACGGCGGATGAGCGCGAGCTTGTCCTCGGGGGTGGCCTCCGCGAGGAAGTCATCCACTCCAGCCTCAGCGGCGATAGCTTTGGCGGTCAACGGGTTGTCGCCGGTGATCATCACCGTTCGGATACCCATGGCCCGCATTTCGGCGAATCGTTCCCTCAAGCCGTCTTTGACGATGTCTTTGAGGTGGACTACTCCGAGAATGCGTGCCGTGTGACCGGGAGCTTTCAGGGCAACCACGAGCGGCGTTCCTCCACTCTGCGATATGCGCTCCACGTGATGCTGAAGATTCGCAATGACTGAGGCAGCGAGATTCGTGTCCTCCTCAATCCAGGCGATTACCGCGGAGCCGGCACCCTTTCGTAGTTGCGTGCCGTCACGTCGATCGAGCCCGCTCATGCGCGTTTGTGCGGTGAACGGCACGACGTCGCCAGCGGATGTGTCCCCCACGTGCACGTCCCGTGCCGTCGCGAGATCGACAATCGACTTGCCCTCGGGGGTCGGATCTGCGAGCGATGCTTCTGCGGAAACCTGCATGAGCTCGCGCACATCAACACCATTGAGCGGAACGAACTCGCTTGCTTGGCGGTTGCCGTAGGTGATGGTTCCGGTCTTATCCAGCAACAGGGTAGTCACATCACCAGCGGCCTCGACTGCCCGCCCAGACATCGCCAACACATTGTGTTGCACTAGTCGGTCCATGCCGGCGATACCGATGGCAGAAAGCAGCGCGCCGATCGTGGTGGGGATTAGGCAGACAAGCAACGCGATGAGGACGGGCAGTGAGACCTGAGTGCCGACGGCGGAGGCAATCGGATTGATCGTGAGCGTGACCACAACGAACACGATGGAGAGGCTCGCGAGAAGCACGTTGAGAGCGATCTCGTTCGGGGTTTTCTGGCGGGATGCTCCCTCGACCAAGTTGATCATTCGATCGACGAAGGTCTCACCCGGCTTAGAGGTGATCCGAACGACGATGCGGTCGGAAAGAACACGGGTGCCACCTGTCACGGCACTGCGGTCGCCTCCAGATTCGCGCACAACGGGTGCTGATTCTCCGGTGATTGCAGACTCATCTATGGAAGCGATACCCCAGATGATGTCGCCGTCTCCGGGTACGAGCTGCCCGGCGGTGATGACGACGACATCCCCGAGACTGAGATCCGCAGAAGAAAGCTCCTCCAGCTCGCCTTTCGTGGCATCGGGGTCTCCCATTGCGTCGTAGGCGCCAACCCGGAACGCGCTAGTGCTGGTGCGGGTTGAGCGGAGACTTTCTGCCTGAGCTTTTCCGCGACCTTCTGCCACAGATTCGGCAAGGTTGGCAAATAGCACGGTCAGCCACAGCCAGAGGGCGATTCCGGCGGAGAAGGTCGAGGGGATGGCAGAGCCGCCCGAGAGCACTGGGCCTCCAAGGAACGGCTCTGCGAACGCGACTACCGTGGTGAACACGGCTCCGACTTCCACGATGAACATGACGGGGTTCCGCCACATTTGTCGAGGATCGAGCTTGGTGAAAGCGCCTGGGACAGCGGCGACGAGAGCAGCGAAGTTGAACGCCGAGCCTCGCTTCGTTGGGTGACTGTTCTTTGCACCCTCCGCGGGTGTGGGTAACGGGGAGGTCTTGGTGATAGTGGTGGACATAGTTATCAGAGTCCTTCTGCGAGGGGGCCCAGCGTGAGGGCAGGAAAGAAGGTGAGAGCGGTCACGATGACCGTCACACCGATGAGGAGACCGACGAACTGCGGTCGATGAGTGGGGAGCGTCCCGACGGTGACCGGTATCTTGTCCTGGGCGGCAAGAGACCCGGCGAGCGCCAATACAAACACGATCGGCAGGAACCTTCCTAGGAGCATTGCGACGCCGAGCGCTGTGTTTAACCACGGGGTGTTCGCGGTCAACCCGGCGAACGCAGACCCATTGTTGTTCGACGCGGAGGTGAAGGCGTAGAGCACCTCAGACAGACCGTGGTTTCCTTGGTTCCAGATTGAGGTAGTCATCACGTCTTCTCGAATGCCAGGAATCGCGAAGCTTAATGCGGTTCCGGTTAAGACGAGCGTGGGCATGATGAGGATGTAAAGGCTCGCGAGTTTTATCTCCTTGGGGCCGATCTTCTTCCCCAAGTACTCAGGTGTGCGGCCGACCAACAAGCCAGCGATGAACACCGTGATCACTGCGAGGATTAGTAGCCCGTAAAGACCGGAGCCGACTCCGCCGGGAGCAACTTCGCCCAGCATCATATTGAGCATCGGAATCATTCCGCCGAATGCCGTATATGAGTCATGCATCGAGTTCACGGCGCCCGTAGATGTGAGCGTGCTCGTGGTGCCGAACAAGGTGGAGCCAAAAATGCCGAACCGCTGTTCCTTACCTTCCAGAGCAGCGCCAGCCAGTTGAGGGGCAGTGCCCATTCCTGCTCGCTCGAGCCAAGTTAGGGCGGTGAACGAGACGATGTAGAAGATGCCCATCACGCTCAGGATCGCGTAACCCTGCTTGTTGCTTCCGATCATCCGTCCGAACGTTCGTGGCAGAGAGAATGGAATCATGAGCATGAGAACGCTCTGGAACAAGCTTGTCCAGGCGGTGGGGTTTTCGAACGGGTGCGAGGAATTGGCGTTGAAGAATCCGCCGCCATTGGTGCCGAGCAGTTTGATTACCTCTTGCGACGCGGTGGGGCCTCCGGGGATATTCTGCGAGCCTCCGCCCAACGTGGTGATCTCCGTGAAACCGTTGAAATTCTGGATTACGCCGCCGGCTATCAGAATGATCGCCCCGACGACCGAGATCGGCAGCAGTAGGCGAAAAGTTCCGCGCGTTATGTCGACCCAGAAGTTGCCGATCGTCCCGGAGCGGCTGCGGGCGAAACCGCGCACTAGGGCGATCGCAATCGCAATGCCCAATGCTGCGGAGAGGAAATTTTGCACCGCAAGTCCCGACATCTGTACGACGTAGCCCAACGTCGTGTCCGGCGAATAAGACTGCCAGTTTGTGTTGGTGACAAAGGATGCCGCTGTGTTGAAGGAAAGCCCTTGTGGTACAGCAGGAAATCCGAGTGAATACGGCAAGAGGGCTTGCGTGCGCTGAAGTAGATACACGACGAGGACACTGACAACAGAGAACGCGAGCACGCCTCGGAGGTATGCCTGCCAGGTTTGTTCCTTGGAAGAATCCACCCCGATTAACTTGTAGAGACCGCGCTCCGCCTGTAGGTCTTTGCCGGAGGTGTAGATGCGAGCCATATAGTCGCCAAGCGGCCGGTACAGGGCTGCCAAGATCAGCGCGAGTGTTGCGAACTGAAGTATGGCGAAAAGAATCTCCATGTCAGAAACGCTCCGGCTTCACGAGGGCATACACGAGATACGCGATGGCAGCGATGCCGAGTACGGCAGCGATGAGAGAGAGGAAGATCACAGTCGTTCCACTCCTTTGGCGGTGAGGCCGACGATTACGAAAACGGCGATAACGCCGAGAACGTACACAAGGTCAAGCACGAAAACTCCTCAGGGAGGCAGTGGCGTGGTTCCCGATCGGGAGGCACGGCGCTCGGAGGTATTCCCGGGCCACAAATTCACACAACACCACGGAATGTGTGTTGCGATGCTTCCTCACGGAACGCATACGGATAAACACGCGAAACTAACAAGATCCTTACGGAATGGACTTTCGTCGCTAACGGCGGCAGCCACCCACACCATCGAATTCGTTAGAGTGACGCCATGGCATCCACTCAGCAGGGTCGCGTCGTCGAGCACGCACTTCTTCCGGTCAAGCCCGGCCGTGAGGCGGAGTTCGAAGCGGCTTTCGCCCAGGCGAAGGGCATCATTGCGGCGATGCCGGGATTCCGTGGGCTGACGCTCTCACGCGGAGTCGAGCATCCGCAGACTTATCTGCTGCTCGTGCGGTGGGACACCGTCGACGACCACGAGATCGGGTTTCGCGGTTCGCCCGAGTATCAACAGTGGCGAGCGCTGCTACACGAGTTCTACGAACCGTTCCCGGTCGTCGAGCACTTCGACGAGCTTGAGCGGATCGAGACGACGAACTGAGCCCGCGGAACCACTTTCGCTCGCGAGCCGTGAACGGGCCAAAATAGCGGGATGCTGCCGCGACAGGGTTGTCCACACCGCGTGCTCGAGCCCGCGGAAACGCACTTCTGCTATTCCTCACTACAGCCAGTGCCGCAGTGTTAGCGTGGTCCCGCAGCCTACTTTCGGAGAGGATCTCATGTTTATGAACCCATCATTTTTCCCCGAGAAAGCGCCCCAGCCAGAGCCAGAGCATCAGCAGACCCCGCCATGGTTCCAGCCCCCGGAGGACGAATACCCGGCGCGCGTGCTCCTGCGCGAGTTCATGGCGCGCACCGAATCGACTTCCTTGGCGGTCTCGCACGTCGACGTCTACTCGGTCGGGATCGCGATCAAGATCAATTGGGAGCTTCGCCGGCGCGAGGAGAGCGCCGTGGAATGGCAACTCGCGACGGGGATGGGGCATTTCTCCAGAGGTGCTGGTGATGAGAATTCGGAACGTCGTTTCGGTCTAGGCCTGGCCGACGGAACGGTAGTGACCACAGTCGACGGGTTTGATGGGCACCGAAACTACGGGGACCAGCCCGAGGGCTGGTCGCTCATGGATCAGGGCGGCGGTGGCGGCGGAGGCGAGAGTCGATTCTCAGGATCTTCGCGTTTGTGGCTGTGGCCTCTCCCGCCGCCAGGCCCGATCGACTTAGTCGCGGAATGGAAGGCCCGCGATATCCCCGAAAGCAAGCTAGTGCTCGATGGCGCGGCGCTGCTCTCTGCTGTCGCTGACGTTCGCCCGTTGTGGTCGGGAGAGAAGCCGTAGATTCCCCGGCGCGCCAGCTGAAAGCGCCACGTTCTTGATGGGGTTTTCAGAGTTTCCTGCTGCGGGGGACTAGCCCCAACAGAGGGATGTTGTCGCCTGCAATCATCCTCATCACTCTGGCTCACGTCTATCGGAATCTATAGAAGCAATTTTTACAGATCGACCTGACGTGTAAAAATTTAGGCACTTTTTTTACACGTTGTGCACGCATGTTGCTACGCTTTACACATGACCTGGCAACCAGCACACCCCTTCAACGAGCTTCCCGAGCTGCCACCAAACGTTGAGATAGAAACGAAGCGAGTGCTAAAAGCAGCCGTCGAAGCCCGGACTGCTTTGGCTACTCTGGACCAAGCTGCGCGACGGATGACTAACCCGACCGTGCTGATCAACTCGATACCTCTACTAGAAGCGCAGGCGAGTTCTGAGATCGAGAACATCGTTACAACCACCGACGACATCTTCAGATTTGCTCAGGATGAATCGGCGGCAACCAATCCCGCCACGAAAGAGACCCTCAAGTACCGAACTGCCCTCTTCGCCGGGATTCGGTTGATTGCGTCGAGACCGCTATCGTCTACGACCGCGGTCCACGTGTGCACGATTGTCAACGGCCGCGAGATGGGCGTTCGACGGCTGCCCGGAACTTACATCGGTAACCCGGCAACAGGGGCTGCCATCTACACTCCACCGTCCGGTGAAACTGTAATACGCGACAAGCTTGGCAATTGGGAGAGCTTTCTTCATGAGTCACGCGGCTTAGATCCATTGGTGGTCATGGCAATTGCCCATTACCAATTCGAAGCCATTCATCCCTTCGAGGACGGCAATGGCAGAACCGGTCGAATATTAAACGTGCTGATGCTGATGAGCGCCGGGCTAATCGACCAGCCAATTCTTTATCTCTCCCGATACATCATCGAAAACAAAGATAAGTACTACCGATTGCTGCTTGAGGTGACGAGAGACGGCAACTGGGAAGAATGGATACTCTTCGTTCTTGAAGGGATCCGTCTCACAGCTTTGAGCACGGTATCGAAAATTGACCGAATTCAAGTCTTGCAAGATGAGACACTCAGCACCATAAGGGAGATCACTTCCGCTGCCAATGCGGATCTCTTGGCTGTCCTCTTCGAGCAGCCCTATTGTCGTATCGCGAATGTGGTTTTACGCTGCCGTGTTTCTAGACCCACGGCGACCAACTGGTTGAATGCGCTGGTCCGGGAGGGGGTACTCGTCGATGTCAAGGCCGGGCGGGAGCGCATCTTTATCAACTCCAAGTTCTTTGAGCTCTTGATGAAATCCGAGAGTGCCCCAGCGTCGGAGCCGACACTCTTCTAGCGGAAGAGAGGAAAACTGCTTCAATAAGGCACAGAATCTCACGGTCACCGCGCGCTTGGAGCGTGCGTCCAGAGGTGCTGGGTGGGGTGATCTGAACTCGAGGCGTGCCCACATTTCACCCACACTTGGGGTGCATCGTGGTTGACTCGTGTCAGCAAGATCGCTCCCAGTCATCAGTGTTTTGCAGCAGTTTTGGGCACTTCCGCATAGTTTTGCGGGAATGGTTTTCGACTACGGATCAATAGGCCGGGGGTTCAAATCCCTCCGGGCGCACCAGCTAAAACAGGCCTGACCAGCACTTTCTCGTGGAGTGCGGTCAGGCCTGTTTTTCTTTTGCCCACATTTTGCCCACACTTCACAAAGTCTTGGGCCGGATTTCGGCAGCGTTTCAGTTGGAATGTGAACCTTGCTGATCTTCCCGATCCAACGTTTTTCGGCGGCTTGGTGCGAGGCATGGGGGCGACCTATTGACCTCTGATCGAGGGGTTGCGGCTCAGCCCTTCTCTATTTACGCCTGCGTCAGCTTTCATTGCACCGTACCCACACTTACACCAAGCTGGTGCTGTTTCCTTCGCGCTGTTTCTGGGCCGAGTCGATACGAACGCTAAGCCGCGGCGGGGCTGCCGCAGGCTAGGGTTTGTTAGGTACACGGAGGGGGTTGTATGGCGATCGAGGTCGAGCATCTGTCCAAGAATTACGGTAAATTTGTCGCGGTCAAAGATTTGTCATTCAATGTTGAGCCTGGCACGGTGTTTGCATTCATCGGGTCGAATGGCGCCGGAAAAAGCACCGCGATCGGCTGTATAACAACGACGCTGGCCCCGACCTCCGGCGAGATCCGGGTCGCCGGATACGACGTCGCCACAGATGCTCATGCTGTTCGCGCTGCAATCGGTGCGGTGTTCCAGACTTCGCTGCTCGATCCATTGCTCACGGTGAAGGAAAATCTCATCGTCCGTGCAGGTTTCTACGGGCTGACTCGCAAAGAGGCGATCATCCGTATCGGAAGACTCTCTGAGCTTGTGAAGCTTCATTCGTTCCTCGACCGGAGATACGGTCTTCTATCGGGAGGAGAGAAGCGCCGGGCAGACATCGCTCGTGCGCTGATTCACAATCCGTCGATTGTGTTCTTGGACGAGCCGACCGCCGGATTGGATCCTCAATCGCGTGAGCATATTTGGGCTGCGATCGAGCAACTGCGTGCCACGCATGGCACCACCGTCTTCCTCACTACGCACTACATGGAAGAAACTGAACGAGCCAACAACGTTTGCATCCTTGATAAGGGCGAGATCGTTGCCGAAGGCACTCCAGCCGACCTCCGTCAGAAGTACAGCTCGAGTGTCCTTACTGTTCGCTCTTCGCGTCCGGTTGCCATCCTCGATGAGTGTCGGCGCCGGGGACTCGAACCCTCCTTCGACGATCATGACATCGTGATCCCATTGCAGTCGTCAGCACATGCTCTCGAGCTGCTAACAGCGTTAGACACCGATGACTTCGAGTTCCGCCACGGCACGATGAATGATGTCTTTCTCGCAGTTACAGGAGGTGAGGTTGCATGAGAACCATCGCGCTTCTTACCGGCCGCAATCTACGAATCTTCTTCCGGGACCGCTCGGCAGTGTTTTTTTCGTTGCTTTCCGCGTTGCTCCTTATTGGGCTTTACGCACTGTTCCTCGGTAATCTGCAGGTCGACAACCTTACCGAGCGACTACTGGACGCCAGCTCGGACAATATTCGATGGTTTGTGAACGCGTGGGTGTTCGCCGGGATCACCATGATTACGACCCTCACCACCGCTCTAGCGTCCCTCGGCGTATTCGTTGACGATCGGGCAACTGGTCGATTTAGTGATTTCGTGGTCTCACCTATCCGTCGTTGGCAGTTGATTCTCGGCTACATGATGTCGAGTTTCATCATCTCGATGATCATGACTTTGGTCGTGTTGCTGGTCGGGCAGGTGTACCTGCTGACGCAGGGCAATGGTGTGATGTCAGTTGTGCAGTTTGCCGAATTGATTGGATACATTGCACTGTCCAGTGCTGCCTTTGCTGCGCTGTCGAGCTTCGTGGCGACCTTCCTGAAAAGTTCTGGTGCCTTCTCGGCCCTGTCCACGGTGGTCGGCACGGTCATCGGATTCCTCGCCGGTGCTTACATTCCTGCTGGGGCGTTGCCGACTGGGATAGTCAACATTATGAACTCCCTACCGTTTGCCCATTCCGCCATGGTCATCCGCCGGCCCTTCACCGCGAACGCTCTGGATGCTATGACCGGTGGAGAGCCGCAGGTGGTCGAGGCGATCCAAAAGTTCTACGGCATCACAGCCTATGTGGGCAATGTTGAGGTTACAGCTGGCGTCGCCGTCGCTGTCTTGTTCGGCGTGTTAGTCACCTTCACGGCTTTGGGAACATGGCAGCTGTCGCGAAGAATTCGGTGAACCACTAACCATTTGCTGCAGAGACACAACACCGCACCTGCCGTCGGAGTGCAAAACAGTCCCCACTTCTTGTCGCCGGCGCGGGTGAGAGTGCCGCGACGCCCGATCATCATCGTGCCACCGGTCGAGCTGGTTGGCTTGAGCCGGTGGGAGCAACGAATCATTCACTGATCAAGCTATTTAAGACGAGTCATGCAGATCAACCTGCGTCGTGGCTTCGAGTGATTTTTATTGTGGGGCATGCCCGCCCGACCTTAGTAAGTTTGGCATGGGAGCAGATTCACTCTCGGTCTTCCTCAGGAATGGCGGCCGCCGAAGCCCGCTCGAAATAGCAAGCCGTAAACCTGGTCCGAGCTTCGAAGAAGGTGTCGTCCACGGCCGTCGGCGGCAGATTCTCGTTGTCGACCGCCCCGGTTCGGCCCTACAAGGTGCGAGTTTGTTCGGGCCACTGGTAGTAAGCACCGCGCGGCCTACCCGGCAGGGCGAGCCAACCAATCGAATCGGTGGCGCAATCGCCGTCGCACCCGTATGCTCTGAACCAACTGACCGTCTCAGATCAGTGTTAAGGCTGGGGCTCCATGGACATCGCACTATTCGTCACGCAATTGCTTGTAGTGCTCGGCTGCATCGTGATGGGCACCAGATCAAGCGGGGTGGGTCTCGGCCTGTGGGGCGGAGCAGGCGTTGCCATTCTTGTCTTTGGTTTCCGTCTAGCTCCTGGCTCGCCGCCCGTCGACGCCCTCCTCATCGTTCTCGCGATCGTGCTCGCATCCTCCGTGATGCAGGTTGCCGGAGGAATCGATTGGATGGTGTCAATCGCCGCCACTCTTATCAAGAAAAATCCGAAACAGATCACTCTTGTTGCCCCGCTTGTCTCCTTCGTGTTTGCGGCCGGCGCAGGCACCTCGAACATCCTCTACCCGCTGCTGCCCATCATCCAAGACCTCTCCTACCGCAACGGCATCCGTCCTTCTCGACCGCTTTCGCTTTCCGTTGTCGCGACAGGAATCGCACTCGCTTGCAGCCCGGTCTCGGCAGCCATGGCAGCGATGATTACGCTCACCGATGTTTCGCCCTTTAACTACGAGCTCATCGACATCGTCAAGGTCACCTTCCCGGCTGCGGTCGTCGGTATTGTTGCGACGAGCTTCTTCGTGAAGCGCCTCGGCAAGGACATTGCTGATGACCCCGAAATCCAGGCGAAGATCGCCGCCGGAACGATTCCGGCGCCGGACGGGGCGCAGTCTGGTGGCGCAAAACGGGCGAAGAGTGGCACCCAGTTGGCGCCCGCCCCAGTCCAAGCCGCTGTGACGACGTCGGGGAGAAATGCCGCGATCATTTTCCTTCTCGGCGTCGTGACGATTGTTGTTTTTGGTCTTTTCAAAGCTATTCGGCCCTTGGATGCCGCTGGCGACCCCGTCGGAATGACGCCAATCATCGAGATCGTCATGTTCGTCACCGGCACGGTGATCCTGCTAGTTTCGCGTCCCACGATCGCCGACGTCCCCAAGACGACTGTATTTCGGGCCGGGATGGTCTCGGCCATCGCCCTGTTCGGTTTGGCCTGGCTTACAGATACTTTCCTCGGTGCCCATTCCGAGGACATCGCCTCGACGGTGGGCAATGCCGTACAGGCCGCGCCGTGGATCTTCGCGCTTGGAGTCTTCGTGGTCTGTGTTCTCACCACGAGTCAGTCGACCGCGACGAGAACGATCGTGCCGATTGGTCTGGTTGCCGGGATCCCGCTCGGGCTACTTTCTGGCATGTGGGCGGGCGCCTTCGCCGGAATCTATGTGCTTCCTACCAACGGGTCTCAGATTGCTGCGGCCAACTTCGATACGACAGGCAGCACCAAGCTGGGTACCAAGCTTTATGACCACTCCTTCTTTGTGCCGTCGCTGCTCCTGGCGGGCACGACGATCGCTGCCGGAGCGCTGTTCGGCGTGCTCTGGGGATAGTCGACGCCGATGACGGTGGAGTGCTACCTGGCGCGGTAAGAATCCCACGCAGCTTTGCAGGCGTGGGCAACCCGGTTGACGTGTTCTGGGTCGGGGACAACCCAGCCCGTCCCTGGGCGCATCACGATCGCTGTGTTCTTCTCGCCTAGTAGGTATTCGCGCAAAAACTCCGCCTGCACGGCACTGAGTGAAAGACCAGCCGTTTCTGCATCCTCGCGAACCTGCTCGAAGTGCGCCGCAGCATCAATGATCTCTTGACTACCGAGATAGGGGACGTTGAGCCCCACATCGCTGGGAGATCGTGCGCCAAAGGCTGTGCGGTGCGCCTCTGCCAGCCGCCGAAGAGCAGCCGGCGCCATCGTCACAGGTTCCTCGCCGCGAAGGTCGCCTTCGTTGTCACCTCGGTTGGAGAGTGCCACTATCGGTGGCAACCGGTCCTTGGGCGCACGCTCGACGCAGACGGCACCGTCCCTAGCCGCGGTGTGATTCATCGTGTCGTGAAAGGACAGCGCCGTAAAGTGACGGGGTCGGGCGGAGGTGCGCGCTTGCTCAAGTTTGATCGCTACGAAACGTGCGCGGAGTTCGTCGCGGGTGCGTTCGTAGACGCCAAGTCCTCGTTCGGCAACAGCCGCAAAGGTATCGGTGAGGTGGCGTAGCTGCGCCTCATCCTGCGGAACAAGAAGCAGCGGATAGAACGCGAAGGTCACCGGTCGCACGGCATCCACACCGCTGAGATCGACGGGTTGATAGGGGCCGGCTGCTCGTACCCGCTCCAGTGCGGTGGCGAGGCTGCCGGCGAGATTGCTCGGCTTGGCGCGATTGGGATCGCGGATCATGCGCGGATGCGGGTTTTCCACATAGATGATGCGGGAATCGATCTCGGCCCAACGACGCACGATGGCGCTCGTCGAGACGTCGCTGAAATCGAATTGCAGCCTGCGAGTAAATTCAGGGGCAAGGAAATCTGAAAGCTCCTCCGGGATAGCTGCCCCCGAATGCGGGCAGCTCACCAACATATCGGCAGCGGCCAAAGCTTCGTCAAGCGTGCGGTTGTTACGATCCGCATAGAAAGTGATATCCGATGCGGTGAATCTGGTGCCGGCAGGGATGAGTGTGGTCGATGCGTCGTCGCTCATGTACCCATCATGACGAACAAGCTGAGTAAGCCCTGATGAAAAAGGGCCGTGAAAGGTTCTCGGTGGAAACGACTTCCCGGACAGATTCGCTTCACCCTGAACTTGGCAAGGGGCCTCGCTGGGACTCTCTCACCTCGCGTGCCCCCTTTTGTGCCCTGATATTGCGGTTAGAGGAAGCGTTCGTTGGCGTTATCGGCCTGCACTGCCTAGCTCCGCGCGCAGTGAAATTCACCAAACAACCGGGTTGATCCTTTCGTAATTGGGAATCATTGCCACCGCAGCCTTCTCGCGACTACCAGGCTAGGCATGCTCCACCGAGCGCTCAATCGATGACATCGCTCACGAGGTAGTCGAACGGACTATGGTTCGACGAGATATCAGATAACCCTTAATGAGGAGCAACATATGGATGGAACATCTCGCGAGGCACGCATAAACGCAGCCTTCGTCTCGGTTGCGGATACTCTGACCGACACCTACGACATGGTCGAGCTGCTGCACACCCTTGTCCAAGAGTGCGCAGAAATCCTTGCAATGAAAGCCGGCGGCCTAATGCTCGTAGACGGCAGCGGAGAGCTGCAGTTGATGACCTCCACGAGCGAGGCGGCGAGTTTCGTTGAAATCATGCAACTCACAGCCGCAGCCGGACCATGCATCGACTGCTTTCGAACCGGCGCCGCTGTTTCAGTGATGGAGATCTCTGAGACCGTTCGATGGCCGGAATTTCGAGCTGCTGCTCTCGACCAAGGTTTTCGTTCGGTGCTTGCTACCCCGATGAAATTGCGCGGCAAGATCATCGGGACGATGAACTTGTTTGGTGCGCGACCCGGCGCGGTCAGTTCTCGCGACGCTGCCGTTGCCCAAGCCCTTGCTGATGTTGCCACCATTGGCATACTTCAAGAGCGAGTCATCCGAGAGGGTCAACTCATGGAGGAGCAGCTTCATCGCGCACTAGACAGTCGAATTATGATCGAACAAGCCAAAGGAGTCATTGCGAACGAGCTTTCGCTCAGCATGGACGATGCTTTCGCTTTGCTCAGAAAATACGCAAGAGACCTCAACCTCACCATCAGGAATGTGTCTGAACAGGTGAGCGGCCGCGAAGTCAGCGTGCATCAGATCGCGGGCGCGTATCAGCGCCAATGACGAAACTCAGTCATCGCTGTTGATCCGGTAAACGTTGTATGCTAACTTTCACCCAGTTGCTCCAAACCTTGGCAGCGGATTTCGTTCTGATTTCGACCAAGGATCCCATGGGCCACACGTTCACAGTCCTATCCAGTTCTGCCGTTGATAGCGACGCACTGATGAACGTATCTTCTGTCGGCCCAGTTGCGGATAGCTCTAGTGATTGTGAGCCCACCGAAGACTTTCTTGTGCTCGGGGAATGACATGGCGAGCCAAACCCACCGCTAGCTGAACCGAACTAGGAACGAGCCCCCACCATGACAACAAGAGCCGAAGAACAGCTTCGACAAGAGATCGCTTAGAGAACCTGATGAGTTTTCTCAACGATCTCTTCACCGCCCAACCACTTCTTGCGCTATTCATCACCATCGCGCTGGGCTACCTCATTGGCAAGATCCGGATCGGCAGTTTTGTACTCGGTGGGATCGCCGGAACGCTGATAGTGGGCGTGGTCATTGGTCAAGTCGGCGTGACGATTGACCCTGGTATCAAAACGATCTTCTTTGCTCTCTTTATTTATGCGGTCGGATTTCAAGGCGGACCACAATTCTTCCACGCACTGAATCGTCGCTCTCTGAACCAACTCGCCTCAGCTGTCGTGATGACCGTGGTGGGGTTGATTGTCGTACTTATCGGCGCCTGGGTCTTCGGTCTCGATCGCGGTCTTGCCGCAGGTCTTGCCAGCGGCGGATTGACCCAGTCCGCTATCCTCGGCACGGCAGGTGATGCCATCGCGAACTTGGGGCTATCGGCTGAGGTAACCAAGACGATGCAGACCAACGTGGCCGTTGGGTACGCCGTTACCTATATCTTCGGATCCCTTGGTCCAATCATCTTGGTGACGTGGTTTATTCCCGCGCTCAAGCGGTGGAACATTCGAGCAGAGGCCATCAAACTTTCAGCCACGATGTCCGGCGGTATCGCCGAACTCGAGCCCGGGGAGTTCAACGCGGTTCGCCCCGTCGTTACGAGATTCTTCAGCCTGGATGAGACGCGAGGTTCCAGCGGAAAGACTGCCCTCGAAATTGATGCGATTCTCTCCGACGCCGCAGTTGAGGCCATTCTCCGCTCCGGTGCAGCGATTAACTTAACTGATGAGACCGTGCTCCAGCCTGATGACGTGGTCGTCCTTTCGGGCACACCCGAAGCAATGATTGTGGCGGGGGCTCTTCTCGGCGATGAAGTGCCGGCGTCCAGTGGATTCCCCTTGGTCGAGGAGTTCCGTGAAATTATTTTGACGAATAAAGCTCTGACAGCTCGGTCGTTGAACGAGATTCATGAGCATGTCAACGTGGGTACTCGCCACGGAGTGTTTCTGACGAAGGCTAAGCGGATGGGCATCGAGCTGCCCCTGCTGGGCAAGCTTAATTTCAACAGGGGCGATGAACTTCACTTCGTCGGGCGGCCCGCTGATCTTGATCGGGTACAGTCCAAGCTCGGTTACAAAATTGGTGCGGCGGCCATAACTGACTTCATTTTCTTTGGCATTGGGATGACGATCGGTCTACTGCTCGGGCTCATCAGCTTTACGCTGTGGGGTGTACCAATATCGCTCGGAAGCGGTGTTGGATGCCTGCTCTCCGGACTCTTGTTCGGATGGCTGCGCAGCGTGCACCCACGGTACGCCGCGCTTCCCACCGGGGCCTCCAACTTCCTGCGAGACTTCGGGCTTGCCGTCTTCGTCGGAGTCGTAGGAATCACCGCTGGGCCCCAAGCCCTCGTGGCAATTCAGCAGCACGGGATCACTTTATTCCTCCTCGGAGTGGCCGTCACCCTGATTCCTCCGATCCTGACGTTTTTCTTCTCGTATTACGTGCTTCGAATCCGCAATCCGATTGAAGCTCTCGCCTGTGTTGCCGGAGGGCGGAGTTCGAACCCGGCGTTCGCCGCGCTTTTGGACAAGGCCGGGAACGCAACCCCCGTAGTTTCTTTCACCATCACGTACGCCGTTGCCAATGTGTTCTTGACCCTGTGGGGTCCTGTAATCGTGGCGCTAGTGACCACTAATGCCGTTGTGTAAACACTCTGAGAAAAGGAAATCGATGTCCACGCAGGACTACTCTAACTTCGCCAACCTCAGCCCGTTTGAGCTAAAAGACAAACTCATTTCCGTTGCCTCTTCCGACTCCCAAAGACTGATGTTGAACGCGGGACGCGGAAACCCAAACTTTCTGGCCACTCTTCCCCGCTGGGCATTTCTCACTCTCGGCGAGTTCTCCATGAGGGAATCCGAAAGGTCATATTCCTACCTCAACAGCGGCTTTGGAGGGCTCCCGGAACAGGATGGCATCGTGCAGCGCTTCGAGGCCTTCGCCGCTCATCAGGACGATAGCCAAGGAATAACATTTCTGAGGTCAGCGCTCTCCTACGTCAAAGACCAACTCGGCCTCGATCGCGACGAGTTTCTGTTCGAGATGGTTGGCGCTTTTCTCGGGTGTACCTATCCGACACCACCGCGAATTTTGCGACATGTGGAGGAGATAATCAAGGCTTATCTGACGCAGGAAATGTTTGGGCCCATTAAGCCTGACGGCGACTTCTCCCTCTTCGCCACCGAGGGCGGAACAGCGGCAATGGCGTACATCTTCCACAGTCTCTCGGTCAACGGAATCATCCACCCCGGCGAGAAAATTGCTCTCGCAACACCCATCTTTTCGCCGTATCTAGAGATTCCTGTTTTGGCGGAGTACGCGCTCGACGTCGTCGACATCCGGATGGATAGAACGGATGACTGGCAGCTCCCGCAGAGCGAAATCGATAAACTCCTTGATCCCGCCATCAAAGTATTTTGCATCGTCAACCCCAGCAATCCGCCATCGTCGAAGCTCTCGAACGCAGTTCTTGACCAACTTACTGAATTGGTCAACAACCAACGTCCAGATCTCATCATCGTGACTGATGACGTGTACGGGACATTCGCCGACGACTTCGTCTCCTTGTTTGCCGTCTTACCGCGCAACACCCTCCTCGTCTACTCGTTCTCCAAGTTTTTCGGAGCCACTGGATGGCGGCTGGGCGTTGTCGCCCTTCACGCAAGCAACGTCATCGACGACAAATTGACGGCTGTCCCCGAGAGTGAGAAGTCTGATTTGGATGAGCGCTACGTATCGTTGAGCTCGGAGCCGCGCGCACTGACATTCATCGACCGTCTGGTCGCGGATAGCCGCGCGGTCGCCCTCAACCACACGGCAGGACTCTCCACCCCGCAACAACTGCAGATGGCACTCTTTGCGCTCAATGGGTTGATGGATCGACTTGGCCAGTACAAGAATGCCGCTAAGCAACTTATCCGTCAGCGCTACCAAACCTTGTACCGCAACATTGGAATCACGGCAAAATTTGAGCCAAATGATGTGAACTACTACACCTTGATTGACCTGCAGGAACTTGGCGCCCATCTCTACGGCGCTGATTTCAAAAATTGGTTCATCAAACAGGATCTCGGCACGGCGTTTCTCTTCCGCCTCGCTGACGAAACCGGGGTAGTCCTCTTACCAGGAAAGGGATTCGAGGTCATCGATACTTCCGCCCGAGTTTCCCTGGCGAACCTAACCGATAACGAATACCGAGCGATCGGTGCCGCGACTCGGCGCATCGTCGATGAGTATCACGACGCGTTCACTCTCACGCTTGAGTAGCTTCTGGCCAGAGAATTCTTCAGCATAAACCTTTTTATCGATAAATTATCAAGTACAGCGTGCCCACATTTCACCCACACTTGAGGAACGTCGTGGTCAACTTATGGCGCCGACGTCCAGCCCAGTCACCAGTGTTTTGCAGTGATTTTGGGCACTTCCGCATAGTTCTGCGGGAATGGTTTTCGACTACGGATCAATAGGCCGGGGGTTCAAACCCCTCCGGGCGCACCAGCTGAAAGCCCCACATTCGTGTGGGGCTTTCGTCGTCACGAACCACTTTCGCTCGCGAGCCGTGAACAGGACACAATAGAGAGATGCTGCTGCCTGCCATCATTCTCATCACTCTGGCCCTCGTGTTCTACACGGTCGGGGTGTGGAGCGAGCGAGTGCAGAAGGTGCTCAAGCCGTGGCACGTCGTGCTCTTTGGGTTGGGCCTTGCGGCGGATGCCACGGGCACGTTCCTGATGAACCTGATCGCGACGGAAAATCGTGCGGCCGGCATCGAGCAGAGCGCCTTGAACCAACTGATGGGTGTCACGGGGGTTATCGCGATCGTTCTTATGGCCGTGCACCTCGCTTGGGCGATCGTCGTGCTGGTGCGCAACCGTGAAGCCGAGAAGACCAGCTTTCACCGATTCTCTGTCATCGTGTGGGGCATCTGGCTCGTGCCGTATATCGTCGGTGCGCTGGGATCGAGCCTCGGCTAGAGCTGTTCAGCTCGCGTAGCCAGCATCGCCAGCGCTGCGTTCGTCGCTAGTCGCGCGTCGCCAGCCGAGCCACGCCCGCCGTCGCCAGCAGGGCCCTGCCGCCCAGCCGTCGCCGCTCAGCTGATTCGCTCGCGCAAGAATGCCACCACGCGATCGCGCGCAACCGCCGCCGAGTTGGCCGGGTTCTCGCGCACTTCGCCGGTGAGAACAGAGTGCGCAGTTGCTGCATAACCGTCGGGGTTCCCGGGCGAGGAATCCAGCTGGATGATCTCGAAGGCATCGCCGAGGCGAGCCTTGATGGTGTCGAAGCGGGCGCGTGGGGCGGCGGTGTCTTCACTGAAACGTAAGCCGAGAGCGCAGACTTCGCCGGCATCCGCTCGGGCAGCAATGCGGTCGAATTCGGCGGGCGAGACTCCCGCATCGAGTTGGCGCGCCTGGCCGACCGGAAAGGGGACGGCCGGTTGGCTGAGAACGGATGCCGCTACGGAGTCATCAATCGCCGCAGCTAACGCGAATCCGCCCGTGAAGCACTGCCCGATCACACCGACACCGCGCCCGGGAGTGCGGGCCGCGAGGTCGGAGGCAACCGCCCGAAAGTAGTCGGTGACGGGCCGCGACGAGTTCGTTGCGAACGCGCGGAACTCCGCGGTCACGCACAACCGCAGCACGATCCGCGTCATGTAGCCCAGGGTTTTGGGCTTGCCCGGTTGGCCGAAGGGTGACGGCACGACCACGGTGAAGCCCGCCGCGACAAGGTGCTCGGCCAAGCCCAGCACCTCCGGGGTGATCCCGGGAATCTCGGGAATAAGCACAACGCCAGGCCCCGCCCCTTTTTCGAAGCAGTCGTAGGTCAAGCCCGCGGCGGAGAAGGGCGCGCGCACCCAACCGTCGAGCGTGCCGACCGGGGCGGAAGAGGTGGTCACGGGTGTCATGGGTCAATCTTCGCGCATGGGAACCCAGCGCACCCTGTGTCAGCTGAGCGCCATCCAAAGCTCAGCCCACAACGACGGTGAGGCATCCACTGCTCACGCATAGCTCGTTCATAGGAACGTCATAGAGAACCCCGCTGTGATGGAACACGTCAACCACCAGAGGAGCTTGATCATGAAGCGAAACCACTTCACCCTTACCGCCGCCGTCAGCACCTTCCTAATCGGCGGAGTGCTGTTGGCCGGATGCTCGACCGCCGTTGACACTCCCGCCGTCACCTCCAGCGTGACCGCCGAGATCAGCGAAGCGAACGTCGACCTGAACCTTGGACCGGTTGCGACAGAAGTCCTCGCGGCGAACGCGAACTCAACGACCACCAACGACGACGAGTGGACCCTCGATGGCGCCGTTTCGATCGCCCTCGACGGCTCCACGGCAACTGCCGACGGCGATGGCGTGAGCGTCTCCGGCTCCACGATCACCATCAGCGCGGCCGGAACCTACATTCTCTCGGGGCAGTTCGATGGCCAAGTAGTCGTCGACACCGACGATGAAGCTGTCGTGGCCCTCGTGCTCGACGGCGCCGACATCTCTAGCGCCACGAGCGCCGCGATCGCGGTCGCTAACGCCGAAGACGTGGCCGTCTCCCTCAGCGGAACGAACTCACTCTCCTCCACCGGAGACGACGCCGACTACAACGCCACGCTCTTCAGCGACGCGGACCTCACCATCTCAGGCGACGGATCGCTTACGGTAAACAGCGCGGTCAACGACGGCATCACAAGCCACGACGACCTCGTCATCCTCTCGGGTGACATCACGGTCACCGCCGGCGATGACGGTCTGCGCGGCAAAGACTCACTGACTATCGAAGGCGGCACGGTCACGGTGGATGCCGGCGGCGATGCCCTCAAGTCAGACAACGACGAAGACGAGACCCGCGGCTACGTCTACATCGCGGGCGGAACAGTTGCCCTCACTGCAGCGGATGACGGGGTCCAGGCCGAAACCGACATTGTGATCGCCGGTGGTTCGACCACGCTCGCGGCCGAAGACGACGGGCTCAAGTCTGAGGTCAACATCGTGGTCTCGGGCGGCGGAACCGCTGTCACCAATTCTTACGAGGGCATCGAGTCGTACTACATCACCATCGAGGGTGGCGCGCTCGCGGTCAACGCGAGCGACGACGGCATCAACGCAACGAGCGGCACCAGCACCACCACCGACATTGGCGGCATCGTCGAAGCGGATGACGGAGCAATGGTGTCGATCACCGGCGGCGAGACCACGGTCAACTCTGCCGGCGACGGAATCGACTCCAACGGTTCGATGCTCGTCACGGGCGGTATGACCACGGTGTTCGGATCGTCAGAGGACCGTGAGGGTGCGCTCGATGCGAACGGCGTCATCGTGGTCGACGGCGGAACAGTCCTGGCAGTCGGCATGACCGGAATGGCCACCTCGCCCGAAACGTCCTCGGCTCAGGGCTGGGTGAGCGCTTCGCTCGAACAGTCCTACGGCGCCGACCAAGCCGTGCAGGTGCTCGATAGCAGCGGCACTGTGGTCGCCGAGTTCACCTCGATCAAGTCGTTCCAGTCGGTCGTGTTGTCGGATGCCGCCATCACGAACGGCGAGACCTACGCGGTCACCGTCAACGGCGATTCTGCCGGAACGGTGACTGCCGGAGTCGCTGCAGCGGGCAGCGAAGGTGCCGGTGACGGAGGGGCGCCTCGCCCCTAGCCCTCATGCGAGACTCCCGTCAGGGGAGTGCCTCGCCCGTCAACCGGAACTGCAGTGGTTGCCGCCAGAGTTCGCCGAAGGGCGTTCGCTCTGGCGGCGATCGCTGTTGCGGGTACAACTGTCAGCCAACAGTGGCAGGCTAAAACCACTGACGAAAGAGGGTTCTGATGAACGACTATCCAGGCATGATTTCCGAGAAGAACCTCATCCAGCCTGTTCCGCGTCGCATCCGTGGCTATTTCGCGGGCGAGCTCATCTTCGACACGACGGCAGCCCTGTATGTGTGGGAGTGGGCGCCGTATCCGCAGTTCTACATCCCGCTCGCCGACGTGAAGTCCGAGTTCCTCGTCGACGAGGTGCAGGAGAAGCACGAGACCCGTGGCAGCTATCACCGTACGGGCCTCGCGGTGGAGGAGCGCGAGCATCCGGCCGCCGCCAAGGTTTATGCCGGCGATGGGCTCGAGGGCCTCGCCGACATGGTTCGTTTCGAGTGGGATGCTCTCGACTCCTGGTTCGAAGAAGACGAGCAGGTATTCGTGCACCCACGCAATCCGTACACGCGAGTGGATGCCGTACGTTCGACCCGCACAGTGCGCGTCGAACTCGACGGGGCCGTTCTTGCCGAGTCGTCGTCTCCGGTCATGGTCTACGAAACCGGTTTGCCGACGCGGTATTACCTCAATCGCACGGAGGTGAACTTTGAGCACCTCGTGCCCAACGACACTGTCACCGAGTGTCCCTATAAGGGAACCACCACCGATTACTGGTCGGTGAAGGTGGGCGGCACGGTGCACGACGATCTTGCGTGGTCGTATTCCTTCCCCACGCGCCAACTCTTGCCCATCACCGGGCTCGTCGCCTTCTACAACGAGAAGGTCAATATCTTCATCGACGGTGTTGAGCTCACGCAGGCCAAGACGCACTTCTTCCCATCGAGTTCGGCCGACAAGTAGACCAGTGGATGGCGCGGGCTGTCCGCTTCACGAGTGTCAGTCAGCGCGTTCCTCAACGAGCACAGTGCAGTGTTTTAGGGGCCTCATTTTTGCGACACGCCCGGGATGTGGGCGGTGTTGGCGAGGGGGGCAAAATGCACGTAATGTTTCCTCTTGTCACCCCAAAGGTGCGGAAGTCCCGGGCAGTTCTGCTGCTAGGTTTCCGGCCTCAAGTGGGGGCCACCATCCTCCACAACTTTCGAGTTGTGGTCGAGTCAAACAGCGGAATTCCTTTCATTAGGATCCGACTTCAGATCTTAGGATGAGTACCCGCTTCATGCGTGTGTCGGTTGGTTGTTTTGGGCTGTTTTAGTCCGGGATTGCTGGTTTGACAAACAGTCTGAAGCTGGTAAGTTAGACAGGTTGCCTCCCGCAGTCAAGCGGGGGTTGCCAACACAGGTTTTGAAAGCCCTGGGGTGAAGCCGTTTGCGGTGGAGGTCAGGAGCGTCCGATCCTTGAGAACTCAACAGCGTGCACAATGTCAAATGCCAAAAACCCGACTGTGCTTAATATGATCGTCCCGTTCGGGTCGTGATTGTTTGCACAGCGGATTCCTTTGGAAATAGATATAAACAAACAAAGCAAGTCAGTATTGATTTGTTCTGTCAGTTTCAAACTTGTCGCCTCGACGTCCTATTCCGGACGCGGGTGACGCAAGATGTGCATCGGTTACTTGTAGCTGGTGCAATCAAACATTTATGGAGAGTTTGATCCTGGCTCAGGATGAACGCTGGCGGCGTGCTTAACACATGCAAGTCGAACGATGAAGCTGGAGCTTGCTCTGGTGGATTAGTGGCGAACGGGTGAGTAACACGTGAGTAACCTGCCCTTGACTCTGGAATAAGCGTTGGAAACGACGTCTAATACCGGATACGAGCTTCCGCCGCATGGTGAGGAGCTGGAAAGAATTTCGGTCAAGGATGGACTCGCGGCCTATCAGGTAGTTGGTGAGGTAATGGCTCACCAAGCCTACGACGGGTAGCCGGCCTGAGAGGGTGACCGGCCACACTGGAACTGAGACACGGTCCAGACTCCTACGGGAGGCAGCAGTGGGGAATATTGCACAATGGGCGCAAGCCTGATGCAGCAACGCCGCGTGAGGGACGACGGCCTTCGGGTTGTAAACCTCTTTTAGTAGGGAAGAAGCGAAAGTGACGGTACCTGCAGAAAAAGCACCGGCTAACTACGTGCCAGCAGCCGCGGTAATACGTAGGGTGCAAGCGTTATCCGGAATTATTGGGCGTAAAGAGCTCGTAGGCGGTTTGTCGCGTCTGCTGTGAAAACTGGGGGCTCAACCCCCAGCCTGCAGTGGGTACGGGCAGACTAGAGTGCGGTAGGGGAGATTGGAATTCCTGGTGTAGCGGTGGAATGCGCAGATATCAGGAGGAACACCAATGGCGAAGGCAGATCTCTGGGCCGTTACTGACGCTGAGGAGCGAAAGCATGGGGAGCGAACAGGATTAGATACCCTGGTAGTCCATGCCGTAAACGTTGGGAACTAGATGTAGGGGCCATTCCACGGTTTCTGTGTCGCAGCTAACGCATTAAGTTCCCCGCCTGGGGAGTACGGCCGCAAGGCTAAAACTCAAAGGAATTGACGGGGGCCCGCACAAGCGGCGGAGCATGCGGATTAATTCGATGCAACGCGAAGAACCTTACCAAGACTTGACATATACGAGAACGGGCTAGAAATAGTTCACTCTTTGGACACTCGTAAACAGGTGGTGCATGGTTGTCGTCAGCTCGTGTCGTGAGATGTTGGGTTAAGTCCCGCAACGAGCGCAACCCTCGTTCTTTGTTGCCAGCACGTAATGGTGGGAACTCAAAGGAGACTGCCGGGGTCAACTCGGAGGAAGGTGGGGATGACGTCAAATCATCATGCCCCTTATGTCTTGGGCTTCACGCATGCTACAATGGCCGATACAAAGGGCTGCAATACCGCGAGGTGGAGCGAATCCCAAAAAGTCGGTCTCAGTTCGGATTGAGGTCTGCAACTCGACCTCATGAAGTCGGAGTCGCTAGTAATCGCAGATCAGCAACGCTGCGGTGAATACGTTCCCGGGCCTTGTACACACCGCCCGTCAAGTCATGAAAGTCGGTAACACCCGAAGCCAGTGGCCTAACCCGCAAGGGGAGGAGCTGTCGAAGGTGGGATTGGTAATTAGGACTAAGTCGTAACAAGGTAGCCGTACCGGAAGGTGCGGCTGGATCACCTCCTTTCTAAGGAGCATGTGCAACTCGGTTTTCGTCTCTGCGGTATACACAGAGTCAAAGATTGCCGAATTTATGTTGCATAAGTCGTACTGCCCTGTTCGGGGTAGACGGCGCTCATGGGTGGAACATTGACATTGTGATCAGAGGAACTGTTGTTTCTTTAGTACGCCAGCTTTTGTTGGTTGGAACGAGGGGTTTCAGGGGTGCTGGTCTTTGCACGTTGTTGGGTCCTGAGGGACCGGCCATGAACCTTTGGGTTCGTGTTCGTACCTTAGGGCCGGAACATCCGTAAGGGTGTTTGGGTCTAACGGATCCTGGTGCCATCTCCGACTTGTTGGGGGTGGTGGAGGATACCGCCCGTATTTTGAGAACTACACAGTGGACGCGAGCATCTTAGATTCGACCGAAAGGTCGAATCACAAGAAATAACAATTGCTGTCATGCCTTTGGGTGTGGCAGTTCATTGGTCAATCTCAACACTTTGGTGTTGCGATCGATTCTTATACTCATGTGATATCAATTTTCTAAGAGCAAACGGTGGATGCCTTGGCATCTGGAGCCGAAGAAGGACGTATAAATCTGCGATAAGCCTCGGGGAGCTGATAATAGAGCTTTGATCCGAGGATTTCCGAATGGGGAAACCCCGCTGGGCGTTGCAAGACGACTCAGTGACTCCCGCCTGAATATATAGGGCGGGTAGAGGGAACGTGGGGAAGTGAAACATCTCAGTACCCACAGGAAGAGAAAACAACCGTGATTCCGTTAGTAGTGGCGAGCGAAACCGGACGAGGCCAAACCGATCATGTGTGATAGCCGGCAGGCGTTGCATGGTCGGGGTAGTGGGACTTTTCAGCTGTTACTGCCGTACAGCAAGGATTACAACGATATATAGACGAATGGGATTGAAAGCCCAGCCATAGACGGTGCCAGCCCGGTAGTCGAAATGTGTCAATGGTCCGAAGAGTATCCCAAGTAGCACGGGGCCCGAGAAATCCCGTGTGAATCTGTCAGGACCACCTGATAAGCCTAAATACTTCCAGATGACCGATAGCGGACAAGTACCGTGAGGGAAAGGTGAAAAGTACCCCGGGAGGGGAGTGAAATAGTACCTGAAACCGTTTGCTTACAAACCGTTGGAGCAGCCTTAGTAGCTGTGACAGCGTGCCTTTTGAAGAATGAGCCTGCGAGTTAGTGATCAGTGGCGAGGTTAACCCGTGTGGGGCAGCCGTAGCGAAAGCGAGTCTTAATAGGGCGTTTTAGTCGCTGGTTCTAGACCCGAAGCGAAGTGATCTATCCATGGCCAGGTTGAAGCGCGTGTAAGAGCGCGTGGAGGACCGAACCCACTTAGGTTGAAAACTGAGGGGATGAGCTGTGGATAGGGGTGAAAGGCCAATCAAACTTCGTGATAGCTGGTTCTCTCCGAAATGCATTTAGGTGCAGCGTTGCGTGTTTCTTGCCGGAGGTAGAGCTACTGGATAGCTGATGGGCCCTAAAAGGTTACTGACGTTAGCCAAACTCCGAATGCCGGTAAGTGAGAGCGCAGCAGTGAGACGGTGGGGGATAAGCTTCATCGTCGAGAGGGTAACAGCCCAGACTACCAACTAAGGTCCCCAAGCGTGTGCTAAGTGGGAAAGGATGTGGAGTTGCATAGACAACCAGGAGGTTGGCTTAGAAGCAGCCACCCTTGAAAGAGTGCGTAATAGCTCACTGGTCAAGTGATTCCGCGCCGACAATGTAACGGGGCTCAAGCACACCACCGAAGTTGTAGATTTCGTATTTTAGGTAAGCCTTCGTGGTTCAGCCGTACGGAGTGGTAGGAGAGCGTCGTGTGGGCAGTGAAGCGGCGGTGTAAACCAGCCGTGGAGCCTACACGAGTGAGAATGCAGGCATGAGTAGCGAAAGACGGGCGAGAAACCCGTCCTCCGAATGATCAAGGGTTCCAGGGCCAGGCTAATCCGCCCTGGGTAAGTCGGGACCTAAGGCGAGGCCGACAGGCGTAGTCGATGGACAACGGGTTGATATTCCCGTACTGACGAAGAACCGCCCAAACTAATCCAGTGATGCTAAGTATCTGAATCCCCTAGATGGATCCCTTCGGGGTGAAGCGTGGGGCCTAGCGTACGACCCTATGCTGGTGCGGTTAGCGTATTAACAGGTGTGACGCAGGAAGGTAGCTGAGCCGGGCGATGGTTGTCCCGGTCTAAGAATGTAGGCCGAGAGATAGGCAAATCCGTCTCTCATTAAGGCTGAGACTCGATGGGTAGTCCTCACGGACGAAATCAGTGATCCTATGCTGCCAAGAAAAGCATCGACGCGAGGTTCAAGTTACCCGTACCCCAAACCGACTCAGGTGATCAGGTAGAGAATACTAAGGAGATCGAGAGAATCGTGGTTAAGGAACTCGGCAAAATGCCCCCGTAACTTCGGGATAAGGGGGGCCTAAGGCGTGAACGGACTTGCTCCGGGAGCGCTGCAGGGCCGCAGAGACCAGTGGGAAGCGACTGTTTACTAAAAACACAGGTCCGTGCTAAGTCGCAAGACGATGTATACGGACTGACGCCTGCCCGGTGCTGGAAGGTTAAGAGGAACGGTTAGCCGTAAGGCGAAGCTGTGAATTTAAGCCCCAGTAAACGGCGGTGGTAACTATAACCATCCTAAGGTAGCGAAATTCCTTGTCGGGTAAGTTCCGACCTGCACGAATGGCGTAACGACTTCCCAGCTGTCTCAACCGCGAACTCGGCGAAATTGCACTACGAGTAAAGATGCTCGTTACGCGCAGAAGGACGGAAAGACCCCGTGACCTTTACTATAGCTTTGTATTGGTGTTCGGTGTGGCCTGTGTAGGATAGGTGGGAGACTGTGAAGCTTGGACGCTAGTTCAGGTGGAGTCATTGTTGAAATACCACTCTGGTCATATTGGATATCTAACTTCGGACCGTAATCCGGTTCAGGGACAGTGCATGGTGGGTAGTTTAACTGGGGCGGTTGCCTCCCAAAAAGTAACGGAGGCGCCCAAAGGTTCCCTCAACCTGGTTGGTAATCAGGTGTCGAGTGTAAGTGCACAAGGGAGCTTGACTGTGAGACTGACAAGTCGAGCAGGGACGAAAGTCGGGACTAGTGATCCGGCAGTGGCTTGTGGAAGCGCTGTCGCTCAACGGATAAAAGGTACCTCGGGGATAACAGGCTGATCTTGCCCAAGAGTCCATATCGACGGCATGGTTTGGCACCTCGATGTCGGCTCGTCGCATCCTGGGGCTGGAGTAGGTCCCAAGGGTTGGGCTGTTCGCCCATTAAAGCGGTACGCGAGCTGGGTTTAGAACGTCGTGAGACAGTTCGGTCCCTATCCTCTGCGCGCGCAGGAAATTTGAGAAGATCTATCCCTAGTACGAGAGGACCGGGATGGACGAACCTCTGGTGTGTCAGTTGTTCCGCCAGGAGCACCGCTGATTAGCTACGTTCGGAATGGATAACCGCTGAAAGCATCTAAGCGGGAAGCCAGCTTCAAGATGAGATTTCCATGGCCTTAGGGCTGAGAGACTCGCAGCTAGACTACTGCGTTGATAGGCTGGATGTGGAAGCAGGGACTAAAGACCTGTGGAGCTGACCAGTACTAATATGTCGACAAATTGATAACACCCCACCTCACTGGGCGACCTTCGGGTTGTCGAATGGTGACTGAGAAGAATTCTCGCGTCCACTTTGTGGTTCCCGATTTACGGTCGGGAACTGCGCCCAGCACACACTGCTGAGCACCCACCTTGGTGGAATGCTCTGTGATGTGAACTGGCCCAGACTGATACATAAATCAATAGTGTTTCGGCGGCCATAGCGAGAGGGAAACGCCCGGTTACATTCCGAACCCGGAAGCTAAGACTCTCTGCGCCGATGGTACTGCAAGGGGGACCTTGTGGGAGAGTAGGACACCGCCGGACTTAAATTGTGAGATAGCCACACCCTTCGGGGTGTGGTTATTTTGCTTTAACCAAGCGCCCGCACTGGCAGCAGACAGGCTCGCGGCGTAGCGTGAAGGGTAGATGTACCGCTGGCCCTCCCGCGAACTCCTCACCTCAGGGCAACCCCGCGGTGCACCTCACGTGCCAGGAGGCAACCATGCAGGTCATCGTCAATACCGATAACAACATCACTCTCAGCGAAGACACGATTGCCGCAATCACTGCGGAGCTCGAGAGCAAGCTCGCGCATTTCAGCGCCCACCTCACACGACTCGAAGTCCACTTGAGCGACGAGAGTGCCGGTCGCAGCACCGGTGGTGACATCCGCTGCCAGCTTGAAGCTCGCCCCGAAAACCGTACTCCGGAACTTGCTACCGACAACGCGTCGACGGTAGATTCTGCAATCAACGGTGCCACGCGCAAGATGCAGCACGTGCTCGAGACCACCTTCGGCCGTGCCGACCAGCACAAGGGCGCCAGCTCAATGGGCGGTGTCGAACCCCGCTAACGCGCGAGCAGCCGCTGGGCCGCGTTATCGTGCTTCGAGGCGGCCGGCCGCGATTTCGCGATCGACCATCGCTTCGAGCGCATCAGCGAAAGCGGATGCGGCTGGCGACAGCCGACGGGTGTTGGCCCAGCGTAATCCGATCTTCCGGGACGCATTCTCCGCGTTCACGGGAACGACAACCAGGCTGTTGTCGCGCACGATTCTGGTACCCAAGGCACCCATGATTCCGATCCCCAATCCGGCACGGACGAAGGAGAACACGGTCGTCGGCTGGGTTACGGCGAGGCTGCGTTCGTAGTCGAATTCGACATGCTCCAGGAGCTCCCGGAACTCGAGTCCCACGTGCGGGTCGAGACCAGCCTCTCCGGTTGTGATGACCGGTTTGCCCACGAGCTGCTCCAGCTCAAGAAAGCCTGCTGAGGCCGCCGGATGATCGAAGGGCACGACGGCGCGGAACGGGTCAGTCAAGAGGGCCCGCTGCGCGATACCGAGGCGCGGCGTGATCTCCATCGGGCTGATTCCCAGTTCGATCGTGCGGTGCGCGAGTGCCTCATCCAGCCAATTGTTAGCACCTTCGTGCACTTCAAAACGGACTTCGGGGTGCGTTTCGGAGAACTCCGCAAGCAGCGGAGCGATGAGCATCGCGCTGACGCTCGGTACGCTTCCCACTGCGACATTGCCCCGTACTTGGCCCTGACCGGCCGCCACCGCGGCCAGCGCCGACTGCCACTCCGTGACGGTTGCACGAGCATGGGGCAGAAACGCGGTGCCAGCAGCGGTCAGCGTTGGCGGGTGCACATCCCGGTGGAAGAGTTGAGCGCCAAGCTCGGCTTCCAGCGCGGCCACATGGGCGCTGATCCGAGACTGCGAGCGATGGAGGGTGCGGGAGGCCGCGGTAAAGCCGCCCTGCTCGTGCACGGCGAGAAACGATCTGCACCAGACGAGTTCCATGCTGCAACCTTAGCGACCGAGCGTCATCCGCTCATCTGTCGGACGCTGCGGCGCGGGAGGCTCCGGAATGGGCCCGGCGAGAAGCGGGTCGTGGGTATCCCGCATGAGCTTTTCGAGTCGGGCGACAAGGTCGGCGCGCAGGTCGGCATACTGCGGATCGTTGATGAGGTTGGTGAGCTCCGAGGGATCCGCGGCGAGGTCATACAGTTCCTCGGCGGGCCGCGGATCGTTGGGCCAGTCACCCATCCCGGCTCGGGTCGCGCTCTCCTCTAGGTCGAGGGGAAGCGGCACTCGCACGCCCTGCTCGAAGTTGCGAATGTACTTGGCGCTCGGGGTGCGGATGGCACGGATCGGGTCATAGCGATCGTGGAAACTCTTTTCTAGCAGGAGTTCGCGGGTATCCGGTGCTGCTTCATCCGTTGTCTGCAGGCGAGTGAGGATGCTCTCGCCCTCGAGTTCGTCGGACGGTGTTCCGCCGGCAACGGTCACGAGCGTCGGCACGATGTCGAGGTGGCTGACGATGTGGTCGCGGCGGCCAGGCTCAACCCCGAACGACTCCGGGGGGCGAACGATGAAAGCGACCTTGACTCCCGAGTCGTAGAGGGTGCTCTTGGCGCGCGGGAAGGCGACCCCGTGGTCGGTCGTGAAAATGATGAGGGTGTCGCGGCCCTTGGGCGATGCGGTGATGCGGTCGATGATCTGGCCGACCGCGGCATCCATCTGGCGAATGGCTCCGTGGAAGGCTGCGATGTCGTTGCGTGTGTCTGCGTTGTCGGGGAGGTACGGCGGCACGTCGACGGTGGCCGGATCCGCGTACTCGTAGTCTTCGGCTGGCCAGGGGCGGTGGACTTCCCAGATGCCGATCGTCAGCAGGGTGGGGGTGTCGTCGCGCGGCTGGCCGTACCACCAGTCAACACGGCGGGCGACCTCCATCGCGCGAGGAAGGAATCCAAGTCCGTGCACTTCGTCGTAGCCGAGCACGCGGGCATCGAAATCTTCATGCTGCAGCCCGATCAGAGCGCTTCGGTAGCCTTCGCGGCGCAACAGCTCCGGCAGCGTAGTGACGCCGGGCTTGTACTGCCAGCCAGCATGAGTGAGACCCATGAGTCCGTTTTGGTGCGGCAGGCGGCCGGTGAAGATGGAGGAGCGTGCGGGAGTGCACAGCGGTGCGGTCGCGAAAGCTGCATCGAAAATGACGCCGGAGTCAGCGAACGCCTCAAGGCGGGGACTGGGCACCGACGGCATGTCGTAGCAGGAGAGCCAATCGCCGAGATCGTGGCAGTGGATGAGGACGATATCTGGCTGGGAGACCATCGTGGCAACTTTCGTGTGAGGAGGGGTGAAGAAGGAACGCTCAGCGCGGGGGAGCGGTGGTGAGGCCGACGCCCCCGCGCTGAGAAGGAGCGACTAACCCATGGGGTAGCCGGCATCCTCGACTACTTGAGTGACCTGCTCCTGCAGTTGAGCCATACCGTCTTCGGGGCTTACGTCACCAGCAGCGATCGCGGCGATGATGGGCTCAGAGACGGTGAGGAACTCGGTGATGAAGGTGAAGCGGAACGGGCCGACGGCGGTCGGGGCTGATTCGCGAACGACATCCAAGTAGGCGCTTGTTTCCGCGCTGAGACCCTCAGCGTCGTAAGCGTCGTCGCGGGTGGGGATTCCACCAGCTTCAGCGAAGATCTCCATGCCGTGCTCGGAGGTGACCCAGTCGATGAAGTCGACGGCGAGTTCGCGACGATCTTCGGGAAGGTCGGCGGGCAGCGCGAGGTTCCAGAGTCCACTGGCGGATGCTGCTCCGGGCAGCACCGCGTAGCCAACCTTGCCGACGACATTGGAACTGGACTCGTCATTCATGCTGCTCGCTGCTGCGGCGACGACATCCAACTGTCCGGCGTCGCCACCCTGCATGGCGGCGATGGCTTCGGCCTGACCGACAGCCTTGGGGTCGGCGGGGCCGAGCTTGGCGAGTTCGCGGAAGTCACGCGCGGCTTCGAGAGCCTCGGGGGTGTTGAAGGCGGGGGTCCAGTCAGAGCCTTCGTCGACGAAGAAGCTTCCGCCGACTCCGTGAAGCAGACCAGCGAAGTCGTAGGTGACGCCGGGAGCGCCGGGGATTCCCTGGTAGCGCTGCACGTAACCGTAACGGGCGGCATCCGCATCAATCATTGCTTGGCCGTTGGCAATGGTCTCGTCCCAGGTTGTGGGAACCGAGAGGCCGAGATCGTCGTAGATGTCGGTGCGGTACATCAGAACCTGCAGGTTGCCCATGAGCGGCAAGCTCGTCACGTCGCCGTCGGCGGAGAAACTGCGCGTCTCCGAGTTCCAGTTGGTGACGTTGTTGTAGGTGAAGATCTCGGGGTCGAGGGTGTAGCCTGCCTTCGCCTCGGTGAAGGGCATCAGGATGCCGGAGTCGTTCAGTTGAGCGAGATCGACTTCGTTGACCTGGTAGACATCGAAGGTGTGGTTGCCGGTCTGGGCGTCGTTGAGCACTTGGGTTTTGACGTCAGCGTTAGGGAAGGGGCGAAGGTCAACGTCGACCCCGGTCTCTTCTTCATACGCCTTGACGACCGCGTCGTAGGCCGGGTTCCACGGAGCCTGACTAGTGATGACGACGAGGCTGTCGCCGGAACCGAGAGCTCCGCCGGTAGTGCTGCCTGAGCATCCGGTGAGGGCAATGCTCATCGCGGCGACACTGCCGATTGCGATGAATGCTTTCTTCATGAACATGTACTCCTAGCTGTGAGTGGAAACCAAACAGGGCGGGCCTGTTTAGCCTTTGATAGCGCCGGCAGTGAGCCCAGCGACGATTTGGCGGTTGGCGAAAATGGACATGACGATGATGGGGATTGCAGCGAGCGTTCCGGCCGCAGCCAGTTCGCCCCACGTGACCGCGAACGGTTGCAGTAGGCCGGCGATGCCGACAGTGACGGGCGCGGTAGCTCCGCCGGAGGTGAGCGTGAGGCCCATCTGGAACTCGTTCCACGCCATGATCGCGGTGAAGACGCCGACGGCGGCGATGCCGGGGCGAACGACGGGGAGCATGATCCGCAGCAGCACTGTCAGCTCGCTGGCACCATCCATGATTCCGGCTTCGCGGAGTTCTTCGGGGATGGTCGAGAAGTACGACGACATGAGCAGCACCGCGAAGGGAAGGTTGAGGAAGGCGTTGACCAAGACGAGTCCGCCGACGCCACCGATCAAGCCGAGGTCCGAGAGCAAGACGTAGAGGCCGGGCAGCAGCGTCATCGGCGGAATGAGTGGGATGAAGCCGGCGATCACGAGCGCCGGGATAGTGATCCAGCGTGGCGGGTGCAGTCGGCTGAGCGAATAGCCGGAGAGCGTGCCGATGACGAGGCAGATGGCGACCGTGCCGAGCACGATCAGGAGGCTGTTGCCGATCTGGGCAATGAAAATGCCATCTTTGAAGACACGTTCAAAGTTGCCGAGCCAGAACGGGAAGTCCCAGCTCGAGGAGACGATGGCACGGTTGGGGAGGAACGCGAGCAGGGTCGTGAAGGCAATCGGGATGATGCTGAGCACCAGCACAAACCCGAGGGTGATCTCTACGCCGAGGTTGCGCTTCGTGCCGGCGGTCTGGGCGTCGCTCATTTTTCGACCTTCGATCGGGTGAATAGCACGGCGCCAAGAACCAGCGCAGTGAGGATGACAACCACGAGCGAGAACGCTGACGCTTCGCCGAACTGGAGGCTGTCGAAGAAGAGAGTCTTGATGTGTTGCGTCACGAGCGTTGTCGCAAAGTTGGGCCCGCCCGAGGTCAGGAGGTACATCTCGTCGAACGCCTTCACTCCCATGATCACTCGCACGACAACGACCGCAGCGATGGCGGGGCGCAGAGCGGGAAGCACCACGTGCTGGATGATGCGCCACTCGTTAGCGCCATCGACCCGAGCGGCCTCGAGGGTTGCTCCGTCGATGCTCTTGAGAGCGGTATAGAGGAAGAGGAAGACGACCGGAGTCCAGTGCCAGACATCCACCACAATCACCGCAGCCATAGCGGTTGATTCTTGGCCGATCCACCCTTGGAGCGGCAAGCCGAGGGAGTAGAGCGCCTTGTTGAGTCCGCCGGCGGTAGGGCTGAGCAGAAGCAGCCACATCAGACTGACGACAACCGGGGCGATCACGGCAGGCCAGATGAGAACGTTGCGCGCCAGCGGGAGGAGGGTGATGGCGCGATCAACGAGCAACGCGAGCGCGAGGCCAACAATCAACGACAGAACAACGGTCGCCGCAACGAAAATGACGGTGTTGCCGAGCGAACGAAGACCATTGGCATCGGTGAGCACGGCGCCGAAGTTAGCAAACCCGATCCAGGTCCACTCAAAAATACCGCCCCGGATCTGAACATCGGAGAGAGCCATGCGGACGACCTGGCCGAGCGGGTACGCGGCGAAGATAGCCCCAAAGACAATGAACGGCGCGAGGGCTACGATCGCGAAGACGGGCTTAGGGCGAGAACGCTTGCGGGCGGTCGGGCGCGGAGAGGCCGATCTCGTGGCGTTGGCGGTTGCGACCATTCTCGATACTCCATCGTGTCGGGCGGCCTGCGAAGCACCGCGAATCCCACGGTAGGGCGCTCGCTAACTATCTGTCCAACACGTAGTTCAGAAGGTGGCTATCCGCTTAACGGATGGGGTGCGTTAGCGCCGCCGCACCAGCAGTGATTGCGCACTTTGCGTACCTCGCGACAAAAACAGCGAGGGCCGCCGCATGATGCGGCGACCCTCGCTGAGGCAGGTGTGGGCAGCTAGATGATGCTGCGGCCCTCGGCGCGTGCTTCACGCCAGTCCTTGACGAAGCCGCGCACGAGTACGAAGAGTACGCCGGCGACGACGATTGGCCAGACGAGCATATAGATAGCGATGACGATTTCCATGGTGGTCTCCTAGCGGGTGGTCGGGGTTGATTTGCGGTCAAAGTCGGCAGCAGCATCCGTCACAACATCGAAGTCACCGGTGCGATCACTGATGACCTTGAAGTCGAAGTTCTGGGTGCTGCGGAACGACATGAAGTAACAAATCACGGTGCTCACGGCGTACGCGACTAAGGACCCGCTGAGCACGGCGTAGTCGTGAAGGAACCCGATGGCGAAGGGGGCGGATGCGACGGAAGCCACGATGCCGACGGTCATGCCGACCTTCTTGCCGAAGAAGCCGAACGCCATGATTCCGAGAACCACGCCGATACCGATGACCGACAGGACATCGATTGCGATTCCGTAGGCTCCCGTGAGCTCGATCCACTCGAACCGCACCACAATGAAGACGATGAGCGCGACCAGCACCGATGTCGTGAAGGCGGCGTTGGTGACCTTCTTCCAATAGAAGCTGGCGATTACCGGGAACACCAGCGCGCCCCAGAGCGCGCCGACAAAGACCAGCAGATCGAGAATGTTGAGTGCTCCGCTCGCAAAGTACAAGCCAGCACCGGTCGCGACGATCATGGAGATGCGCCCGACGAGCAACATCGTCTTGGGATTGGCCTTGCCCGGCTTCGCAATGTTCTGGCCGTAGATGTCCGCCATCATGATCGATGACAGTGCGGAAAGATCGGAGTCTGCCGTGGAGGCGAGCGAACCGATAATCATGATGAAGAGAACACCGAGGAGCACCGGGCCGAGGAACGTACTGGCCAGCTGCGGGATGAGGTTGTTGGTGTCTCCGTCGACGGGCTCGATGCCGAGGTAGAGGGCCATCACGCCGAGCATCCCGATGCCGATGATTGTCGCACCGTAGCCGACTGTCGCCGTAATGAAAGTGGGCTTGATGAGGTCTTCACGCACCGCGAAGAGTCGCTGGGCAATCGTCTGGTTGCCGATGGCGTACGCAAGAACCGCGGCAATGTAGGGAGCGCCCTGGTTGAGGAAGGCATCCGAAGAGAAGAAGTTTGACTGTTGCGGGGTGAGGTTCGATGCCCCAGCGATGAGCATGTCGGTGCCGCCAGCCGTGAAGAACACGGCGGGGACGATGATGATGACCGCACCCAGCATCGCCACTACCTGCGCGAAGTCGGTGAGCACGGACGCGCGGAAGCCCGACCACAGCGTGTACAGCAGGACGCCGCCGGCAACGAACAAGATTCCCTGCGTGAAGCTGAACGGCGAGAGCATCGAGATGAGCGCTCCACCCGCGATGAAGTTGGACGTGAGGCTGATGACGCTGCCGAGGACGTTAGAACCAGCGAGCATGAGTTGACTGGAGCGACCGTGGCGGGCGCGCATCACCTCAGCGAGCGTGTGGGCACGCGGGGCGACCGCACGAATGCGTTTGCCGAAGGGATAGATGAAGAGGATCATCAGGGCGCCCCACAGCCCATAGTGAATGGGGCCCGAAATGCCGTACGTGTAGCCCGAGGTTGCGGAGGCGTACATGGAGGAAGCCCAGATCCACGTTGCGGTCATCGAGGCCGCGGAAATGCCGAAACCGATCTTGTGGCCCGCATTCATATAGCCGTCAGCGTTCTCCTTCTTTTTGCCGATCATGATCGACATGATCAAGGTGCCGCCGAAGAATACGACGAGGAGTCCGACCACGATCGGTGCTCCCAGTTGTTGCATTTCCATTCAAGTCCTCTCAATGGCAGGGCTAATCCTGTTAGGCAGAATCTGTCCCGATTTATGGCGTGCGCCGACCGCCAATAGTGCGTGTGGGCGGTTCGAGCTCATCGATCATCAGATGTAGCTCAGACGCTGCGTAGGCCTTACGCCCTCGCCGTAGGTCAGCCAACTCGCCGCTCAGTCGCGATCCGCGATATCCCTCCGGGGGAACTCAAGCGTGAAAGGCGAGCAACGAGGGACAACGACCTCGAACTCATCGACCTTAGCAAAATTCTCAGTCAACTTTGACGGCGATGGTCCGTTCGGGGTGCGCACTTCGCTCCGTTTCGGAGACCTCACTTACGCTGCTACCGTGACGTTTGCAGCTAGTTTTCATCCCACTGCTGACAACACTTTCAGCGAAAGGGAAACCATGTCATCGGATTCCGCCCCCACGTTCGATTCTGCCCAGCCCGCCGCATCCGCTTCACCGGCCGCCACGGTTTCGGCTGCTTCGTCGGCGCCACACCCTGACCGCGGCGACCCGCGCCTGCCGCACTTGCGCAATGCCACCGGCTTTGTCGAGTACATGAAGTCGGGGTGGGCGACTCCTGATCGCACGCCCGACACGGTTCCCGGCATCGCGGCGGCGACGGCAGCACATCGTGCACGCCTGAGCCCGGCGTTTCCCGGCCGCACGATTGTGGTGGCCGGCGGTGTCGCTCCGGTGCGCGTAAACGACAACTACTACGGCTTTCGCCCCGACAGCAGCTTCTTCTGGTTGAGCGGATGCTCGGCTGAAGACGCCGTACTCGTGATGAGCCCCACGGCCGGCGGCCACGAGGCCACGCTCTTCATTCCCGCACCGGCATATCCGGGCGAAGCGGACTTCTTTGCGAATGCCGCGCACGGCGAACTCTGGGTTGGCTCCGCACCGGGCATGCCCGAGTGGACGGCCGCGCTGCAGATTGAGACGCGTCCACTCTCGGAACTCGAAACAGCGTTGAACCGCGCGAGTGACATTCTGCTCACCGGCTCACTGCACGGAGCCCACCGGCTGCTGCGCGACATCCCCGTTTCGCAGGATCTTGGCCGGGTGCTCTCGGAGATCCGTATGATCAAAGACGAGTGGGAGATAGCCGAACTGCGCGGTGCCGTGAACCACACGATCGAGGGCTTCAAGGCGGTGGCGCGCGAGATTCCGCAGGCTATTCAGTTCGGTGGCGAGCGCTGGTTGCAGGGCACGTTCGACCGCTACGCGCGCACCGTCGGCAATGGCACCGGGTACACGACGATCGTCGGAAGCGGCAAGAACGCCCCCGTGCTGCACTGGGTGCGCTGCGACGGCCCCGTGAATCCCGACGCCGCCGTGCTGCTCGACATGGGTGTGGAAGCTCGCTCCTTATATACGGCGGATGTCACGCGCACGCTGCCGGCATCCGGAACGTTCACGACAGCCCAGCGCCAAGCGCACGACCTCGTCGAGAAGGCGCACCGCGCGGGACTCGCGGCGGTCGGCCCCGGCAAGATCTTCAGCGACTTTCACCTTGCCGCGCTCGAAGTGATCGCGACCGGACTGCACGACTGGGGCATGCTTCCTGTCTCCGTCGATGAGGCGCTGAGCGCTCAGGGTCAGCACCACCGTCGCTACATCGTGTGTGGCATCGGGCACCACCTCGGCCTCGACGTTCACGACTGCGCGCAGTCGAGCTATTCCGCCTACCAGAGCGGCGAACTCCAGCCCGGAATGGTCATGGCAGTCGAGCCCGGACTCTACTTTCACGAGTGGGACCTGACCGTGCCGCCCGAGCTGCGGGGCCTTGGTGTGCGCATCGAAGACAACGTGCTCGTGACGCCGACAGGCCACGAAGTGCTCTCGGATGCCCTGCCAATTACAGCGGATGGCATCGAAGGGTGGATGCGCGCGCTGTAACCAAGGACAATGGGTGGTGATCGCTCATTTTCTGAAAGGTGCATACATGGAATTCTTCGCCACTGGCGGACTCGTCCTCCTCATCGGGATCGGGGTGGTCGTTCTTGTTGTACTTTTCTTGGTCATGCTGCTGATCGCCCGCGCCTGGTTCAAGGTCGCTCGCGCCGACGAGGCCTTGGTTGTCTCGGGTCGTTCGCAGAAGGATGGCGCGGGTAATGACTCCGCTGTCACCGTTATCGTCAACGGCAAGGCTTTGGTCAACCCGATCACGCAGCGCCACGAAACGATTTCGCTGCGTTCGCGCCAAGTCTCGATGACCGCAGAAGCGCAGTCAGCAGACAACGTGACGCTGCAGGTTGAGGCCGTGGCGATCGTGAAGATCGGTTCTGACGCGAACCTCGTGCGCCGTGCCGCCGAGCGCTTCGCTTCACAGGACAGCGCGATCGAGCAGTTCACGACCGAGCAGCTTGAGGGTGCTCTTCGTGGTGTCGTCGCGACGCTGTCGGTCGTTGAGCTCATGCGTGAGCGCAAGAAGTTCTCCGACCAGATCGCTACCGATGTCTCCACCGAGCTGTCGGAGCAGGGTCTGATTCTCGACTCGTTCCAGATCAAGGGCATCGGTGACAAGGTTGGCTACATCCAGTCGCTCGGAACCCCGCAGATCGAGTCGAAGCGTCGCGAAGCAGAGCTCGCTACGGCCGATGCGAACCGTGAAATCTCCAAGCGGAACATCACCGTTGCTGAGGCAAACCTGATCGAGCAGACCGCGCTCGACAAGAACACCGCAGACTCCAAGGCAGAGGTCGGTAAGGCTAACGCTGAAGCCGAGCAGGCCGAAGCTCTCGCTCGCGCCCGTGCCGAGCAGGGCGTTCTGCAGCAGCGTGCTGAGAACCGTCAGGCAGAGCTCGACGCTGACGTGAAGCGTCTCGCTGACGCCAACCTGTACAAGGCTCAAAAGGATGCCGACTCCGACGCCTACCGTCTCGTCAAGGGTGCCGAAGCTCAAGCTCAGATCGCCGCCGTTGAAGCCGAAGCAGTGCGCGTTCGCGCCGCTGCTGACGCGGATGCCACCCGCCTTGCCGGTGAAGCAAAGGCTGCCAGCATCGAAGCAGAAGCTGGCGCGCTCGCCAAGCACCAAGACGCGCTCCTCGCGCAACGTGCCCTCGAAACTCTGCCGCAGGTTATGGAGCAGTGGGCCAAGGGTTACGGCCAGATCGGTTCTGTCACCGTTATCGGCGGCAGCGGAGCCAGCGGTGGAGACACCGTCGGCACCGAAAGTGCTGTCGCATTGCGCGGCACGTTCGAGTCGATCAAGGCTGCAACCGGTCTCGACCTGGCGTCGATCATCCAGGGCCGCACCGTCGGTCAAGCGGTCGGCGAAGGCGCTCGCGGTGAGTCAGGCGACAGCACTCTTGCCGCCACGCTCGCGCACGCCGCTAACACGGTGGCGGATGCCGCACCCCAGTCGGCTCCGGTCGCTACCGAGGGTGACACTGCCGAGTAGCACTCCGCATCTCAGCTAGAACGGCAATGGCCGGGCATCCTCGCGGGTGCCCGGCCATTGTTGTTTGGGTTGCCTGTGGTGTGCGTGACGCTTGAGCTAGGAAGCCTTCCCGCCGACGCGATCGCCACGCAGCGACTACTAGTCGTTGTCGCTGACCTCGTCGGCGCCATCCGGATACACGTCGAGCTGCGGCTTGCGGGCGAGGAAGACGATGCTCGCCACGAGGCCGCCCCAGACGAGCACGGCGGCGACGAGGAAGAACGTGATGGCGATGCCGCTCATTTCTTGAGCTCCTTCAGTGCTTGGGTGCTGGGCCACGGGGCGAAGTCATCCGGATCGTGCTTCCAGCGCAGAGCCGTCATCGTGATTGCGCCAATCAGGATCACTGCGATGGTGCCCCAGCCCGCAATCGCCAGGTACCAGAGCGGGTAGCCCTCGTAGCCTTCTGTGACGAGCACGATGATGCGCTGGATGAGCATGTAGAGCAGCACCGCCGGGGCGAGAACGCCGACGAGGAGCTGCCAGATTCGCCCGACCTTAAAGGTGGAGACAGCGTTGAGATGGCCGGCCAGTTCGGGGCCCTTGCGGAACACCCAGATCACGAGAATCGTGGACGCGATCGCCGCGACGACGATGCCGATATTGTTCGCCCACTGGTCGACGGTATCGAGAGTGATCAGGCCGGTAGTGGTCGAGAACAGCAGCACGGAGACGATCGCGAGAGCGGAACCCACTCGAATCGAAGCCTGGCGGGCGCTGATCCCGAACTTGTCTTGGAAGGCGGAGGACACGACCTGAAGCACGGACAGCAGGGACGTGAATCCGGCCATGACGAGCGAGCCAAAGAACAGTGCGCCGAAGAGGGGACCGCCCGGCATTTGCGACACGATCGCGGGGAACGTGATGAACGAGAGCCCGACACCGGTGATGCCTTCGAGCTCATCAATGCCGACACCTTGTTGGAAGGCGAAGAAGCCGAGAGTCGCAAAGACTCCGATACCGGCGATGATCTCGAACGACGAGTTGGCGAAGGCGACGACCAAAGCAGGCGCCGTGACGTTGGCCTTGCGGTTGCGGTACGACGAATACGTGATCATGATGCCGAAGGCGATCGACAGCGAGAAGAAGATCTGACTGTACGCGGCGATCCACACGCTGGGGTCGCCGAGCGCCGAGAAGTCTGGAGTGAACAGCGCGTCGAGGCCGGTCATTGCACCGTCTAAGAACAGCGCCCGCACGACAAGGATCAGGAAGGCGACGACGAGCAGCGGCAAGAAGATCAGATTGGCGCGCTGCACACCCTTGGCGATGCCAGAACCGAGCACAGCCAACACCGCAACCCACACGAGCACCAGCGGGATGAGAACCGCGGGTACGAACTGCGCGCTGAAACCGGGAGCTGACGTTTGGAGGAATTCGTTTTGGAAGAAGCCAGCGGTGTCATCACCCCAGCGCAGATCGAAACTGAACGTGAAGTAGCTGGCCGCCCACGCGACGACCGCCGCGTAGTACACGGCGATGACGATGCAGATCCACACTTGGAACCAGCCAAGCGACTCGAGCCACTTGCCGGCCTTGCCGCCGAGACGACGGAACGCGGTCGGTGCTGAGCCGCGAAAGCGGTGCCCGATCGCATAGTCGAGAAACAGAATCGGGATGCCGGCCGTGACCAGTGCGATCAGGTACGGAATCAGGAATGCCCCGCCACCGTTCTCGTAGGCGACGCCGGGGAAGCGCCAAATGTTGCCGAGCCCCACGGCGGAGCCGATGGCCGACAGGATGAAACCAAGCTGGCCCGACCACTGTTCACGGGGCCGCGAGGCGACCGTTCCGTGTTCTCCCGAATGCTGTTTCGTTGCCACAGTTGCTCCTCTGTGTGATGGTCACCCGAATGACCGTCGCTGGGGCCGCCCCGAAATAGTGGCCCGCTACCCCCGAGGGAGTGTTCTCACGTTAACACTCGAGGGTGTCGCATTGCGACTTGTGACCGCACGAGAGACGCGAACTTCGGCGCGAATAGTGGCGGGCCAGCAGCCTGAAACCTAAGCGCTCACCGCCATCAATTGAACGGTCGCCGCGGTGCCGACGTCCTTTGGCGAACCGGCGGAGACGGTCATGGTGCGGGCAACGGCATCCAGCGTCACGGTGGCGAGCGTGGCCCAGCGGTCGCCGAAGACAGCGCCGGGAGCCGGCACGCAGCACAGCTGGGCGGCATCGCCGGGCTCCGAGAGCAGGTAGGGCAGTAGGTCGCGAGCGACCGCGGGAAGCGGGTTTGCGGCGACTCGTTCGACGAGTACGTCGTAGCGCGCTTGAGTGTCGGGGTCATAGAGGCCGAGCTTCTCGCCCTTGCTGAGTACGGGATCCACAAAGTGATTGGTGTGTACCAGCACACCGTCAACGGGCTGCAGAACCGCGGCGCCTTCGGGGTTCAGCTCCACAATTACGGCACCCTCGGGGCTGACAACCGTGATCGCGCTCGAGGTGCTGACCGGAGCGGTGCTGAGGATCCGCACGGCCTCGGCGAGCGTGGAGGCTTCGGCAAGCACGCGCGCGCCGACCAAGTGAACGGGTACGCCATCCGGTCGGTCGGCGGTGTGGCCGAGAATATTGAGCATGATGCCCACGCCAGCATCGTTAATGCCGATCTTGCTGAGGATGCCGTGCTCGGTGAGCCCCACAAAATTGCGCGGGGTGCCCGAGACTTGCTGCAGGTGCCAGAAGGCAGAGAGCTCTTCGTGCCAGTCCCACGTCTGGGCGCTCACCGGGTTGCCCGCGGCGTTCACGACCGTGGAACATTCGCCCGGCTTTGCGCCGACCGAGCGAGACAGGATCTCGGTGCGGGCGTTGAGCGCCCCGATCTTCCACAGCGGAATCTTGCTCCCTGAGGCAACGCCGCGCATCTCATCAGCGAGATCGGCGCTCCACGCTTCGGTGACCACGACGGCTTGCTCGCCGTGCTTCTGCACCTCGGCGCGAGGGATGCCCGAGGTCTCGAACAGGTCGAGGTAGATCTCGACTCCCTGACGCAGCGCCTCGGCGGTGTCGAGCCCGCGAGAGAGCCCGCGCTGAAACGCATCCACTGAATCGATGCGGATGATGGTGGGTGTCGTGCCGGTCATGAAGCGATCTCTTCTCGAAGCTTGGCGATCATTCCGCGTTGTGGTTTCCAGCCCGGGCGCGGAGCGCAGGCGAGCAATAGGCGGGTGTACGGATGCTGGGGTGCGGTGAGCACTTCGGTGGTCGTTCCGCGTTCAACGATGGTTCCCTTGCGCATCACGACCACCTGGTCAGCGATCATCTGCACGACAGAGAGGTCGTGAGTGATGAAGAGGTAGGTGAGCCCCTGCGAGACGCGCAGCTCGGCTAGGAGCTCCAAGATTTGCGCCTGCACTGTTACGTCGAGCGCCGCGACCGACTCATCGAGCACGATGACCGAGGGGTTGGCGGCCAGCGCGCGAGCGATAGCCACGCGCTGTTTCTGGCCGCCGGACAGTTCGCTCGGCAGGGCATCCATGAATCGTGTTTCAAGCCCCACGAGCGTGAATAGCTCGGCACAGCGTTCGCGTCGGGCGGGACCGCTGAGATCGGCGTGGGCACGCAGAACCTCGTCAACGGCAACCCGCACGGGCAGCCGACGGTTCAACGAACTTTGCGGGTCCTGAAACACCATTTGGATGTCGCGGGCCCGGCGCCGCAGTTCCTTGCGGTTCGCGCGCGGGGCGACGGGCTCACCGTTGACAGACACCTCGCCGGAGTCGGGAGTTTCGAGCCCCACGATGATGCGCGCGAGGGTGGTTTTGCCCGAACCGGATTCGCCCACGACGGCCAGGCACGAGCCCTTGTCGATCGTGAGCGAGACGGCATCGAGCGCCGTCATGCGCTTCTTGGGGCCGGTGGGAAACGTCTTGGTCAAGCTGGTTACGATGATTGCTGGCGTGGTCATGGTGTCGTGTCGCCTTCCAGAGTCCAGGTGATTCCCGCGGGGCGCGATTCCATCAGGGAGCGCGTGTACGGATGCTGGGGGTTGTCGCGAAGCTGCTCCGGTAGCCCGATTTCCACGATTTCGCCATCTTTCATGACGGCGATGCGGTCGCACACGGCGGCGGCGAGGTCGAGGTCGTGGGTGACGAAGAGCATGGCCATGCCGAGCTCGTGGCGGCACTCGTCGAGAATGGCCATCACTTCAGCTTGGGTGGTGACGTCGAGGGCGGTGGTGGGTTCGTCGGCGAGCATGAGCCGCGGCTTGCCCGCGATCGCTCCGGCGATGACGACGCGCTGCAGCATGCCGCCCGACAACTGGTGCGGGTAGGAACGCAGTACGCGCTCCACGGCATCGATGCCGACTTGCTCGAGCAGTTCGCCGGCCCGCAGCCGAGCGGTGCGAGTGGGCTGGCCTTGAGCGTCGTGCATTCCCTCGATGAGGTAGCGCTCGACGGGCAGGACAGGATTGAGAACCGCGTGTGGATTCTGGGCGATCATCGAAACATCGTTGGCCCGCATCCGCCGCAGTTCTTCGCCACGGAGGGCGCGAACGTCGACGTCGTCGAGGGTGATGGAGCCGGTGACTTCGGAGCCGGTGGGCTCGATCTGCAGAATTGAGCGCAGGGTCATCGACTTGCCGCTGCCGGATTCGCCGACGAGTCCGACGGCTTCTCCGGTGGCGACAGCAAGGGAGACATCGCGCAGAATCTGGCGGTCAGCGCCGATCGTGAGTGAGAGGCTGGTGATATCGAGCATCAGGCTTTCCTCCCTGCAGCGGCACGGCCGCCGAGTCGTTCGCCGACATAGCCGACTGCTGCCACGGTGATCACGATGCTGAGGCCCGCGAGCACGCTCTCGGCGGGGTAGCCGTTGAGCAGCGATTGTTGACCGTTCGACACCATGAGTCCCCAGTCAGCTGCGGGCGGTTGAACACCCAAACCGAGGAACGACAGTGCGGCGAGCTCGATCATGGCGAAACCAAAGTTGATGGTGGCACCCGTAACAATGAGCGGGGCAACATTGGGCAAGAGGTGACGCACGGTGATGACGGCGCCGGGGATTCCCTGGAGTTCAGGGGAGCGGATGTACGGCAGGTTGCGTTCGCGCATTGCCATGCTGCGCACCACACGTGCCGAATACGGAATATACGCAACCGCCAGTGCGAGTGCCGCCGTGGTGAGGCTCGGGCCGAAGACCGCAATCGCGAGCATCGCGAGCAGCAGGTTCGGGAATGCGAAGAGCAGGTCGAGAAGGCGGCTGAGCGCCGAGTCGACGAAGCCACCAAACCAGACCGCGGTGAGCGCGATGCCGGTACCGAAGATAGCGGTGATGACCACGACGATGAGCGGCCCGGTCAAGCTCGAGCGAGCTCCCCACACCAGTCGCGAGAAGATGTCGCGGCCGGCCTGGTCGGTGCCGAACCAGTGCTCGGCAGACATGCCTTGGTAGCGCTGGGTGACGGATCCGATGGTCGGATCGTAGGGGGCAATGATCGGGGCGAGGAGCGCGCCGAGAACCACCACGAGGATGATGCCGCAGGCAATGAGCCCCAGCGTTCCCATTCGTTCAGCGAATTGTTTCATCGGGTCTGCTGCACTTTCACTCGCGGATCGATGGAGGCATAGAGGAGGTCAACGAGAAGGTTGATCACACCGAAAGCAGCAACGAGCACAATCGCGATGGCTTGAACGACCGCGAAGTCTTTGCGCTGCACGGCGTCGACGAGCAGGGTGCCGATGCCGTCGAGCGTGAAGGCGTACTCCACGACGAACGAACCGGCGATGAGGCCCGCAATGTGAACGCCGACGATCGTGCTGACCGGCAGCATCGAGTTGCGGATGACGTGGCGGCGCATGACGAGGCCCTCGGCAACGCCGCGGGCGCGAGCCATTACCGAGTGTTCGGAGTCGCGCTCTTCGCGAATGGAGGTGCGCGTGATTCGCGCTACCACTGCCGCCGACGGCAGGGCGAGGGCGAGTGCCGGAAGGGTGAGGTGCCAGATGCGGTCGAAGAAACCGTCACCCGAGCCGAAGACGGGGAACCAGCCGAGGCCCACGCTGAAGATGCTCATCAGGATGAGAGCGGCGAAGAAGGTAGGGATGGCGAAGCCGAGGTTGGAGCCGAGCAGCACTACCTTGTCGACGATGCCGCCCTTGGTGCCGGCAACGATGCCGAGACCGACGCCCAACACGATGATGATGATGGCGGCAAGGGAGACCAGCATGAGCGTGGTCGGGAGGCGCCCGGCGAGGAGGTCGCCGACATCCTGCTGGTTGGCGAGCGAGCGACCGAAGTCACCCTGAAGAACGTTGATGAACCAGTTCCAGAAACGCACGAGGAAGGGATCGTCGAGGGAGTACTGGGCGCGAATCGCAGCGAGCACCTCGGGACTGACGGTTCGACCCTGAACCAGAAAGTTCTCGGGGCTGCCCGGAGCCGCATACATGGCGGCAAAAACAAGAAAGCTGGAGGCGATGAGGACCCCGATGAGGGCCGCCAGTCGTCGAAGGATGAAAGTCACTGCGGTGTCTACTTCCGTGGGGATGAAACCCGAGGGCTGCCAGCCGAAGCGGCAGCCCTCGAGGATGAACTATTCGCCCGAAGCGCCGAGGTCGGCAGCCCAGGGGTAGTACAGGTAGACGAAGGATGCCGGAGCACCCGTCACGCCATCCTTCATGAAGAGTCGAACGGCGGGGTCAACGATCGGGATCCACGGAAGGTCTTCCATGGCAGCTTCTTGAACCTGGTTGACGAGCAGGGCGCGCTCGCCGTCGTCGGTGGCTGCTGCGGCTTCGCTTAGGAGCGAGTCGATCTCGGGGTTGCTGTATTCGCTGTAGTTCTGCGAACCGTCGGTGCCAACAATCGCGCGCAGGAACGAGAGCGGATCCGGCACATCCATGTAGTTGTAGGTGACGAAAGCGTCGTGACCTTCACGTGCGGCGGGGTCGGAGAAGAAGGCACCGAACTGTGCGCTGGGAACACCTTCGGGTTCAACCGTGAGCCCGATTTCGCGAGCACCATTGGCGATTTCCGAAATGATGTCGGCGTAGTAGGTGCGCTCGGAGGGGTACACGATCGAGATCGGCTGAGTGATGTCAACCGTGGCGTTCTCGAGAACCTTCTTGGCTCCTTCGATGTCGATCGCGGTTTCGGCGAGGTCATCGCGACCTGCCGTGAACTCGCTGTCGCCGTAAGCCCAACCATTGTTGGGGACGAGTGAGCGGGAGGCGGAAGCCGTGCCCTCGAAGACCGTCGCGGCGATGGCATCCCGGTCGGTGGCCATCATGAGAGCCTGACGAACTGCGGGGTCAGCAAAAGCGCCGTTTCCGGTGCCGATGATGGCGACGAGCTGAAGCGAGTTGCCGAGGTAGAGCGTTCCGGCTTCGGATTTCTCCAGCGTCGGCAGTGCTCCGAGCGGAACATCGTACGAACCGTCGATCGCGCCGGTGTCGAGCGCGGTCGCGATCGACGCGGAGTCGACGATGAAGTTGATGTCGACCTGAGTGGTCTTGGCCTGCTTGGCGGTGTTCCAGTAGTTCTCGTTCTTGATGAGCGAGATCGACTGACCCTGATCCCATTCGCCTACCGAGTATGGCCCGGTGCACATGACCTGCCCGGTGGGGTTTCCGTAGCTATCGCCGGCAGCTTCGCGGTGCGCTTGCTGCACGATGGTTCCCGCGGGAGTGACCATGTAGGAGTTGAAGGTGGCATCAGGCTCGGTGAGCGTCACGGTGACTTCCCAGTCATCCGTCTTCTCGACCGAAGCGATGTTGCTGATGAGGCCGCCGGCCCAGTAGCTGCCTTCGTTGGCATCCGCGTGGCGACCCAAGCTGAACACGACGTCGTCGGCGGTCATTTCGGCGCCATCCCAGAACTCGACGCCCTGACGGATGGTGTAAATGTAGGTGAGGTCGTCGGGGGTTTCGAGCTTTTCGGCCAGCCCCGGCTCAATTGAAAAGTCGGGCTGCAACTGCATGAGGCCTTCACACAGGTTGGCGACGACGGTGTTCTCGGGATAGTTGAACGACTTGATGGGGTCAATCGACGCTGGCTCTCCGAAGGGGAGGTTCCAGGTCACCAGGTCGAGCTCGCCTGTGGCTGCGGGAGTCGTGGTGAGAAGGTCGTTGGTATCGATGCTGGATGAGCTGCCGCCGCTGGTGCCCGCGGCACAGCCAGTCAGCGCGATGGCAAGAATGCTGCCGATCGCGATTGCTTGTTTCTTCATTGAATTGCTCCTAGGTAGATAGAACCCGAACGCTAAGACGCTTGATGTGTGTGAAAACCTAGTCGACCAAAACGTTTTGGGGGAGATATTGCCAAAACGTTTTACATTCCGGAAATGCGCGCTAGCCTGCCAGAGTGAGTACAGCGAGAGGGCGACGACGATCAACCATCCACGATGTGGCGAGGCACGCCGGGGTCTCCATCACCACGGTGTCGCACTCCCTCAACGGCAAAGGAGTGGTCGCCAAAGCCACGCGCCAACGGGTCATCGAGGTCGCCGCCGAGCTGGGCTATAGCGCGGATGCCATCGCGCGCGGTCTGCGCAGCAACCGGCTTGGATTGCTCGGCCTCGTCATCCGCCCCCTCGACACTCTCGGCTCGTATCAGCCCGAGGGAGTTGACTACTTTCTGCGGTTCGCCGGAGCTGCAGCGGTGGAAGCCTTGGACTGCGGTTACGGCCTTGTGCTCATGCGCGACCCCACCGCCGGTAACGCCCCCGGCATCGCGCTTGCGGCCGACGGTTTCATCATTTCTGACCCGCTCGCCGGCGACCCAGTGATCGATTTGCTCACGCGAAACGCGATCCCGCTTGTTGCGGTGGGGCGCGATGTTGAGCGGCCCGACTTCACCGCCTGGCTCGGTGGCGGCACACTGCACAATGTCGACAGCGTCATCGCGCACCTCAGCGAACGCGGGGCTCAGCGCATCGCTCTCGTCACGGGAACTGACCCCAACTCGTGGAACGCCGACAGCGAGAGTTCGTATCGCGAATGGGCGGCTGGCCGTAAGCAGGCGCCCATTGTTTACAACCAAGACGAGCGACTGGGCGAGGAGGGCGGTCGCGAGATTGCCGAGGAGCTGCTGGCTTCGGATGCGCCACTACCGGATGCGATCTACTGCCTCACGGGGCGGCATGCGGCCGGTATTCAGGCCGGGCTGCAGGCCGCGGGGCATCGCATTCCGGAGGACGTAATGATCGTCGCCGGCTCCGACTCGGAGCAGACCCGCAACAGTGCCCCGCCGATCACGTCGGTCGATCTTGCGCCCGAAGCGACGGCAAAAGCTGCCGTCGTGTACCTCGTGGCGTTGCTCGAAGCCGCCGACGACGACCAGCCGTCGCCGCCCGAGATCGAGTATGAGATTCGCGAGCGGGCGTCGACGCAGCGGGGTTAGAGCGGCAGGGTGTTTCGCGCCGCGCGGTTCGAGGCAGCGGCGCGCTGTCGCGACGCGGCTAGAGCGGCGCAACCAATCCGTCGAACGAGAGCTCAGTTCCGAGAATGTTCTCGGCGGCGCGGTGACCGGAGCGCAGCGCCGCGGTGACGGTGGCGGGGTCATCCGTCCAGGTTGCTTCGCCGGCAAAGTGCAGCACGTTCTCGACCGGTGTGGCCATCAGGTCGTGGTCGTCCGGCGTGGATCCCGGGGTCATGTAGGCATACGACCCGTACGAGTAGGGATCGTCTTGCCAGCGCGTTACGAGCACGTCGTCGGGGTGCTCAACGCGCTCGCCGTAGAGGCCGCGCAGGGCATCGAGCACGGAGGAGCTGATCTTCTCGTCGCTCCAGTCACGCGCCTCGATGGCGCTGGGGCCGGCCGCGAAGGTGAGCAGAGTGGGAACGCCGTGCAGATCGGTGAGGTCGTACCAGGAGTGCCACCACTTGCCTGCCTCGCCCTGCTGGCGAATCGCATAGACGTTCTCGTCCCAAAAGCGAGTGGGGAAGCGCAGGAAAACTTTCTCAAAGTTGTTCATCTCGAAGCCATCAATGGCGTGGGTGAGCCACTCGGGTAGTGCCGGCTCGAACGCAAGATCGCCGCTCTTGAGCACCCCAATCGGCACCGTTACGACAACGCGGTCTGCGGCGAACTCGCCGTGCGCTGTAGCGACCGTGGCGCCCTGCTTCGACCAGCGGATGCCGGTGACTACATGCTCGAGACGCACGTCGAGCCCCGCCGCAAGATTCGTTGCCAGCTCGTCGTAACCGTGGGGGAACACCACCTCGTCGCCGTCGACCGTGTCATCGTCGAGGCCGTGTGCATCGAGCAACCCGGCGTGCACGCCGTACTGCTCCTCGGAGCGGTGCAGCACGAACTCGCGCACGCGCTCCGCCCGATCGGGGTTCCAGCCGAGGGTGGAAAGCGCGGCGTCGGCCGCCTGCTCATAGTTTGAGCCGAGAGTGGAAGCCTGCACCGCCGTCGCAAGGTGCGCGTCGAAGGTGCTCACGTCATCCGCGAACTGGGCGACAGCGTCGTCGCTGAGGCGCTCGCCGGTGGGACTGTAATACGCGATGGGGCGGCCGGTGGGCTGGTAGCTGCCGACCGTGAACTCGACCGTGCGCATGCCGAAGGCGTTGACGATGTCGGTGAGGGGGTTGTCGTCGACGCCGTGAATCCAGGATGCTCCGCGGTCGGTGGCAACGTCGCCTGAGTGTTCGGTGTGGGTGCGGCCACCGGTGCGGTCGCGGGCTTCGAGCACGAGCACGCGCTGGCCGGACTGGGCGAGAAAGCGTGCCGCGGTGAGGCCGGAGACTCCGGCGCCGACCACGATCGTGTCGAAGAGTGCTGCGGCGGGGTCGACGGTGGGCGCGCTAGCGAAGTCGGTCATGAGGTCACAGTAGCAACGCGGTGCTGGGTTCGGCTGACCTTGACGTTTATTTAGGGCGTACCTCAAGTGGACTGACGGTTCCTGGCTCTTTACACAAGCGAGAACGTCACGCTGCTCGTTGTGGGGGCGCTCCGGTTATTTTCGAAGTCTGTATTCGTCAGGTCGGCCTTATCCGTATTACGCCGCTCATTGTTGGGAGTGTAATCGCCGGTGGTGCCAGGTTGCTCACAACCGGCTTTGCGCTTGCCGGAGAGTCCAGTTCAATATGTTCGCAACTGTTGGATCTTCTCCGCAGGAATTCTCCTGTATCTTCACTTCATCGGCTAGTTCTCGTACCGAGGTCCTCTTGGGGCGAACGTGATGTGAAGAATGCTGCCCAGCACAAACAACGAAAGAGCAATCACCCACGCGGTTGGTCCGGGGCTCCCCGAGTAAGCAAATCCCCAGATTTCGAATCCAATGATCTGGGTTGGGTTGAGGGTTGTTGGGGCAGCTATTGCGAGGACCGAAGACAAGCTCGCTAGACGCCGATCCACAAACTGTGCTGCGATTAGCCCCAGACCGAGCATGCCTAGGAAAGCTCTAATGGGTGCCGCCCAACCAAGAGTCCCAGAATCGCCCATCAAAGCACACGCTACGACGAGCACGACAAGTGGGGCCGTTACGACAAGAAGGAAGGACAGCATTCGCAACGGGTAAAGGGGCCGGGCAGCCATCCGCTCAAGGTAATGAAACGCTGAGTCGGTGCTATACAGAATGACGGCAACTGCCGCGAACTGAGCGGGTACACCAAGTGGTATCGCTTCAAAAAATCCAGGATAGGAAATTTTGAATGCCCTCGAGCCCCAAAATGGCAACGAAGCCTCGAACACGGTGGCGAACAGAACGCACGCCAGAAGTGCGCGGCTCTTGAAGAAAAGCAGCACTTAGAACTCGAAGTCTGAGTAGTCCCAGGAACAGGTCCGAATGTTCTGTTGGTGTTCTTTGACCCACGCGCGCGCTTTGTCGGGAGATAAGGCGAACAAAGCCGATAGCCCATCGCCGACTCGTTGATCGCTGTCTATAGAGGCGTTGGAACGAAAGGTGTTCTTGTTCATGAACCACGATTGGACTATCAGGTGGCCTTGGAGCCAGAAGTCTCCGGAACTATCGTCCGGAGCGCACTTGGAAACATCGTTGAAAGCTGACTCAACGGAGCTCGAAACGATATCGGCTGCTCTTGGATTGAGATCGAGCCGAAAGAACGTTCCTCTGGGAGCCTGGGGGTCGTAGGTTGGAGCGAGGTCCTGTGTAAGCGATGTAAAAGCGAGGTCGCTAGTGGAAGTGAGGTCCGAAATTCTTGACCAAGTGCTTAAGAGGGGATCGAGTACAGGCAGATAGGTGCTCAAAACCTTGACTTCTAGACCGTTCTTCTCACTAGTTGTCCATTCGAGCTCAGTGCCTCCCTGAGCCCTCCACTCTTGACCATTGCGCGAGGCAATAAGGGCGCCGCCGGTAATGATCGGAGCAACGGCAAGGATTAGCACGACGCCGACCGCCACGGTATTGCGCGTCCTATCCCGGCTCATTGCAATTGCGACCAAAACGAGGCCACTGGCGAGCGAGATAAGACACTTTCCAGCGAATACGTATGAATCAGGGACGTGAGCCGTCGCTGCAACATAGCCACCTAGCGGGTTGAGCGCTAAGAACCATGACGCCCCATCGCTAAAGAGTGCAACGGCATATAGAGCAAGTGGAACGAGTACAGCGAGAGGAATGGACCACCATTGGCGGGCAACCTCCGCGACCACGAAACCAACCGTGACGAACAGTCCGTTTGCTGCAAAGGCTAGGGCGAGGCTAAATGGTTCAGCGGCCCCGGCGAGATGGCCCACAATCCCCGCACGTACAAGTAGAGAAAGGAAAACCACGGTCGTTAGTGCAATGACCCAGAGCATGGTGGCGACGAACTGTGGCGCGCGTATCGAGGCAAGGCTGAGTGAGGCTGTTTCTTCCGATGTCGACAACTTGTTTCGCGTTGATCTGAGTGACTCCCAGGCCCCGAATCCGGATAGGAAAGGGGCGAGGAAGTGCGTTGTTTGCAGGAGCGCTTCAGAGGTGTTTTGCCAGCTCGCCACTTGGGGCCATGAACCCGTGACACCGACCGCTATAGCGAGGAGCGCTAAGACTGGGGCCGCAATTCTAAATGAAGAGTGTCTCAGTTCGAGTACTACTTGACTCATTGGTCTCCAACTCGTTGCGGTCCTATGACACTTGTGTAGCCGCGTTCGAGCGCTGAATCACCCGGGGAGTCTGGCAGTTCCTTGTGTTCGAGCTCCGGAACTGTCCCTTCGAATAGGTTCTTCCCTTGATCCAGTACGAGCACTCGAGAGGCGAGCGCTCGCACGTCCTCGACAAGGTGAGAACTCAGAATAATGCAGCGGTCGGTTTGGATCGATCGAATTAGCTCACGAAAGTTTATCCGTTGCTCTGGATCCAGCCCAGAAGTCGGTTCATCGAGGATCAACAGATCTGGCGAATGAACGATTGCTTGAGCGATTCCGGCTCGGCGTCTCATGCCGCCAGACAACTTTCCGACTCTGGTTTTGCGTGCCGAACCGAGACCTACTTGGTCGATGGCTTCACACGCGGCCGCTGAAATGGCTCTTCGAGGAAGCCGTTTGAGCCAAGCTCCGTACTGGACAAATTCTTCAACAGTAAAGCTTGGAACATATCCAAAGTCTTGGGGAAGAAAGCCGATTCGGGTAAGTAAGTCGTGTTTTGATCCAGCCGATCGAAGGTCGATGCCGAGAACTTCTAGCTTGCCGGCATCGACCTTCTGGATACCCACGAGAGCCCTCAGCAAGGTTGACTTTCCTGCGCCATTGCGGCCGACGATCGCAAGAACTCCATCATCTAATTCAAGGTTAAAGTTCTGGACTTGCGGGAAAGGGGTCCCTTTGTACTGAACTGTTACACCCCGAGCGCTGAGGGAAACCACGATTAGGCGGGGCAGTTGGCAGAGAGCGTGGTGGAATCGCCGCTATTAATCTCGGCGTTACTTCCCGTCCGGACCTCGGTGAAAAAGACACCCTGCCTGTTGTTATCACAGCCCTGTGCGGCAATGGAATAACTGTTGTCCCAGCTTGAGAAGCTATGGGTGGCGACGACCGGATGCCACCATCCTTCGCTTCGGTGTACTTCGATAAAGACCGAGCGGGTTGTTGCTGAAGTGCAGCTTACGTAACCGCTTCCGTAAATTTGCGATGATGCGGCTTTGTACGGAGTGTAGGAAGTGGCTGTGCACCCCTGTCCGGAAGTGCCGCTCGCATCGGCGAACGCCGCGGTTGCGCCCGCGAGGCTTGCACCAAGAGACAGCGACGCTGCCACAGCCAATGTAACTATGTTTGAGACACGCATTGACTTGCTCCGATCAATTTGATTGTCGCGGTCGGGAACGCTCACTCAGATGTAAGCCCAGCGCTCTAAGCCTAGCAATGAATTTGAGCAGAAATCAATACTATGCGGCCGAGCTTGCGTTGGGTTTTGGCGTTCTTGCTGCGCAGCAAATCAGTAGTTCAGATTGGGCGGCAAGAGCATTCACAAAAGAGGGGCGGCGGTTCGGTGGCCGCCGAACCCTGTGCGCCTTCAGCTGTTTTGCGCTCTCACGCGCCAACCGACGTAGTTGTTGGGAACCATACTGACAGAGCATCTGGGGAGGTGAAAAGGTGACAGGACGCCTTGATTGGGATGCGATATGTCTTGTATGCAGGACTACGCCTTGAGCGTTGAAATGTGTGCGGTTGTGGCTTACAGCGCGTGGCCGCGTGGTCGCCCTGAGATGCTTGGGCGTATGCACCTCGATATATCGACGATTCCGGGGATTCAAAAAACGGGGGTGACGCTCACCGCCCTCATCATCCACGAAGAACAATGGTCGAGCGTGCTTTCTCCGTGGCTGGCCGGACGCCGTGCCATCCACGCAGCGTTCGGTGTCAGTAAAAAGCAGGAGCTTCACGCCAATCACCTATATAAGGGACGCAAGAAGTATTGCGATACGCAAGAGCAAGGAGATCGATACGGTCTGCCGCTTCGCAACGCAACTGGTCGCATCATGCTTACTGCCCTCGCAAAGAATTCGGGCTTCACTGTAGTCACTATAGGTAATGGTTCTGATGGCGGTAGTGGTGCTATTGCCGCCATCAGAACCATTAGGTGCCGGTGATCGCGTCTGCGAGGGTGTACCCCACGTGGACGGTTCGCGACCGCGACCGTCCGTAAGGGGAACCTATTACGGTCGGTAGTCTTCGCGGTCTTCGTAAAGTGAGCGAGCGCTGGGATCCGCGCTTCGGCCACCGTTGGCCGCTCCGCCCAACTGGGTAAACACGAATGCCAGGCGCTTAGCGACCCGACCCATCACATTGAGAAACCGTGTGAACATCGTTGGCCCCTTCTCGGTTGGCTCAACTATATTCAGCAACGCAGTTCGACTGCAATACTCGCCTCCGCATCCCGGAGTTCCAACGGTGTCACAAGCGGAGCGCCGAATGCGCTGATGTCATCACACACGCTTCGGCCACTCACTACGAGATGCCGATGCCTTGTTTTGCGAATCCGTGTGCCATGTTTCGGCGTGAGGCCGTCATTTGGCAGACTCTAGCGTCGGTTTGGGGTGAACCCCAATTAGGTAGCCAGTTGGCTAAGTCCCTGCTTCGAGCTCGGCAATATTAGTCAGGATGTACTCCGAGTCCACGAGAAAGATTGCTGGGCTGCATGTCTCGTCAGTGACGCTTACATCGCTGCCGGTCTGAATGTCGAATGATAAAGACCAGCACAAGCTCTTAATGCGACGTGCAGCTACTAGCCCTGAATCGAATCTCGCTAGCCCAGTTGTATATGCGGTAAGCGTCAGACGCTGTTCAGTCGTGTGCCCAGAGACGAGCCAAGTACCGTCCCCTGCAGGGCGAAACTCCGACAAGATCTCTTCATCGGTGAGGTCAAGTATCTGCAAGCTGAATCCACATTGGTCGAGTTTCGATACAAATAGCTCAACGTCCTCGATAGGTGCTTCCTCCTCGGCTTGGATCTGAATGCAGGCCGAGGCGTCAGCGAATAGGAAGGCGGTGCGCTCTAGCGCCCTTACTTCGAGGTCGGCACCGATCTCATTGGCAGGGAGCCCTACGCAGCTTCCAAGCAGACTTGTGCTGGCTAACAAGACGATCACTGATTTCACAGCCCTAGAGGAGCGCAAGTTCTGCCTCCAATGCGTCAAAATGCGAGTTGGTGTCTACTGCGAAGGCCGGGATGGATGCAGCGGGTGTCCAGGCATAAGCCCCGCTCCGGGAAGTTCTAATAACGCTAAGCCCTTCCTGGTCTGGCGTTACGAGATGGACAACTTCATCGTCGGTGATCGCCCCGCTGAGCTCAGAGAACGACCCAACGACCGCAACGCCCGTAAAGAGTTTTTGGGGCGATCCGTCAGTAGAACAAAGCAAGCATGACCCCCACTGTCGAAATGCGAACATTTTTCAATTTAGGGCGATGCTATCGCTTGTACTGCTCTCTGGGCAATAGCGTAGCCGCGTTCACAAGGCCTACTGTGTAGTCGCCAGGCGCTCGCTCTAGTGCGCTTCAAGGTTGAATGCCAAGAAGATAGACAGGTCGGCAAAATGTGAGACATTATTGATTTCACATAGTTGAGTTCGGGGAATCGGTGCGTGCGAAGACGCGTCGCGCTAACGCCCACTTGCGCGGTTCGCTGGAACCGCAACTAACTAAGGAGCCTTATGAGACATCTTCTGTCCGCGGCCGTGTGCGCCGGAATGCTGATCTTTGTTTCTGCGTGCACACAAGTTGAGCCGCCGCCCACTGAAGTTTCGTCGAGCGAAGTGGCGACCTCGTTGGAGGACGGCAATGTTGGGCTGTGCCATTCGCTCTCGATCGAACTCATGACGGTGTACGGCGTGGTCTCGGGGTATGAGGCCGGCGAGTTGAATAGGGAATCGTTCGACTACATGATTGCCACTATTGCCGACGGCTTCCCGATCCTCGGAATCTTGCACAAGGACGCGCTTTTGAGCAGCCAAGTCGACGACCTGCGTTCGGCAATCACGGAGCTAGCCGCCGACGGTGCCGAACCGGCCACAGGGGACGCGTCAGCGTTGGGAGAAGCGACGACGGCGCTCGCTGTCGAATGCGATGCAGTCGGCGCGCCTTTGAGCTTTTACCAGTAGCCACAGGCGAGTCGCCTTCGCGATGCCGATGCCGCTGTCAGGTATGAGGTCACAGCAGCAATGCGCCACCGCATTCGGCTGACCCGCTCGGGATAAAGTTGCGGTCACATGAAGAGCTCAGTGAGTCAGTTGCGCGGTCGTGGATTCTTGCGCGACGAGGATATTGAAGCCTCCCGTCATTTGTCGGCGGCTGAGCTGACGCGACAGTTGGACTCGACTGACGCTGTCGAGCGATCAGCCGCAGTGCGGTTGCTCTCGCGTGCTGCGCGTCCGGATGCTTCGCTGAATCAGCTTTTCGTGGAGCGACTCATGCGAGAGACCAAGCTCTATACCAAGCTCGAACTGTGCGAAGCGCTCCAAGTGGGCGGCCGAGAAACCGCCCAGCTGCTCATTCCGCTGCTCGGTGCTATCGGGCGGAATCAGCACACCCAGCCCGCTGTCGAAGCGTTCAAGAAGGCGAGCTACCCGCTTCCGCGAGACATCGTGGCTCGGATTCTCGCGCGTATGGACCCTGTGGTGTTGCCCACCTTGATTGCGGCCGTTGTCGACGGGTCACGGACGCAGGCGGTTGAGGCGATCGATGCCGTTGGCTTCCTGTGTTTCTATTCGGCGGTGGCTACGACGGATCGGCTGGCAGCGCTTCACGCGCTCACTGAGAAGCTGCGGGGCAATCCCGGCGACGAGCTCATGCAGTGGAAGATCGTGCGTGCGCTCGAGAGTTTCAATCATCCGGATGTCATGCTCATCCTCGAGCAAATCGTCGCGAGAAATACCAGTCCGGTGATAGTTCGGGAAGCCCAGCGGTCACTCGCGGTGGTTGCCGAACAGCCAGCGCTGCGGGCTTCGTTCGACACCGAGATGCGCTGAACGCGACGTCGAATGGCGAGGTTGACAGTGCGCCGATTCTGCGGCCCGGAAAGATCCGCGACTTTTACCGATCAATGAGATTTCAGGCAAACTACGTCTAGACGTAGTTTCTTAAAGAGGCTCTCCCAACATAGGATCAGAACATGGGAATGAGAGCTGCAACAGGGCGCCGACGCGCCACGCGCATGACGACGATTGCCGCTGCGGCATCCGCCCTTCTGCTCGGACTCGCTGGCTGCACCGCGGTGTCGGATGCGGGCGCCACGACTGACCCGAACGACGATCGCCCCGTCGTGCTCACCACGTTCACGGTGCTCGCCGATATCGCCGAGAACGTGGCCGGCGACAACCTGCGGGTGGAATCCATCACCAAGGTGGGCGCCGAGATTCACGGCTATGAGCCCACGCCCGGCGACATCGCCAAAGCGGCCGAAGCTGACCTGATTCTCGACAACGGGCTCAATCTCGAGGTGTGGTTCGCGCAGTTCGTCGATGGTCTCGACGTTCCCCACGTTGTGGTGTCTGACGGGGTGGAACCGATCGATATCACCGAGGATGCCTACGCTGGTTTGCCCAACCCGCACGCGTGGATGAGCCCCCTCAACGCACAAATCTACGTCGACAATATGGAGGCCGCGTTCGCCGAACTCGACCCCGATAATGCCGCCGACTACGCCGCCAATGCTGAGGCGTACAAAGCCGAACTACAGCTCGTGAACGATGAGCTCACGACCGAACTCGCCGAGTTGCCGGCCTCGCAGCGCGCTCTCGTCTCGTGCGAAGGAGCGTTCTCTTACCTGGCACGCGACGCTGGGCTGAGCGAGCACTACCTGTGGGCGGTCAACGCTGAGCAGCAGTCGACCCCGCGCCAGATTGCGTCGGTGATCGAATTCGTGAGAGACAACGATGTGCCCGCCGTCTTCTGCGAATCCACGGTCTCTGACCGCGCCATGCAGCAGGTCGTCGAAGCAACCGACGCCAGCTTCGGCGGAACCCTCTACGTTGATTCGCTGTCGGAGGAAGGTGGCCCCGTGCCGACCTACCTCGAGCTGCTGCGCCACGACGCCGAGACCATCATCGCCGGGTTGACCGGGGCGTCCCAATGAGCGGCGAGCACGCCGGCGCTGCACGAGACAGCGCGGGAGCTGCGTCATCCGCCCCGCTCGGTTCAGTGCCTGCGATCGACGTCCCTGCGATCGACGTGCCCGCCATCGACGTGCGCAACGTCACCGTTCACTACGGCGACGTGCTCGCGCTCGACAACGTGAGCCTCAGTCTCGCGCCGGGCCACATCTACGGCCTCATCGGCATGAATGGCTCGGGCAAGTCCACGCTCTTCAAGACCATTACCGGGATGCTGCGCCCCGACCGCGGAACTGTCGCGCTGGCCGGTCAGCAGCCTGCACTCGCGCGCAAGGCCGGAGCAGTTGGGTACGTTCCGCAGAGCGAGGACGTCGACTGGGCGTTCCCGCTCTCCGTGCGCGACGTCGTGATGATGGGCCGCTACGGGCACATGGGCATCTCCCGCCGCCCGAAGGCCGCTGACAAGGCTGCCGTTGCTGAGGCCCTTGCCCGCGTTGAACTGACCGACCTTGCCGACCGCCAGATTGGCCAGCTCTCGGGCGGCCAAAAGAAGCGGGCATTCGTGGCGCGCGGCATTGCCCAGGGCGCGACGATCCTGTTGCTTGATGAGCCCTTCGCCGGCGTTGACAAACGTTCCGAGGGAACAATCACGACACTCCTGCGCGAGCTCGCGACCGAGGGAGCCACCGTGCTCGTCTCCACTCACGACCTCAACGCGCTGCCGAAGCTCGCCGACGAAGCGATCTTGCTGATGCGCACCGTGCTGCTGCAATCCACTCCGGCTGAAGTGCTGAAGCCCGAAAACCTTGCACGGGCCTTTGGCCTCGATGTCACGGCGGGAGACGCCGCGTGAACCCTCTCGATTTCCTCCTCGAACCCCTCAGCTATGACTTCATGGTGCGGGCCCTCGCCACGAGCGTGACCGCCGCCATCGTGTGCGCGGTGCTCTCGTGCTGGCTCGTGCTCGTGGGCTGGTCGCTCATGGGCGACGCCGTCTCGCACGCTGTACTGCCCGGCGTCGTGCTCGCCTATGTCGTCGGTGCCCCGTTTGCGGTGGGCGCGATCATCTTCGGCTTCCTTGCCGTCGCCCTCATCGGCATCGTGAGAAACACGAGCCGGATCAAAGAGGATGCCGCGATCGGCATCGTCTTCACCACCCTGTTCGCCCTCGGAATCGTGCTCATCTCGGTGACGCCTTCGCAGACCGACCTCAACCACATCATCTTCGGCAACCTTCTCGGAGTCTCGTGGGCCGACCTCGCCCAAGTGCTCGTCCTTGGCGCGATCACGCTCACGATCCTTCTCGTGAAGCGCCGCGATTTCACCCTCTACGCCTTCGACGCCACCCACGCCCACGCGATCGGCCTCAACCCCAAGGTGCTCGGCGCGGCCCTCCTCGGGCTTCTCGCCCTCACCGCGGTCGTCGCGCTTCAGGCCGTCGGCGTTGTTCTCGTGGTGGCACTGCTCATCATTCCCGGCGCCACCGCCTACCTGCTCACCGATCGCTTCTCGCGCATGCTCGTGATTGCCCCGGCGACGTCGGCGCTCGCGGCAATCACGGGGCTCTACCTCAGCTACTACCTCGACACGGCATCCGGCGGCATGATCGTGCTCGTCGAAGGCTGCATCTTCGCGCTCGTTTACCTGTTCAGCCCCACGCAGGGCGTGATCGGTAAGCGCCTCGGCGCAATGAAGCGGCAGCGGATGCTCGCCGCCCAGTAAAGGCAAAGACACCGCCTGCGCCCCGAACCCGCGCGGTGCGCCTCAGGTCATTCGCTGAGGGTGCCGCCCGATACGTAGAGTGCGTCGGTCGCGCTCCGGCCAAGGCTAATCGGCACAGCGGATTGGCGCCCGCCGTCGTTACTCGCTTCGCCGCTCGCCCCACTGTTTTCGCCGTCGACGCCACCCAGCACAACCACCTCGAGCGCATCCGAATACGGCGCCCCGGCATTCACGCTGAGGCTCGCTTCGAACACGATTCCGCGCTCTTCGAAGAACTTGAGCAGCTCGGGGTCGTCGTCGGAGATGCGTTCAACGACGACGGTGCTGCCGGGGGCAATGCGGGTGAGCTGCACGGCATCCGGGATAGTGATCACGCCGTCGGCGCTGGGGATCGGGTCGCCGTGCGGGTCGCGGGTGGGGTGTTCGAGAAACTCGTCGATGCGTTCCACCATGAAGTCAGAGACGGCGTGCTCAAGGTTCTCGGCTTCGTCGTGCACCTGGTCCCAGCTGTAGCCGAGCACGCTCACGAGGAACGATTCGATGAGGCGGTGGCGGCGAACCATCGCTACGGCGTGGGCGCGGCCAACGTCGGTGAGCGCGATGGATCCGTAGCGGGCATGATCAAGGAAGCCTTGATCGGTGAGGCGACGCACGGCATCCGAAACGCTGGAGAGAGTGAAGCCGGTGCGTTCAGCGATCACCGTTGCTGTGACGGGGGCATCTGACCATTCGGAAAGACTCCACACGGCCTTCAAATAGTTCTGGGTGCTGACCGAGAGCTCTGTAACCGACATGCGCCCAGTCTAAAGCCGAAGATTGAAGTACGGCCAGACGTAGTTAAAGACGCTTGCCCCCGCCCGGAGAACATCAGGCGAGGGCAAGCGGGTGAAGAAAGTTAGTTGAAGATGCCGTTCAAGCCGAGGTCACCGGTGATGTCACCGATGATGTCGTCTGCGTCGACAACGTCGTTGAGGATGTCGTCAACGTCTACGATGTCGGTCACGTCGGTGACTACGTCAGTTGCGTTGTCCACAACGTCGGTCACCTGAGTCGCGTTGTCGACGACGCGAGAGACGTTGGCGTCGTTGGCTACATCAGACACGTTCGCGGAGTCGCTCACGTTGCCGACGGCGGTGTCGTTGCCCGAAGCTACGGGTGCGTTGACCTCGTTGCCGGATGCAACAGCGTTGCCGTTGAGGAGGTCACCGTTGAGGATGCCGCCACCGAGAAGGTCGCCACCCAGGAGGTCAACGTCGCCAACCTCGGGTGCTACGACGACGGGGATGTCGGTCTGCTTGGGGGAAGAGTAGGAGTATGACTTCGTCGAGGTGTAGCTGTCACCGGTTGCTGCCATGGCGGGAGCTGCTGCTCCGACTGCGATGAGGGCTACTGCGGTAGCGGTTGCGCCGATCGTGGTCTTCTTCGTGAATGCGTTCATTACTGAACTCCTTCTTACGTCGTCAGCCTCCGTAGAGGCCCTGCGTCTCGAGGCTTTCCCGAGCCGCAATGAGTACTCCGGAGCGAGGCTGTGACCGGTTTGGGGGTCAGTTTTAAAAATGCGAAATTCGAGCAATTGGGGTGCGGATGCGGGCGCTCGGGAGCGTACAGATCCGCATGTTTCCGGGGCTGTTAGCGCAAGCTGGCAGTCAACTGAGCGAACTCTGGCGAAGTGCCGGGTGGTGCATCCAGCGGCTTATTCTGCCGCCGCGGCCTTCACTGCCGTGTACGCCTCGAGGGCTTCGCGGCGGGTTTCGGCGAGATCCACGATGGGTTCGGGATACGCATCGGTGCCGAGTTCGGGAATCCAGTACGAGACATAGGCGCCCGTGGGGTCGAACTTTTTCTGTTGCAAGACCGGGTTGAATACACGGAAGTAGGGGGCGGCATCCGCCCCGGATCCGGCGACCCATTGCCAGTTGGCGGGGTTGCTGGCCTCGTCGGCGTCGACGAGGGTGTCCCAGAACCACTGTTCGCCAGCGCGCCAGTCGATGAGCAGGTTCTTGATGAGGAAGCTTGCGACGACCATGCGCACGCGGTTGTGCATGGTGCCGGTGTGCCAAAGTTCGCGCATCCCGGCGTCGACGAGGGGGATGCCGGTGCGGCCGCGACGCCACGCCTCGACTTCGCTGACTCCCGCGGGTTCGTCCACGGCGCCGAGTTCGTCGACCGTGTATCCCCAGGGGAACGCGTTGTAGGCGGGGCGGTAGCTGTCGGTGGCGAGGCGCGGGTTCTCGAAGAGCAGGGCGGTCGAGAATTCGCGCCAGCCGATCTCGCTCAAGAACTTGGCGACGTTCTTGCGGGCCGCGGTGGGGATGCCGGCCGAGCCCGAGCCTGAGCCTGAGCCGCGCAGCTGGTGCCAGATCTGCGCAGAACTGATCTCACCAAACCGCAGGTGGGGGCTGAGGCCACTCGTGGCATCCACGGAGGGCTCGTCACGGCGGTGGTAGTCGGCAAGGCGGTCGGCAACGAAACTTTCGAGGCGCTCAAGCGCGCCCGCCTCACCGGGAATCCACGTCTCGCGCAAACCGTCGGCCCAGTCGGGGCGCGTCGGCAGCAGCGACCACTCGGCGAGGTCGTCGCTCGCGGGGGAGTCGGCAGGCCAACTCAGCGCACTCGCTTCGGGCATAGGCAACAACTCGCGCACCGGACGATCTTGCGCCGCACGCCAATACGGAGTGAAAACCTTGTACGGCTCGCCCTGCCCATTGCGGATATGCCACGGCTCGTTCAACAGATTGCCCTGATGGCTTTCGACCGAGAGCCCCTGCTCGCGCAGGCTAGTTTTGAGGCCAGCGTCAATATCCCGGGCGGCCGTGTAGCGACGGTTCCAATGCACCGAGGCGGCGCCGAGCTCGTCCACGAGCGCCGGCAGCACCTGCGCGGCAGGGCCGTGACGCAGCGTCAGCTGGCCGCCTAGATTCTGCAGGGCGGCATCCAGAGCAGTGAGGCTGTGATGCAGCCACCACTTGCTTGCCGCACCCAGCGGGCGGATGCCGTCGCCGGTTTCATCATGAATGTAGACGACAACAAGCGGTCGGCCTTCGCTCGCGGCCGCCGTTAGCGCAGGGTTGTCGGCTAGCCGCAGGTCGTTGCGCAGCCACACGATGGAGGGCTGATTCTGGTTTCCGCTCACCCCTCAACTCTAGGGTCGGCGGCTGACTATTTAGCTGAGCAGGTGAAAGTGCTCACATTGCCACTGCTGGGTGTTCTGGGCTTGGCGATTACGGGTGTCGGCCCAGGGCGGGTAAACGCGAAAACCGCGCTTGCCGCCGCGGCCGCCATCCGAAACGATGCCGCGGACGATCAGGACGCTGAGCGGAAAGACGAACGCACCAAAGCCGTTGCTGTCGCGGGTGGCGACGACGAGGTGCTGGGTGCCATCGTCGCTGGGGAATGGTTGCGTGGTGCCGTCAGTGTCTCGCCGCCAAACGGTGACGAAGAAACCCGGCTTAGTGGGGGTCAGTTTTGCGACCCGAAACCGGGATGCAGCGGGGCAGTGGTCACGGTCATCCGTTCGATTCGGCGGTCGTGTCAGCCTAGGCCGAAGCGCGCGCGATCGCCGCACGTGTGGGCTGGTGGAGCAGCGCTTTCTGGGTAATACTCTGGGAATGACCGCACGCACGGCAGGCCCGCTGAATGAACGATATGAGGTGCTGGGCATTCTGCTATTCGTCTTTGCGGGGTGTGGATTTGTGGTGCTGAGCGCTCTGGCGGGCACTGCGACCATCATGGCGAGTGGGGTGCCCGCTGTGGTCCCTGTGGCCTGGAACGGTCAGTCGTTGGTTGTTGCTGGTGCCGCGTGGTGGATGGGGTTGGCGGCCGCTCTGGCGGGGCTGGCGATCTGGATTATCCGAGCCAAGGCAAAAAGGACACTGTTACCGTGGGCGATTGTTGACTGTGCCCTGATGGCCGTTCTTATAGTGGTGGTGTGGCTTTTTGCCCTGTAGCGGTGCCCGTTAAATGAGGTGGTTGACGCCTGCGGGGTGGTGTTGCTGGGGGCGTAGACTCGCGCAAAACAGTCGTCGGTGTCGATGGCGGCGTTTCGACTGAGGGGTTACCGTGCGATGACAGGATCTGGTTTTCGGCAGGAGTCGGTCGATTTCGGCGATGTGATTGAGCGTGTGGAGAACATTTTCTCCTCCCTATTTCTTTCCCTCCCCAATGTGATCATCGGCATTGTGGTCTTCCTCATTTTTTGGGCCCTGTCGTGGGTCGTAGCCAAGCTCGTGGGGCTGGCTATGCAGCGGGCCGGCCGGCCGCGCGGGCTCCAGATGGTGCTGAGCCGCCTTACTGCTTGGAGCATTCTCACGTTTGGGCTGCTTGTCGCGCTCACGGTGATCTTTCCGACCATCACCCCGGCGTCATTGTTCGGAGCTCTGGGCGTTGGCGGTGTCGTAATTGGCTTCGCCTTCCGCGACATCTTTCAGAATCTGCTTGCCGGCATCCTGATTCTGTTTACTCGACCATTTCGCATCGGTGACCAGATCGTGTCGGAGAATCATGAGGGCGAAGTTGTGGACATTTTGGTGCGTGCAACGCTGCTGCGCACCTATGACAACCGGGTGGTGGTGATTCCCAACAGCGAGCTCTACACGAAGCGGGTCGTCGTGAACACGGCGTATGAGAACCGCCGGCTCAGTGTTGAGGTGGGGATTGGCTATGACGAAAGCATTGCGGATGCTCGTGCCGCCATCCTTGAGGCGATTGCGACCTTGCCGGGCATCGTCACAGACCCGACGCCGGAGGTCCTCGTGAATCTGCTCGGCGACTTCAGCGTGATTCTTGAGGTTCGCTTCTGGATTAGCCCGCCGGATCGTCGCGAAGCGGTTGAGGCGCAAGATCAGGTTCTTGAGGCGATCAAACGGGCACTCACGGCGGCCGGCATTGAGATGCCGTTCCCGATCCAGAAGATCATGCTCGATCCGCGGGATCCCCGCAGCGAGGACAGTCTCTAGCTGCAGGCGTCGTGATGAGGTTCGCGGTCAATTGCTTGATTGTGGAAGTTTGCTGGGGTGCCCGTTAAATAGTTCGAGGGCCGGTTTCAGAGGCATGAAACCGACCCTCTCCCTTTGCACCAAGAGTGTCCTGCAATCACATTCCGCAGTAGCTGCCACAGCAAACAACTTCTGCTCTATGAATGTATAACGGAAACATAACGCTGTCTAGTTACCATTCCGTTATTTTTCGCAAATTTCCAGAAAAGTCTGTCTACCCCCTACGTTTCTGGGCAAAATGGGCCGAAATCGGATGTTTCCGCGCAGATGAGCAGCGACGTTCGGTTGCCGCTCGATGTGCCGCTCGCTCCGGCAGGAAAGCTAATTCAGCGCCACGATCTGGCCGACCGCGGTGTCGAGCTGCACCATGCTGCCAAAGGTTGCACCCTTAAGCGTCATGACGTAATTGGAGCCATCTGCCGAGGGGGCATAGTTGACCACGGTGCCTTCGGGCAAGATCGTGAGCGCGTGCCCGTCCGGTGTCGAGAGGGTGCCGCCGGGGGTGGCAAGGCTGAGGCTGGCGGGCTTGCTCTGCGGCGCGATCTGCTTCAGCACGAACTGCACGGTGCCAAGATGTTGAATGAGCGCCATCCGTTCTTCGGCGGCGGACGCGAATGACGCAGGCGCGGCGACCGGCGCTGGTGTGATGATCTCGGTGGTCGGGCCGGTCCCGCCGTTAGCCGCGCTTTCGGCGGGCGTCGACAGGGCTAAGCCTTCCGAATCAAACGTGAATTCTGTCTGCGCGACCTGAAATGTCAGGGGAGAGTTGAGGGCCGACCCGTTGAGATAGAAGTTGGCGACAAGTGCGGTCATCAGAAGCGTTCCGAAAGCTCCCAGAAGGATGCCAATGATTGGACTTAGCCGGGCGGTGGCCTCCCGGTAGTGGCGAAGTCTGAGGGCGTAGAAACCGTAGGCGATCGCGGTGATTCCCGCCGTGGAGGCAATGTATCCGTTCCCTGCTCCCGCCGAGGCGACGGGGAACAGGGCAAGCCCGGCAGCGATGATGCCGAAGAGCAGCGAGATTCGTCCGGGCCCGTTGCGCACCAACTTCCGCGGGGCGAATGTGGTCGTCGACTTATTCGACGGGTAACGGTAGCTATCTGCCGGACGATAGTTGTTGTTCTCGGGCGGCGACCAATCCCGTGGTCCAGCTTGCTTCATCAATTCCCCTCGACTCGCACCCCCGCGCGAGCATCACTCAATTCTGGCAGCCTAGTGTCAGGCGGGGACAACCCCAGAAGGGGTGGTCGACTCGGCCGGTTGCGACGGCCGACAGGTGTTCCTTGCCCCACGTTTCCTGCGCAAAGCGGGGAGGCGGCTGACCCCGACCGCGGGTCAATACCGCGAACGCTTCAGAACGCCAGCCCGCCAGCCCGCGACCCACCCTCATTCGCGGGCTGGCGGGAGTGCGCAAAGTGACGCATGCTCGACAGATGATCCTCGGCGCTGGCACTGATAAGTACGCGGCGTTATTCGCTTACGTGGGTGCCACTGCGGTCATGCTCTCCGGTGCCTATCTCAGCTCGCCCGCCGGCGACGAATTCGTTGTGTTCTTTGGCTTAGCTATCTTCTTTGTGCTGGGCCCTCTCGGTGTCATTACGTTTTCCACGCTCGCGCTTCCGATTGTCTTCGTCCTCTGGAACGCCGCGTTACCTTCTGTGCTGGGTCTCGCCATTGTCATCCCTCTATCCATGGGCACCGCACTGCTCAATGTTGTTGTGGTCTTCGGCTGGATTGCCCACCTGCGCAGCGGGGTGCGAGTCGCCGACCGGCGTGCCGGTGACACCGTGTTGGGTCGAGTAGCCGCGGCAGTCTTGTTCGTCGTCGCGGGGTTTGTGTTCATCGTGCTGTGTGTAGTGGCGGGATACCTGGCTCTGAGCTCTGGCCAGGGAACAGCCCAACCCGGTGCCGGACCTTACCTGGCATCGTTCTTGTTCGCTGTCTGGTTGGTGGGGCTCGCCGCAGCGCTCGGCGGTCTTGTGCTGTGGGTGCTGAACGAGGTCCGAGGGAGGGGCAGCCTGTCTTGGGCGCTTGCCGACGCCCTTCTCCAGCTCGCACTCCTGGCGACGCTGTTGTTCGGGTCGGCTGGAGTCTCGCATCTCGGATAGGAGAAACCGCTCAAGCCGTCGTGGGCTACCCGCGGCGCGACATGAGCCACCCTCATTCGCGGGCTGGCGGGCTGGCGGGCTGCGGCCGTGTGCCCCATGATCAACTAATGACTCTGATCGACAATGCCACGCGCACACCGAAGAAGCGCAAATACATTGTTGGCGCCGGGGTGATGACCGTGGTGGCATTCTCGCTAGCAGGCCCAGGCGTTGTGTTCTCGCCGATCGCCGAGTTGGCCCTAGCGATCTATTTGGGTCCTCTAGGACTTGTCGCGCTCTTCTTGGGAGCGCTCCGTCTTCCCGAGGTGTACGGGATTTACGAGTGGATCACTGCTCTGTTTAGCCTAGTAATGGCGGTCGGCATTGCGTTCGTCAATGTCGAAATTCTTGCGCGGTGGCGCAGGCCTGCACCTCCGCTGGAGAGGCCGTTTGAAGCGGAGGAGCGTCGGCACGGTTGGCGCCAGCAGCTCGCCGCCGTTCTGTTCGTGGCGGCTGGGCTCGCGTTTATCTTTCTCTGCTTCTTCGCCGGGGGTACGGCGGGAACCGCCGGCGGGATTACGGTTCGTGTGCCGGTCGAACGGGCGAACCATCTGATCTTCCTGTCGGCGATCGTGTGGGTGCCGGGTCTTGTCGTGGCGATTGCAGGCCTGCGGCTGTGGATTGTGAATACCCGTCGCGGGGAGCCCGTGCTGCGGTGGGCGATCGCGGACCTCGCGATCATGCTGACGCTCATCGGCATTCTGTGGGCCGACGTCACGCAGGGCGCAGCGCCCTAATCCTGCGCCCTCGGTGCACACCGCGCGCCGCGAGGGGCGGATCGGGCTGAGCCTGCCGCAAGGGCATGTTGGGTTACGCTCACTATATGACTCTCAGTGCCGTCGTCGATCGCTGGGCTATTCAGCTTGAGAGATGGCCGGTCACGGTCGGCTATATCGCCGGGGCCGGCGTGCTGAGTGCACTGTTCATCTGGTTCTCTCAATTCGACCTGCGAACTCTTCCGCTGCTGATGATCCTCTACCTTGGACCGCTGGGGCTTGCGGCCGCTGCCCTTCTGGCATTCCCCGTCACCGCGGTGTTTGCTCTAGCGAACTCTGCTTCAGACGTGGCGATCGCGGTCGCGATGGGAGCCGCGGTCGCGATGGCTACCGCGTCACTCAACGTGATCATCGTGAAGGGCAGACGTCGCCGACGAATCGCCGCTGACACGCCTTCCTCTGAGCGGCTGGGTGGGGACGAGCCGGACGTGGCGCGGAGGTATGGGCTAGCGTTCAGCAAGCTGCTCTTCGCGCTTGCCGGTTGGGCCTTCATCGCGCTCTCCGTGATCGCGGGAGGCGTCATCCTGCTGGCGGATGGAATGTCGTCCGGCGTCTCGGTAGACGAGGCCGACCCGGTGAAATATGCAGCTGCCGTCATCTGGTGGCCGGGCTTACTGATTGCTGTCGCCGGTCTTGTGACGTGGATTATTCGCGTCGATAAAGGAAGACCCGCTACCGCGTGGGCAGCGATCGATCTCGTGGCAATGCTCGTGCTCATCAGCGTTCTCTGAGACGTCAGTTCCCGCTAGTGGGCGGCGATTCGCGGCACATTATTGATCGTCGGCCCGCGCAGATCGGCTACATCGTCGGCGTGGGTGTCGTCGCAGTGGTTGCTTCATCCCTCGGCCTCGCCGCCATCCTTCAGGGTTGGATGCTCGTTCTTGTCGTGGTCGTCTGCTTGGGGCCGCTCGGTCTCGCTGTTTTTATCGTGGCCAGTTCGATCGCTCTTTTTGTGACGGCGGTTCCCGCTTGGGCGATTATTGGTCTCGCCGCTGTCGTTTCCCTCGGCGTCGCATCCGTCAATGTCGTCAGCACCCGCCAATGGAGGGCCAGGCGGCTAATCGAACCCGATGTCCTCGCTCCCCGAGACTTTCCGCGTGGCTGGGACCAACTCTATGGAGGCATCCTCTTTGTGTTGGCGGGCGGCGCGTTCATCGTGCTCTCCATCGCCGCAGGCTACGCGGCAGGTACCGCGGGTTATAACGTCCTCGCGTCCAATCTTGCGGATCGTGCTGACGAAGTGAAGCTTGTCGCCTCGGTCGCGTGGTGGCCCGGACTGCTCATCGCAGTAGTGGGTCTCTTGTGGTGGAGAATGCGCGTGGGGCAACGGCGGCGAATCTTCTCGTGGGGGGCCCTCGACTTGGCCGCAATGCTGGGGTTAATCGCCGCGGTCGTGCACGCCTCGCGCTAGCCCTCTGCGCTGTGTCGGGGCCGCGGCAGGCGACCGCTAGTGGGCCGTGTCGACGAGTTTGAGCCCGACGACGCAACCCACAAGCCCCATGAGCAGCAGGATCTTGATCCAGGAGACGGGTTCGCCGCCGAAGATCATCGCGTAGGCGACGGTGAGCGCTGCGCCGATGCCGACCCAGATGGCGTAGGCGGTGCCGATGGGGATCTCGCGCATGGCGTAGCCGAGGCCGCCCATGCTCGCGAGAATCGCAACGCCGAAGACGACGGTTGGCCAGAGCTTCGTGAAGCCCTCCGACTTGCCGAGGGCGGTGGCCCACACGGCTTCGAGCACGCCAGAAATAATCAGAATGAGCCAGTACACAACAGTCTCCTTGGCCAGTCTTGTCGCATACCCGGTACTGATCCGTCGTCGGGAGCCGACTATCGCGGCTACAGATTCAGCGTATCAAAACGGGCGTAGTTTGGCAGCGAGCCGACGCGACCGAGCCGAGAACATTCTTACTCGAATGCCCGCACAGACTCAGGCACGCGGATGCCGGAGCGCAGGTCAGGGGTTGCAACAACCTCCACGGCTCGAGCGCCGAACCGCACCTGCCCGCCCCACGCATCGCCCGCGATATCCGCGTCGGTGTCATCGGGCCACTCGTCGGAGGTGCGCAACGACCACTCCGCGATCGGCAACGCAAGCACGAGGGTTGCTGCGAGTTCTTTCTTGTTGTCGGGGCGCACCTCACTGAGCCGTCCAGGGATCAGCTTCTCGGTGATGGCGTTGACGGCGGCGGACTTCTCCTCACCCTCCAGCACCCGAAACGATCCGAACAGCACAGCGCTGCTGTAGATGAGTGACGATTCGAAGGCTGAGCGCGCGACCACGATGCCGCCGACGTCCGTAACCGAGACCGCGACGGGCGCTCCGGAGACGAGGCGCATCCAGTGCGAACCGGAGGAGCCGTGCACGATGAGATCGTCGCCGAGGCGCGCAACTGCGGTCGGCAGCACGTCGGGGGTTCCGTCCTCATGCACGTAGGCGACGTTCCCGACGATCTCGGAGTCGAGGAGGGCGTCGAGAGCCTTCCTGTCGCGCGACATCTTCTCGGGCATCCGGGTGGCATCAGTCGTTGTCATTCGGTCAGTGTGGCACGCCGCAGCTCATGATGATGCGGCGCTCACTGCTGGCCGGGGTCAGTCTTCTCGCAGCCACGGCGTAAAGCACACGCCGATAAGTAGTCCGTCGGCAGTTTGCAGCCGCGCGATCACTTGCCCCCACGGTTCGGTACGAGTGTCATGGATAAGTTCGTGGCCGGTTTCGACGAGCTCCTTGACCGCGCTAGCAACATCGTCAACTTCGAACTCGACCGTGGCGTGGGGAACTGGATGGGTCGATGGCCACGTCGCGCTGCCAAAACAGGATTGTGCGGCGTCGCTGAGGGGCCAGACCCCAAAGTGTTTCGCGCCCGGAATGTCATCCGACGAAACGTAGTCAGAATCTGGCGCGCTCTCGGGTTCCTGAAGTGGCAATCCAAGGGCGTTCACGAAGAAATCGTTGTCGCGCACCGAATCAGTTGTGATCGCCGCGAAGCCCGCGATAAACCGAATCTCCATCGTCTCAGTATTGCCCGCCGGTGGTCCACGGGCAATGCGTTCGCGGCTAGATGAAGTCGGGGCTTGGAGCGCGGCGACGGGTGGGCACGTGGTCACAATTTCCCTTACCAGTCGTCGTTGTGGCAGCCCGTTCTCAGCGAAGAGGAATAGTCTGAAACCCACATCTCGTTGAAAGTGAGACTGTAATGGCGACCACAAGTCGACCCAAGAAAATTTCTGCAAACGCCGCCCGAACGGCCACGGAACTTCGCGGATATTACGAAAAGATGTCTCTGGTGCGCGCCTTCGAGCTGCGCGCCAATGAGATGTACGCGCGGGCCAAGATTGGTGGCTATTGTCACCTTAACTTGGGTGAAGAGGCAACCGTCATCGGCTTGACCGAGGCGCTCGAAGACCGCGACTACCTCTTCACCACCTACCGTGACCACGGGTACGCGATCATGCGGGGCATGGAGCCGTCAGCAGTGATGGCCGAACTCTTCGGCAAATCGACCGGCGTGGTTGGCGGCTGGGGCGGATCGATGCACATGTTCGACCTCGACAAACGGATGCTGGGTGGCTACGGAATCGTCGGCGGTCAGATTCCACCGGCCACGGGAGCGGCGCTGGCAATCAGCTATCGCAGCGAAGCCGGCCCGCAGGCTGACGCTGTCATGTGCCTGCTCGGTGACGGCACTACTAATATCGGTGCCTTCCACGAGTCGCTCAACTTAGCTGGGTTGTGGAACCTTCCGATCGTCTACGTGATCGTGAACAACCGGCTCGGCATGGGCACGCCCGTTGAGGGCGCATCCGCCGAGCCTGATCTTTACAAGAGGGGCAGCGCCTATCGAATCGAGGGCGCCCGAGTGGATGGCGATGACCCCATTGCGGTTCGCGATGCCGCGCGAGCAGCGCTGAAGAAAGCGCGTGAAGACCGACGGCCGGCGCTGCTCGAGCTGATGAGCTATCGCCTCAAGGGGCATTCGGTGGTCGATCCGGCGCGCTATCGCTCGAAGGAAGACACCGACGAGGCAAAGAGCAATGACCCGGTACCCGCGTTTCGCGCAAAGCTCATCGCCGACGGGGTGCTTACGGAGGAGGATGCGGATGACATCGATGACAGGGCAGACAAAGTCGTGACCGAGGCGGTCGCCTTTGCCGACGAAAGCCCAGATCCATCGGTCGATGAATTGTTCGATAAGGTGTACGCGACTCCGGTGGCAAACGCTTCTACGCGGCTCCCCGCCGAGCCAGTGGTGGTGCTCTCATGACGACAAATACTCCCCAATCTCGCGTCATCACCTACCGGCAGGCTCTCAACGAAACCCTGCGCGCTGAACTCGAACGCGACGAGAATGTCTTCCTCATTGGTGAAGAGATCGGTGTCTTCCAAGGCTCATACAAGATCACTGCCGGGCTGCTCGAAGACTTCGGCCCCAAGAGAGTGCTCGACACCCCGATCTCTGAAGAGGGCTTCGTGGGTGCCGCAATCGGCTCCGCGATGCTCGGCCTTCGCCCCGTAGTCGAGATTATGACACTCAACTTCAGCCTGATAGCGATCGACCAGATTGTGAACCATGCGGCCAAAATGCACGCCATGTTCGGCGGGCAGGTCAAGGTTCCCCTGGTTATCCGCTTCCCCGGTGGTGGGGGTCAGCAGCTGGCCGCCACTCACTCGCAGAACCTCGAAGTTTGGTATGCCCACATCCCCGGGCTGAAAGTGCTGGCACCGTCAACACCGGCAGAAGCGAAGTCGATGCTTACCGCGGCAATACGTGATGACGATCCAGTGATCTTCCTCGAAAACCTTGCGCTCTATAACGTCAAGGGCGAGGTTCCGGATGGTGAACAGGTCGCCGAGATCGGCAAGGCCGCCGTCGTCAAGAGCGGCACGGACCTGACACTTGTCAGCTACTCGCGTGGCATGGTGACAGCGCTTCAAGTAGCGGAGGAGTTCGCGCAGGAGGGTGTGTCGATTGAAGTGGTTGACCTGCGCAGCCTGCGACCACTCGACCGCGACACTATCTGCGCATCGGTACGAAGAACGAGCCGGGCGGTCATCTTCGAAGACGACATGCTCAGCTACGGAATCGGGGCCGAAATTTCGGCAACCATCGGCGAAGGCGCATTCGACTACTTGGATGCCCCCGTGCGCCGGGTAGCGGCAGCCGAAGTTCCCTTGCCCTATTCCAAACCATTAGAAACTGCGGCCATGCCGCATGCAGCAGACCTGTCCCGCGTCATTCGGGAAACTCTCGACGCCACGCGATTCACGAAGTAGGAGACGATCATGTCTGAAGTGACGATGCCCAGGCTCTCCGACACCATGGAAGAGGGCGAGCTTGCCAAATGGGTGAAGCAAGTCGGCGACATGGTGGAGAAAGGCGACGTCATCGCCGAGATCGAAACCGATAAAGCGACCATGGACCTGGAGGCGTTCGAGAGCGGAGTGCTTCAGAAGCACCTCGTCGAGGAGGGCACCGTGGTGCCCATCGGTCAGGCCGTTGCTGTGATCGGCGATGGCAAGCCCGCCGAACCCGAGCCCGAATCCGAAGCTACGCCTGCGCCCGACCCCGACACGATGCTCGAGTCCCAACATGAGCCAGAGCCAGAACCGGATCCGGAGTCCGTCGAAACCCCATCCTCCGCGGAGGACAAGCTGCGGATGTCGCCGCTGGCTCGCAAACTTGCGCACGACAATGACCTCGACCTTGATTCGCTCACCGGAACTGGGCCCAACGGCCGCATCATCCGGGCCGATGTTGATGCCGCACTCAGCGCCAAGAAGAATTCGGGGACCGCTACCGAGAAGCCGGAAAAGTCAGCCAGTGCCAGTGCCAGTGCCAGTGCCAGCGCCAGTGCCACGGTGAAGACCAGTGCCAGTGAAGACGACGCCGAGGTTATCCCGCTCAACAAGATTCGCAAGGTTACGGCCAAGCGCCTCACGGCAAGTCAGGAGATTCCGCACTTCTTCCTCACCAACGTGGTCGAAGTTGACCGTTTGATCGCTTTGCGCACCGAGGTCAACGACGGGCTTGCTGAGCAGGGGATCAAGGTGAGCCTCAACGATTTCATTGTGAAGGCTGTGGCGATCGCGTTGCGTCAGCACCCGGAAGCGAACTCGTCGTTCAACGGCGACTCTCTGCTGCGGCACCGACGGGTCAACGTGGGCATTGCTGTGGCCACTGATGCCGGTCTGCTAGTTCCGGTGGTTGTCGATGCTGATCGCAAGACTCTCAGCGAGATTGGCGCAGAAGTTGTGGCGCTCGCGGGCAAGGCACGCGATGGCAAGCTGAGGCTGGAGGAGATGTCGGGGGGAACGTTCTCGGTGAGCAACCTCGGAATGTTCGGCATCGATGAGTTCACGGCGATGCTCAACCCACCAGAAGCGGGAATCCTTGCCGTCGGGGCGGCGAGCCCAGAACCACAGCTGCGAGACGGCGAGCTGGTCGAAGTTCAGAAGATGAAAATCACGCTCACGGTCGACCACCGCGCTCTGGATGGCGCGACCGCTGCGGCGTTCTTGCGCGATCTGAAGGGCATCCTTGAGCAGCCGCTTCGCATCCTCGTCTAAAAAATAAGGGCGTCACGACTGATGTTGTGGCGCCCTGAGGTCTCGATGCCGTGAGGTCTCGCCTATGCCCGTGTGAAGCGAACTTTCCACTCGTCTGGTCCGTCAGTCACATAGCTGACCGCGAAATTGCCCGGCTGCTTCTCGTCAAGCTGAGCCAGCAGCGGGAGGGGGTTGTGGTCAGCCACGATGTCGAGACTGAAGCCGGGAGCGATCGAGCCCAGCGCACCAAAGATGGTGGCGTGACGAATCGCGTGCGGGATTGAGCGAACATCCAACACAATCTCAGAGGTGTTTTCGTGACCGCACGCACAACCACTAGCTTTGGTTTCAGCGGCGTCAGGGGTCTTTAGTTCAATCGGTTCAACAGCCATAACTTCACCATAGACCCCTCCCGGCGCCCGCGCATACCGGATGGCGGAACCGGCAGAGTGAACCGCTTGCGTACCGAAAATTGTGAGTCAGTCGGCCAGAATTTGCCCCGGCGGATACGGGCGTTTCGCAACGCTCATGAGCACGGCAGAGTCTTCGAGTGCTTCGAAGCTGTGGCGCTCGTGGGGCACAATCAGCAGGCTGCCGGCGCGCGCCTTCCAGACATCATCACCAACCCGAAGTTGGATGCGACCTTGGAGCACGTAGACGGTGGCGTCGTCGTGATTGTCGTGCTCACCCAGGCTCGTACCCTTGAGCATCCCGATCACCGTTTGGCGCAACGACTTCTCGTGGCCGCCATACACCGTGTGTGCTGCGCGTCCACCACCCGCTTCAGCGGCAGCGTGGACCTGTTGGAGAGCGAGAGCCTTGATCGAAATCTTGGTCATGTTGTCAGTGTACGGTCGACCGCCGAATCCGGTCGTTGTCGCTACGGTTACCGCGCGATTGTGCCGACTACTCGAGCAACTTTCCCACCACGCTGTCGTCCGTTGACATCATCAACTTCGCTATCTCTGGGGGCGTTTCGGCAACACGTTCCTGGGTGACACCGTCAGCAAACGACCACACCATATTCACTCGCAGTGCGGGGTCAAGTTCGGGGTAATCGGAACGATTATGAGCGCCCCGTGTCTCCTTGCGGGCCAGCGCGGATTCGATGGTTGCCCGGGCCGCCATCAACGATCCCAGCAGGTCTAGAGCGTGTGCCAGATCGTCGAAACCGGCGATATCCGGGTGCACGGCAAGGTCGGGCAAGCGCGCCTCGACCGCCGCCAACTTGGCGAGGCCCTTCGTAAGCCCCTCTTCGTTGCGTATGACCCCCGCGTGCTCACTCATGAGATCGCGGATGGCGCGTTGCATACTGCGCACGTTATCGAAGCCGCGACCGGCCAGTAGGCGATCAATCTCGTCGCGGGCCGTTTCTACGGCTTCGGTGCTGCGAACCTGACTGCCCAAGTTTCGTGAGTACTGTGCTGCAGCAGCTCCGACGATGCGGCCGTAGACCAGCAGTTCTGCCAGCGAGTTGCCACCCAGGCGATTAGCGCCGTGGGTTCCCGAGCTGGCCTCACCGATGGCGTAAAGCCCGACCACATCTGTGCCGTGATCTTCGGGGCGAACCCAGATTCCTCCCATTGAGTAGTGGGCCGTTGGGGCGATCTCGATGGGGTCCTTAGTGATGTCGAGCATCTGCACGTCGAGCATGTTGCGGTAGACGCGCGGCAATCTGGTCAGGATCACCTCACGACTCACGTGGGTCAGGTCGAGCAGCACCCCACCCTTCGGGGTGCCACGTCCTTCACTGATTTCGGTTGAAATGGCGAGGGCTACCCGATCGCGGGTCGAAAGTTCCATGCGCTCCGGATCGTAGCGGGACATGAAGCGCTCGCCGAGAGCATTGCGCAGAATGCCACCTTCACCGCGTGCCGCCTCCGAAATGAGTAGGCCAGCGGCATCCGCTGGTTCGAGGATGCCGGAGGGATGAAACTGCACCAGCTCGGCGTCTCTGAGACGCGCGCCTGCTAGCGCGGCGAGACGGAACGAGTCACCCGTGTTCTCATCTCGGCGAGATGTTGTTTGCCGCCAGATTCTGGTGTGGCCACCGGTGGCCATGATGACGGCGTCGGCGTGGATGATCACTCGAGATCCGTCGACTATGTCGAACCCGTACGCGCCAAAGATTTGGTTATCGGCTACGAGGAGGCGCGAGATGTAGACGGTGTCGATGATCGGAACGTTGAGTGTCGCCGCCCGGTGAAGCAACGTGCGCTGGATTTCTAGACCGGTGTAATCACCCGCGAAGCAGGTGCGGCGATAGGTGTGGGCACCGAAGAATCGTTGGGAGATGCGCCCGTCGGCTTCACGGGCCAGTGGCATGCCCCACGCTTCGAGCTCCCGGATGCCCTCCGGTGCGTTCTTGGCCATTATCTCCACGATCTGGGGGTCGGCCAGATCGTATGATTCCTTGATCGTGTCGGCGGCGTGCTGCTGCCACGAATCTTCGGGGTCCATCGTGCCGAGCGCGGCATTGATGCCTCCAGCGGCCAGAGTCGTATGGGCGTCATACTTGCGCCGCTTGCCGACCGCCAGCACATCGACTCCTTGTTGACGCAGCTCGATTGCAGCGCGCAACCCGGCTCCACCCGTACCAATCACGAGAACCGAGGTGGAAATAATTTGGTCAGTCACGACTTTTCCCTTGAGTAGTTTTACGATTGCGAACTCAAGCAGTGCTCCGTGCGATCCGCGAGCGCCTACTTCATGCCGCGATGATCTCGACGATGATCTTTCCGGTGGCGTGCCCGGCTTCGACTGCAGCGATAGCCTCTCCGGCACGTTCGAGCGGAAAACGTGCGGACACATGAGGATCGACGAGACCGTATGCGATCACGTCAGTGATTTTTGCCAGTGATTCGGTGCTGCGGTTCAGCGCACTGCCGCCGAGTTCGATTGCCGTCGCAGGGTCTGCGGCAGAGATAATCCTCCTCGGCGCCGTTGCCAGCTCGGCAACTTCCCGCAGGGCGTCACCACCGACCAAGTCGAGGATGAGGTCCACGCCATCCGGTGCGATCTCACGTAGCCGCCGAGCGAGGTTCTCGCCGTAGGGCACGAATGTTGCGCCGGTCGACTCGACGATGGAGCGCTTCGATTCACTGGCGGTACCGATGACAGTGAACTCGTGAACCTTGCCGATCTGAGCGGCCATCAGACCGACGCCGCCGCCGACACCGAGGATAAGCAGCGTCTGGCCGGCCTCAAGTTCAATCTGATGGGTCCCGTCGTAGGCGGTAGCTGCAGCGATGGGGATTGTGGAGGCATCGGCAAAGGAAACCTCCTCGGGCTTTGCCACAGCGTCGACGGCGCGCACGATGGTGTGTTTCGCGAAACCACCGTGGCCCGGAGCCACAGCGCCGAGGATTTCGTCGCCGACTGCGTAGCCGTCGACACCATCGCCGACAGCAGTGACTATCCCTGCGACTTCTCGCCCCATCGCCGCCGGCAAGGGCTGGCGCTGACCGAGGAGACCGGATCGGATCTTCCAGTCAACGGGATTAACTGCCGCCGCGTAGACCTTCACCCCCAGCTCACCGGGGCCAGGCTCAAGCACCGGCCGGTCAACGAGCTCCTGACCCTCCGGGCCACCGTAGCGGTTGAACACATACGTTGTGGACATTTGGGTTCCTCTTCTCAGACGATTTGTAGTCGGGTTAGATCCGGTTCCGCAGCTACCTGGCTGGTGGCTTGTCGTGGCCGCTTTCTTCAGCAATGTCGCCCTCTTGTTTGGTGGCGTGGACAGCGTCGACTGCGTGCTCCGGTGGACTGTAAACCGTGTAGAGCACGAGCGGCTGATCTCCAGTGTTCCGGAAGTTGTGCTTCGTGCCTGCAGGTACCGCGCACTGGTCACCACCCTCAATCGGATGGGTGTGGCCGGCGAGGTCGGCGGCTCCGGTTCCGCTGATGAAAGTGAGAATTTGGTCAGAGTTTTCGTGGATTTCTTCCCCGATATCTCCTCCGGCCGGAATAGTCATGATGACAATCTGGGAGTGCTTTCCGGTCCACAGCACTCTTCGAAAGTCCGGGCTTTGCTGAGCGAGTTCGCCAATCGTGAAGTGTTCAACGTTATTGCCGAGAGTGAAGTTTTGTTCCGTATTCATGATGTTCCTCCTGTAGTTGACGGGTTGGGGCGACAGCGATGCCTCGTCGGGGTCGGCGCATGAGACGCATGGCGTTCACGATCACGATGAGCACGGATGCTTCGTGAACGAGCATTCCGATCGCCATCGTCACGCCACCGAGGAGTACGCCAAGCAGAAGCAGCGAGACGGTGATCAGGGCGATGGCAATGTTTTGGCGCATGTTGTTCACGGTGCGCCGGGCGAGGGAGATCGCTTCGGGGAGCTTGAGTAACTTGTCGCCCATGAGCGCAATGTCAGCGGTTTCGACCGCCACAGCCGAACCGGCTGCGCCCATTGCTACTCCAATGTTTGCGGTTGCCAGAGCGGGGGCGTCATTGACGCCGTCGCCGACCATCGCGACGACGTGGCCCTCGGCCTGAAGTGCCGCGACTATGTCGAGCTTGTCCTCGGGCAGCAGCGAGGCATAAATCTCGTCCACGCCGGTGGCCGATCCGATTGCATTGGCGACCAGCAGGGTGTCACCGGTCAGCATGATGACCTTTTTGACGCCGGCGGCATGCAAATCCGACACCATCTGAGCCGCTTCGAGGCGAACCTCGTCAGCGACACCGACCACACCGACGACTCTGTTGTCGACGGCGACGATCATCGGAGTGCGGCCCAGCGTGGCCAGCTCGTTCGCGGCGTTGGTAGTGGCATCCGCACTCGCAATCTCGTACTGCTCGAGAAGCGCGAGGTTTCCGATGAGAATTCGGTGGCCTTCCGTGGTCACCGCGATGCCCTTGCCGGGAACCGGTTCGGTTGACTCGGGCAGGCCGGTGACGTTCACCCATTCGTCGGCGGCGGCATCCAGAATCGCTCGGGCCAATGGATGCTCAGAGCCTGCCTCTGCCCGTGCCGCCCAGGTCAGCACCTGCTGCCGAGTCGTGCTCTCGTCTAAGACGATCACGTCGGTCACGCGTGGACGGCCCATAGTGAGGGTGCCCGTCTTGTCGACAGCAACAACCGTGATCTTCGCGGAAGTCTCTAAGAACTCGCCGCCCTTAATCAGGATTCCATCCTTCGCAGCCCGACCGATACCGGCAACGATCGAGACGGGGATAGAGATGACCAGTGCGCCAGGGCAACCGATAACAAGCAGCGTCAGCGCGAGCACTACGTCACCGGTGAGGATGCCCACGACGAGCGCAAGAACCATGATCGCGGGCGTGTACCAGGCCGAAAAGCGATCCATGAATACCTGAGTTTTCGCTTTGGCGTCCTGGGCATCTTCCACGCGGTGAATGATCCTGGCTAACGTGGTGTCGGCGCCGACACCGGTGGCGCGCACCTGCAGGAAGCCGCTGCGGGCGACTGTGCCGGCAAAAACCTGGTCACCAATCATCTTCTCCACCGGCATAGATTCGCCGGTGATGGATGCCTCGTCGAGAGCACCGGTACCGCCAGCAACCTCGCCATCGACGGGAACCTTGGCGCCGTTCTTGACCAGCACTGTCTCGCCCATGATTACGGCGCCGGCAGAGATCTCGACCTGTTCGCCATCGCGCATGACGATCGCGACGTCGGGGGCGACGGCAACCAGCTCTGCCAGGGCCGAGCGAGTCTTGTTGAGAGTTGCCGTTTCAAGAGCGTGACCGATAGCGAAGAGAAAGGTAACGGCCGCGGCTTCCCAATACTGACCGATGATGACCGCACCGATCGCGGCAATTGACACCAGCAGATCGATACCGATGATTCTCGCCCAGAGCGCCCGTGCGGCGCTGATCACGATTCGGGTACCGGCAACGATGGCGGCCGCCACCATGAAGATGTTGCCGACTGTGTCTAAACCCAATAGCGGGGGTATCACTAGAGCGGCGATGATCAGCAACCCTGAGATTGCTGGAATCGCCCACCGGTTATTCATCCAGGTGCGGATGGTGCTCATGACACGTGCCTTTCGTGGGGGATTGCGGTCAGAAGGTTGCCGGACGCGAGGGGTAACCAGCCTTCGCGACTGCCGCGACCAACTCGTCGACGCTCACGACCGACGGGTCGTGGTCAATTTCGATGCGGGCGGATGCGAAGCGAACCGTGACTGCAGAGACGCCGTCTAAGCGTCCAACCTGCTTCTCAATCTTCGACACGCACGAGGGGCAAGAAAAACCTTCCGCGCGCAAAATGGTGTGGGTCGTTGTGGTGGCGGTGGTGTCCATGGTGTGGCCTTCCTGTGGTGATGATGGCCCCGGTTAAGGGGAGTAATCATGACTCTAGGTTGGGCCTTTGGTCTGCACCATGATGGGCGTCAGTTTGCCGCCGTTGCGCCTTATGCGGATACTCGGTTGCGAAATTATTCGGTGGTCTCAGTGATGGCGGTGAGCTTGTCGCGATCGAGTATTGAGGTCCAACGTCGGCCGGTGTCGACAACGCCGTCTTTGCGCAGTTGGCTCATGGCGCGGGAGACCGATTCGGGCGTTGATCCGGTCATCGCTGCCAGATCGGCACGTGACAAAGGGAGCTGGATGAGGGTACCGTTGCCACTTCCGCCGTGCTGGCCGAACTTGTCGGCGAGCCGCAACAGTGTGGTCGCGACGCGTTGCTCGACGCTGCTCGTGGCCCGCTGGCTGGTGTCGGAGCGGGCATCCCGCAGCAGCGCTGTGACATCGTCGAGTGCACGCAGCGCCACCTGGGGGTACTCGAGCAAGACCTCACGAAACGCACGGGTATCGATACGCAGTGCGCACGTTGTGACCAAAGCCACAGCTGTTTCGCCGTAGACGGGCCGGCCCAATACGCTGAGGCCGCCCAAAAAATCTCCGGGTGCGAGCATGTCGACAATGGAGTCTTGACCGTTTAGCACCGGCTGGAGAGTCTTCACTTGACCGGCAGCAACCACATACAAGTAGTCAGCAGGATCGCCAGCAGTATAAAGCCGGTCACCTTCGGCATAAGAAAGTGACACCATCCGTTGACCAATGCCATCGAGCGCTAGCTCGGATAGCCCATCGAAGAGCGGAACCTGCGCGAGGATCTGCAGGCGCATCGGCTTCGGGCACTCGTGCGGTTGAGCACAGGTGTGTCGCAACGGAGTTCGTCGTCGTTGTGCCGCCTGATTAGGCTGAGCCCTAACCGTCTCGGATGCGTTACCGTCCGGTTTCTGCGCTAATTCACTCACGGTGCATCCTCCATTGATCCCAGTGTATGGCGTGGGTACCGATCGTGCAGTGCTGGCGATCGCCTGATGAGGCCGGGTGAAAGTTAGCTCGGTGAATCGACCAGCTTGAGCAGGATCTTGATCCACGAGATGGCCTCGCCGCCAAAGACGATTGCGTAGGCCACGGTCAAAGCTGCACCGATACCGGCCCACACAGCGTAGGCGGTACCGATCGGTAGCTCGCGCATGGCAAACTCTAGGCCGCCCAGACGGCTTCGAGCACGCCAGAAAGAATCAGAACCAGCCAGTACAAAACAGTCTCCTTGGCCAGTCTTGTCGCGTACCCGCTACTGATCCGTCGTCGGGAGCCGTCATTGCGGCTACGTCCTCACCGTATCAAGACAGCCGCGAACTGACAGGGACGCCCGAGCATACTGCCAGTCGATCGCAGACTACGGGGTCCCATCCACGCTTGTGGCAGCGAAGTATCCGCGAGAGCCGCTTCAGCCCCGGAGTAGAATGAGGGCATGAGTTCGGTTCTGCGGCCGACTGGTCGCTCAGGTAGTACAACTGCGCCTGACCGCACCCTCCTCATCCGGCGGCTCGCCTTCGTAATCCCGGGCGGAATCGCCCTTCTTGGTGGTTTGGATGCTGCCCTTCTCCTCCTGGGCCTCCCCGCGCCAGTCACCACTGAACGGCTTCCGCTCATCCATGCGCCCCTCATGGTCTTCGCGTTTATCGGAACTTTGGTGGTGCTGGAGAGGGCCGTCGCAGCCCGACGTTGGTGGGGCTTCCTCTCACCGCTGGCATTCGGGCTCGGCGGCTTTGCCCTGCTCTCGACACTTCCGTTCGCGGTTGGCCAGGCAAGTTTTGTGCTCGGCTTCGTCGTATTGCTCGCCATCTACGGGGTGGTGTGGGCGCGGCAAGCGAGCATGGCCACCGCCATCCAGGTGCTGGGGGCGTTGTCAGGGCTGGCCTCCGCGATCCTGTGGCTGTCCGGCGTCATCATCCCCCTCATCGCACCGTCGATGGTCGCGTTCTTGGTGCTCACGATCTTTGGCGAGCGCCTCGAACTGGCGCGTATTTCACCCACCGTTAACGCAAAGGTGGAGCGCTTGGCGTTTGCGTGCGGCATGGCCTTGTCGCTGACGGCGCTCGCCGCGCCCCTCTGGCCCGTCGTCGGCTATCCGCTGTTCGGTGTCGCGATGCTGGCAACTGTCGCCTGGTTGTTTAGTCATGACGTCGCCACCCGCTTGGCTCGCTCCACCGGCCTCGCCCGGTACATGGCTGTCTGTCTACTTCTCGGCTACGGTTGGCTTGTGGTTGCTGGGGGGATCTGGCTGGTGGGGGGAGCGGTGACCTCGGGCCCCGCCTACGATGCCGTGCTGCACGCCGTCTTCCTCGGCTTTGTGATGTCGATGGTCATGGCGCATGCGCCGGTGATTCTGCCCGCTGTCATTCGCCGTCCGCTGCCGTATCGGTGGTTCCTCTACCTTCCTGTCGCGCTTCTCCATGCCTCACTCGCTGTGCGAGTGCTCATCGGCGATGGACGGGGTATTGAAGAAGCGGTGCAATGGGGCGGCGCCCTTAACGTGGTTGCGGTGCTGGCATTTGTGGTGCTTGCCGTGGCATCCGCGATCGCCGGTGCGCCGCGTGTCGCCAAGAATGAGGTTGTCGCGTGAATCGCCGCAACTGGTATTTAGCCATGAACTCCCTGATCGGGTTCTGGCTGGTGGCTGCCGCTGTGGTGGTCCTCATCCACCGGTTCGTGCCGCTCGGTGGATGGTTGATGCTGCACCTACTGCTGCTCGGGGCGGTCAGCACGGCCATTCTGATCTGGAGTCAACACTTCGCCGACACCCTCCTGCGACGAAGTGCTTGGGGCGGGCGACGCTTTCACGGGGTCAGGTTGGTCGCCCACACGGTGGGTGCCGCCGTCGTGGTTGCCGGGATGGTGGCGGATGTCTGGCCGCTGGTACTTGTTGGCGGATTCCTGGTCGGCCTGAATGCTACAGTTCACGCGGCCAGTTTGATCATCCAGGGCCGAGGGGGACTCCCGGCACGCTTCGCACCCCTCGTGCGGTACTACGTTTTCGCCGGAATTAGCCTGGCTGCCGGAGTGACGCTCGGCGTTATTTTGGCACGCACATCCCTTCCGCCAGAGCTCCACGACAGACTCATGGTCGGCCACCTCGGGGCGAACCTTCTCGGTTGGGTGGGGCTTACCGTCATCGGCACCGTCATCCTGCTGTGGCCGACAGTGCTGCACACCAGAGTGAGCGAGACGACGGATGCTTCGGCACGACGGGCGCTACCGCTTCTCGTTTCGGGGGTGGGAGTTTTTGTTACCGGGAGCATTGTCGGGATCCCGTTGGTCGTCGCAGTCGCGGTGGTGATCTACTTGGCGGGCTTCGGGATGATTGTGGTCGAGGGCATCCGGGCGTGGCGGGCATCTCCACCAACCACGTATGCCGCCTGGAGCATTGCGGCGGCGGTCGGTTGGTTGCTGGTGTGCACCGTTGCCCTTGGAGCGATCGTTGTTTTTGCCCCCAGTTGGGAAGACGCGGGGGAAGGGCTCGACTGGCTAGCGGCACCATTTGCGGTCGGATTCGCCGCCCAGATCGTGCTCGGGGCGCTCAGTTACCTGCTCCCCGTGGTTCTTGGTGGCGGGCCTTCCGCGGCGAGAGCGACGGCAGCAGAACTCGATCGGGGCGCGTTCTTTCGAGTTCTCATCATCAATGCCGGCATAGTGCTCTATCTGCTTCCGGTGCCGAGTTTGGTTGCCGTAGTTGTCTCGTTTGTTGTCTTCGCCACGTTGTTGTCGTTCCTGGTGTTGGCAATCCGCGCGGTGCGGGCGGGAACGAACGCTCGTGGCGGTCCGACTGTTCCGGTGGATGCTGCGGACGCGTCGGCGCGCACGGCTGGCGCACCGAAACGGCACAGCGGCGCGGCGCTGTTGGCGGTGGGAACCCTTCTGGTGGCGACGACGTTGGGTATCGCTCTGGATCCGGCATCCGCGGGCCTATCGATGGAGGCCAACGCCCCCACCATTAAGCCAACGGGCAATACGACAACCGTCGAAATTTCAATGAACAACATGCGCTTCACGCCGGACACCATCGAAGTTCCGGCCGGTGACCGCCTCGTGATCGAACTCTCCAACGTCGACACGGTAACCCACGATCTTGTGCTCGAGAACGGGGCCACCTCGGGCCGGGTTTCTGCAGGGAAAGCGGCGACAGTGGATGCCGGCGTAATTGCCGCGAACGTGGATGGTTGGTGTTCCATCGCGGGGCACCGACAGATGGGGATGGTGCTCACCATTGTCGTCACCGGCGGTGCGGTTGGCGATGCGTCCGGTGATGCTGAGATGCCGGGTGATCATGGGAGCGGTGATTCCGACGGGCCGTCAGCCGCTGAGGATCTCGACCTGATGGCGCAACCCGCAGCCGGTTTCACTGCGCGGGATGCGACCCTGCCGCCGGCGTCATCCGCGACCGTCCGTAATGTGGCGCTGTCGGCGCAGGATCGTGAGGTGGAGGTATCGCCCGGAGTTACCCAGACCCTGTGGACCTTCAACGGAACCGCACCGGGTCCGACCCTGCGCGGCAACGTCGGCGATAAGTTCAACATCACTTTGGTGAATGATGCCGACATCGGCCACTCGATCGATTTCCATGCTGGCTCACTTGCTCCGGATCAGCCGATGCGCACAATCGACCCCGGCGAGAGTCTCAGCTTCAGCTTCACCGCCACGCGGTCTGGTATTTGGCTCTATCACTGCTCGACCGCCCCCATGTCTGTGCATATCGCTAACGGCATGTTTGGGGCAGTCATCATCGACCCGCCAGGGATTGCGCAGGTGGATCGCGAGTTTATCGTTGTGCAGTCTGAGCTCTATTTGGGGCCGCAGGGTGGCACGGCGGATGCCGCGAAAGTGCAGACACAAATGCCCGACCTGGTCGTTTTCAACGGTTACGCAAACCAGTATCGGCATGATCCGCTAGAGGCGAAGGTCGGTGAGCGAGTTCGAGTGTGGGTACTGGATGCTGGCCCCAACCTGCCGAGTTCGTTCCACATCGTGGGCGGACAGTTCGACACCGTCTATTCGGAGGGCGACTACCGTCTGAAAGAGGGTGGCAGCACCGGTACCGGAGGATCTCAGTCGCTCGGTCTGCTGCCGGCCCAGGGCGGTTTTGTTGAGCTGGTGTTCCCCGAGGCCGGGAACTACCCGTTCATAACCCATACGATGTCGGATGCCGAGCGTGGAGCGTTCGGGCTGTTCCGGGTCACGGACTAGCTTCCGGCCCTGCGCGCGCCAGCAATCACTGGTTGGGGTGGCAGCGAGCGGCGCCACGCTAGAATTCTGCCGAGCGAAGGTGACGTTCTCGTGCTAGTCCGTGCAAGGAGGTAGGTCTGTGATGAATGCCGTTCCTGCAACTCGCGTGGATGTTGAACGCAATCGCCGCATTCTTCTCGATGCGGCCGCCGTTGCGCTCGCGCTCGATCCAGACGCGACTCTGGGTGATGTCGCCCGCCGTGCCGGATTGGCGAGAGCGACCCTGTATCGCCACTTCAGCAATCGGGAGAGCTTGCTTGATGCGCTGCGTGATGATGCCGTGGAGTGCGCGAGAGAAGTTGTTGACGGAGCCCAGGTCGGCTACGGAACGGCTTTGGAAGCACTCCGTAGAGTCGTGGAGGGCATCGTCTCACTAGGTGCACGGTTTCGGCCATTGCTCCTTGAGGGGGCGGCTCAGGATCCCGAATTCTTGCGCCGCCGCGAAGAAGCGTTTATGCCGGTTGCGATGATCGTTCAGCGGGGGCAGCGGGCCGGCCACATCAGGGCTGATATCTCGGTGCTCTGGATTGTCACGGCGCTGATGGCGTTGTTGGCGGCAGCGGTACGACTGGAGGGGAAGCTTTCCGAGGAAGAAATCGTCGAGCTTGTGTTTGGGACACTGTCTTGCGGTGTTCAGGAAACGCCCAGCGCGGAAAACTAGACGCCAGTGTCTCGTTTCTGTAGCATTGGGGCATGACAGCGAACTCGATCCACCCCCGAGAGAAGTCGACGACTGAGAGAGTTGACGACGCTACCGACGTCGATGTTCTCGTGGTCGGGGCGGGTCCGACTGGCCTCACCGCCGCCGTAGAGGCTCTTCGTCACGGACTGACCGTTCGCATCGTGGAGCGCAAGCCGCAGCGCGGCGTATTCTCCAAAGCTTTAGTGGTGCACGCTCGCACAATGGAGGTGTTCGCCGTCATGGGGATCGACGGTGATATCCGCAAAGCCGGAACGCCGTTCGCGGCCCTCAACCTCCACTTCAATAACCGGAAGAAGCGCGTGCACGTCGACCTCCTTGCCCAGCCTTGGGGAGATACCGCTTTTCCATTCTGGCTTTCTGTGCCGCAACATGACACCGAGAGAGTTCTCGAGAATCGCCTTAACGACCTTGGTGGACAGGTGGAATGGTCTACCGGCCTGCATCAACTAACGGATCACGGAAGCTATGTTGAGGCCACGCTAGTAACCGACACCGACCCGGTAGCTAACAGCAAGACCAGTGTCATCCGGGCGGGGTGGGTGATCGGATGTGATGGTGGCAGAAGTACTGTCCGCGAGCAGGCGGGAATCGCCCTCAAGCGCACCGGTGCTGGAGCCACTTTCCTTCTGGCGGATGTGAAGACCACCAGCGACCTCATCGAGGATGAGGGGCATATGTTCCTCGCGCCCGAGGGGTTGCTTATTCTCGTGCCAATGCCGGAGCCTCGCCGATGGAGGATGATCGCCCACGTGCCGTCTGGCGCCGAGAACCTATTGGGCTCCGTCGATGCCGCCCAACTTGATGCGCTTATTTCTGACCGAGCAGGCATCACGTTCGGTGCACACGATGTCACTTGGACATCCCAGTTCGACCTCAGCCACGGTGTGGCCGACCGCTTCCGTTCCGGCAGGGTTGTCCTGGCTGGTGATGCCGCGCACATCCACAGCCCCGTTGGCGGGCAGGGCCTGAACACTGGAGTGCAAGACGCCCACAACGTGATGTGGCGGATCGCTGAATCACGGGCCGCTACGCCAGAACGTGCAGAAGAGTTATTGGCCGAGTATGAGAGTGAGCGTCAGGGCACTGCTGGTGCGATGGTGGGCGGCGTCGCGCGCATGACCGCGCTGATGACTTCGCCGCGCTTCATCGCTCGACGAATCCGTAGTCTGGTTGCGCCAATTGTGGTGTCACGACCGTTCGTGCAAGCGAAACTTGCCCGAGGCGTCGGGATGCTCAACCTCTCATATTCACAGCGCCGACACATCCGTGGCTCCGGAAAGTGGGGTGCGGGCAACCGCCTGCCCAATCCGTCCCTTCGTGATGGAGGGCGGCTCTATGACCGAGTTTCGAAGACCGGTTACAGCTGGGTAGTCTTCAGCAACCACGCAGTGACAGCGGATGCTGGTGATGGCAGTACACCGCGTTGGATGGGGTTGCCAGTGGTTGTGTTGGACGAGTCAGACCTTCAGCACGGCGAGACGAGTCCGCGCTCCGCTGCTGTTGTGTTGGTTCGACCGGATCGCTACATTGCTGCGGCTGGAGCCGACCCCGACTCTTTGGGCTATGCCGTGCCGAGTCGGGGTAGGTTGTTGCGTGCCGAGCACGGCAACTAGCTGATTAGCGCCCGAGCGTACGTCGCGCAGCTTCCAGCACGGCGTCCAAGGTGATTCCGCGACGAGCCATGACTTGGGCACCGGACCCAGATTCCCCGAACTCTTCGATGCTCACAACTTCGCCCTCGAGGCCAACCCAGCGGTACCAGCCGTCGCCGCGCCCAGCCTCTACCGCGACTCGTGCGGCGATCGAGGCGGGCAGTACAGACTCGCGGTAGGACGCATCGCTCGCTGCGAACCACTCAACACTCGGCATTGAGATGACACGTGCCGAGAAGCCTTCCGCGGCCAGAGCTTCCGCTGCCTCTAGAGCAAGGGCTACTTCACTGCCGGTGGCGATGAGCGCGAGATCGAGACCGTCGCCGTGCTGCCAGGCAACGTAACCTCCGTGGGCAACTTTCGCATCCAAGTCATCACGATCATGAAGAACGGGAACATCCTGACGAGAGAAAATCAGAGCGGTCGGGCCTGCGGGCTGGGCGATCAGGCGCTTCCAGACCGACACAACTTCTGCGGCATCCGCGGGGCGCACCACATCGAGCCCGGGCACGGTGCGCAACGACGCAATCTGCTCTACCGGCTGATGCGTTGGGCCATCCTCGCCAACCGCAACGCTGTCGTGCGTGAACACATAAACAACAGGCAACTGCATGAGGGCAGCGAGGCGGATGCTCGGCCGCATGTAATCACTGAATACGAGGTACGTCGACGCGAACGGTCGCCACGGCCCCTGAATTGCGATGCCATTGAGTATTGCTGCCATGGCGTGCTCACGAATCCCGAAGCGGATGAATTCGCCACCGGGGTTGCTCGCGGTCACGGCGGAGCCGGGCACCTCCACACCGGTTGATCCGGCCAGGTCTGCGGAGCCGCCCCACAGTGATGTCACGTTCTGGAGTGCCTTGATAGCGACACTGTTGAGTTTGCGAGTGGCAGAGGGGGTGCCGACGGCCGGCAGCACGATCTCGTTCAGTGCGCTGAGCGAGGCTGAGGCGTTGGGGTTGCGGAATGCGTGCCAGGTGCGCGCTGCCTCTGGCTCTGTAGCTTTCCAGACGGAGAGTGCTGCGTTCCATTCGTCTTCGAGGGCTTGCCCTCGGGCCACGGCGCCGCGCGCAAACCCGAGGCCGTTGTCGGTTACGAGGTCGTCGAGCGAAGCGTCTGCAGTGAACCCGAGAACTGTCTTGATCGCCGCAACGTCATCGGCGCCGAAGCCGCCGGAGTGGGCTGCGGGCTTGCCCGAGAACTTAGCGGAGGGGGTGCCGATCACGCTGCGCAGGGCCACAAACGTGGGGCGGCCATCCCGCGACTTGGCTTCATGGAGAACGGATTCGATTTCGTCAAGATTGCTCGCGTCGGTGATCTCGAGAACGCGCCATCCGTAGGCGGCGTAGCGTGCGCGAACATCTTCGCTGAAAGCGGCTTCGCCGGTGGAGTCGATTGTGACGTTGTTGTCGTCCCAGATCACTACGAGGTTGTCGAGGCCCAGCGTGCCGGCCAGGCTTGAGGCTTCGCCGCTGACACCTTCTTGCATGCAGCCATCTCCGGCTATCACCCAGGTGGTGGTGTCGAGCAGGGTGTTGGAGGGGGCGAAGAGGGCGCGCTCGCGCCGCGCAGCAATGGCCATTCCCACTGCAGAGGCAACGCCCTGACCGAGCGGGCCGGTGCTCATTTCAACGCCAGGAGTGTGCCCGAGCTCCGGATGCCCGGGAGTGCGGCTATCGAGGGTGCGGCTTTTGGCCAATTCGTCGAGCTCAAGCCCGTACCCCGTCAGAAACAGCTGCACGTAAAGCAGCAGGCTGGCGTGGCCGGCGGAGAGCACGAGGCGGTCGCGCCCGAGCCACTGGGGGTTGTTGGGGTTGTGGCGCAGTATCCGTTGGTAGAGCACGTGCGCGAGTGGTGCCAGCGCCATTGCGGTTCCGCCGTGGCCGTGGCCTTTGGCTTGCACCACGTGGGCGGGGATGGCGATGGCTGCGCGCAGGGAATCCGCTTCAGCGGGAGTGATGTTTCCTGAAAAGGGGAGGCCGGTTTCTGACATACCTGACACTTTGGTCTACTTGTGTACTAAAGTCAACGTGTGCAGAAAGATCTGCACAGTCACGAAGTAGACTTTCCGTCACGGTCGGTCACAATGCGGAGGACAAAGCTATGGCGCACGTGATCTCGACGGGTTCTGGCGTCGTGCTTGATCTCATCCGTTCAGCCCAGGCGACCACCCGCTCGGATCTCATCGCGCAGCTGGGCTGGTCGCGAATCACGCTCGCGCGTCGCCTCGATGAGCTGCTGAACGCGGAGATCATCGTCAGCGCCGGCCAGTCTGACTCCCGCGGCGGGCGCCCGCCCGAAGAGTTTGTCGTCAACAAAGATGCCGGTCTGCTGCTCGCGATGGATATCGGTGGCTCGCACTCACGCCTCGCCATCACCGACCTGGTGTCGAACATCCTTCTCGAAGACGAAGCCGATATCGGGCTCAGTCATGGCCCCGACGACATCTTCGACTGGAGCTGTCAGGTTTTCGATCACCTACTCGCCAGACTCGGCAAGTCGCGCGCAGATGTGCGCGGAATCGGTGTCGGCGTTCCCGGCCCCGTCGATCCGACTAGCGGCCGAATCGCCTCGCCGCAGGTCAATGCCCAGTGGGCGGATGTCATTGTCAAAGATTATTTCCCGGACGATTTTCGGGCGGTGTTCGCTGTTGATCGCGACGTCAACATTCTCGCAGTCGCTGAGCATCGCTTGGGGTGGCCGGAGCACGCTGATGCCATCGTTCTGAAGGTCGGAATGGGCATCGGTTGCGGTCTTGTTCTTGACGGCCGTGTTTATCACGGTGGTCGTGGTGGGGCGGGAGATCTTGCGCACTCGCCCGTCGGCGGCGACGAGGAGTGCCTGTGCGGACGAGTCGGATGCCTCGATACGGTGGCCAGCGGCCGTGCGATCAAACGCGAGCTGCACGCGCGGGGAACTTCGGTGCGCACGAGTGCTGACATTGTGGAGCTGGCCTCCAGCGACCATCCGGGAGTTGCCCAAATTTTGGCACATGCTGGAAGCCAAATCGGTGAGGCGCTGCTCGACCCGGTCGCGTTGCTGAACCCTTCTGCTGTGGTCGTGGGCGGCAATATCGCGCACGCGGGAGCAATCTTCCTTGACCCCATCCGCGAGCGACTGCTGCAGGACGCTACCACCTTCTCTCGCCGTGATCTCGTGGTGATTCCCGCCAAGTTGGGGCATCAGGCAGGTGTCATTGGGGCGTCGCTTATTGCGCAGGACGCACTTTTCGAGCCGGATCGCATTAGCCGGTTGACCAGAGAAGACGATGCTTCTTTGGCGAAATACGGCGAGAAATAGCCACTTAGGGATATTCGTAGACATAAGTCCTGTTGGGGGACTAGGCTCACAAGCGCCCAGCGCGCTCATTAAGTGAGTGCGTGAACGACCGGTGAGAGAGCAGGATGCAGTGAGCGACACCTTGGCCGACGAACTCAGCGACGACGCGATCGTCTTGCACGCTGACGCGAGCGACTGGCGTTCCGCCGTTCGCATTGCCGGCGATGCCCTCGTCGCCACCGGTTCAACCACCGACGAATACACCGCCGAAATGATCCGCGCCGTCGAAGAACTCGGGCCATACATCGTTATCGCACCGTCAATCGCACTGGCACATTCGCGACCGTCGCCTGCCGTGCTTAAGACGGGACTCAGCTGGGTCAGTTTGGCGACTCCGGTCGAATTCGGCCACTCGGCTAACGACCCCGTTCGACTCATCGTCGGTCTCGCGGCCGTCGACCACGATTCACACCTCGCCACCATGTCGAATCTCGCCGGAGTGCTCAGCGGCGATCTCGACCGCCTCCTTGAGGCGACCTCCGCAGAACAACTCCGGGAAATCATCCGAGAGAACACGCAGTAAACCACTCTCGAAATCGAAAGGCAAAGACATGAAGATCGTTGCGGTCTGTGGAATGGGTATCGGTACCTCCGTGCTCCTCAAGATGAATGCAGAGAAAGTTCTTCGCACCCTCGGTGTCGACGCCGATGTCGAGGCTGCCGATATCGGTGTGGCTCGCGGTATGGCACGCGACGCACAGATCGTACTGACCTCGGAAGAGTTTGCCGACGAGATCGGCGAGGTTCCTGCGAACGTCATCATTATCGACAACTTCTTCGACCTCGAAGAGATCACAGCAAAGCTCAAGGCAGCGCTGCCCGAATAACGCTTCACCTTTTCGCCTAACCAACAAACTCAAGGGAGAACACAATGGAGTGGCTTGTTGTAGTCCTGAATTTCCTCGGACAACAGATCCTCAACGTTCCGGCCTATCTCGTCGGAATCATTACCGCAGTGGGGCTCATCGCTCTCAAGCGGCCAGCCGGAGCCGTTATCGGCGGTGGCCTTAAGGCCGCGCTCGGCTTCCTGATCTTGGGCGCCGGCGCCGGAGTTGTGGTTGGTTCGCTCAACCCACTCGGTGACCTGATCCTTCGGGTCACGGGAGCGCAGGGCGTCATCCCCACCAACGAGGTCATCACGGCCCTCGCCTCGGTTGAGTACGGTGCAACTAGCGCCTACGTTCTCACCCTTGGCTTCATCGTGATGCTCGCCCTTGCCCGGTTCACGCCGCTCAAGTACGTGTTCCTCACTGGCCACCACATGGTGTTCATGGCGCTGCTGCTCAGCGTTGTGCTCTCCGTTGGTTTCGGCCCCGACCTTAACTGGCTCGTCATCCTGATCGGCGCACTGCTGCTCGGCGTAATCATGGTCGTCATGCCGGCGTTCGCTCATCCGTGGACCAAGAAGATCACGGGTGACGACACCATCGCTATCGGCCACTTCGGTACCCTCGGCTACATTGCCGCCGGTGCTGCTGGTCAGGCAACCGGTCAGAAGAGCCACTCCACGGAGAAGATCAACTTCCCGCAGGGCCTCAAGTTCCTGCGTGACTCGATGGTCGCCACCGCAATCTCGATGGTGCTCATCTACCTGGTCTTCGCCGTCTGGGGCCTCATCGCCCTGCCGCAGCAAGAAGCGTTCGACGTCTTCGGATCAGCGGATGCCGGTGCCTACATCATGGCCGCATTTGCTCAAGCACTGCAGTTCGGTGTTGGTGTCGCGATCATCCTTTACGGTGTGCGCACGATCCTCGGCGAGCTTGTTCCTGCGTTCCAGGGAATCGCCGAAAAGGTTGTTCCTGGTGCCAAGCCGGCCCTCGACATCCCGCTGGTATTCCCCTTCGCCGCTAACGCTGTGCTGATCGGATTCCTCGCATCGTTCCTCGGTGGGCTCATCTCGCTCGCACTCCTGGCAACGTGGCTTGGCCCGGTCTTCGGCCTTGCACTGATCCTGCCCGGCATGGTTCCCCACTTCTTCACGGGAGGTGGTGCTGGCGTTTACGGCAACGCGACCGGTGGACGAATTGGTGCGGTAATCGGTGGTTTCGTCAACGGTGTTCTCATCACGATCCTGCCAGCGATCCTGCTGCTGGTGCTCGGCGAGCTTGGCTTCGCCAACAGCACCTTCGGCGATGCCGACTTCGGTTGGTTCGGAACCCTCATCGGTGTCAGCCTGCTGAGCGGCGTGCCGGCAGTGGGAGTGGTTCTGACCATTCTTATTGCGGTCGTGCTCGTTGTTGTGGCATCCATCTTCCAGATCCGTGTCGTCAACACGGGTTGGGTGCCGGGAGCCAAGCGTGATGCGTGGCTCGCTGTCGAGGCTGAGAAAGCTGAAGCAGAGAAGGCAGCTGAGAAAGCGGCGGCAAAGGCTGCTGCTGAGCCTGCTGCAGAAACAAAAGCTTAACCGCAGAGTCGAGCCATTCGGGTAGCTCGGCTGGGCGCCATTCCTTCGGGGGTGGCGCCCTTTTCTGTTGGCCGCCTATTTTCTGCAACTCGCCTGTTGTCGGTCAGCCGCGGTCGTGCAGCGCTCGAACCGACTCTGGTGCGTGGATGCCGGAGCGCAGGTCAGGCGCGTCAACGACGGTCGCAGCTCTTGTTCCCCATCGCACCTGTCCGGCCCACGCATCATCGGCGATATCGTCGTCGGTGTCTTCCGGCCAGCCATCGGAGACGCGGAGAGACCACTCGTCAATGGGAAGGGCGAGCACGAGTGTTGCTGCGAGCTCTTTCTTATTGTTCGGGCGAACTTCGCGCAGGCGCCCCGGGATCAACTTCTCGGTCAGTGCATCGAGCGCGGCGGACTTCTCGTCTCCGTGGAGTACCTGAAACGACCCGAACAGCACGGCGCTGCTATAGATCAGCGACGACTCAAATGCCGATCGGGCGACAACGATCCCGCCGAGCGAGGTGACGGACACTGCCGCTGGGACTCCGGAGACGAGGCGCATCCACCGCGAGCCGGTCGATCCGTGCACGATGAGCGAATCACCAAGCCGGGCAACTGCTGTTGGCAGTAGCCCTGGGCTGCCGTCGTCATTGACGTAGGCGACGTTCCCGACGATCTCCGAATCGAGCAGCGCGTCTAACGCTTCGCGCTCGTGTGACATCAGTTCGGGCATTCGGGTGGCGTTCGTTCTGCTCATTCGATCAGTGTGACAGGCAAGCCCGCGTAAGCCCAGAGGCGCATAATGACAAGCCCGCTTGACACCGGCCGGGTGTGTAAAGCATGCTTGTCACATGGAATCTGAGATTAGAGATAGGCGCCAGGCTGCTGGGCTTTCGCAGGCAGCTCTAGGCGAAGCGCTCGGCGTTTCTCGCCAGACCATAAATGCCATTGAGACAGGGCGTTACGACCCATCCCTGATTCTCGCTGTTCGGCTTGCCCGGTTCTTTGGGTCGACGATTGAGGAAGTGTTTCACATTGAAGACAATTAGTCGTTTGAAGATTTCAGCCATCAACGTGGTGTTGCTGGGCGTTCTCGTTGCCGCAGCAGTCGTCACAGGAGTCACCGGCAACTGGTTCGAAATGACCCTCCTGCTCCTCGCGGCGGTATTCATCTTCGCCAGTGCCGTGTACGCGCGAGGCCAGAAAGCCAGCGATGTCCTCCGGCTTAATGCGATCGAATACCGCGACGAACGCGACCGACTCCTCGCGAAGAGCGGGTTCGCCGTTGTTGGTATCGTCGCGCTCATTCTCGCGATCGCCGAGTTCATTCTCGCCGCAGTGTTTCAGGAACTGCTCGCTCTTGCCTCAGCGCAAGTACTTGTGCTGAGCGCGGTGTGGGGTATCGCCAATTCCGTTGCAGCCAAGCGCGGTTAGGCGCGGCTAAGCGACCGCCGTTCGCTCGTGCATCCGATTTCTCGAAAGACGCGCAGCGAGGCGAGCGGTTGCAGCTGCGCCCTAGATGAAGTCAGGGCTGGGCGTCGAGGCGAAGCGCACCGAGACATCCGGATGACGGTCGTAGCGGTAGCCGATGCCGCGAACCGTACGAACAACATCTTCGTACGCGCCAAGCTTGGAGCGCAGGCGACGGATGTGGACGTCGATGGTGCGCTCGTTGGGCGCTTCGTCGTCTTCGGCAGACCAGAGGGTCGAGATCAGCTGAGCCCGGTCGATGGTTTGTGATTCGCGCAGGATGAGGAACTGCAGCAACTCGAATTCTTTGTAGGTGAGAGCTGCGGGCTCGTCGTCGATGAGTACGCGCTTGCGGGAGAGGTCAACGACGACGCCGCTGGCTGGTTTCTCGACTGGCTCTTCGGCTTGGCGGTGCTTGGCAAGGGCTGAGGGGTCTTGAAGGGCGAGGCGGACAACATCCACATCGCGTCCTCCGGCACCTACTGGAGCGAGGGCGACGGCGGCGTGGGTTTCGGAGCCGGGCACGAGCTGCTGCGTGAGCAGTTTGAGCTGCTCAACAATGGCGCTCAGGTCGGTGCCAGCAGCTGCTGCCTTGAGTTCGTCGATGCCGACGTACAGCACAAAGCCGCGGGCTTCAGTTCCCTGAGGCACGGCGCGAAGGCGAGGCGCCTCGGCTGCGGGAACGGCGGGAGCCGTAACAGCAGCGGGGCGCGTGTCGCGCGCTGGCTGGACGGCAAGTGACAACTCACGAGCTACATGAGTTGGCGCAAGGGCGGGAGCCGCCGGAGCGAAAGAGGTGCGAGGGGTACGTTCGATGGTTGCAAGTGACATGGGTCCAGAAATCCTTGGAGAAGGGGTGAAGGGCCTCTGATGATGAGGGTGTGATCCTTCGGGAAAAAACAAATGTGACAAGTGAGATAGTCGCCGTTATGAGGACGAAAATCTGGGGGCGCTAATTCTGGTGAGAACGCCCGGCGCTGGTTGGCCGACTAGGCACACATTCGACAACACGAAGCTGCACTTACAAGCGCAGTGCCCGCCACCGCAGTGCTCGTAAGCATCGCGCTAGCGGTCCTGGAAGCCACGAGGGCGGTCAGGTCGCGAGTTTGTACAGTCATGGTTGCAATGATGTTTCATGCAGCGCGCCTCTGTCAAGTTGCGCGCGAAAATTGTGCGGCTAGACGAGTCCGTATAGTCGGTCGCCGGCGTCGCCGAGGCCGGGCACGATGTAGCCGTTTTCGTTGAGGCGTTCGTCGAGGGCGCCGAGCACGATCGTGACGTCGCGGCCTTCCATCGCTTTCTCAACAGCGGCGAGACCTTCAGGGGCTCCGAGAATACAGACGGCCGTGACATCCGTAGCACCACGGTCGAGGAGGTACTGGATAGCCGCGATGAGCGATCCACCGGTGGCCAGCATGGGGTCGAGCACGAAGCACTGGCGGTTCGACAGGTCGTCGGGCAGGCGCTCGGCGTAGGTGTCGGGTTGCAGGGTTTCTTCGTTGCGCACCATGCCCAAGAAGCCGACCTCAGCGGTCGGGACAAGCTTGACCATGCCCTCGAGCATTCCGAGCCCGGCACGCAATATGGGTACGACGAGAGGCTTGGGCGAGCTGATAGCGACCCCCATAGTCTTCGTGACCGGAGTCTCAATCTCGACCGCTTCGACCCGCACAGAGCGAGTGGCCTCATAGGCCAGCAGGGTCACCAGCTCTTCCGTCAGCGCCCGAAAAGTGGGGGCCGCGGTGTTCTTGTCGCGCAGCACGGTGAGCTTGTGCGTGATGAGCGGGTGGTCGGCAACGTGAACTCGCATAGGCTAAATCTACTTGAGGTCTGGACCGATAGGAGAACCGATCGTGACAAAGTTCGATCAGTGGATGACGCGGGCCATCGCCGAGGCGAAGCTCACGGCCGATTCTGTCGACGTTCCGGTCGCCGCTCTCGTCTTCGATCAGAACGACAATCTCGTCTCGATCGGGCGCAATGAGCGGGAGCTCACGGGCGACCCCACGGCGCACGCCGAGGTAGTGGCGATCCGGGCAGCGGCCGCGGCCACCGGTTCGTGGCGCCTCGACGAGATGACGCTCGTGGTCACTCTGGAGCCGTGCACGATGTGCGCTGGCGCAATTCTGCAGGCCCGCATCCCGCGTGTGGTGTTTGGGGCGTGGGACGAAAAAGCCGGCGCATCAGGCAGTGTGAATGATCTACTGCGTGACCGCCGGCTTCCGCACAAGGTCGAGGTGGTGGCGGGCATCCAAGAGGCTGAATGCGCTGCGCTGCTGACGGACTTCTTCGAAGCCCGACGCTAGCGCCCGACTGGTCGAACTAACCCCGCAACATTTGTCACGCGCGGGGCCAGCTCGCGGTGCGCGCCTAGTGCCAGAGCACCGCAACGAACACGTTGATGAGCGCGCCCATGCCCGCGAGGTGCAAGAACGGCAAGGTTGCTTTCTTCTCGCTCGTGCCGGCGGAGAGCGCCTTCGCCTGACGCGCACGCGCGACTAGGACTGCAACGAGCACAACGACAGCGAAGATCAGCTTCACGGCGATCTTGGCGTTGTTGACGTCTTCGTCGTTCATAGTCACGAGACCGACCAGGATGAGGCCAGTGACGAGCTGGGTAATGGCACCGATCAGCATGGTGCCGAGCTCGAAGCCTTCTTTGCGGCGCAGCTGAAGCGCAAAGGATCCGATAATCAGCGCAAGCCCCAGGATGTGCAGCGCGAGTACGGTGTGAATGATTGGTTCGAAGTCCATGATTTCGGGTGCTTTCTCTAGTCGTTACCCACGATGACGATAGTGTCAGTGGGCGGTGCAGCTTCGGGCGGGCGACGGTACACGTCAGGTTCGATGTAGATAACGCGGGCCATCGGCTCGGCTTCGCGGATTTCTTTCTCCACGCTATCGATGCTGGCAGCGACATCCACCAGGCGGGTCTGAGCGCCGAAGTCGACCTTGGCGGCGACCATGAGCTCTTCGGGGCCGAGGTAGAGCGTCTTCATGTGGATGAGCGAGCGCACGTCAGGGTGCGCGTTGATGGCGTCGCGGATGGTGTTGCGTTGCTTGACCGTGGCACCTTCACCCACAAGCAAGCTCTTGGTTTCGATGCCGAGGATGATCGCGACGATGATCAGCAGAACACCGATGGCGATTGTGCCGATGGCATCCCAGAGCGAGTCGCCCGTAATAATCGTCAGCCCAACGCCGAAGAGGGCGAGTACCAGACCGAGCAGGGCGGCAACGTCTTCGAGCAGCACGACGGGAAGCTCGGGCGCCTTGGCGTGACGCACGAACGCCACCCAACCTTGTTTACCGCGCACGAGGTTCGATTCCCGCACGGCAGTGCGCAGGGAGAAGCCTTCGAGCACGATCGCGATGAGCAGTACGGTGATAGGCAACCACGCTTGCTCAAGCGGGTGCGGATCTTGCAGCTTGCTCACACCCTCGTAAAGCGAGAACACGCCACCGACCGAGAACAGGATGATCGACACGACGAAGGCGTACACGTAGCGCTCGCGGCCGTAACCGAACGGATGCTCGGCATCCGCATGCTTCTTCGCCTTCCTGCCGCCGAGTAGCAGCAGCGCCTGGTTGCTCGTGTCTGCTACGGAGTGCACGCTCTCCGCGAGCATCGAGCTCGACCCCGAGATCAGAAAGGCAATGAATTTGGTGACAGCGATTCCGCCGTTCGCCACCATTGCCGCGATGATTGCTTTGGTCCCGCCTGACGCGCTCATACGATCGATTCTAGGATGTTCCCGTGACTACTTCTCTTCCTAGCATTGCAATTGTCGGCGCCGGATCAATGGGAGGTGCCATCCTGTCGGGTTTACTTGATCCCTCAGTGACCGTGAGCGGGGGCATCCGCGTCACGAATCGCACGGAAGCCAAGGCGGCTGCCGTGCGCTCAGAGGGCGTCGAATCGTTCGCCTTGGAGGACACTCCGGATGGCAATGCTCGCGCCGTCAAGGGCGCCAAGGTGGTCATGCTGGGCGTCAAACCCGCGATGATCCCCGACACCCTTGCCGACCTCAAGCCCTTCCTTGAGCCCGACGCGATTGTCATCAGCGTTGCTGCGGGCGTCACGACGGCCCGGATGGAAGCCATCGTCGACAACGTCGTGTTGCGGGCCATGCCCAACACTCCCGCGATCGTGGGCAAGGCCGTCACTGGCCTTAGCGCCGGATCGCGCGCCACCGATGAGGATCTCGCCATTGGCCGCGCTGTCTTCGAGACAGTGGGCACCGTTATCGAAACTCCCGAATCGCAGATTGATGCGCTCAGCACGATCTCCGGATCGGGCCCGGCCTACGTGTTCTTGATTCTCGAAGAGTTCGCGCGCACCGCCGAAGACATGGGGTTCACCCCCGAGCAGGCGCTGACCCTGGTGGCGGGAACGTTCGAAGGATCGCTCGCCCTGCTGGCGTCATCCGATAGCTCTCCGGCGCAACTGCGTAAGCAGGTTACAAGCCCCAAGGGAACGACCGAGCGTGCCGTGGAGCAGCTGCAGGCCGCCGATTTCAAGGCAATCTTCGACCGGGCTACCGCGGCGGCGCTGGCGCGCGCGAAGGAACTCGCTGCCGGCTAGAAGCGGCCGTGCAGGGCGCGAGAGCGTCGTGACATGGAGTCGATGATCACCGCGAGCAGCAGCACCGCTCCCGTGACCATGTAGCGCACCGACGAGTCGAGGCTCAGCAGTGTGAGGCCGCTCGAGATTGACTGAATCACCACAATGCCGAGCAGGGCAGACCAGGCACTTCCGCGACCGCCGAAGAGGCTTGCGCCGCCGATGACGGCTGCCGCGATGGCGGTGAGGTTGGTGTCGCCACCACCACTGCTCTGGTTCGCTGCAGCCAATCGCGATGCTGCCAAAATGCCGCCGAGTGCGGCGAGGGTCGCGCTGACCATAAATACCGAAATGTAGACCCGATCAACGCGGATGCCGGCACGCCGGGCTGCTTCAACGTTGCCGCCGACCGCATAGATCGAGCGCCCCCAGCGCGTGCGCTTGAGCGCGAAGTCGACCGCGACCACAAGCACGATGAAGAGCAAGAACATCAGGCCGATGCCGCGGTCGGTGTTGAGGTACCACGCGCCGAACAGCAGGGCGACGATCATGAGGGCGCCGCGCAGCAAAATCGCAGTGCGTGATTCGGGAAGGAGGCCAGCGCGGCTGCGGCGGTTGGCGTGGGAGAGGTGGGCGCCAACGTAGACGAGCGTCGCTACTCCGGCCAGCACGTACGAGAGCCAGGCGGGCAAGAACATCAGCTGGGCGAACTGCACGATCCATGAATCGAACGGGATGTTGATCGAGCCGAGCTTGCCGAGCACCCACAGTTGCAGGCCGAGTACTCCGAGGAGGCCGGCGAGAGTGATGACGAAACTCGGCACGCCGAAGCGCGTCAGCAAGAACCCGTAGAACAGCCCGAAGAGGGCGCCCGCAGCGAGGGCCGCAGCGATGGCGGCGATGAGCGGCCAGCCCAGTTGGGTGAAGGTGACGGCGAGAATCGCGGCGGCCAAGCCCGAGAGCGAACCGACCGAGAGGTCGATCTGGGCGAGCAATAGAACGAGCACTACACCGAGCGCGATCGTGCCGAGGGCAGCCGATTGCATCGCAAGGTTCACGAGGTTGGCGCTCGACAAGAAAGTGGGGTTCAGAATCTGGAAGATCGTCCAGATGAGGGCGAGGCCGACAACGACAGGAATTGCGCCAAGGTCGCCACCGCGTACCCGCGAGCGAAACGCTGCCCAGGATTCGGCGATGCCCGTGGCGGGCGGCAGGTCAACGGCCGGCGTGCTGTTGTTCGGGGTGCGGTTGTCAGAAGTGCTCATGAGCTGAGTCCCTCCTTGGCGCGCGTAAACGTCGCTCCGGTCATCCCGGCTCGGCGGCTCACGGCGTTGTCAGTAGCGCCCGTGATCGCCGCAATGATGTCTTCGTAGGTCACATCGGCGACGGCGAAGTCACCGTTGTTGCGACCGAGCCGCAACACAACAACGCGGTCGGCGACGGCCTGCACATCGGCCATGTTGTGGCTCACGAGAACTACCCCGTGACCGCGCTCGCGGAGATGTTCAATAAGGTTCAGCACCTCAGCGGTCTGCGCGACGCCCAGGGCGGCGGTGGGCTCATCCAACACCACAATCGAGGGGTTGCCGATGAGCGAGCGCGCAATGGCAACGGTCTGCCGCTGCCCGCCCGAGAGGCCCGCTACCGGAGTGCGCACCGACGGAATCTTGGCGGACAGCTGACGCAGCAGCGCCCAGGTCTGCTGTTCCATCTCGACTTCATCGAGCGCACTGCGGCCGAGTTCTCGCCCTAAGAACAGGTTGGAAACAACGTCAAGGTTGTCGCAGAGCGCTAAGTCTTGGAACACCGTGGCGATGCCGAGATCGCGGGCATCGGTCGGGTTCGTGAGCGCCACCTCATCGCCGCGATAAGCGATCGTGCCCGCGCTGGCCGGATGCACGCCCGCAAGTACCTTCACGAGCGTCGACTTTCCCGCACCGTTGTCGCCCACGATCGCTACGACCTCGCCGGGGTAAACGTCGAGCGACACCTCGCTCAGTGCGTTGATGGCGCCAAACTGCTTGCTGATTCCTCGCAGCGACAAGATCGGTTCATCGTCTGAAGGGGCAGGGGTGACCGCGGTCATACGATGCTCTCTTCCTCGGGGCTCATCATTGAATCCCCGCTGCCACGCACGCATCGGCGTACTCTTCGGTGCAAATCTGCTCGACCGTGTAGAGACCATCGGCAACGACGGTCTCCATAATGTTGTCGATCGTCACGATGACGGGCGTCAACAGCGTGGTCGGGATGCCGTCGGTCTCGGGGCTCTGCCCGATCAACTGTTCGCCGTCGAGCAGGGCGACCGCGTGTGTCGCCGCGATCTCGGCTTCGCGCTTGAAATCTTTGTAAATGGTCATGTATTGGTCGCCACTCACGATGCGCTGGATGGCCGTGAGCTCGGCATCCTGACCGGTGACGGGAGGTAGGGGGCTGACTCCGCCGGCTTTGAGCGCGGCGATCGCTCCGCCGGCGGTCGCATCGTTGGCGGCGTACACGCCTACAAGGCTGTCGCCGTACTGGGTGACTTGGCTCGCCATCCACTCTTGAGCTTTATCGGGGCTCCAGTCGGGGGTGTCGAACTCCTCAACCACTGTGAAGGCACTGCCGTCGATCACGTTGTGGGCGCCGCGCTTGAAGAGACGCGAGTTGTTGTCGGTGGCGGAGCCATTGATCATCACAATGTTGCCAGCGGAGAGCCCCTGATCGGCAAGACGCTCAACGAGCGCTTTGCCCTGAAGAGCGCCCACTTTCTCGTTGTCGAAAGAAATCCAGAAGGCAAGTTCGGGGCTGCCGATCAGACGGTCGTACGAAATCACGGGAACTTTGTAGGACTGTGCCGTCGCGACTATGGTCACTGCCGCAGATGAATCCACGGGGTCGAGCACAAGTACGCTGATGCCCTGGGCGAAAGCCGATTCGGCCTGTTGTTGTTGTTTGGCAGGGTCTTGGTCGGCGTTGGCGTAGATGACGTCGCACTCAGGGCACAGCTCGGCAACTTTGGCTTCAAAGAAGGGGCGATCGTAGGCCTCGTACCGCGCCGTCTTTGATTCGGGCAGCAGCAGAGCAATCGTGCGTGCGCCATCCGTGGCATTGCCCGGCATGATCAGAGAACAACCGCCCAGCGCGAGTACAACGAGCACGGCAGAAGCAATCACGCGCAGCAGGCGTGAACGGGTCGCGCTCATGAGGCGTCCGCGTCCGCTGGTTCTGTGGACAAGCCGGTGCCGGAGCCGATGGAGAGTTGGTCGATCGCAAACGCAATCGCGCCAAGCAATTCGCTGCGCGGCCCGAGCTGGCTCTGCACGAGATCGGCGGCCTGCCCCGAACCCACAATCACCGAGCGTTCCATTGCGTGCCGCATGGGGCCAAGCAAGAGCTCGCCAGCCTGCGAAAGCTCGCCGCCAACCGCAATACGTTCGGGGTCGAAGATGTTGCTGAGGTTGCCGGCCGCGATGCCGAGGTGACGACCCGCATCGGCAATGGCTCGAATGCAGGCGTCATCGCCGCCGATCGCCCGCACGATAACGTCGTGAAGCTTGAGGCCGCGGCGGCCCGTACGCACCGATTCGACGATGGCGCGGCCGCCGGCCAGGGTTTCGAGACATCCGCGATTTCCGCAGCGGCAGAGAGCACCGTCTTCATCGAGAACCATGTGCCCGAACTCGCCCGCGGCTCCGTGATGCCCGCGGAACACCGCGCCGTTCAGGATGAGGCCAGCGCCGATGCCATCATCGATGCTCACATAGAGCGAGTTTGGCTTGCCGCGCAAAGCACCCGAGCGGTACTCGGCCAGACCACCGAGGTTGGCATTGTTGTCGACGTACACGGGGCTATTGAGGCGGATGCTGAGCGATTCTGCAACGGGAACACCGTCCCAGCCGCGCATGATTCCGGTGCGCGAAATGATGCCGGTTGCGGCATTCATGGGCGCGGGCATAGCGAGCCCCACTGCCAGAATTTCGTCGTGCGTTGCGTCGACAGACTCGAGCATGTCGGTGATGAGCTGAGCGGCGCGATTCAGTTCATTGTCGGCGCGGTGGTCTTTCGCGAGCGGCATGTGATGTTCCGCAACGACAGTATGCGCGACATCCGAGAGCGCGACGCGCATATGACGCTCGGAGAAATGCACGCCGACCACAAGGCCGAGGGCGCGGGCGAGAGTGATCTGATGGGCGCGGCGACCGCTGCGAGTGCTCATGGTGGTCGCGAGCACACCCGCAATGACGAGCTCTTTGACGATGTTGGAGACTGTGGCGGGGGAGAGGCCGGTAACTCCGGCTAGTTCGATCTGCGTGAGGCCGCCATGATGCTTCACCGCGTCGATGATGCGAGCGCGGTTAGCTTCGCGGAGCGAAGTCTGCGACCCCGGGGTCGCCCGTTTTTTGCTCACGGAATCAAGATACAGGTAGCGAGAGGTCGCAGATCAGTCCACGAACGGGGCTACGTCGCGAGAGTCGCAAACTTTTCGATGTCTTCAGAATTTCCGCTGACGATGATGAGGTCGTGATTGGAGATCACGGTCTCGGGGGTCGCATAGGTGAATTCCTTGCCCGGAGACTTCACTCCGACCACGGTGATGCCGTACTTGCGACGCACTTGCGATTCGCTGAGCGGTATACCGCGAATGGGCTTCGGGGGATACATCTTCACGATGGCGAAGTCGTCATCGAACTCGATGAAGTCGATCATCCGACCCGACACCAAGTGGGCAACGCGCTCGCCGGCTTCAGCTTCGGGATAGATGACGTGGTTGGCGCCGATGCGGTTCAAGATCTTGCCGTGAGAACGGCTAATGGCCTTCGCCCAGATCTGCGGGATCTTGAGGTCAACGAGGTTGGCGGTGATGAGCACGCTCGCCTCGATGGAGGAGCCAACAGCGACGACGGCGATGGAGAAGTCTCCCGCGCCGATCTGCTGGAGGGCGTCAAGGCTGCGGGCGTCAGTCTGCACGGCGTGCGTGACGCGCTCCGACCACTTCTGAACAAGGCTGAGATCGGCATCGATGGCGAGAACCTCGCGGTCGAGGCGCTGAAGTTGACCGGCGGTAGCCGCGCCGAAGCGGCCGAGACCGATCACTAGGACCGGCGCATTGTGCGGAATCTTGTCAACCAACGATGGGCCTCTCTTCTGCTCTCGTGAACAATTGACGACGCTGGCTGGCTGCCAAGGCTGCCGCCAGAGTAACTGTTCCTACTCGCCCGGCCCACATCGTGGCAGCGAGGATGTACTTTCCGCCATCGGGCAGCGTCTCTGTCAACCCCGTAGAGAGACCACAGGTGGCGAAGGCCGAAATGACGTCGAAGAGCACCCTATCGAGTGGCTCCTTGGTGATTTGAAGAATAGCGACGGTGGAGATCGCGACAATCGTTGCTCCCCAGAGCGTCACGCTGACGGCCAGGCGAAGAACGTCAGTGGGGATGCGGCGCTCGAACGCGTGCATGTCGTTGTCACCGCGAGCCTCGGCAAGGGCCGCTAAGAACAGCACGGCCAAAGTGGTGACTTTGATGCCACCCGCCGTGGAAGCGGAGCCGCCGCCCACAAACATCAGCATGTCGAAGACGAGCAGAGTGGACCCGTTGAGTTCATTGATATCGATGGTGGAGAACCCACCCGAGCGCGTCATGGTCGATAAGAAGGTGGAGGTGAGAGGCCGAGAGATCAGGCTTTGTCCACCGATGGTGTTGGTGTTGTTCCACTCCAAGATGAGCACAGCGAGTGCCCCCAGAAAGATCAACAGCACCGTCGTGGTGAGGGTCAGGCGCGCGTGCACTGACAGGCGAGCGCCGTCCTTGAGGTTGCGGACCACGGCGAAGATCACCGGAAAGCCGAGGCTGCCGAGGAAGACGCCGGTACCGATTGCTCCGAGCATCCACGGGTCTTGAGCGAAGGCTTCCATGCCGCTGGCGGCTGGAACGAAGCCGGTGTTGGTGAAGGCGGATGCCGCGAAGTAGAAACCCTGCCAAATAGCGGGCCACACGTCGTAGCCCTCCACGAGCAGGCGCGGGGTGATGACGAGGGCGAGAACGATCTCGATGGCCAGTGCGCTGATGGCGACAGTCGCGAGGAGCCCGCCAATTTCGCCAAGTCGGATCGCTTGCGATTCAGACACGGGCCCGACATGGATCCGCGAGGGGTTCGAGTCACTGGCCGCGATGAGTCGTTGGCGTAGGCCGAGCCTGCGTGACACCACGAGGCCGAGCATGCTGGCGAGCGTGAGCACTCCGATTCCGCCAACCTGCAGACCGATCAGAATCGCGGTGTTGCCGAAAGCCGACCAGTGCGTTGCCATGTCGAGAGTGGTCAAGCCGGTAACGCAAATGGCGGAGACGGCCGTGAACAGAGCGTCTACGAGCGGAGTAGCTTGCCCGTCTCGCGCCGAAATGGGCAGAACTAGCAGGGTGGTCAGTACTACGACGAGAGCGGAGAAGATGGCGATCGCAAAGCGCGCAGGAGTAGCGGCAGCGAAACGATCGATCACATCGCGAATACGAGCGAAGAGGCTGCGTTCGCGAGGGTGCGCACGCATGGGTGCCCAAGAACTCATCTAATTATCTCCCCACGCACAGGAGGCCATGGTACTCCCCAGCAAGCCCCGGTAGCCTTATCTCATGGCCGACATCTTTGACGTAGTAGCCGATTCAACCCGGCGTAGCCTTTTGGCAGTGCTGCTGGAGCAGTACATCGCCTCCGAATCTCCCAGCGGCGAGCTCAGCGTGAGCGAGATTGTCGAGAAGCTCGATCTGAGCCAGCCGACAGTTTCCAAGCACCTCAAGGTGCTGCGCGATCACGGGTTGGTGTCGGTGCGCGAAGACGGCCAACACCGCTATTACCGCCTCGACTCGTCGCCTCTCGAAGCGGTCGAAGACTGGCTGATCCCGTTCTTGAGCGCAGACTTTCATGACGACTTCGACGATGAACTTCGCGAATCCACCGGCGCCTTTGCGGCGTGGTCGGGAGCGGATGTCGGAGACAACTTCGGTCGTCGCGTCGCCGAACGCACACACCAGGCGCGTTCAGCACTGCACGATGCCACAGAAGCCGCAAAGCAGCTCCCTGGCGCGGTTCGCTCTCGCATCTTTGGCAAGGATTAGACCGAAGGCGCGCCGTACTGGTGCGATCAGGGCTTTACAGCGAGTCACAGCAGCCTCTATTCTTACCGATTAGCACTCCAGTCACATTCTGGGTGCGTCGTGTAGTTATCGAGGGCACTGCGTAGTCGATTCACATCGCGCAGTAGCCAAACCAAAGGGGCTGGTCCGATGTCGCGGGATCTTTCTGAGATGCGCTTTCTTACCGTCGCCGAGGTGGCGGACATGATGCGTGTTTCGAACATGACCGTGTATCGACTCGTTCACTCTGGTGAGCTACCCGCCGTGCGCTTTGGCCGCTCATTCCGCATCCCGGAATCGGCCGTAGCGAGTGCTGTCGCACCCCCGATCTCTGAGGTCGGATAGCGCCAAAAGTTCGCTCAGGGTTGGTTCCCAGTTCAGTGAGACTTTAAAACCCGCCCGGTGCGGTAAACTCTTCCGGTATGTCTTTCCGCGGTTCTGAATCGGACCGGGTCGGTTCGTTCAGAAATCAGTGAGGTCCCTATGGGTTCAGTCATCAAGAAGCGTCGCAAGCGTATGGCAAAGAAGAAGCACCGCAAGCTGCTTCGTAAGACTCGCCACCAGCGTCGCAACAAGAAGTAACTAGTTCCAACGACTAGGTAGTCGTCGTTCTCGACGGCCACATCTCAACACCCGAACGTTCTTCTGAACGGTCGGGTGTTCGAGGTTAACGAGAGTTTTTTCGAACTCTTTTGGCTTGCCGCTTCACGCGTTTGCGTGCCTCTTTGAGGCCGGCGCGGTTGAGCGGCATGATTTGCCACCCCATTTTTTGGGCGTGATGGGTGAGCTTCTCATCCGCGTTCACGGCGACACGATTGCCGACGGCACTCAGCAGGGGGATGTCGTTGCTGGAGTCGGAATAGGCCCAGCACTCCGCGAGGTCGGCTCCGACGCGCTCAGCGAGCTCTGTGGCCACAGCAGCTTTTTCTGGACCATGAAGCACGTGGCCGTCGAGTTCTCCCGTGAGAACGCCGTCTTCGGCTCGTACCCGCGTTCCAAGAGCGCCGGTGAGCCCGAGGCGTTCGGCGATCACTTGAGCCACAAACTGCGGTGTCGCTGTAATCAGCCACACTTCGTGCCCCTTCGCGAGGTGCTCCTTCGCGAGATCAACCGTCTCTGGCCACAGGTTCGGCAGAATGTCCCGCTCGTAAATTGTTTCAGCGAGCTCTACGAGGGTCTGCATCGAGTGGCCGCCCACGATTTCGAGCGCTCGTTCGCGCGCGCTAAGCATGTGCTTATGGTTTTCGCCGACCGCGACGAACCGAAATTGATGCCAGGCGAAACGAGCAATATCGCGCCAGCCCACGATTCCCCGCCGCCACGCTTCCTTGCTGAGGTAGTAAGCGCTCGCGCCGCGCATCAGTGTGTTGTCCACGTCAAAGAAAGCCACAACCGCGTTATGGCTCGATAGGGGCGCCGTTACCTCGTGCATTCGCATTATTCTAGGACTGTGCCCACGAAACGTCTCACTTTAATTGGAAAACCGGGCTGTCACCTGTGTGACGATGCGCGCGAAACGATTAAGGCGGTCATCGCTGCGCTGCCGACGGAGCTCTCAGCCGAACTCACTGAACAGTCGATTCTGGATGACGAAGCTCTGCACGCCCGGTACTGGGACGAGATCCCCGTGGTGCTCATCAACAATCGTGTGCACACCATCTGGCGTGTCGAACCCGAGCGCCTGCGCTCCGCCCTTCTGGAGGAAACCGAATGATCCGTCACATCGTGATGTGGAAGCTCAACGCAGAGGATGCCGCCGGCCAGAAAGTGGCAGTGGAGGCCATGGCTGCCGCGCTCGAACCACTCGTCGGCCAGATCGAGGGCTTGGAATCGCTCACCGTGCGAGCGGATGCCGCAGCGGTCGCATCGAACTGGGACGTCATCCTCGTGTCAGACCATTCTTCGCCCGAAGCCTTGCTGTCGTACGGTACTCACCCGCTGCACGTGGAAGCGGGAGCTGTCGTGAAGGCGAACACTCGCGAGCGCGCCTGTATCGACTTCGAAATCTAGAGCCGCGCTCGCGCGCCGCGCCCTAGCGCCTACTTGTTGACTTCGATCGGCCCGGTCATATGATTCTTGATCGAGTCCCGTTCAGCGGCCAGCGACGCGAGCGTTCCGCTGTCGAGACCAGGCTGAAGCATGTCGTCGAACGGGTTTCCCATGCCACTCTTGGAGTGCACAACTTCGGCGTAGGCGGTTGCGGCCGCGGCCACTTTCGCGCTTGCTCGCTGCGCCTTCTTGAGGGAGACAGCTGAGCTGCCCACCACCTCGGCGTGCTTGTTGAGTGCCTTTTTTAGATCCTTGAGTGCAGCATCAATTTTCTTTGACATGACGTCATCCTGCCTTAGTGAGCTATGCGCTGGCTATGGGTTCGGTGTGTCGAACTGTGAGGCCCTCGCGAGCCCCACAGGGCGGCTACGGAGTGAGGCGGGTTGGTCCGCGGAACAGGTAGGTTGCTTCGCGCAAGTTCGGTAGTCCGAGCAGCAGCATCAGCACGCGACCGAGGCCCATGCCGAATCCACCGTGCGGCGGAACGCCGTAGCGGAAGAAGTCGAGGTAGAAGTCGAGCTCCTCCGGGTCCATGCCCTTGTCGCGAATCTGCGCCTCCAACACGTCAACGCGGTGCTCGCGCTGGGCGCCAGTGGAGATCTCGACGCCGTTGAACACGAGGTCGTAGCTGTTCGTGAGGCCTGCATCATCCGCGTGACGCATGTGGTAAAACGGGCGGATGCTGGCGGCGTAGTCGGTCAAGAACACGAAGTCGTGGTCGTATGTTTCTTTCACGTAGGCGGCGATCTGGCGCTCGCCCTCCGGGTCCATGTCGGCGTCGGCGCGGGGCACGGTGTAGCCACGGTCGCTGACGATTTGCTTAGCCTCAGCCAGCGGGATGCGGGGGAACGGGCGAGTCGGCACGGTCATTTCGATGCCGAACAGCTTCTCGATCTCGTCGCCGTGCTTGTCTTTGACCGCCTGGAAGCCAGCAACCATGAGCTCTTCGTGCAAGTTCATGACGTCTTCGTGGCTGGAAATCCAGCTGATCTCGCTGTCAACCATCGTGAACTCGGTGGCGTGACGCGACGTGAAGCTGGGGTCGGCACGGAAGCTCGGGGCGATCTCGAAGATCTTGCCGAAGCCAGCGGACTGAGCCATCTGCTTGAAGAATTGGGGGCTCTGCGCCAAGTACGCCTTGGTGTCGAAGTAGTCGACCTCGAACAGCTCAGCCTTCGACTCGCTCGCGCTGGCCATGAGCTTAGGGGTGTGAACCTCGATGAAGTCGTTCTCAACCCAGTAGGTGCGCCAGGCGTGCTCGAGCGTGGTCTGGATGCGGAAGATGAGGTTGTTGCGCGGCACGCGAAGGTCGAGGAAGCGCCAGTCCATGCGCTTGTCGACGCTGGTGTCTTCGGCAATCGGAGTCTCGGGAATCGCGGCTGCGGCGATCTCGATGTCGGCGAGCTTGATCTCCACGCCGCCAAGCTTCACGCGCTCGTCGTGCTTGAGCTCACCGGTTGCGGTGAGGAAGGTGCCCTGAGCGAGCCCCGAGATGATCTCGGCGAGGGGATCCTCGGCCGGGGTGCCGTCTTCGTTGAACGAGCGGGGGTGAACAAGCTGCACCGCACCCGACTCATCGCGCAGTACGACGAACTGCACCTTCTTTTGATCTCGAACAGTGTCGACCCACCCCGAAACGGAAGTCTCTCCATCGCTTGCGGCGGCCAAGTTCTTAATAAGGGTGCGTGTAGTCACAGCGCCGAGTTTACAAGGGATAACGCGAGAGAAAGTGCGGCAGGGCTGCCAACGTAGACTGAATACCGTGCCAGCAGACCTCATCCATCTCGTCCGCCATGGTGAAGTGCACAATCCCGACCGCATTCTCTATGGCCGTCTTCCCGGGTATCACCTCAGTGAACTCGGCCATCAGATGGCCGACCTCGCCGCTGCTAGCCTCGAACAACGGCCCCTCCGGGCGCTCTACGCGAGCCCGCTGCTGCGTGCCCAAGAGTCGGCGCACCCCTGGTCACAGCGCTCCGGACTCGCGGTGACGCCCGAAGAACGCATCATCGAGCCCCACAACTGGTTCGAGGGCGGTCGCTTGCAATTTCCTCAGGTGCTCGCGCAACCCAAGGCCTGGCCACACCTCATCAACCCATTCAAGCCCAGTTGGGGTGAGGCCTACGTCAGCATTGAAGCGCGGATGCTCGCCGCGATTGACGACGCGTGGGCCGCCGCCGATGGTGGCGAAGTTGTAATGGTGAGCCACCAATTGCCGATCGTGATGGTCGCTCGCTCCGTCAAAAAAATGCGCCTCGCGCACGACCCCCGCAACCGTCGCTGCACGCTGTCGAGCATCACGACGCTCGCTCGCGAGGGCGACCATTTCGTCGAGGTTGACTATCAGGAACCTGCGGGAGAATTGCTCGCAGCATCCATCGATTTAGGAGCAGTGTGAACCGCCGTCTCATCGCCATTGTTGTGGCGTTCGCCGCACTCGCCACGGTTTCGTGTTCCAGCCCGAACGAGTCTCTGGCCCAGCAGTACGAGAACGGTTCGGATGAGGGCTACATTTCGGGCGATGGTTCGACCGTCGAAATCCCGGCGAGCAACCGCGATGAACCCATCGCGTACGACGCCACGCTTGACACCGGCGAAACAGTCGCAAGCAGCGACTTCGCGGGCTCGGTTTACGTGGTCAACTTCTGGTATTCCAGTTGCCCGCCGTGCCGCCTCGAAGCTCCTGACCTTGCTGAACTGAGCGAGCAATACACCGAAGTGCCATTCCTCGGCGTCAACGTGGCAGATACCGCTGAGACTTCGCGTACTTTCGCCGACGAATTCAGCATTCCCTACGCCTCTGTTGTGGATGCCACGACCGCGGGCGTTCAACTCGCGTTCGCCGGCTCCGTGCCTCCCAACGCGGTGCCGACCACTCTCGTGGTCGACCGTGAAGGTAGAGTCGCCGCGCGCATCAGTGGTCTGGTGCGTGACCCGAGCATCCTCGCAGCGATGATCGATTCCGTCGTCGCCGAGGAACAGTAAGTGTCTAACCCTGTCGGCGAGCTCATCCTCGACGGCAACCTTCTTATCGCGATCCCGATCGCGCTTCTCGCGGGCCTCGTCTCGTTCGCATCGCCCTGTGTTCTGCCTCTCGTGCCGGGTTACCTCGGCTACATCGGTGGGTTCACGAGCGCAGAGGAGAAGGGCAGTACGAAGCGTCTTGTTCTCGGCGTTGGCCTGTTCATCCTCGGTTTCACGGTCGTGTTCGTCGCGTTCACGGTGCTGTTCGGCACGGCGGGCCTTCTGCTGCGACCGTGGCTCGACCTGATCACGCGCATCGCCGGTGCTCTCGTGATCGTGATGGGTGTCGTGTTCATCGGGCAGGTCACCTTCGCGCAGCGCACGATCAAACCCAAGTTCAAGGTCGCAACCGGCCTCGCTGGGGCGCCGCTATTGGGCGTGGTCTTCGCCCTCGGCTGGACCCCGTGCGTTGGCCCGACTCTTATCGCCGTCGGCAGCATGGTCTTGGATGGCGGCGATCCGGGCCGCGCCGCTATCGTCGGCATCGCCTACAGTCTCGGTCTCGGCATCCCGTTCCTCTTGGTGGCTCTCGGCCTCAACTGGGCGACCGGATCGGTGGCGTGGATGCGCCGCCACATCCGACTTATTAACCTGATTGGTGGAGCACTGCTCGTGCTGATCGGCGTACTCATGGTCACCGGCGTGTGGCGTGCAATCGTGACAAGTTTGGGGGCGGTGATCGGTGGTTTCGACACACTCCTCTGATTCGGCGAACGGCGACGCAGCCGGAGACAACTTCGTGCCTGAGGGCGACGCGACGCGTCCCAGCGACCACATGGATGCTCCGGCGCCCGCGCGGGACAGCAAGATTCAGCAGCCGCGGCTCGGCTTCGTTGGCTACGCGCGGTTCTTCTGGCGTCAGCTCACGAGTATGCGCACCGCGCTGTTCTTGCTGCTGCTTCTCGCGGTGGCGGCCATCCCCGGCTCGCTCGTTCCGCAGATCACGTCTGACCCCAACGGTGTCATCGCCTACCGCAACAACTATCCCGATACTGCCGCGGTGCTCGACTTCTTCCAAGTCTTCAACACCTACAGCTCGGTGTGGTTCTCGTCGATCTACCTGCTGCTCTTCATTTCCTTGATCGGCTGCGTGCTTCCGCGCACCAAGCATCACTTCGACGCGTTGCGCGCGAGCCCGCCCAAAACGCCGGCCCGCCTTTCGCGGTTGCAAGGCTTCACCACGCGCACGACCGAAGCGGATGTTGACAGCACCATCGACTCCGCGCGCCGCCTGCTGCGCTCGCAGCGTTATCGCACCGAGCTTTACGGAGACTCGGTCAGCGCCGAGCGTGGCTACCTGCGCGAAACCGGAAACCTCGTATTCCATGCCGCGCTCGTGGGCGTGCTCGTCACGGTTGGCCTTGGCGGGGGCTTCGGCTACACGGGTCAGCGCGTCATCGTTGAGGGTTATGCGTTCAGCAACTCTCTTGCCAGTTACGACTCGTTCAACCCGGGCCGCTTCTTCACGGATGATGCGCTCGATCCGTACACCGTCGCTCTCGACTCCTTCGAGCCGGTCTACGAGCAAACCAACCGCCAGGCCATTGGGCAAGCGATCGACTTCACCGCCAACGTCACCACGACTGTGCGCGGCGAGCAACCGCAGCAGTCGCAAATCAAGGTCAACGAACCCCTGAGTCTCAGCGGAACAAACCTGTACCTCCTCGGTAACGGCTACGCCCCCGTTCTCACCGTGCGCGACGCCGATGACAAGGTCGTGTGGTCGCAGCCAACGCCGTGCCTCCCGTTCGACGCCAACCTCGGCAGCACGTGCGTCATCAAGATTCCGGATGGCCTCAATCAGCAGATCGGAATGCTCGGCTTTCTCTATCCGACCACCGGCACGCTCGGTTCTGGCGCTCTCGCTTCGGTCTATCCCGACCTCATCTCGCCCACGCTCACGTTGGAGGTGTACGAGGGCGACCTCGGCCTCGACAATGGCCAGGGCGCTAATGCCTACGCGCTGAACACTGACTCCCTCGAGCAAGTCGCGGGGCGCAACTCTGAGGCCGAAACGCTGCGGTTGACGCCCGGTGACCGCCTCGAGCTGCCCAACGGTCTCGGCAGTGTCGAGTTGGCGAGCATCCCGCGCTTCGTGTCGCTGGATGTGCACCACGACCCCTCACAGCTGCCCGTGCTGATTTTCGCCATTCTCGTGATCAGCGGGCTCGTGACGAGTCTGTTCGTTCCGCGACGCCGCATGTGGGTCGCCGCGCGCGCTGATGGTGCGGGAACAACAACAATTGAGTACGCGGCACTGGCCCGCGGTGACGACCCCACGCTGGAGGCCGCCGTCACTGATTTCGCCGACAAACATTCCCAGCAACTGAGAGTTAGGGTGTAGTCGTGACTGAGACCTTCGTGTCGTATTCGCTGATTGCGGTTTATTCAGCGATGGCGATCTATACCTTCGCGTTCATTCTGTTCGCCGTCGACTTGGCGCGCCGCTCGGCAGAGTCGAGCGATGCGTCCGCAGCGAGTGCGACCGGCCTAGCTTCGGCATCCGCCCAGCAAGCTAGCGTGATGGCCCAGAGTTCCGCCGCTGGTGGTACAAGCACGCTCACTGCGACGGCTGGCCCTGACGCCGAGCCTCGCGCCCCGCGGTCTCCCATTTCGCTCAAGCTCGCCATGGCCATGACGGTTCTCGCGTGGGCGCTTCACGTCAGCGCTGTGATCTTCCGCGGTGTTGCGGCCGGCCGCGTGCCGTGGGCCAACATGTTCGAATTCACGCTCACCGCCACCGCCCTCATCGTCGGTGTCTTTCTCGCCGTTCAGTTCTGGCAAGATCTTCGCTTCCTCGGCTCGTTCATTACGGGCTTCGCGCTGCTCGCGCTCGGCATCGGAACGTCGAGTTTTTATGTGGATGTCGTACCCCTGCCGCCGGCGCTGCAGTCGGCCTGGTTGGTCATCCACGTCTTCGTCGCTAGCCTCAGCACCGGGTTCTTTGCTCTCGCCGCCGGGCTCTCCATCGTGCAGCTTATGCAGGCCCGTCGCGAGGCAGGCAAGGCGCTCAAGCTTCGCTTCCTCGACACTCTGCCCGCTGCTGACCGACTCGAAACCTTGGCCTACCGCCTCACAGTGGTCGGCTTCGTCATGTGGACCTTCACGCTTATCGCCGGCGCTGTCTGGGCTGAGCGCGCCTGGGGTCGCTACTGGGGTTGGGACACCAAGGAAGTCTGGACCTTCATCATCTGGACCTTGTATGCCGGGTATATTCACGCCCGAGCAACGCGCGGTTGGCGCGGCTCGCGTTCGGCGTGGCTGGCGATCGTCGGGTTCCTCGCCATCGTCTTCAACTTCACGATTGTGAACCTCTTCTTCAAAGGACTTCACGCCTACTCAGGCCTCTAATCACTCAAGCCTGTAACTACTCAGGCCTGTAATCACTCAGGCCTGTAAGCACCGGCCGCGGCGACCAGCCGTGCGATGAGGGATGCGTCTACCGACGGCATCCGACGCGGGGTGCCGGGCTAAAAAGAAACGCTGGGGCCGCACCGAGCGACACCCCAGCGCTTGCTTGGGGAGAGCCGACCATAGCGGCTCAGGGGTGACGAGTTTAGCTGGCCGGAGTCAGCTGCATGGCCACCGTCGGGTTGCCGTCGCCGGTCGCGAATTGAATGATCGGACCGTCGGCGCCGCACTCGTAGGGCGCCGAGTTGATCGGGGCGCTATTGATGAAGCCCTCGCTGAGATCGGTACCGTCAACGCTGATGCCGCCCACGGAGACCGTCACGGCAATATCGCTCTCTTCGTGAGAGGTCGTGATAGTCGTCTCGGTGGCTTCGTAGTCGCCACTGATCGCGCCGGTGATAGCTCCCACGCCTTCGCTGCCCGCCACTTCAAGAAGGATCGTGAAATCGGGCGTGTAGGTGTAGGTGGTGTCGCTAAATGAGAGCCCCGTTCCGCCCTCCACGCTGATGTCGAGCCCTTCGTTGGAACCGCTGACGGCGCTGTAGAAGCCCTGCATTTGGTCTTCAGCGATGTACCACTCGCCGATCAGGCACTCCGGGCCGCTGACCATCTCTTCTTCGGGCTCAGCAGGAGCTGCGGCATCCGTTTCAATGCTCGTGGTGTCGTCAGGTTCCGCTGCGGGCGGGGTGCACGCGGTGAGTACGCCCACGCTGAGCAGGCTTACGGCGGTTAGTGCTCGCAGGCGGCGCAGCTCAGTAGACATTGTTGCTCCTTGACGGCGATCACCCTCGGTAGCGATCGACGAATCTAGCCTACTGAGCGGCCTCGCTACTGCGGTGAGTAATTTTTACCTAGTTCATGACAGCGCGTCAGGCGGTCGAGCCACCACTGGGTGCGTTCCGGGCTGGCAGCCCATCGTGTCAGCAGCGCTTCGTCGGCCTCGACGCGGCGCACTTCAAGTTGGCCGTCACGAGCGCGCAGGGGAGCAGGGGTGACGTCGGCGGCGAGCAGGGATGCTGTGGCGAGCCCACAGTCGTAATCGAGCGGGTCGATCGCAGCCGCCAAGTGCGCCCCCATTGCAAGCCCCACCGAAGTCTCCAAGGCGCTCGAAACGACGACGGGAAGGCCAGCGTCATTCACGATCGCCAGGGCCCGAGAGATGCCACCCAGGGGCTGTGCCTTAATCACCAGCAGATCGGCGGCACCTGCGCGCGCCACTGCGAGCGGATCAGCGGCCTTGCGCACGCTCTCGTCTGCTGCGACCGGGATACCCATGTACTTGATGCGGGTGCGCAACTCGCCCAGCTCTTCCACCGTGGCACAGGGCTGTTCAACGTACTCGAGGTCGTATTCGGCGAAGGCATGAACGGCACGCTCCGCCTCATCCACGTTCCAGGCGCCGTTGGCGTCGACGCGAATGCGACCGGTCGGCCCCATCACGCGACGCACCTCGGCGACGCGAGCAACGTCATCCGCCAAGGTCTGACCGGGTTCGGCCACCTTTACTTTGGCGGTGCGGCAGCCGTGAAAGCGCTCGAGAACCGCCTCGACGAGGTCGGCAGGCACTGCGGGCACGGTGGCATTGACCCAGACATGATCGCGCACGAGGGGCGGCTGCTCGTTGTAGGCGTAGTCGATGGCAGCGAGTAGCCACGGCGTTGCTTCGACATCGTCGTACTCGACGAAGGGCGAAAACTCGCTCCACCCTTGCGGGCCGCGGAACAACAGCGCTTCACGTTGATCGATGCCACGAAAGCGTGACGTCATGGGCAGGGACACCACGTGAGCGGTGTCGAGAATTTCGTTCACTGAAGGGAACATGTTCCCAGTCTGACAAGTTCCACTGTCAGTTAGGGTAATTGCGTGACTAATCCGGGGGATATCGAGCGCGTAGCGACCAAGATCGTGCCGTATTACGTCGTCGGCGTTGTGGATGACGAAGAAACTGATGCGCCCGCCGACGGTGAATCAGAAGAGACCGTCGAACCGGAGGAGACTCCAGTGGCACGTCGCCCCCGGCCCCGCTGGGTCGGTTTCATCGCCGCAGCGCTCGGCGTTGCGACCCTCGTGCTCTTGATCATCGCCATGATCGTGTCTGCCGGCGGCGATTACCCCACGGGCACACTCCTCGCTCAAGTCACCATCGTGGTGTCGATTTCGGCGGCCGTCACTGCTGCGCTCTGCCTTGTCTTCGGCCTGCAACGTCGGTGGGCGGCATTCGGCCTTGCGGTCGCGATTCTTGCCAATCCGCTGGTTGTGCTGAACGTCTTCCGGTTCTTCGAGAGCTAAACGTCGGTTCTTCGCGAACCGAGTGTCGGTTCTTTGAGAACCGAAAGTCGGTTGGGGCGAACCGAAGCGCAGCATCCTCGGTTCGGCATCAGCCCGCGCTGCACGCGGGTGGATATGGTGGACCCATGGCGCCTGTTTCTGAAATTTTTGATGAGAAGTTGTGGCGATCAGTCGCCGGTTTTGACGATCTCACCGACATCACCTATCACCACGATGTGACGGGAACGATTGCGCGCATCGCGTTCGATCGCCCCGAAGTGCGTAACGCCTTTCGGCCGCACACCGTCGACGAGCTTTACCAAACCCTGGATGACGTGCGCCAGAACCCGCGCATCGGTGTCGTTCTCCTCACCGGCAACGGCCCGAGCGAGAAAGATGGCGGCTGGGCGTTCTGCTCCGGCGGCGACCAGCGCATCCGTGGCCGTGCAGGTTATGAGTACGAAGGCCAAGAGGGCGCGACGAACCCGACAGCCACTGCCGGGCTTACCGAAGCTGAGGTCGAGGCCGAAGCCGCTGCTGCCGCAGGAAAGCGTCGTGCCGCGGCTGGGCGCCTGCACATTCTTGAAGTACAGCGCCTCATCCGCTTTATGCCCAAGGTCGTTATTGCCGTGGTGCCCGGCTGGGCTGCCGGGGGAGGGCACTCACTACACGTGGTCTGTGACCTCACGATTGCCAGCGCCGAGCACGCCCGCTTCAAGCAGACGGATGTCGACGTCGGGTCGTTCGACGCCGGTTACGGCAGCGCCTACTTCGCTCGCCAGGTCGGCCAAAAGTTTGCCCGTGAAGTGTTCTTCCTTGCCCGCGAGTACGACGCGCAGCGTGCCCTCGACGCGGGAGCGATCAACGCCTCCGTGCCGCATGCCGAGCTCGAGGCCACCGCCTACGACTGGGCGACCACGATCATGACCAAGTCGCCGACCGCGATCCGCATGGTCAAGTTCGCCCTCAATGCCGTCGACGACGGACTGGTCGGCCAGCAGGTCTTTGCGGGCGAAGCCACCCGGCTGGCGTACGGCACTGACGAAGCCGTCGAAGGCCGGGACTCGTTCTTGCAGAAGCGTGAACCTGACTGGTCGCCCTTCCCGTGGCAGTACTGACGCCCTAAAAGGGTAGACGCCCCGGCGGTACTGAGGCTCCGCCGTTCTAACGTTCCGACAGTTCACCGCAGAGAGGTTTACCCGTGACCGCTGAAAACACTCCGACTCGAGAACTCTGGTCCGTCGACGCCCGTGACCCCCGCAAGGTGTGGGCGGCGCTGAAGCCGGCACTCGATGGTTCGGGGGCCGCGATTCTGCCGCACCCGGCCTCCCCCTCTGGCCTGCCAGAGACCGTTGCCGCGAACGTGGCTGTCGTCGTTGAAACGAGCGGATCGACGGGCCGACCCAAGCGCGTGATGCTCAGTGCGGCTGCGTTGAAGGCGAGTGCTGCGGCATCCGATGAACTTCTGGGCGGGCCGGGGCAATGGCTGCTGGCCGTTCCGGCGCACTACATCGCGGGCATCAATGTACTCGCCCGCTCGTATTTTGCGGGTACCGAGCCGGTCATGATGGCGCCTCAGGGGTTTACGGCCGATGCCTTCGTGGCGGCCGTGGCCGAGCTCACCGCCGAGCGCCGTTTCGTGTCTCTCGTACCCGTGCAGCTCGCGCGACTGCTTGAGTCAGAAGAGGCTGTCGCGGCCCTCGCCACGTTCACACGGATCTTGGTGGGTGGGCAATCGTCTCCGGGCGCCCTCCTCGCCGCAGCTCGCGCTCGCGGCCTCGCGGTCTCGACCACCTACGGGTCGAGTGAGACCAGTGGCGGCGCTGTATGGGATGGCACGCCATTGCCCGGGGTCAGCGTGCGACTTGTGGATGACCGCATCGAACTTTCGGGGCCGATGCTCGCCGAGGGCTACCTCGACGACCCACGTCGCAGCGCCTTCTCGTTTCGGCTGAGTGACGGCGTGCGGTGGTACCGCACCGACGATGTCGGCGACATTGTCGATGGAGTGCTGCGGGTTCGCGGCCGCGCCGACGACATGATTATTTCGGGCGGAGTGAAGGTTTCGCTCACCGAGGTGGAGACCGCTGTTCGCTCGCTTCCCGGCCAGAGCGCGGCTGTCGTGGTGGCCGCACCTCACCCGGAATGGGGCGAAGCCCCCGTCATGATCACGACCGTGGCGATTGAACTGGATGCGCTGCGAGAGACAATCGTCGCTCAACTGTCAGCGGCAGCGGCGCCCGCTCGCGTCATCCTCGTCAATGAGATTCCTATGCTTTCGACGGGAAAACCCGACAAACTCGCCTTAGCGTCAGTCGTGCTTAAGTAGAATCCCTCCGTGGCCTCTCCCAAACAGCAACGCATCGATCCGAAGACCGTCTCGCCGAAAGCGGGCTCGAAGTCGAGTCCACCCGCGGGTAAGAACAACGGCAAGAGCGCGAGTGGCCGCCCGGGTGGGCGTCCGCCGAAAGCACCCAAGATCGCCAAAGCGACGGCTCGCGATTGGATCAGCGGCGCTCGCATCCAGACGCTGCCGCTCGCTTTTGCCCCCGTGGCTCTGGGCACCGCCGCCGCGTTCGTGCTCCCGCACAACGTTGAAGGTGATGGCTGGCACTGGGTGCGTGCGCTGCTCTGCCTCGTGGTTGCTGTCTCGCTGCAGATCGGGGTGAACTTCGCCAACGACTATTCCGACGGAGTGCGCGGCACGGATGATCACCGCGTTGGTCCTCGTCGCCTCACCGCTTCTGGTGCCGCTCGCCCGCGCACCGTCATCACGGTCGCCTTCGTGTGGTTCGGCATCGCTGCCGTTGCCGGGCTCATCATTGTGGTGCGCAGCGAACATTGGTGGCTGCTGGCGGTCGGAGCGGCAGCGATCGTCGCCGCGTACTTCTACACCGGCGGTAAGCGCCCCTACGGCTACCTCGGCCTTGGTGAGGTTTTCGTCTTCATCTTCTTCGGCCTCGTCGCCACGGCGGGAACCACCTACGTGCTCGCGGATTCCGTGAACCTTGAGTCGTGGCTGGCCGCTGTCGCCGTGGGGCTGTTCGCGGTCGCGACGCTCATGGTCAACAACATCCGAGACATCGCTCAAGACAAGGTTGCGGGCAAGCGAACGCTGGCTGTGCGGATGGGTAACCTGCCGTCGCGCATCTTCTACGTCGTTGCGATGCTCGTACCGTTCGGCATTCTCGGCATCTACTCGCTGCTGTACTTCAACGCGTACCTGGTGTACTTCGTGCTTCTCGCTGCACTGCCCGCGTGTGTCATCGTGCTCACCGGTAAGACGCCGGCCGAGCTGATCTTGGCGCTAAAGCTGACGGGGCTCACTGCTCTGTTGTTCGGTATCGGTCTCGCTCTGGCGATCGCCTTCTAGCGAGGCAGCGCGCGGAAACGCGTCGGGGCGGGTCGCGCCCTCGGCGGTGGTTGCGGAGTCGGCAGCAGTCTCGGGGTCGGCAGCAGTCTCGAGGTCGGCCTCAGCGTCTTCAGCTTCGCGGTCGGGGTCGTGGCTTGGGCCTTCGCGGCGGGCGGCGAAGTCAAGAGCAACGGCATCCCGAAGTTTGCCGAAAAAGACATAAGAGATGGCGAAACCGAGCACTGTCGCAATAACGGCGGCGAGCCACGGCTCAGTGCCCGCAATCATGAGAACGGTGAACGCCGCAGCGAACACTCCGAGGCGGAGCAGCGAGTAGGCGATCCAAGGTTTCACGGCATCAGTCTAGGCTCGCATCCCGCGTGCAGCCTGCGAGCGTAGACTGGTGGCATGCCTCGCCTATTGGTCGTTCTCGCTTTCGCGCTTGTGGCGGTTGACGTGTTCTCCATCGTGGACGTGGTCCTTACTGATCGCAGCCGCGTGCGCGCTCTGCCGAAGTTTCTCTGGATTCTCGTGATCGTGCTCTTGCCTGTTATCGGCGTAGTGCTCTGGTTCATGCTCGGTAAGGCACGTAGTTCTAACTCGGGTCGCACGCGCACTGTTGCGCCCGACGACGACCCCGATTTCTTGCGCAACATGCGCGCCAAAGAAGAACAAGATGAGCGCATTCGCCGCCTCGAACAGGAACTAGCAGATCTCGACGATGACGATAAGACCAACTAACTCTCCCGCCACCAATTTCTCGGTAGCCCTTCTCGAAGAGTTCGTTCGTCTCGGCGTTCGAGACATTGTGGTGAGTCCGGGCTCGCGCTCGCAGGCGATCGCGCTTGCTGCTGCCGAGTTCGAGAAGCACGGCCTGCTGCGTTTGCGCGTGCGTATCGATGAGCGCGTCGGAGCCTTTTTGGCGCTCGGCCTCGCGGTTGAAACGAAGTCGCCGGTGCTGGTCGTCACAACCTCTGGCACCGCGGTGGCCAACCTTCACCCGGCCGTGCTCGAAGCGCATCACTCGGCTGTTCCGCTCATCATTATCAGTGCCGACCGCCCGGATTCCTTGCGCGGCATTGGCTCGAACCAGACCACCCAGCAGCCCGGCATTTTCGGCACCGCCGTACACCAGACCTGGGATGTCGAGGCGCCAACGGGTGCTGCCGGCGAGATGGATGCCGCAGCGCAACTGGCGCGCGATGCCGTCGCCGCGGTCAGCGGTCCCGTTCACCTCAACCTGTCTTTCGATGAGCCTCTGTCTGCGCCCTTCGAGTGGCAGCCCACCGAGGATGCCGTAGCCCCCGAACCGGCAGCTCACCGCGAGCCCGTGTTCCCCGATCTCTTTAGCGATCTCGACCCCGTGGTCGAGAACACCACGCACCAGTCACCCGGCGCTCCGACGACGCTCGCTCTCAGCCCATCTCCCGCCACGGTGGTGGTGGCGGGCACCGGCGCTGGCCCCCGCGCCGAGCAGGTCGCTCGCGAGCTGGGCGCACCGCTCATCGCCGAGGTCTCCAGCGGGGCCCACTTTGGGCCGAACCTCGTCGTGGCCTATCGCGAGCTGTTGAACGCGGCCAACTTTGGCGACCGCGTCGCGCGCGTGATCGTGTTCGGGCATCCCACGTTGAGCCGCGAGATTCCGGCACTCATCCAGCGTCGCGGCGTGGAAACCGTCGTGGTGCGGCATCCGTCGGCCGACGACTACAACCCCGGCCGCTGCGTGCGGCTCTTCGTCGATGAAGTGTCGGTCTCGGGCGAAGCCACCGACCGCGCCTGGTTGGGCCGCTGGGTCACCACGAGCCGTCAGCTGCTCGAAACCGCCAGCATCGCACCCGATATTGAGGCGGATGCCGGAACCCACGCCAAAGCTGAACTTGCGATCGTGCGCACTCCTGTCGACCGGCGGATGCTCGCCGACGCGGTCTGGCGCGCAACCTGGCCCCACGATCGCCTCGTGCTCGGAGCCTCACGCTTGATCCGCGAGGTCGACCGCGTTGTTCCCGGCAAGAAGATTTCGGTTCACGCCAACCGCGGACTCGCGGGCATCGATGGCACGATCTCGACGGGCCTCGGAATTGCTCTCGCGAGCCAGGCCGAGAAGGGCAACGAGGGGGTCACTCGCGTGCTCCTCGGTGACCTCGCGATCTTCCACGACGTCGGCGCTCTCATGTTCGGCGTGGGAGAACCTCGCCCGCGCATCCAAGTCATCGTTGGCAACGACGGTGGTGGCACCATTTTTGACGTTCTCGAGGTGGCAAGCCAGGCGGGCGAAAGCTTTGACCGCGTACTGCTCACTCAGCAGAGTGCCTCCATCGAAGCTCTCGCCACGGCCTACGGCTGGCGCTACCTTCGGGCGTCCACGCGAGGCGAGCTCGATCAGGCGCTGTCTGCTCACCCTGAACCCACCATCATCGAGGTCCCGCTCGGACGCTAACCGGCGGTTGCATTGTCGTACGTTGCTCCGCAGCGATAGCGCTAAGAGGCCTGCCGAGTAGCCTTGAGGCATGAGCACACTCACGCCTGTCACCGCCGACTTCGAGCTTGCGAGCATCGACCCGTCATCAACTCCTGAGTTCGATGGCGACAAGAAAGATGCCGAAAAGGCCCTCGAGAAGAACGGCGAAAAGCTCGCCGCGCTTCAAGAGCGACTCTTTGCCGAGAGTAAGTTCGGCGGCGAGCGTCGCGTTCTTCTCGTACTGCAGGCTATGGATACGGCGGGCAAGGGCGGCATCCTGCGTCACGTTATCGGCGGTGTAGACCCCCAGGGCGTGCAGATTCACGCGTTCAAGGCGCCCACCGACGAAGAGAAGTCGCATGACTTTCTCTGGCGCATTCGCAAAGAGCTGCCCGAGGCGGGGTTCATCGGTGTCTTCGACCGTTCGCACTACGAGGATGTTCTGATTCACCGCGTGCGCGGTTTCTCGACGCCGGAAACCGTCGAAGAGCGTTACGGCATCATCCAGAAGTTCGAAGAAGAGCTTGTGGCTAACGGAACGGTCATCATCAAGGTGATGCTGCACATCAGTGCCGATGAGCAAAAAGAGCGTCTGCAGGAGCGACTTGACCGGCCTGAAAAGCACTGGAAGTACAACCCCGGAGATGTGGATGAGCGCCTGCTCTGGGCCGAATACCAAGAGGCCTACGAGATTGCCCTGCGCCGCACGACAACCGAAAGTGCGCCCTGGTACGTGATTCCGGCCAACCACAAGTGGTACGCCCGCTGGGCTGTTCAGCAGCTTCTGCTTGATGCTCTCGAGGGAATCGACCCGCAGTGGCCGAGTGCTGATTACGACGTTGAGGCCGAAAAGGTGCGCCTCGCTAACAGCTAACGACGCAGAGGCTCGCTAGCCGAACGCTTCGACAATGGGGCGGAATTTGAGCTCCGTCTCCGCAAGCTCTTTTTTGGCGTCGGAGCCGGCCACAATTCCCGCGCCGGCGTAGGCGGTGATGCGCGCGCCGCTGACCTGGGCACAGCGCAACGCCACGGCCCATTCACCGTTGCCGTTGGCATCCACCCAGCCGACGGGCCCGGCGTAGCGGCCACGGTCGAAGCCCTCAAGTTCGTCAATGAGGCGGATGGCGTCGGGCGTTGGCGTGCCGGCAACGGCAGCCGTGGGGTGCAAGATTCCGATCAGGTCGAGCCCGCTGGAACGCTGGCTCAGTTGCCCCTCAATGTCAGTCGCGAGGTGCCACAGGTTGGGCAACTGCAGCGTGAATGGGGCGGATGCCGCGTTCAGTTCGCTGCAGAGTGGTGCGAGGGCATCCATCACGCTCGCGAGCGCGAGCGCATGTTCTTTCTGATCTTTGGGCGAGTTCATGAGCGTTCCGGCGGCTCGCCCGTCGGAGATGCGGTCGTCGCCGCGCGCGGCACTGCCCGCGAGCACGCGAGCGCTGACGGCGCCATTCTGCACGCGAACGAGCGTCTCGGGGCTCGAGCCGATGAGGCCGTCGACGGCGAACGTGAAGGTGTCCGGGTAGCGGCTGGCGAGTGCGGTGATGGGTAGGCGTAGATCGGCGTCGACCGAAAGTTCGGCGCTCTGATCGCGCGCGATCACGATTTTGGCTGCAGCCCCGCGCGATATTTCGCGCAGCGCGGCCTTCACCGTCTTGGTGAAGTTCTTGGTGCTCATCTCGCCGGGCAGGAAGTCGACGTGCACGAGATCGCCAGCGGGCTCGTGCGGGCCAGTGGGCAGGCCGTCTGAGGTGCCAGGCAATCCGTTTGTTTCTCCGACGGTGATGGTAGTGACCCACTGAATGCCATCGCGGCTGCCGACGACAACGCGCGGAACGATGAGAACGCTCACGGCATCGGAGGAGTCGGCGAACGCAAAGCTGCCAAGTGCCACGAGCCCGGTGCCTGCTCGCTTAACGCTGTCGTGCACAATCGCGGTGCGAGCCAGCTCTGCCCATGCCGCAGCGGCAGCAGTGAAGCGATCTGGGCCGCGGAACTCGAGGCGCAGAAGCTCGCCGATGCCCACGAGGCCTTCTCCATCGCGCACGAAGGCGAGGGGATGCTGCGGAGTGATCCAGTCGAGCAGGCGGTCAACCGACGCTGTGGGGCGCGTGACAACGCTGAGAATCTCGTGGGTGCTAGCCATCGCTCTGTCTCCGATTCTGCCCGTGAACGGACCGCTCTCTAGCCCCTTTGTGCCCCACAAGTATCAGAGTACCTGTCAGTTGCGGCGAAGAAAGTGAGCATCGGCTCTGAGCGCCCTAGACTAAAGGGGTGGGTAAGGCTGACATGAACAAGCGACCGGAAGACGTAGCCGGAATGTTCGACGGTGTCGCAAAACATTACGACCGTACGAACAACGTGCTCTCCGCGGGAAACGCCGTGCTCTGGCGGGCTGCCACGGTGCGTGCTGTAGCTCCGGCAGCGGGGGAGCGCATCCTCGATATCGCCGCGGGCACGGGCACAAGCTCGGCTGCTCTTCACCGTAATGGTGCGCGCGTTGTTGGTCTCGATTTCTCCACCGGCATGGTGGAGCAAGCGCGTAAGCGCCACAAGAAGATCGAGTTCATTCAGGGCGATGCTCAGCAGCTGCCCTTCGGCGATAACGAGTTCGACGCCGTCACGATCAGTTTTGGTCTGCGCAACATTAACGATCCCCGCGCTGCTCTCTCTGAGATGTACCGCGTGCTCAAGCCCGGTGGGCGTCTCGTCATTACTGAATTTTCGAAGCCTCCGGTCGCGATCGTTCGCGCCGGCTACTTCACCTACCTCAACCGCGTGATGCCGATCATCGCTGATCGCTCAAGCTCCAACCCCGAGGCGTACACCTACCTCGCGGAGTCGATTCGTGAGTGGCCTGATCAGGGCGAACTCAGCCAGTGGATCCGGGCTGCCGGCTTCACCCGCGTTGCGTACCGCAACCTCACCGCCGGCATCGTGGCGATGCACCGTGGGCACAAGCCCGCTGACGCCACCGTGCTCGCCTCGGTTGCCAAGCGCAAAGGCAATGCCACTCGTCCGATCAAGACGATCACCAAGGCAAAAACCAACTCAGACACCACACCGAAGCCGTAGCGCTTCGCAAAAGAAACCGGTTGATCAGTGAACCCGAGTGTTCCGCCTGCTCGTCGCAGCAACACCCTGAGCTCTTCGTTGGGGCTGGGAGAAAAGCTCTTTGCCTCGAGCGATGAGCGTCGTTTCGCGACGGCGATTGAAAAGGGCCTCGACGAGGTCGAAGCTGGCTTGCTTTCGCACATGGCCTTTGCCGATGAAATCGCGGATGCCACGAGCCGCTACCTGCTCGAAGCCGGTGGCAAACGCGTGCGGCCCGTACTCGCGCTGCTCACCGCTCAGCTCGGTGACGGCAACAACGCCGATGTGGTTATTGCCGCGCAAGCAATTGAGATCACGCACTTGGCCTCGCTCTACCATGACGACGTGATGGATGAGGCGCAATTGCGTCGCGGTGTCCCGAGCGCTCAAAATGTCTGGGGCAACTCGGTTGCGATCCTCACGGGCGACCTTCTTTTTGCGCGCGCGAGCAAGCTCGTTGCCGGGCTCGGCGAAGAAGCGCTTATGCTGCAGGCCAACACTTTTGAGCGGCTCTGCCTCGGACAATTGCACGAAACTCTCGGCCCGAAGCCGGACGAGAACCCCGTCGAGCATTACCTTCAGGTTTTGGCCGACAAGACGGGTTCGCTGATTGCGACCGCGGCAGAAATTGGAGTGATGTTCTCCAACGCCCCCGCCGAGTACACCAAGCCGGTTCGCGAGTTCGGTGAAAAAGTTGGGGTGGCGTTTCAGCTCATCGACGACGTCATTGACCTCTCAGCCGAGACCGGCAAGACCGGCAAGAAAGCCGGAACGGATCTGCGCAGTGGCGTTGCCACGTTGCCGCTCTTGTACCTGCGTGAACTTGCTCTCGTTGACAGCGACGCGGCCGAGCTGCTGACGCGCATCGAGCGCGACGTCAACGCCAACTTCTACGGCGAAGGCGACGAAGCAGCCATCGATGCTGCCGTTACCGAGCTGCGCGAACATGCCGTGACGAAGAAGACACTAGACGAAGCCCGCCGCTGGGGCCGCGAAGCTGTTGAAGCCCTCGCGCCGCTGCCCAATGGCCCCGTCAAGAAAGCTCTCACGCGTTTCGCTGAAGGCATCGTCGAACGCTCTAACTAGTACGCCCACTCGCCCGCGCCCCGGGCGCACCGAGATGAACGGAAAACACAACCGATGAGCAAGCTACGACTCGCCATTGTTGGTGCCGGCCCCGCCGGAATCTACGCCGCAGACATCCTGCTGAAGGCTGAACGCCAATTCGACGTCTCGATCGACCTCTTCGAGCAGCTTCCCGCGCCGTATGGTCTCGTACGTTACGGCGTTGCCCCCGATCATCCGCGTATCAAGGGCATCGTCAACGCCCTGCGAGACGTGCTCGACACCGGCAACATCCGCCTCTTCGGCAACGTGACGTACGGGCGCGACATCACGCTCGACGACCTCAAGAAGCACTACAACGCGGTCATCTTCTCGACCGGTTCAGTGCGGGATGCTCCGCTTCCGATCCCCGGCATCGACCTGCCCGGCAGCCACGGTGCCGCCGACTTCGTCAGCTGGTACGACGGCCACCCCGACTTTCCGCGCGAGTGGACTCTTGACGCGAAAGAGACCGCCGTCATCGGCAACGGAAACGTCGCGCTCGACGTCGCCAGAATGCTCGCTAAACATGCGGATGACCTGCTGCCGACCGAGATTCCCGCCAACGTCTACGAGGGCCTCAAATCGAGCCCTGTGACCGACGTGCACGTCTTCGGTCGTCGTGGCCCCATGCAGGTGAAGTTCACGCCTCTCGAGCTTCGCGAACTTGGCGAGCTTGACGACGTTGACCTGGTTGTCTACGAAGAAGACTTTGACTACGACGACGCCTCCAAGGCCGCCATCGAGTCGAACAAACAGATCATGGTTCTCGACCGCATCTTCACGAAGTGGCGCGGCCAAGAAAAGGGCACCGCATCACGTCGCCTGCACCTGCACTTCTACGCCGGCCCCGTCGAGGTGCTCGGTACTGATCGTGTTGAGGGCTTCCGTTATGAGCGCACCACGCCAGACGGCCAGGGCGGAGTCGTCGGCACCGGCGAGTTCCGCGAGGTCGAGGTGCAGAGCCTGTATCGCGCTGTTGGCTACTTCGGTTCGCCGCTCGACGGCATCCCGTTCGACGACCACCGCGGTGTCATTCCTAACCGCGAAGGTCAGGTCATCGACGACAACGACGAGCAGGTTCACGGCGTGTACGCGACCGGCTGGATCAAGCGCGGCCCCGTTGGCCTTATCGGCCACACCAAATCTGACGCGATGGAAACCATCAAGCACGTCATGAACGACCAGGCCAACTGGTGGAGCCCCGAGAACCCCGACGAACAGGCCATCGTCGACCTGCTGAAGAGCCGCGACGTGGAGTACACGAACCTGCAGGGGTGGCAGTCGCTGGATGCCCACGAGATCGCTCTTGGCGAGCCGGAAGGCCGTGCGCGTATCAAGCTCGTTGACCGCGACGAGATGATCGCGGCCTCCAAGAGCACCGACTCGGAATAGGGATAGACCGCCGCTACTGAACGGCGGCGGTGAGGCGCGCGAGGTTGTCGAGAACCTTTGAGCGTCGTGGGCGCTTCATCCACTCCTCAAGGGTGAGCTCGCGACTGACGGCCCGGTACTCCGATTCGAGCTCACGCATGTCGGCGATGAATTCGGCACCGCGCACCATCACGGAGATTTCTAGGTTGAGACTGAACGAGCGCATGTCCATGTTGCTCGAGCCGATGACGGCGACCTGGTCATCGATCGTGAAGTGCTTGGCGTGCAGCACGGTGGGTTCGGGGAAGAGCCAGATCTTTACGCCGGCTCGCAGGAGCGTCTCGTAGTAGCTGCGCTGGGCGTGATAGACCAGAGCCTGATCTGCGACCTCCGAGACGAAGAGTTGCACGTCGAGTCCGCTTTGAGCCGCGGTAGTGATGGCGTAGAGCATCGAGTCATCCGGCACAAAATACGGGCTGGTGATGATGACGCGTTGCTGAGCGGCGTAGAGCAGAGAGTTGAACAGCCGAAGGTTGTTCTCGCCCTCGAAACCGGGACCACTCGGTACGACTTGGGCGTCGAGACTCGCGCTGGAGTTGGTCGCCGGCGCGAGCGACCCCTCTCGGACGAGCAACTCGTCGGTTTCGCTGTACCAGTCGGTGATGAAAAGGGCGTTGATTCCGGCAACGATCGGGCCCTCGAAACGAACCATGAGGTCTTTCCACCGAAGCCCGCGCTTGAGGTTGGCGCGTTTGTTGTACGAGGAGTCGACCATGTTCTGCGATCCCGTAAAAGCGACGTTTCCGTCGATGATGAGGATCTTGCGGTGGTTACGCAGGTCGGGGCGCTGGAACTTCCACTTCAGCGGTTGAACCGGCAACATGACGTGCCAGTCGACACCGATTTTTTTCAAATGACGGATCGTGGCGAAATAGCCCGGTGACCGCAGAGACGCGATGTGGTCGAGGAGCACCCGCACCCTCACCCCGCGCTGCACTGCACGCTCGAGGGCATCGAAAAAGGGCCGTGTGGTGGAGTCAACGCTGAGAATGTAGAACTCGACGTGCACAAAACTGGAGGCGTTGTTGACCTCGGCGATCATGGCATCCAACGACTCTTCGTATTCTGAGTGCAGCGTCGCGGTGTTGCCGCCAACCAGAGGCATTGCACCAAGGGTGCGGTTGAGTTCGACGACAGGCTTGAGCCATGTGGGCCACGGTTCATCTTGTGCGACCTGATCCATGCCCTCAGTCGATTCGATGATGAACTGATTGATCTCAGCCTGCTTCTCGCGGCGACGCTTGGGGAGTTTGCGGCTGCCAAATATGAGGAACAGGATGATGCCGAAGTAGGGGATGAAGAAGATAGCGAGCAACCAGGCCATGGCGGTCTGCGGTCGGTGATTGCGCGGAACGTAGATGATCGAGAGCACTCGAATCATAAAGTCGATGACGACAAGAACAGCAGCGAGAACCGCTGTAAAACTGAAGTCAATGCTGCCCAAGTCCATGGGCGAAGTCTAGCGAGTTCACGAGCGATAAGAGCCGTGACGACCACGCTGGCGAACGACTACCAGCGTGGAGGCGGCCCCTGCCATGCCGGGGTCTCTTGGGCTTCGCTGAACGATCGAGCGACCACGACATCCGTGGAGGAATGAGCGATGATCGACAGCGCGATAGTGAGAGCCACAATGTGGAAGATGAGGTCGCCAGCGGGGATACCCGCGGAGACGACCACGAGAACGTATACGACCGAAGCGAAACCCTTCGGGCCGAACCACATCGCGGCGACCTGTTCTCGCATCGAGAGCCCGGAACCGAGGAACGAGACGTAGAGCGCGATAGGGCGCGCGGCGATGAGAGCGAGGATGGCGAAGGCCCAGCCGGTCCAGGCGATTTCGCCCAAAAACTTGAAGGACAGAAGCGCGCCGAAGATCATGAGCGCCAAAAGTTTGAGCAGCTCGGAGACGATTTCGCCGAACTCTTCGAAGGCCTCGCGCTCTTTCTGGCCCACCGTGGCGACGGTCACTCCGGCGGCAAATGCGGCGAGGAAGAGATTGGCGTGGGTGTAGCTCGACAGCGCGAATACGAGCAGGCCAATCGCGATCGGAACGATGGGCTCAAAGACTCCGGCTGCCGCGAAGAGCCGCGTATGAAGCGCCTTGATCACGATCCACGGCACTGCGATGCCGATAGCGGTACCGGCCAGCAGCTCAAGGCCCAGCTCGCCGAGATGCAGCTCTTCTGATCCTGAACTGACCGCTAAGAAGACCACCACGAACGGTAACGCCAAACCGTCGTTGACGCCTGACTCCACGTTGAGCAATTGGCGCAACCGCTCCGGAACTCGCTTGTTGCCCACGAGTGCCGCAGCAAAAACCGGGTCTGTTGGCGCCAAGATGGCGCCGATCAGCAGCGACTCCGCCCAGCCGAGGCCTAAGAGGAAGTGCGCGAGCACCGCAGTAATAGCAAGAGTGAGCGGTAAGCCCCACCCGAGCGCGCGACCAGGAAGACGCCAGGCCTTGCGTAAGTCAGCCCAGCCCATTTTCATGCCGTCGGTGAACAGTACGACGAAGAGAGCAATCTCGGCGATCGTTGAAACCTCGGTTGACGAGGAATCGAACTGCAGGATGCCCGTGGTCTCCGAGCCGATCACGAAACCGACCACCAAGAACAACACGGCGGCCGACAACACCGTGCGCCCCGCGAGAGCGGAGAACAAGACAGCGACCAATAGGGTCGCTGCAAAAATCAGCAGGAAGAGATCCATGCTGGGGGGAGTTGTTAGCGGAAGTTCACGAACTGGAGAGCGACTTCGATGTCTTTGCCCTTCAGCAGTGCCATCGTGGCCTGAAGGTCATCGCGGCTCTTGGACTGCACACGCAGCTCGTCGCCCTGAATCTGCGACTTCACGCCCTTCGGCGCCTCATCACGGATGATCTTAGAAATCTTTTTCGCGTCTTCAGAGGAGATGCCGTTCTTCAGGCTGATCTCGATGCGGTATTCCTTGCCGCTGGGGAAGGGCTCGCCGGCGTCGAGGCTGCGCAGCGAGATGCCACGCTTGATGAACTTGGCTTCAAGCACCTCGAGAACGGCTTTGACCCGCTCTTCGGCGCTCGCCTTAAGGAGGAGGCTCTCGCCGGTCCACTCGACCGAGGCGCCAACGCCCTTGAAGTCGTAGCGCTGAGCAAGCTCCTTTTGCGCCTGGTTGACGGCGTTTTCCGCCTCCATTTGGTCAACTTTGCTCACAATGTCAAACGAAGAATCAGCCATAATCCCATGTTACCCGGGCAGAGCCCAGAACTCCCACAGACGAGTTTCGGGGAAGTGGTCACGCGTGGCTCGGTTTCCTTGTATTCTGGTTCAGCGCGTTCGGTCAGATGAATACATGTGGCCGAAGGCGTCTTGGCGAGTTACCCAAGTGGCCAAAGGGATCTGACTGTAAATCAGACTGCATCGCATTCGAGGGTTCGAATCCCCCACTCGCCACCACTTATTCGAAAGGCCCTGTGCGCACAGCACGGGGCCTTTCGTGAATAATGGGCGCGTGAATCTAACCGCTTCTCCCGAGAGCCCATCGTTTCGTCGTCGACTAACCCAGTTTGTTGACTCATCACTCGTTCAGAACTTCGTTCTCGCCGTCATCGTGGTCAATGCCGTCATCATCGCTCTGATGACCGCGGCAGAAGAGGGCACGACGACCTACGAGGTTCTCCACTCTCTCGACTCGATTGCCCTCGTGGTCTTCGTCATTGAGCTCGTTCTCAAGCTTGTTGCCTACGGCCCCAAGCGTTTCTTCACCGATGGGTGGTCTGTTTTTGACCTCATCGTTGTGGGGATTGCGCTTGTGCCCAGTGCTGGACCACTTTCGGTTCTTCGTGCGCTCCGAGTGCTGCGTATTTTGAGAGTCATCAAGTTCATGCCGCAGGTGCGGATGGTTGTTGAGGCGCTCATCCGCTCGTTCCCGGGCATCGGTGCAATCGCCCTGCTGATGTCTCTCGTCTTCTTCGTGGCATCCGTTATGTCGACCGAACTCTTCGGCGATCAGTTTCCGGAGTGGTTCGGCAGCATCGGAAAGTCGACGTATTCGCTGTTTCAGATCATGACCCTCGAGAGTTGGTCGATGGGGATCGTGCGCCCGATCATGGAAGTGATGCCGTTGGCGTGGCTGTTCTTCGTGCCGTTCATCCTGATCGCCGCGTTCATCACCCTGAACCTGTTTATTGCCGTCATCGTGGACACGATGTCGTCGCTGCGCGTCGAGCGCGAAGAGGCAGATCACGCGGAACAGGAACGACTCGCTCCTTCAGTGCAGCTCGAACTGAGCGACGACGAGCAATCGCTGCTCTCCGTTGGGCTCAGTCGACTACTCGCGCCAGCAGCGGCCCAACCAGACCTGCTGCGGATGTGGGGCGTCGACACTGCCGACGCATTGCACGATGATATTCAGCGCCTTCAGATCGCCCTTGCCGCTGGCGGTGAGCACTCCCCGGCGGATTGGGCTCGCATTGTGTTCGCGGCAGACTTAGCGCTGATGCGGAGCCAACCCGGCGGTGCGACTAGCGACGAGCTGGCTTCGAGCGACGCGAAAGCCCTAGCGATCTCACGCTCCCTTCGGGCGCGACTCGATGCGCATGAGGGAATGTCCGCCGGCGCAGCCGTCGTCACCGTTGAGGCGTGATCTCTCCCGCGGTGAAAGCCTCAGGCTGAGAGTTCGTACGCCCGGATGTAATCGAGACGGTATTCCTGCGGCTGCGTGATGTCGTCGGAGAGGTCGCCTCCAAAGTCCCCTCCGACTGCAAGATTGACGAGGAGGAAGAAGGGCTGATCGAAGACCCAGGAGTTTGGTGCCACGTCAGCCGGCACAGCCTCGTGGTAGACGGTGCCATCGACTTCCCACACGATTCGCCCGGGGGACCACTCCACCGCGACCTCGTGCCACTCGTCGGCAACCGGGGTGCCGAGGCCGAGGACGCCACCGAACGACTGTTCGCCGGAATAACCGGGGCCATGAATCGTGCCGAAAATCTGGGTCGGTGAATTTCCCACGAACTCCATCACGTCGATCTCGCCCGCCTCTGGCCAATCGACCTCGGAGAGGTCTTCGCCGAGCATCCAGAACGCCGGCCACACACCGCCTGCTCCAGGAACCTGGATGCGCGCTTCCACCCGCCCGAACTCCACCGTCACCTTGTCGGCCGAGATGAGACGAGCCGAGGTGAAGGAGCACGGTCCGTACCAGCACGACTGGTCTGACGCGAGCGGATCGAGAGCCCGAGCGGTGATCACGAGATTGCCCGTTCCATCGAGCGCGGCATTCGCTACGCCCTCCGTGTAGAACTGCAACTCATTGTTGCCCCAGCCTTCGCCTCCGACCTCGTTAGTCCAGTTGTCGGGGTTGGGCGCCGAACCTGCCGGTCCATCAAACTCGTCACTCCACACTAGGGAGCGACCCGGTAGCTGGGGATCGGGCGGCGGCGACGCGAGGTCATTGGGCTCGTCACTTGCTACGGGTGGCCCGCTGGCAGAATCGCCAATCTGGGAAACCAGCAGCACGCTGAGAAGCAACGCGACGGCGAGCAGTGTGATGGCGAGCGGGGTGACTCGTTTTCTGTTCATCTTGCACCTTTAGTGGCGACCACATCCAGATCGAGCGACGTGTGTACCGGCCGGAGAGGCCGGGGCCCTGTTCTCCCCACCGAAGCGACCTCGAATGGAGTGCCATCGTACAGGCGCGGGCGGAACGTGGCGCGAGCGAACTGACCGGAGTTGAGGGTGAACCAGAGTCCACCTCAATAAACAGTCGCTGCCGGTTGCGCACGAAGTAGACCTCTCCGGAGCGCTCATCGCCACGGGATTCGCCTCCCTGCAGGGATTGCGCGTAGATGCGGCAAAAGAAAAGGACTTTATCCTCGCTGCGGAACCAGCCGTTGCCCAGAAACTTGAGGCAGTGTTGAAGCAGTTGCTAGCCTGAGTAGACCACTTTATAAAGGTCTGGCAACTAGACCACTTGCGCGCTAGCCTTTATGAATCTGTTACCCGCGCGCAACCCGTACGTGCGTGGGTCAATTACCCGAGTTTTGCATTCACACCTAGCAGGTGAATCGCGTGGAGGAGAAGAATGTCGCTGATGAGCGCGCATGCCCCAGTGGCCTTCTCTTCCCGCCACCACGAGCTCGTTCTATGAGCCGGGACGCCGCGCCCTCCCACAACCCGGGAACCGAAGCGAATCCGCCGCTGACGCGCAAAGAAATGCGCGAGCGTGAACGCGAAGCTCAACAATCAGCTAACCAGCGAAGCAGCGCGAAGCGCCCGGCGAAGACGCCAGTGGTTCCCGTGCTCGCTGATTTGTTCAGTCCGCACTCGCAGCCTGCTCCCGAAGAGCAGCAGCGGCAGCCCGCAGCAGTCGAACCGCGACCAGTAGTCGCTGTCGTTCTGCCCTCAGCTGTCGAGACGGCCCCCGAGAGTGTCGAATCTCAGGCGGCAGCGGCAGCGTCCGAGCCATTTGCGGTGGCGGTTCCGGAAATCGTGACAGCGACAGTGGATCGCCCCGTTTCGGTTGAGAGCGCGGTCGCATTGCCGAGCCGTCGTTCGATGCGCACCAAGGCTGCTGCTGTGGCCTCCGTGCCCGCAATTCCCACGCCGGCTTTTCCGGCGCCCGCCAGCAGCGTTGTCGTGAGCCCGGCGCCTGTCTCGGTCGCACCGCCGGTGGTGGCGCCTGGCGCGCCGACGGTATCTGAGCGACTGTTCACTGCTCCGATCTCTACCGTGCACGCCCCGGCCGCAGCGACAGCCGCCGTCGACCCAGCACCTTCCGAGCCTCAGAGCATTGGGGCTGACGCGCCTTTCGACATCTTTGGCTTGACGCCCAGCACGGTTACTTCGACATCCGACGCCTCCGTGGAGACTCTAGAGTCGAACGCGGCGCTCGCGGTGGCCCCGACAAGCCGCAAGCGTTCGCGGCCGGCCAAGGCAGCCCAGAGTGGTCGTGCACCGAAGCAGGCGACCGCGGCTACTGCACCTCGCTCACGCAAGGCGACAAACTCCGCGGTCAAATCGAAGCGTGTGTGGGTTTCCCGCAAGGCATTAGCGCCGAGCAACACCTCCGGTTCGAGCAGCAAGCGTTCGGCGTCGAAGGCGCTCTCATTTGTCGCGATGCTGTTCGCATTCCCGATTCTCGTCGGTGTCTCGGTGCCGTCAAACATATTCATGGATGCGGATTCAGCCACGATCGCCGCCGGCGCCCCGGTCGCTGACGTTGCGGCCCTCAGCGCGAACGCGCGTGCCAGCCAGTCCCTGGCGGTCTCCGACGATGTTGCGGGTGAGGTCGCTGCGCATGACGACATCAAGGTGATCTCGTACGCAGAAGTACTGGCGCTCAAATATGCCGGAATCGATTACGAGTACAGCGCGACGAGCGGCGATGTTCGCTGGCCGTTCCCCTACTCCGTACCGATCACCGATGGTTTCGGCGACCGCGTCGGTGGCTTCCACAAGGGAACTGACTTCGCGGCAGCATCCGGAACACCGATCTACGCGATCGCTGACGGCACCGTAGATCTCATTCAGGCGGACTGGTCGGGCTACGGATATCACGCCGTCATTAGCCACACGATCAACGGCCAGCAGGTCACGAGCCTCTACGCTCACATGATCACGGACTCCAGCCCCGTCGTCGTAGGGCAGCAAGTTAAGGCGGGTGACTTCCTCGGTCTCGTCGGCGAAACCGGCATCGCCTATGGTGCCCATCTGCACTTTGAAGTGCACCTCGATGACGTTCCCGTCGACCCCTACGCCTGGCTTACAGCAAATGCTGTTGACTAATCTTTGCCAACGGCCATTTTTGGGCCAAAAGCGTAAGGAGAGGCCCCCAGCGGGTGCTATTCTCTTACGGTGCCAATCGCGCGTTTAGCGCTTTTGTGTGCCCCCTTAGCTCATTGGTAGAGCACTTCCTTGGTAAGGAAGAGGTAATGGGTCCGATTCCCATAGGGGGCTCGCTCATCCGAATTTTTGGATGATGTGGCTGAGTAGCTCAGTTGGTGAGAGCGCACGACTCATAATCGTGAGGTCGCGGGTTCGAATCCCGCCTCAGCTACCGTTTGTTGTTCCCGGGATCTATGAGTCCCCTTGTTGTTTCCAGCGTTCGCTTCCGCGAGTTGTGACCGTCGCGCATCGCCTTCGCCTTCGCCTTCGCCTTCGCTCAGCGCCGGGCGGGTTCTTCGATGTCGGGCACCGCGAAAGCGAAAATACTTCTCTTATGATGGGTGGTGGCGCCACCACCACCACAGTTCCGGGCGTATTCGCGACAGTCGTGGGGGTAAAAATCGCCGTTGATCTTCATCACACCAACGTTCGGTCGCTCCGATTTGGGGTCGCTGGCGCTGACGACGCGCAGTTCCCAAGGAGTTTCCGATGAGCAACCCGAAGAATGCACTCGTGGTGCGCGGGGGATGGCCCGGGCATCACCCCGTCGCCACCACCGACGCATTCATCCCCTTCCTTGAATCGCAGGGATTTGCCGTGCGCGTCGAAGAATCGTCTGCGATCTACGCCGACGAAGCCGCGATGAGTGATATCGACCTCATCGTTCAGTGTGTGTCGATGGCGACAATCGAACGTGAAGAATTCGACGGATTAGATGCTGCTGTTCGGCGCGGAGTTGGGCTTGCCGGCTGGCACGGGGGAATCGTCGATTCGTATCGCAATACACCGGAGTATCCGCAACTTATTGGGGGATACTTCGCCACGCATCCGCCGAAGCCGCACCATGACCGCATGGGGGATGGCAGCGACTATATGGTTCCCCACCGCATAGAGGTCACTCCCGCGGGAAAGGAGCATCCCATCACCAGCGGTATCGGTGCGTTCGATCTCGACACTGAGCAGTATTGGGTGCTTACGGACAACTACAACACTGTGCTCGCTACGACGACGCATGCGAGTAAACCGGGAGATCCTTGGGGTTCGCCGGTGACATGCCCCGCGGTGTGGACGCGGCAGTGGGGCAAGGGGCGCGTGTTTGTCGCGACGCCAGGCCACGACCCCGACGTCTTGGCGATGTCGCCCGTGCGCACCATGGTCGAGCGGGGCCTGCTGTGGGCCAGCCGTTAGACGCCATTGGTAGGGGCCACGCGCTGCCCTCGCGAGAAATTGCGCACGCTCATCGCCTACGCTGAAGCCAATGGACCATTTGCTGCTCAAACAGTTTGTCGCCGCCGGGCACCAACTGCATTTCGCCCACGCGGCACGCTCGTTGGGGGTTCCGCGGTCGAACCTTGTTGCGGCGATCAGGTCACTCGAAGAGCAACTGGGTTACCCGCTGTTCGATACCTCCGCGACGACGACGCAGCTAACCCCTGAGGGCGAAGCGTTTCTGATCGACGCCGACCGTCAACTTGATAAGTCTGCGAAGGCCGCCGCCGCATCCGTGGCAAAGCCGGGCGGAAAAGCCAAAGCCTCGAAAGGTAAGGGGCGCGCGCCTTCGGTCAAAGGAAAGTCGAAGCCGGGCTTTCGACGCCAAGCGCGTTAGGCACCAGTGCCGGCGTAATTAACCTGCTTTTTACAAGGCTGGAATCTCAGGACCCCCACCGTGTCAGTGGCTCTGCCAAGCTTCAATGAACACGACGAGTAAGGCGCTCGCCGCACGCCCCGATTCGGCAGGTTCATGTCCACGGTTGATCGCAGAGCAACGCTCGAATCGCCCCTGCGGGTGCCGGTCATCCGGACCCCGCGCGTATCGCTTCGACCGCACCGGATGTCGGATGCTGCGCGATGGCACGAGATTCAGTCCAGCCCGCAGGTGAGTCAGTACACGGCGTGGCCGCAGCGCAGCCGCCGGTCCTCGCTGCGACAACTGACGCGTCGAACACGGCAGACTTCTATCCGTCGAGTGGACGACGTGCTGGCGCTGGCCATCGAATTCGAGGGTGAGCTGGTCGGAGAAATCAGCCTGCAGTTACGATCCTTGACCGCCTCAACTCGTTGCCTCGAAGTGAGTTGGATCGTGCATCCGCAATTCCAAGGTCAAGGAATCGCGTACGAAGCGATGCGGCCGCTTTTCGCCTACGTGCGGGCGAACATTGAAGCTCTGTTGTTGGTCGCCGTCGTACACCCGGAGAATGCGGCGTCAGTAAAGCTGGCGCACAAACTGAAGTTGCACCCGCTGCCGGGTACCGCCGATCGCACCGTTTTCGTGGGGCGGAATGGGCCGCTGGCAGCGTTGTTCTGACGGAGGAACGGCGCCGGCTGCAGGTGGCTTAGGCGTGCTTGAACACGTAGCGGGGCTGGTCGACGGTGCCGCACGGTTCGTGGCTGCGGGGCATAATGGGGGCAGCGCTCAGTGGTTGCGCGCGGATGGCGGTCATGGAATCAGGTAGCGGGGTGCAATCGGCGAAGCTTCGTGCTCCGAACATACGAGACGTCGCTCGCCGCGCTGGAGTGTCGTACCAGACGGTCTCGCGGGTGCTTAATGACAGCCCCAACATCCGCGATTCCACACGGGATCGTGTGCGCGAGGCCATAAATGAACTGGGCTACCGCCCCAATCAGGCGGCGCGCACTCTGGTCACCAGCCGCACGCGCACCATCGGTGTGCTCGCGCAGCAGTCGAGCCACTTCGGCCCGGCGACTACGATTCAGGCGATCGAGCTCGCAGCACGGGAGGCGAGTTATCGCCTCAGCATCACCAATGTTGCATCTAATGACCGCCACGCGATCAAGGCTGGCCTCGACTATTTGATGAGTCAGTCGGTCGAAGCGATCGTCTTCGTGACGCCGCAAGGGCGAGCGTTGGATGCGGTGCGCGAGTTGTCAGTCTCGGTGCCGTTCGTGGCGCTACACGCCAATCAAGTCGACCAGAGTCGGCACAGCATGTCGGTCGACCAGCAGGCGGGCGCTCGCCTCGCCACGCGACACCTGATCGATCTCGGTCACACCGAGATCATGCACTTGTCCGGGCCCCGGGACTGGCTCGAGGCAGAAGCGCGCGTGCAGGGATTTCTCGACGAAATTAATGAAGCCGGGCTCAAGGCGCGGGCGCCCGTTCTGGGCGACTGGAGTTCCAGCTTCGGGTATTACGCGGGCCTCGAACTGCTGCGATCGCGCGACTTCACGGCGCTGTTCGCCAGCAATGACCAAATGGCGTTGGGCTTCATGCACGCCTGTCGTGAGCTGGGGCTGAGTATCCCCGACGATATGAGCGTCGTGGGCTTCGATGACATCCCCGAAGCGGCCCACTTCTTTCCGCCGCTGACCACAGTGCGGCAGAACCTTCCGGAAATCGGCCGTCGCGCCATCTCCGTACTGTTGGCGGGCCTGCGCGGTGAAAATCCTGGTGACGACGGCATTGTTCTTCCGGAGTTAATCGTGCGCGAATCGACCGCGACGCTCTAGTCCGCGGCGTGGCTGTCGGATGATGATCTGCTGCCCTTGACGGATGTGACCGTTTCGCATGTAACATAGTGACCACAATGTGAACGGTCACATTCACTGAACTGCACCCTAGACAACGGAGTCCGACGTGAGTTTTTCCCCGAGCGACCAATTCGTGATTGGTGTCGACTTCGGCACGCTGTCGGGTCGTGCCGTCGTAGTCCGCGTTTCCGATGGAGCCGAACTCGGCGCGGGCGTTCATGACTACTCCCACGCGGTTATGGACTCCACCTTGGCCAGTTCAGGCCAAGCGCTGCCGCCGGAGTGGGCGCTGCAGGTGCCTTCAGACTATGTGGACGTACTCAAACATGCCGTTCCCGCGGCGCTCACAGCATCCGGCGTCGACCCAGCGCAGGTCATCGGAATTGCAACAGATTTCACCGCCTGCACCATGATCCCGACTCTGGCAGACGGTACTCCGCTCAATGAGCTTCTCGAGTTTGTGGACCGCCCCCACGCCTACGTCAAACTGTGGAAGCACCATGCCGCGCAGCCGCACGCTGACCGCATCAACGAGCTTGCGGCCGCACGGAATGAACCGTGGTTGTCTCGCTACGGTGGGCTCATCTCGAGCGAGTGGGAATTCGCTAAAGGACTGCAACTGCTCGAAGAGGATCCCGAACTGTACGAACTCATGGACCACTGGGTCGAAGCCGCCGACTGGATCGTCTGGCAGCTCTCCGGCCGCTACGTTCGTAACGCCTGCACCGCCGGGTATAAGGGCATCCTCCAGGACGGCGAGTACCCCAGTCGGGAATTCCTTGCCGCATTGAATCCCGCCTTCGCAAGCTTCGCTGATGACAAAGTGAGTCACGCTCTTGGCCAGTTAGGTGATGCTGCGGGCACGCTCACGGCGCAAGCAGCGTCTTGGACGGGACTGCCCGAGGGAATCGCCGTCGCTGTGGGAAACGTCGACGCGCACGTGACCGCTCCTGCTGCTGGGGCGACGCGACCGGGTCAGATGGTCGCGATTATGGGCACCTCCACGTGCCACGTCATGAACTCGGATGTTTTGACCGACGTTCCAGGGATGTGTGGAGTCGTCGAGGGCGGTATCGTCTCGGGCCTGTATGGCTACGAAGCAGGACAGTCGGGGGTGGGCGATATCTTCGCCTGGTACGTCGAGAATCAGGTGCCATCTCGCTACTTCGACGCCGCCGCTGAGGTTGGCGTGAGCATCCACGAACACCTCACCAGCCTGATCGCCGGTCAACCGGTTGGCGGCCACGGATTGGTAGCGCTCGACTGGCACGGCGGCAACCGCTCGGTGCTTGTCGACGCGGAGCTCAGCGGCGTAGTGTTTGGCGCCACCCTCGCGACCCGCGCCGAAGAGGTGTACCGCGCATTGTTCGAAGCGACGGCGTTCGGCACCCGCACGATTGTCGAAACCTTTAACGCACACGGCGTACCAGTGACCGATTTCATCGTCGCCGGAGGGCTGTTGCGCAACCCCGTGCTCATGCAAATCTACAGCGACGTGCTGCGAATGCCCATCTCCACGATCGCGAGTGAGCAAGGTCCGGCGCTCGGCTCCGCGATTCACGCAGCCGTGGCTGCCGGGGCCTACGACACCGTCGTGGCCGCGGGCGAAGCCATGGGCAAAGTTCAGAAGGCGACGTATGTGCCGGATGCGGCATCCGCTGACGCCTACGACGCACTTTTCGCAGAGTACCGCACTCTGCACGACTACTTTGGCCGCGGCGGCAATGATGTCATGCGCCGGCTCAAAAACATTCGTCGGGAGGCCCTCGCATGATCGCATACAGCCCAGAAGTTCAGGTCGCCATTGCGCGTATTCGCGATGAAGTTGCCGCACTTCACGCCGAACTTACCCGTTACGGTCTTGTCGTGTGGACCGGCGGTAACGTCTCAGCACGTGTGCCTGGAGCTGACCTGTTCGTGATCAAGCCGAGCGGGGTCTCGTACGACGACCTAGCGCCAGAGAACATGATTCTGTGCGATCTCGACGGTGCGGTGATCCGAGATACTCCGGGATCAGATCGTGCTCCCTCGAGCGACACAGCGGCCCACGCCTACATCTATCGCGCCATGCCCGAGGTCGGGGGAGTCGTGCACACCCACTCCACCTATGCCACCGCATGGGCGGCACGAGGCGAAGCTATCCCTTGCGTTATCACGGCGATGGCGGATGAATTCGGTGGTGAAATTCCTATCGGTCCTTTCGCGATAATCGGTGACGATTCGATCGGCCGCGGAGTTGTCGAGACGCTCACCGGCCACCGTTCGCGAGCTGTTCTGATGCAAAACCATGGCCCTTTCTCGATCGGTAAGAATGCTCGCGATGCTGTGAAGGCCGCAGCGATGGTCGAGGATGTCGCGCGCACCGTTCACATCGCGCGACAGGGCGGAGCTCTGGTGCCGATTGCTCAAAGCGCTATCGACTCGCTCTTCGACCGCTATCAGAACGTGTACGGACAAGCTCCCCAAGGAGCACTAGTCGACAGCACCTCCGACGGAAAGGCACCCTCACTGTGAGCAACCGCAGCATCACCCCCAACCTTGCGAGCTACGAAGTGTGGTTTCTCACGGGAAGCCAAGAGCTGTATGGCGAAGAGACTCTTCAGCAGGTCGCCGAGCAGAGCCGCGCTGTGGCCGATGCCTTGAGTGCCGCCGCGAACGTACCCGTTACGATCGTGTGGAAGCCGGTCTTGAAGGGCTCGGACGCCATCCGCCGCACCGCTCTTGAGATCAATGCTGCCGATAACGTGATTGGCGTTATCGCGTGGATGCATACCTTCAGCCCCGCCAAGATGTGGATCGCGGGCCTCGACGCGCTGCGCAAGCCGCTGCTGCACCTTCACACTCAAGCCAATGTCGAGCTACCCTGGGCCGATATTGATTTCGACTTCATGAACCTCAACCAAGCGGCGCACGGCGATCGCGAGTTTGGCTACATCCAGTCGCGTCTCGGCGTCGCGCGCAAAACCGTTGTGGGCCACGTCTCCAATCCGGCGGTGCTTGCCAGCATTGCGACCTGGTCGCGCGCCGCGGCAGGTTGGGCCGCCAGCCGTTCGCTCAAGCTCGCACGCTTCGGAGACAACATGCGTTTTGTCGCCGTAACGGAGGGTGACAAGACCGAGGCAGAATTGCGCTTCGGTGTGCAGGTCAACACCTGGGGCGTCAATGAACTCGCGGATGCCGTTGCTGCAGTAGCGGAAGCAGACATCGACGATCTCGTCGCGGAATACGAAGCGAGCTACGAGGTGGCGGCTGAACTGCGTGTTTCTGGCGAACGCCATCAGTCGCTGCGCGACGGTGCAGCGATCGAACTCGGTCTGCGCTCCTTCCTCGAAGCTGGCGGATTCTCGGCCTTCACCACTAGTTTCGAAGATCTTGGCCAGCTCAAGCAACTGCCCGGGCTCGCGGTACAGCGTTTGATGGCGGATGGTTATGGGTTCGGCGCCGAGGGCGATTGGAAAACTGCCATCCTCGTGCGCGTCGCCAATGTCATGGGCGCAGGGCTCCCCGGCGGCGCGAGCCTCATGGAGGACTACACCTATCACCTCACTCCGGGCGAAGAGAAAGTTCTCGGTGCTCACATGCTCGAAGTCAGTCCGAGTCTCACTACTTCCAAGCCGAGTCTCGAAATTCACCCGCTCGGAATCGGCGGCAAAGACGACCCCGTTCGTCTTGTATTCACGGCTGACAGTGGCCCCGCCGTGGTAGTTGCACTCAGCGACATGCGCGATCGTTTCCGTCTCGTCGCGAACGTCGTGGAAAACGTTCCGCTGGATGCCCCCATGCCGAACCTTCCGGTCGGTAGGGCCGTGTGGAAGCCTGCGCCCGACTTTGCAACCTCGGCGGCGGCCTGGCTGATTGCGGGCGCTGCACATCACACAGTGATGTCCACAGCGGTTGACATCGAGGTTTTCCGCGACTGGGCCGAAATGTCGGGAACGGAGCTTCTCGTCATTGATGAAAGCACGACGATCCGCGAGTTCCAGAAAGAAGTTCGCTGGAATGCGGCCTACTACCGGCTGGCACAGGGGCTGTAAGTCGACGTAGCTAAACCGATCTGGATAAGCACGATGCTTCGCCGCGCAGGGGCGTAGGTGCTAGCGTGACAACCACCGTCGAAGGGAATATCCCGTGTCAAAGAAGACCTATTCTCCGGAGCAGCAAGTTGATCGTCTGCGCATCTACAACATTGTGGCGGGCAGCCTGCATCTCCTGCAGGCCATCGGCTTTGCCATCGTTCTCACGATGCTCAGTACTCAAGTGCTGTTCGCCGTCACGGCGGACTACCTAGCGGGCCCTCCCGGAGCGCCGATACCGCCCGAGCGTGTGACCGTCTTCGAGATCAACATCGGGATCGGCGTCGTCGTCTTCCTCGCGCTGAGCGCGGTATTCCACTTTGCGGTGTCGAGCCCGTGGTTCTTTGGGCGCTACAAGACGGGCCTGCTGGAGAGCCGCAACTACTTCCGTTGGACCGAATACTCGCTCAGTTCATCCATCATGATCTGGCTGATTCTCGCGATCAATGGAGTGACGGATATCGCGGCACTCTTCGCAGTATTCACCGTGAACGCCGCCATGATTCTGTTCGGTGCGGTGCAAGAGAAGTACGAGAAGCCCGGATCGGGCGGGATGCTGCCCTTCATCTTCGGCTCGATGGTCGGTGTTGTGCCGTGGATTCTTATCCTCATCTACTTCTTGCGCCCCGGCAGCTCCAACGAAGCCGCTGCTCCCGGTTTTGTCGTCGGCATTGTGATCTCGCTCTTCCTGTTCTTCAACACCTTCGCCCTCAACCAGTGGTTGCAATACAAGCAAGTGGGCAAGTGGAAGAGCTACCTGCAGGGCGAACGCACCTACATCACGCTCAGCCTGGTCGCGAAGACCGCGCTCGCGTGGCAAGTGTTCTCCGGCGCGATCGTTCCGGCGCTCACCAGTTGACGACGTAGCGCGAACTCGCCATACCTCACAACAGAAATGCCCCGCAGCTGATGCTGCGGGGCATTTCTTTGCCGCACCGAAGTGCGGGGAGTGTGCGCCGTTCGGGTCGGCAGCCACACGGGACTAGATACGAACGAGCGCCTTGCCGATGTTGGCGCCGCTCATCATGCCGTTGAAAGCATCGAGAGCGTTATCAATGCCGTCGGTGATGGTTTCATCGAAGACGATCTTGCCTTCGCCGAGCCAGCCCTGCATTGCGGCGCCGAACTCGGGGGCGAGGTGGAAGTAGCTGCCCATCGTGAAGCCCTTGATGGTGAGACCACGGGTGACGATGTTGGAGCTGTTCTTGATGCCCTCATCCTTGCCGTTGATCAATGACATAACGCCGCAGACTGCTACGCGGCCGCCGTCCTTGAATGCACCGAGTGCTGCCGAGAGGTGCTCGCCACCCACGTTGTCGAAATAGACATCGATTCCGTCGGGTGCTGCGGCATCCAGCTGACCGGCGATGTCGCCGTTCTTGTAGTTGAAGGCGGCGTCGTAGCCGTACTTGCTTGTGAGGAGTGCGACCTTCTCGTCGGTGCCGGCGCTGCCGACAACGCGTGCTGCACCGAGGATGCGAGCGATTTGGCCCACCATCGTGCCGACTCCACCAGCGGCACCGGAAACGAAGACGGTGTCGCCCTCCTTGATGTGGGCGATCTGAGTGAGGCCGGTCCAGGCGGTGATTCCGGTGATGCCGAGAACGCTGAGGAACAGCGAGGGCGAGATACCGGGAACGTCGGGGAGCGCCGTGAACTGACCAGCGGGAGCCTGCGCGATGTCGCGCCAGCCGAGCTGGTGCTGCACGAGGGTGCCGACGGGCAGCGATGCATCCTTCGACTCGATGACTTCACCAACCGCAGCCCCGACCATTGTCTCGTTGAGGTTGAACGGTGCGATGTACGAGCGGCCCTCGTTCATGCGACCGCGCATGTACGGGTCAACCGAGAGGAACGTGTTGCGTACGCGAACGTCGCCGTCAGCGAGCTCGGGCAGGTCGACCTGAATCTTGACCACGTTCTCGGTGGTAGGTACGCCGGTGGGGCGTGAGGCGAGTTGCCATTGGGTGCTGGTGCTTGTTGTCATGAAAATCTCCTTGAGCTTATTGCCGAGTGAAAAGTGGGAAGTGTGCGGTCGTTAGGACTTGTCGGCGACGATGCGCTCGGCAACGGCGACGGATGATGCGGGGTTCTGACCGGTGTACAGCGAGCCATCAACGACCACGTAGGGCGCGAAGGGCTCCGGTGCCTTGGAGTAGTCGGCACCCAGTTCAACGAGACGGGTCTCGACGAGCCACTTGACCTTGTCGGCGAGGCCGGCGATCTCTTCTTCGCTGTTGGCGAAGCCGGTCATCTTGCGGCCCTTGAGAACCCATTCGCCGGTCGCCTTGTCGTTCGCGGCGAGCAGTGCAGCGGGGGCGTGGCAGAGGACACCGAGGGTGGTGTTCGACTTAACGGCCTCGACGATGAGCTGGCCGGAGTCGTCGTCGGTCGCGAGGTCTTCCATGGGGCCGTGGCCGCCGGGGTAGAAGATGACGTCATAGTCGCTGGCGTTGACGGCATCCAAGCGGAGGGGATTCTGGAGGATGCTCTGCATTGCGGCAATTCGAGCCTCGAAGTCAGCGAGGCGTTCGGCGGAACCGACACCACCCTCGCTGAGGCTGGAAGCGTCAAAAGTGGGGGCGACGCCGGCGGGGCTGGCGAGCTGAACCTTCCAGCCGGCCTCGGTGAAGATGCGGTACGGCTCGAGAAGCTCTTCTGCCCAGACACCCGTGGGGTGCTCTGAACCATCGGCGAGCGTCAAGTGTGATGCTGCGGACAAGACCATCAATACGTTTGTCATACGAACTCCTTACAAAGCTGGGTGGCTCGGTGACGAGCCAATTGATTGTTTACCAAACCAATTGGTTCGACAGTACGTCTGCGTGTAAGGTAAGTCAAACCAACCGGTTCGATTTGGAGGTGTTTGGTGGTTTCGACAGAAATGCCGCGTGATCAACTCCGTGGCCGCGAAACAAAACAGCGCGTGCTCGAGGCAGCAGCGGCTGAATTCGCCGAGTACGGCGTTGCTGGCGCGCGCATCAACCGCATCGCGGAAACCGCGAAAGCTAGCAAGGAACGTATTTATGCGTGGTTCGGCGACAAGGAAGCGCTGTTCGATCACGTGATGCAGTCCGGGCTCGATCGGCTCGCTCACGCGGTCCCGATCGATGCCGACCTCGTGGAATATGCGGTGCGACTGCACAACTACTTCGTCAACGACCCCTCCTTGGAACGCGTTGCGATGTGGGCGTGGTTGCACGATGCCGCCACCCTGGGCTCGTTTTCCGAGGGGCGCGTTGAGGGCTACCAGCACAAGCTCGACGTAATCGCCGATGCTCAAGAGCGTGGCGTCGTCGACGCGTCGTGGAAGCCTGAAGAGCTACTGGCGCTGCTTCTTTCCGTCGCGAGCAACTGGGAACGTGCTCCGGCAGAGCTGCGCTCCATCGGATGCGCTGAGTTTGCCGACAGCGAAAAGGCCCGTTGCGACTCCGTGCGCGAAGCCGCCCGCCGCCTCGTCGAACCCCGCTCTTAGAGCCGTGGCAACGGCATCCGCGGGTGTCCGGATTCGTTCGGGATCACCGAAATCGCACGGGGGCAGTGACCACAGGGGTTGTACTAGACGCTGACGATTAGACCCGTGAGTACCGACAGGGGCGGCATGAAACTACAAACCAGCGACGACAAACGAGCTATTTCCGCCATCCTCAGCGAAACGATGATGCAGGTGGATAGCCGGCTCGTTACCGCGTCGTGCGTGGCGCCCGACCTGGTCGTGACCATCGAAAGCACCGATGTCTCTCGCCTCCAGGGAATCAGCAAATTGGAGTTCGCGGCCGTCACCTCCGAACTGCGCCGGGCTCTCACGACCTATAACGCGGACCATGACGCGATCGCACTCGAGGTCGCTGAAAAAGCGCGACACCTGACAAATGAAGATCGTGGGCGGATGCTCGCCCAGAGCCTGCTCGTCATTCTCGCGGTGGGCGGATTCTTTGTTGTCCCGGGTGCCGTCGTTTTCTCGCTCCTCGTTCTTGTCGGAACGTTTATCGCGCGGTCGCTCTGGATTGCTCGGCTCGAAGAACGCGCCGAAGCGCTATCCGAAGCTTTCGAAGGTCCGGCGGCAGTGCTGCGGGAGAAGTTGGGCACGACTCCCGCTCAGGCGCGACAGGCGATGTGGTCGAGTGCGACAGGCCTCTGTGCGCGCGCTGACGCTCTCTACCTTGAGTCGCTCGAACCAGCGCAGCGAACGTTGGAACTTGCGACGCGTCATCAGGACGCGCAGCGCTGGGCCGATCAACGGTTCGCGCAGCACTTCGCCAGCGAGCAGTCGTCTGACGAAAGATCAGGGACCGCTGCGGGGCTCACCGTCGCGTGTTGAGCGGCCCATCTCTGCGCCGAATGATCTCGGAGAATCCGAGCCTGCCGAGCAAGTGAATGATGGCGAGCGCCGTGTAGCCGGTGATGAGTTTGTCGGCGAGTGAGATCGAGATGTTCACCGTGAACACCGAGGTCCAGAGGCCGTCGCCGATCGCCCTTAAGGTGGAAATGAAGTCGTCACCGGCGTGACCGGCGACCCCGCCAAAGACGAGCACCGTGATCGGAACAGCGGTGATCGTGCAGGCGAGAGCAACTAAGACATTGAGCAGCAAGAAACGTAGCCGGGTCTTATCGAGGTGCCAAAGTCGCACCCCGTAACCCCAGACGAGCGCCCCCACTACGTTGACGATCGCGTAGGCCAGCGTTGCGGGAACCGTGGAGAAAACTCCGACGACATTGGTTGAGAGCCCGACGAGAGCCCCATGCCAGGGCCCGAGCATGATCGCGACGACCGCGGTGCCGATCATGTCCAGAAAGATGGGCAGCTCAAACCGTGAGACCACGCTGCCGCCGAAGAGGTTGAGGCCGACAGCAGCAACCATCAGCACCACGACAATAGCGAGCCGTGAATCGTGATTCGGGGCCGGTGTTAGCGGAGCGTGGGCAGTCTGCGCTTTCATTGTCGTGCGAACGGCAAGACAGCGAGCCCGCCAGGCTTCAGCGTCGACGTCGTCGTGGCCGAGGGCGACGACAATTTCGGCCACGAGCTCGGCATTGATGCGAGTTCTTCCGGTGCGGAAGATGTCGAAGACTGTTGAACGGGCAACCCGCGCGGCGGCGGGGCTCATGCCGTTTTCTTGGCGACGATGCGCGATGCGCGAGGCAAGCTCGGAGTATGACACTTCTCCGGCGGCGATCCTCAGCCGTTGCAGATCATCCGCAATCTGGTCGAGGGAGTCGGCAGGCAACGACGAGCGATCGCTCTCCATGCTCACGTCTGCCCCCAGACTCTCGACGCCCGCACAAGGCCGGTTCGATTCCGATTGTGCCACAGCGAAACCAGAGAACAGTGCGAGGTAACCCGAACTGGGTGGGGCTACTGGGGTGGTCGACTTGTGCTCGAACGCACGACCAAGTCGTAGCCGATCGGCGTGTTTTCGGGGATCTCGGGATGCTTTCCCGGCACCAACAGATTCATCAGAATCTCGACCGCGTGCTCGCCCTGAGCCTGCGGGTATTGGGCAACGGTTGTGAGCCCAAAGAAATCGGAGAGCTCGTGGCCGTCGATTCCGATGATGGAAATGTCTCGCGGAACGACAAGACCGAGGTCGCGCGCGGCCAGAATGCAGCCGATCGCCATCTCGTCAGACGACGCAAAGATCGCCGTCGGCCGCTGGAGGGGATTACCCAGCAGCTGCTTGGCAGCGTGGTAGCCACCCTGGATGGTGAAATCGGCGGTCGCAAAAAACTCTGGTTGTGGTTCGATTCCGGCGGCGCGCAACGCCGCTTCGTAGCCACGGCGGCGATTCGTCGGAATGTGGAACTCGAGATCGTAGTCTTCCGAACCACCGATATGAGCGATCCGAGTATGCCCCAACGACAACAGGTGACTCGTTGCCAGATTCGACACCGCATCATCATCGAGAGTGAGGGTGCGCACGCCATCAATGGGACCACCCACTCCCACGACCGGCTTATCCAACGCTTGCAGCCGTTCGACCTCAGAGGGGGAAAGTTTCAACGAGACCGTGACGATCCCATCAATTCTCTTGCGCTGCAGAAAGACATCGAACACTGCTTCGCGCTCTTCAACGCTGCCCGCCAAGTTGTACAGCGTCACGTCGTAGCCGTGGCGCATCAGAGACTGCTGGGCGCCCTCGACCACCGAGGTGAAGAACCACCGGGCCAAATACGGCACCATGAGGCCAACATTTTTGGTGCGACCGGAGGCGAGGCTCGATGCGCTCGACGAGACGACGTAGTCAAGCGCGGCAGCGGCATCCGCCACCTTCTCGCGAGAGGCCGCCGAAACGGGGCCATTGCCGCTCAGGGCGCGCGAGACCGTGGCAGTCGAGACGCCAGCGCGACGGGCAACATCTTCGATGCTCGCCATCGGTAACCCCTCGTCGGATGCTTGTCGTAGTGCGCCACTGGGGCGAATGGATGCCGACCCACAGTCAGCATGCTGCTGCCGATTCTAGCGACCGGCATCCGCTCGCTGCTATTCGGTACGCCGGTGGACTAGCCGCGCAGCCACACCGTGGTGTCGGCGGGCAGCTGGTTCTCGCCGAGGGGACCGCTCGCCAGCAGCACCTCGCCGGCGGGCAAAGGCACAGCGCTGTCTCCCGTGTTGGCGTACACGCGAACGTCGCCGTTGCGGAGCGCAAGCACGGCGTCGGCGCCGCTGTCGAGCCACTCGAGTTCGCCGGTCGCCAACTCGTGGGCCCGGCGAAGGGCGAGAGCGTGGCGGTACAGCGAGAGCGTCGAGTTGTCGTCGTGGCGCTGCACATCGCGAGCGAGAGTCGCCCACTCTGCGGGCTGCGGCAACCACGCGGCATCCGAGGGGCCAAAGCCGTATGAGGGCGAATTGGCTTCCCACGGGATGGGCACGCGGCAGCCATCGCGGCCGTAACGCTCACCGTTGGTGCGGAACCACGTCGGGTCTTGGCGAGCCTCATCGGGCAGATCGATGACCTCGGGCAGGCCGAGTTCTTCACCCTGATAGAGGTAGGTGCTGCCGGGAAGCGCGAGCATGAGGGCGGTTGCCGCTCGCGCCCGGCTCAGGCCGAGCTCGGGGATGGGCAAGCCAGCAGACTTCGGGCCGATGCCGGCGCCCTGCGGATTCTCGGCGGTAAGGGCGAGACGCGACGCGTGACGCACAACATCGTGATTCGAGAGCACCCACGTGCTGGGCGCTTCGACGGCGGAGAAGGCGCTGATCGAGGCGTCGATTACGGCGCGCAACGGTGCAGCGGCCCACGGCGTTTCGAGGTACGGAAAATTGAAGGCCTGATGCATCTCGTCGGGGCGTACCCACTTGGCCATGTCGGTCAGCGGGTCTACCCAGGCTTCAGCGGCAAGAATGCGCTCGCCGTCGTAGCTGTTGAGAATCGTGCGCCATTCGCGGTAGATCTCGTGCACGCCGTCTTGCGCCCAGAACGGTGCGCGGGATGCCGCGGGGTCGGCAGCCGTTGCGTCGCCGCCCTCTGGAGTGCCTGCTCCGCCCATGCTGCCGCCCGCGAGCGGGGGAGTCCAGTCGGGAAGGCCCTCGGCTTTGATCATGCCGTGGGCGACATCAACGCGGAAGCCGTCGACGCCACGATCGAGCCAGAACCTAAGCACGTCTTCGAACTGGCGGCGCACCCAAGGATTGTGCCAGTTGAAGTCGGGTTGGGTGCTGTCGAAGAGGTGCAGGTACCACTGGCCAGGGGTGCCGTCGGGGTTCTCGGTGCGGGTCCACGCGCGACCGCCGAAGACTGACTCCCAATTATTGGGGGGCAACTCGCCATTCTGGCCAAGACCGTCCCGGAACATATAGCGATCGCGTTCGGCGCTACCGGGAGCGGCCGCCAGTGCTTCTTGGAACCAGCGGTGATCGCTCGAAGAATGATTGGGCACAAGATCGACGATCAGGCGCAGCCCGAGTTCGTGGGCGCGACTCGTCATCGAGTCGAAGTCGTCGAGGGTGCCGAAGAGGGGGTCGACGTCGCAGTAGTCGGCGACATCGTAGCCTGCATCGCGTTGCGGCGAGGTGTAAAAGGGCGAGAGCCACACGGCGTCGATGCCGAGTTCGGCAAGTTCAGGAAGCCGGTCGCGGATGCCGAGCAAGTCGCCCATGCCATCGCCGTTGGAGTCGGCGAAAGACCGCGGGTAGATCTGGTAAATCACTGCGGAGCGCCACCACTCGGTGCGCGGAAGAACGGAAGTCATGCCTGACACCGTATCGCTAATCGACGTAAAAACTAAGCGCTTGCATAAACCCGGCCCTCAATTTCTCGAGCAAATCGGCGACGGCCTGAAAACTCGCGCTTGCCCAATCGCCCTGATGCAAGGTATACATGGAAGCGCTTGCAGTTTGCAATGCTTTCACTGACGAAAGGCAGCCACCAATGAAGGTGACCAAGAGAGGACTGTGGGCCGTAGGCGCGCTCACTGTTACTGCATCCCTCGTTCTGACCGGATGCACAGCAGCATCCGATGACGCAGACAACGCCGCTGGTACCGGCGAAGCACTGACCGTCTGGGTCGATGCCGATCGCGCAGCCGTGCTGAAAGACGCCGCCGCTGACTTCACCGCCGAGACCGGCGTCGAGGTCAAGCTCGTTCAAAAAGAGTTCGGTGACATTCGCGACCAGTTCGTCGCCCAGGTACCCACCGGTAAGGGGCCTGACGTTGTCATTGGAGCCCACGACTGGCTCGGCACCTTTGTCACCAACGGCGTCGTTGCTCCCGTTGAACTCGGCGACAAAGCGGACGACTTCCAAGCTGTGGGCGTGACCGCCATGAGCTACGAAGGCCAGGTGTACGGCGTTCCCTACTCGATCGAGAACATCGCCCTCGTGCGCAACACTGCACTCGCGCCCAGCACGCCCGCGACCTTCGATGAGATGGTCACGATGGGTGAAGCTGCCGGCACTGAGTACCCGTTCCTCGTCGGCCTCGACCCCGAAGCCGCCGACCCGTACCACCTGTACCCGTTCCAGACCTCGTTCGGTGCGCCCGTCTTCGGCACCGATGCCGATGGAAGCTACGACTCGGACGCCCTCGAAATCGGCAACGCTGGTGGCGACGAGTTCGCTGCCTGGCTTGCCGAGCAGGGAGCTGCTGGAGTTCTCAACACGAACATCACCGGCGACCTCGCCAAAGAGAAGTTCGTGGCCGGCGAAGCACCCTTCTACCTGACCGGACCGTGGAACGTTCCCGCCGCCGTCGAAGCAGGCATCGACGTCGCGATCGACCCGATCCCCTCCGCTGGTGGAGAAGACGCTCAGCCGTTCGTGGGTGTTCAGGGCTTCTTCGTCAGTGCGAAGAGCGAGAATGCGCTCGCTGCGAACGAGTTCATCGTGAACTACATGGGCAGCGAAGAAGTGCAGACCGCTCTGTTCGAAGTGGGCGGACGAGCCCCCGCGCTCACCGCATCCTTCGACGCCGCCAGCGCCGACCCGATCGTTGCCGGCTTCGGCACCGTCGGTGAAAACGCTGTACCGATGCCCTCGATTCCTGCCATGGGAGCCGTGTGGGAGTTCTGGGGTGTAACCGAAGCCGCCATCATCAACGGTGGTGACCCCGCTTCGCTCTGGCAGAAGATGTCGGGCGACATTCAGACCGCTATCGCTGGATAGCGCACGGTGGCCGTCCGCCTGCAAGCGGGCGGCCACTTCCTTCCCCTTTTTCTTTCTCGCTCTTAGAGCGAACCGCACGTCTTCAACGGAGAACCCTCGTGACGACCTCCCCCCAGACTGACCCCGGCCCCCTGCGGCAGTCAGCCCGCGCCAAGCGGGCAACCAGAATCGCGGATGCCGCCTCCGGAGGCTGGAAAGTCGTCGCCGCGAAAATTCTGGGTCTCGGTGTCGTCGACGCGATCGCGATCTACGCGCTCTTCGTACTCGTGCGCAGCGAATCGTGGCTCGTCGCCGGGCTTGTCGTGTTTGTGACGTTGCTCGTCAACTGGATCTACTTCTCGCGTGGCAAGCTGCCCGCGAAGTACCTCGCACCAGGGCTCATTTTCCTCGCGATCTTCCAGATCTTTGTGCTGCTCTATTCGGGCTACATCGCGTTCACGAACTACGGCACCGGCCACAACTCCACGAAGGCTGACGCGGTCAACGCGTTGCTGCTCTCGTCGCAAAACCGGGTGGCCGATTCGCCCAGCTACAAGCTCACCGTTCTCGAGCAGCTCGGCGAGCTCTCCTTTCTCGTCACTGAGCCCGATGGCAGCGTGAGCATCGGTGGCAATGAGCGTCCGCTCGAAGACGTGTCGAACGCCCGAGTCGAAGGCGGCGTTGCTGTCGGCCTCGACGGTTACACGTCGCTGGGCTTCTCCGACATTCTCGGCAAGCAAACCCAGATTGCCGCGATCAGCGTTCCCCTCTCCGACGACCCCAACGACGGAATGCTGCGCACCCCCGACGGGTCGAGCGCCTTCCTCTACACGTCGTCGCTGGAGTATGACGAGGCCGCCGGTACGATGCGCGACACGAACTCTGGCACCGTGTACTCCGACATCGGAACGGGAGCGTTCACCTCGGATGCCGGCCAAGAGCTGCTGCCGGGGTGGAAAATCGATGTCGGCTTCGACAACTTCATTCGTGCGTTCAGTGAGGACTCCATCCGGGGCCCGCTGATTAGCGTCACGATCTGGACCTTCGCCTTCGCCTTCCTTTCGGTGTTCACCACCTTCGCGCTCGGCCTCTTCCTGGCGATCGTGTTCAACGACAAGCGGATGAAGAGCCGCAAGTATTACCGGATCATCATGATCTTGCCGTACGCCTTCCCCGGCTTTCTCTCGGCGCTGGTCTGGGCCGGCATGATGAATCAGGAGTTTGGTTTCATCAACGTGGTGCTGCTCGGCGGGGCCGAAGTTCCGTGGCTCACGAATGAGTGGCTAGCCAAGGGCTCGGTGCTGTTCGTGAACCTGTGGCTGGGCTTCCCGTACATGTTCTTGGTCACGACGGGCGCGCTGCAGGCGATCCCCGAAGAGCTCACCGAAGCCGCAACGGTGGATGGTGCCAAACCGTGGGCGATCTTCCGGTTCGTGAAACTGCCGCTGCTGCTCGTCTCGGTTGCCCCGCTGTTGATCTCGTCGTTCGCATTCAACTTCAACAACTTCAACCTCATCTACATGCTCACCAACGGTGGGCCACGCGATGTTTCTGCGGGGGTGAATGTGGGCGCCACGGACATCCTAATTTCGATGGTCTACAAGGTCGCCTTCGTGGGAGCCAACCGAGATTACGGTCTCGCGAGTGCCTTCGCGATCATCATCTTCCTTCTGGTGGCGGGTATTTCGATCATCAGTTTCCGTCGTACCAAGGCCCTTGAGGAGCTGAACTGAGATGACTGCAACAACTCAGGATGCGGATGCCGCAGTGCGCTCGCACGTCGCCGTCGGCCACCCGAAGCGGCCTTTCAAGCGCTACTTCCGCGAAACCGGCTGGCGCCACCTCATCGGAATCGTCATGTCGATCTTTGCGGCTTTCCCGCTGCTGTACGTGTTTAGCGCTTCGCTGAACCCGGGCGGCACTCTCGTGACGGCGAACTCGCTGTTCTCCAACTTCAGCTTTCAAAGCTACGTCGATCTCTTCAACCGCCCCCAGCAGCCGTACGCCGCGTGGTTTGGCAACACGCTGTTGATCGGCGGTATCTCGTCGCTCGGCACTGTGTTCCTCGGCGCGCTTGCGGCATATGCGTTTTCGCGCATGCGCTTCCTCGGTCGTAGGGTCGGGCTGCTGACGCTGCTGCTCGTGCAGATGTTTCCCCAGCTGCTCGCGGTCGTCGCGATCTTCTTGCTGCTCTCGGGCATTTCCGAAATCTTCCCGGCGATCGGGCTCAACAGCCAGATCGGCCTCATCATGGTCTACCTCGGCGGCGCACTCGGAGTGAACACCTACCTGATGTACGGGTTCTTCAATACGGTTCCGTCATCCATTGACGAAGCGGCGAAAATCGATGGCGCAGGCCATGCGCGCATCTTCTTCACGATCATCCTGCGCCTCGTTGCACCGATCTTGGCGGTCGTTGGTCTGCTGTCGTTCGTCGGCACCACCAGCGAGTTCGTGATTGCGAGCATCGTGCTCATCGATCCCGACAAGCAGACCCTCGCGGTTGGTCTCTACCAGTTCGTCTCTCAAGAGTTCTCGCGCAACTGGAGCATCTTCGCCGCCGGTGCCGTGCTCGCCGCCATCCCCGTAATGACCCTGTTCTTGTTCCTGCAGAAATACATCGTCGGCGGTCTCACGGCAGGAAGTGTGAAGTAATGGATGCCCTTCTCCCGCACCACGATGGCTCGGCCTTGCACGTCTCGACTCAGACGCCCGCGCTCGGCGACACCGTCACTCTGCGTCTTCGCGTGCCCGTTGGTTATGGCCCGCTGAAGGCAGTGCGGGTGCGCGAGAATCCCGATCACGAACCGCGCTGGACGGATGCCCGCCTCACCGGCACCGCCGCCGGCTGGGATTGGTGGCAGGCCGAAGTGGTTGTCGAGAACCCACGGCACGGCTATCGGTGGTTACTCGTGCACGAGGATGCTGCTGCCGCTGACGGTCCTGCCGCTGCCGGCGCTGCTGCGACGTCAGGCCAAGGCACCGCTGCTGGAACCACCGCGCCAGCGGGTCGCAGCAACGCTGGCCGCATCGAATGGCTCAACCAGAGCGGACTGCACTCGGTCGAAACACTCGACGCCGAAGACTTTGCCTTGCTCGCGACCCCGGCTGCACCGGAGTGGTTGGCGGAGACGGTGATGTACCAGGTGTTCCCCGATCGCTTTGCCCGCTCATCCGCCGCCGACTCTCATGACAAGCCCGAGTGGGCCATCGCCGCGCGCTGGGATGAGCCGGTTGACCCTGTGTTGCCCGGCCGCTCGAAGCAGTTTTACGGGGGAGACCTCGACGGCATCACCGAGCACCTCGATCACCTGACCGACCTCGGCGTGACCATGCTGTACCTGACGCCGATCTTTCCGGCGCGCTCGAATCATCGCTACGACGCGTCGAGCTTCGTGGATGTCGATGAGCTGTTGGGTGGACGCGAGGCGCTGATCCGTCTGGTGGGCGAGGCTCACGCTCGCGGCCTCAAGGTCATTGGCGATCTCACGACGAATCACTCGGGCGATGGGCACGAATGGTTCCAGGCCGCGCTCGGAAAGCCGGATGCCCCCGAGGGCGACTTCTACTACTTCACGAATGACGAGCACACCGAGTACGTGGGCTGGTTGGGTACGCCAAGCCTGCCGAAGTTCAACTGGAACTCGACCGAGCTGCGTCGCCGCTTCATTGAGGGCCCGGATTCGGTGGTTGCCCACTGGCTCAAGGAGCCCTACAACTTCGACGGTTGGCGCGTGGATGTCGCGAACATGACCGGCCGGATGGGTGCCGAGGACCTCAACGAGGAAGTGCGGCAGATCACGCGCCGCACGATGGAAGCCGTGAATCCGGACACGGTGCTGCTGGCCGAATCGACGAACGATGCCGCCAGCGATCTGCAGGGTGATGCCTGGCACGGCGCGATGACGTATCCGTCATTCACGCGCCCGGTGTGGGGGTGGCTCACCGAACCCGGAGACACCTCCCATGTGACCGCCGATGGCTCGATCGATCCGGAGGCGTGGTTCTTCGGGCAGCCCATCGGTGGCATCCCGAACTACAGCGCCCGCGACTTTGCGGAGATGACGGTACGGTTCACGGCGAGCATCCCATGGCGCATCCGGCTCGGCAATATGAACCCCCTCGACACTCACGACACCGCGCGGTTTCGCACGCATGCGCCCGCCGACAACGTTCCGCTCGCTCTCGCTCTCTCGGTAACGCTGCCCGGAGTGCCCGTCGTCTTCGCGGGTGACGAGTTCGGCCTCAGCGGCGACGACGGCGAAATGTCGCGCACGCCCATTCCGTGGGGAACCGAAACTGACCCCGCCGTGGCGCCCACGCTCGACGTCTATCGCCAGCTAATCGCCCTGCGGCGCGAGCTGCCCACGCTCTCGCACGGCGGTCTGCGCTGGTTGCACGTTGCGGATGACGCGCTCGTTTTCGTGCGCGAGGATGCCGACGCGACCGTTCTCGTTGTTGTCGCGCGCTCGCCATTGACGGTGACGCTGCCCGCAAACGCGCTCGGTGTCGAGTTGGCCGCTACGGCCGCCTCCGATGGAGCTGCCTCCGGGCACGCTTCAGGTGGGGCGGATGCCGCGAGCCCCGCGTTCCTCTCCGGCGATGCGACTCTGGCATCCGCCGCCGCCGGGCTCACGCTCTCCGCGGCCGCCCGCACCTGCGCGATCTGGATTCTGCCCGGCGTCGAGTACCCAGTCGATTAGTGAAGGCGAGAGGCGTTCTGAAATTAGTGGTCAGCGTTGAGCACCAGCGCTTCGTCGTGCGCGTTCAACCCTGAGGTGCGCGGGCGATCTCGGCCTCGCGCGAGTTCATCGTTCAGAGTGCGCGTAATAGTTTCGCGAAACGGCCGAAGCGTGCCGCCCGCGGCGCGATAGCGGGCGTTGTTCCGCTGCAGGAAGCCGGCGTCGGTCGCGGGAATCCAGAGGGGGAGTGAACGCGGTCCCGCCCAATAGCTGATCTCGTGGCCGGTGAGCCACTCGTCATCGCGCTGCTCGAAGCCCTCGGTGAAGCCCGCAATGCCAGCGGTGAGTTCGAGGAATTCTTCGAGCGGGAGCGCGTCTCCGACTGCATTGATCGTCCCGGTAATGCCCGCTCGCCCGGCATGCACGATCCATGCGGCAAGGTCGTCGACGTCGATCACTTGCACCCAGCGACCGGCAAAAGTGGGTGCTAATACTTCGCCACCGCGGTGGAGTCGTGCCGGCCAGTAGCCGAAGCGGTCGGTGGGATCACCGGGACCGACGATGAGTCCTGGGCGCGCGATGAGCACGCGCTCGCCACGATGGCGGGTGCTCGCTCTCTCGGCGGCGACCTTGGCGTGGGCGTAATCGTCCAGATCGACGGGCTCGACAACGGCAGCGCTTTCGTCGGCATCCGGCTGATCGTTAAGTTCGTAGACGGACACGGTCGAGACGAACGTCCAGTGCCCCGCACGTGAGCTCAGCGCCTGCAGCGCTGACTCCACTTGCTCGGGATCTCGCGACACCTCGATAACAGCATCCCAGTCACCCGTCACCTCGTCGTATGCTCCGGGGTGGGTGCGATCGGCGCGGATGAGGTGAGCGCCCTCGGGTACCGTGCCAGATTCTCCGCGTGCCAAGCACGTAACGTCAGCCCCGCCCTGAACGGCGGCCTGCGCGATCGCTCGGCCCAGCCATCCGGTTCCGCCAAGGACTAATACTCGTCGCATGGCTCCATGCAACAGTACTCGCCGCGACTCCGCCTCCCTGTTCGCTGGCGGCGGATGTTGAGCCCGGCGAGCTTTACGCGACCGTAACGTCGATCAGCACCTTGCCGACGGCTCCGCTCTCGACGAGAGCATGGGCATCCGCAGTTTGCTCGAGCGAGAAACGGTGCAGCGGCAGACCGGTCTCTTCGCCGATGCCGAGCGCGCCATCCTCGATCGCGATGTTAATCGTGTCGCCCGCGGCACGAATAGCGTCGATGCCGACGGTGTAGAGCAGCACGAATTGGTAGCGAACGTTGAGCGTGATGTTGCGGCGCACATCCAGAGTTAGCTCGGGGCTGTTGTTGGCGTAGATCGAGATCGAACCTCGGTTGCGGATGACCGCGAGGTTGAGGTCCGCGTTCTGGGAAGGGGCCACCTCAACAATCTGGTCGATACCCTCGGGAGCGATCGCGCGGATCTGCTCCACGATGTTGGCGTCGGTGTAGGTGAGCGCATGGTGGGCACCAGCCGCGGTGGCGAGGGCCGCTTTCGCTGGCCCACTTACGGTCGTGATGACGGTCGCGCCCGCCCAGCGCGCAAGCTGAATGGCGGCGTGACCCACGGCACCGGCTCCACCGGCAACGAGTACGATTTTGCCGCTGAGAGCGGTCGGATGCAGTTCGTCTGGTCCGTCTTCGGCAACCGTGAGGGCGCGGTAGGCCGTGATCGCGGGCACGCCTAGGCTCGCACCCTGATCGAAGCTCGCGCTCGCGGGCAGCGCAAAGACGCGCTCGGCAGGCAGCACAGCCTGCTCTTGGCTGGAGCCACTGTTCGACCGCTGGTAGGCAGCGAGGGCCAGCCACACGCGGTCGCCGACGCTGACATGCTGCACGTCAGAGCCGATCGCTTCCACGATGCCGGCACCGTCTTGCCCGGGAACTACCTCGTCAAACGGCAAGGCCTGAACGGATGCCGCACCGCGGCGCGACTTCCAATCGGTCGGGTTCACTCCGCTGACCACAATGCGCACGCGCACTTCGTCGGGCCCGGGTTCGGTCACGGGCCTCTCGACTAGCTGAAGTACGGAGGGGTCGCCGGTCTCGGTGTAAACAATTGCTTTCATACCAACTCCAACGTTGTCGTGATGCGGAACAATTCCCGGTCGCCCGACGCGGCAGCCCGAGAAAAGCTAGTGCCCGGGGATCGCACTCCACGGTGCCCGCATCGTGCGCACGAAGGAGTACATGACGAGCGTGGGGTGGTGGTGTTCGAGGGCGTAGAAGATGCGCTCGCCGCTGAGGGTGACGCCGATGGTCTCCCACATTTTGGCTTCGGTGCCCTTATCGAGCTGCAGCAGGTCGGCGTAGTTGTCGTCGAGGAGGGCAACGCCGGCGGTCACGATTTCCCACGCGATGCCTTCGCCCCAGAGGTTCTTGGCCGACTCGTAGACCGGGTCGGTGGGGTTGATCGGGTCGTGCTCGCCAGCGGGCAACGGAATCGTGTATTCGGCGACCATCGCGGCCTGGTCATCGGCGTACCAGCGCAGCACAATCTTCACGGCGCGGGTGGTGCTGAGCGGCGACAGCAGGGGAGCGAGATCGGCGGGAAGTTCGATCGTTTCGGCCGTCAGGATCTCGACCGAGGGCGTGTACCCCATGCGCGCGAGCACCTCACCGTAGGAAACGCTCGCTTCGAAGCGAGCACTCAAGCGCAGGGCGACCGGGTCGACGACGGTGGCGGCTCCCTGACTGCGAATCACAATCCCTTGACGCTCCAACTGCGCGAGCGCCACCCGAACCTGCGGGCGACTGCAGTTCAACCACTCGGCAAGCTTGAGCTCACCGGGCAGTAGAAAGTTGGAGTCGCGGGCCGCTTCACGCACATGGCGAAGCACGCCACTGAGAATTCGCTCGTCTTCGGTGAGCGATCCAGTAACGATGCGGCCTTCGGGGACCGTTATTTCCATGTGCGCTCCTATGCGGCGATCGACTCTCGGGCGGCCACAAAAGCCTCAACGCAACGGCTGATGTCCTCGCTTGAGTGTCCAGCCGACAACTGTACGCGAATACGAGCTTTGCCCAACGGCACGACAGGGAACGAGAAAGCGATCACGTAGACGCCGAGCGTGAGCAGGGCATCCGCCATGGCAACAGCTTCGTGCTCGTCGGCAAACATGACCGGAATGATCGGATGCTCGCCCGGCAGTAGCGTGAACCCGGCCTCGGCCATTCCGCTGCGGAACTGCTCTGCATTCGCCTTCAACTGGGCACGGCTCTTGGCTCCTTCGGCCACAAGATTGAGCGCTTCGATCGAGCCGGCAACCACCGAGGGGGCAACGGCATTCGAGAACAGGTACGGGCGGGCGCGCTGGCGCAGCAACTCCACAATCTCGGAGTGGGCGCTGATGTAGCCTCCGGATGCTCCGCCCAGGGCCTTGCCGAGCGTGCCCGAGATGATGTCGACACGGTCGGAGACGCCGCAGTGTTCGGGGGTTCCGGCTCCAGTCTCGCCGACGAATCCGACAGCGTGCGAGTCATCGACCATGACCATCGCGTCGTACTGTTCGGCCAGGTCGCAGATCGCTTCGAGCGGGGCGAGGTAGCCGTCCATCGAGAAGACACCGTCGGTGACGATGAGGCGGCGGCGGGCATCCTTCGCGGCAATCAACTGCGCTTCGAGGTCAGCCATGTCGCGGTTCTTGTAGCGGTAGCGCGCAGCCTTTGAGAGGCGGATGCCGTCGATGATCGAGGCATGGTTCAACTCATCCGAAATCACCGCATCCTCGGCACTCAGCAGCACCTCGAAGATGCCACCGTTCGCGTCGTAGCAGGAGGGGAACAGGATGGTCGCCTCCATGCTCAGTAGTGCAGAAAGCCGGTTCTCGAGCTCAACGTGCTGGGTTTGGGTGCCGCAGATAAAGCGCACGCTCGCCATCCCGAAGCCCCACTCGTCGAGGGCATCCTTCGCGGCAGCGACGAGGCGCGGGTGGTTGGCCAGACCGAGGTAGTTGTTGGCGCAGAAGTTGAGCACCGGCTTCCCGCCCGATTCAACGTGGGCAGCTTGCGCAGTGTCGAGTTGGCGTTCGGTCTTGTAGAGGCCAGCGGAGCGGATCTCGCTCAGGGTCTCGGTGAGTTGCTCGCGAACTGTTCCGTACATGGTGTTCTCCTAAAAAATGTGGGGTGGGGCCGGAAGCGAGAGCGACAGGCGCTACGACCAGTCGATGATGACCTTGCCGCCATTTCCGCGGCGTGCAGTCGCGAAGGCTTCTTCCCACTGTTCGGCGGGGAAGCGGTCGGTGACGACGGCGGAGACATCCAAACCGGTGTGCACCATGGCGTTCATGGCGTACCAGGTCTCGAACATTTCGCGACCGTAGATGCCCTTGATGGTGATCATGTGGGTCACGACGGTGGCCCAGTCGATGCCGATGGGTTCGGCGGGCAGGCCGAGCATCGCAATGCGACCGCCCTGGTTCATGTTGCTGATCATCTCGGGCAGGGCGGTGGGGTGACCGCTCATTTCGAGCCCGATGTCGAAGCCCTCTTTCATGCCGAGCAGCTCTTGGGCTTCAGCGATGCGCGTTGTCGACACGTTGATCGCGAGGTTCACGCCCATCTCGCGGGCGAGTTGCAGCCGCTGTTCGTTCACGTCGGTCATCACAATGTTGCGGGCGCCGATGTGACGCGCAACTTTGGCGGCCATGAGTCCGATCGGCCCAGCGCCGGTGATGAGCACGTCTTCGCCGACCATCGGGAACGACAGTGCGGTGTGCACGGCGTTGCCGAGGGGGTCAAAGATGGCGGCAAGTTCGGGGTCGATATCGGTGGGATGCGCCCAGACGTTCTGTTCGGGAATGACGACAAATTCGGCAAAGGCACCGTCGCGGTTTACACCAATGCTTGAAGTGAATTTGCAGAGATGGCGGCGGCCGGCACGGCAGTTGCGGCAATGGCCGCACACGACATGACCTTCGCCGGAGACGAGGGCGCCAACCTCGACCGAAGTGACTCCTTCGCCGAGCTCCACGACGTGCCCAGAGAATTCGTGGCCAGGAATGAGGGGAGCGTTGATGGCGCCGGCGGCCCAGGCATCCCACGACTCAATATGCAGGTCAGTGCCGCAAATTCCGGTGCGGGCAACCCTGATTTTTACCTCACCGCGACCAGGGGTCGGCTCGGGGCGTTCGGCCAATATGAGGCCTGGTCCGGCCTTGTCCTTATAGAGGGCTTTCATCGTTGATTCCTCTCAGGCGGCGCGACAGGGCGCGTGGTGTGCGCTTGTGGCGCACCTCATTCGACGTGTCCGCTGCTGTGTTTCAGGGTACCGCCACTTGTTTACAAGTGCGACTCTTCTGCTAGCGTCATACAAATCATAAGTTGAAGGAGCCATTCGTGACCGAAATATCCCAGCGCATCGAGGGAATATCGCTATGGGATGGTACGGCCGCGCACGGCATTGGTTCCCTCAGCTGGACAGGTGACCGGATCGACGCGGTAGAAACCGTGAACGACGCCACGGCCACCGACTCGGATGCCGCAACCACGGCATCCGAATACAGCGTGATTCCGGGCCTCATTGACACCCACGTTCACCTCGGCGGCTATGCCGGACCGGACAAGGTCGACTGGGTTTCGTGGCCGCTTCTGACGCCGTGGGAAGAGCAGGTCTTCCACATCGCGGCGAACGCCCACCAGGCAGCCCGCAACGGCGTGACCACGCTGCGCGATCTGGCCGGCGACGGACGTCAACTGGCCGTCAAGCGCGCCTTCGATCAGGGCATCCAGCAGGGGCCGCGCATTCTTGTGCACGGCCCCGTCGGTATGACGGCGGGCCACGGTGATCTCTTCATCCCGCCGCACTACTCGCACCGCACGCCCACCGCCGACAGCCCAGACGAGTGCCGCAAGCTCGTGCGCGAATACGCTCGCGCCGGTGTTGACGGCATCAAGATCTTCACGAGTGGCGGCGTTCTTTCGACCGGCGACAAGGTCGGCTGGCGTAACCAGACCACCGCCGAAATCGAGACAACCCTCGATGAAGCCCACGCTCTCGGCCTCAAGGTTGCCGCGCACAGTCACTCCACCGAGGGCAACCAGATTGCTCTGGATGCCGGAGTCGACTCCCTCGAACACGGCACTGGGATTACCGAAGAGCAATGGCCAACGCTGCTCGAGCGCAACATCTCGGTTGCTCCCACGCTCATGATCAACGACGTGATCGCGGAAGCTCGCATCCCTGTCTCGGCCGAAGCGCAAGAAAAAGCGCAGGCCGTTGTGCTCGAGCGCAACACCAACTTTGCTGCAGCAGGTCGCGCCGGGGTGCGCTTCGTGCTCGGCACCGATGCCAATGGCATCTTCGTGAAATTCGGCGATCAGATGGAAGAAGTGCGTCTGATGGCCGAGATGTTTGGATGGAGCGCCGAACGTGCGCTGCAGTCCGCGACCTCGGATGCCGCCGACGCGATCGGCCTGGCACACAAGGTAGGAACCCTCGCGACCGGATGGGGCGCTGACTTTGTCGTGCTCAAGGGTCGTCCGTGGGAAGACATCACTCAACTTCGAACCGAAAACATCGTCGCGGTTGTCTCGCGCGGTGTTGTCGTGTTCGGAGAACTCCCGCAGTAATCGCGTCACCAGCACCACCCGCGTTACCAGTACGACTACCTCCAGTAGTAAGTGCAGCACCAGTACCAGCACCACTCGCAGCATCCGCATCACATTCCGCAGTACCACCGCAACGCTCACCACGTTGCGTAGACAGCACTGAAAGGACCGAGTATGAACTCCCCGAAAAACCGAGTACTTCGCTGGGGCATTGCCCCGGTCGGAGCACTTGCCGCACTGGGCCTGTTGGCCTCTTGCGCGGCAGGGCCAGCCGCTTCGCCCAAGACGGATATCACGATGGCAGTCACGGGCGACCCCGTGTGCCTCGACCCTCAGCAGGTCACCCTCACCACCGCGCTCAACATTGGCCGCCAGGTTGTTGACTCGCTTATTGATCAGGATGCTGAAACCGGTGAACTCGTGCCGTGGCTCGCAGAGAGCTGGGAAACCAACGATGACCTCACCGAGTTCACTTTCGAACTGCGCGATGACGTCACCTTCAGCGATGAGACCGCACTGACGGCAGACACCGTGGTCAAGAACCTCGATGCTCTCTTCGAAATGGGTTCCACCGCATCCCTCGCTTCGCAGTACCTCGCCGGTTACGAAGGCAGCACCGCTGTTGACGAGAACACGGTGACCGTGAACTTCGAGTCGTCGAACGCCCAGTTCTTGCAGGGCGCAAGCACCATCACGCTCGGCCTCGTCTCTGACGCCACCACCGAACTCAGCGCTGAAGACCGCTGCCAGACTGTTGTCGGCACCGGCCCGTTCACGATCGACTCTTACGTGGCTAACGACTCCGTCGTGATCGCCAAGCGTGTCGGCTATGACTGGGCATCCGAACTTCGCGGCCACAGCGGTGAAGCACTCGTTGACACCGTCACGTTCCCGATCACGCCTGAGGCAGGCGTGCGCACCGGTGGACTCCAGACCGGCGAATTCGACATCATCCAGGACCTTCCTGCCGTAGACGAGACCCGCTTCGACACCGCGGACTACAACATCTACGCTCGCGGAAACCCCGGAATGCCCACGAGCCTCGTGCCCAACACCACACGTCCCGTCGTCAGCGACGAGATCGTGCGTAAGGCAATGCTGCTCGCCACCGACCGTGCCGAAATCACCGCACTCACTGGTTCGTCGCAGTCGCAGCCCGCATCGAGCGCACTCAGCTCCGCGACTCCCGGCTACAGCAGCCAGGAAGACGCGATGGCCTACGACCTCGATGCAGCCACCGCGTTGCTCGACGATAACGGTTGGGTAGTCGGTTCTGACGGCATCCGCGAGAAGGACGGCCAGCGTCTCACCATGAGCGTTACCGCCTTCTACGGCCAGGATGTTCTTGAGGCAACTCAGATTCAGCTCGCTAAGGCTGGCATCGACCTGCAGCTCAACATCGTGACCGCCGGCGACTTCTTCGGAGCCATCGCGACCGGTGACTACGACTTCTTGAGCGCCAGCCTCACGCGCACTGACCCCGACGTTTTGCGGGTCACGTTCTCGAAGGATGCCGTCTCGAAGTGGGCCATCATCGATGACGCTGAACTGGAGTCGCTCCTCACCGAGCAGGCCACTACGGCAGACACCACCGAGCGCACGGCACTCATCGCCGAAATTCAGGAGATGATTATTGACCGTGCGTACCTGATCCCGCTTCTCGAAGTTGCTCAGGTGCACGCCTCAACCGCTAACGTTTCTGGTCTGACCTTCGACTCGTCGTCGCGCCTGATCATGTACGACGTCAGCGTTTCGGAATAACTCTCACGGGGTGATGTGACCAGCATGAATGAGCTTCAGTCATGACACAGGTGAAAGCCTGGGCCAGCTACCTGCTGCCCAAAATCGGACAGTTCCTGTTCGTTGTCGTGGCTACCTACACGCTCGTTTTCGTGCTGGTCCACTTCCTGCCCGGTGACCCGTTGATCGCCGCCCTTGCAGCAAAGGGCGGCGCATCAACGGTCATCGATCCGGCCGAGCTCGACGCCCTGCGCGTGCAGTACGGGCTCGACGGAACACTCTGGCAGCAGTACTTCGGCCACCTCGTTGCGGCGGCTCAGGGAGACCTCGGTGTCTCCATCTCCACCGGAGTTCCCGTGACCGAGATGATCGCCCGGGCCTTCCCGTTCAGCGTGCAGATCGCCTCCCTCGCTCTGCTCTTCGGCGTGACATCCGCCGTTCTCATCACTTTCTTGGCCTACGCAGCACCGTGGCCGTGGCTGCGCCAACTGCTGCTGCAGATTCCGCCATTCGGGATCGCGGTGCCCGCCTTCTTGAGCGGTCTGCTGCTGATCAGCGTCTTCGCTTTCGCTCTCGGCTGGTTGCCCTCCGCCGGCGCTCGCAGCTTCGACGCGGCCATCCTGCCCGCGATCACGCTCGCCCTGCCCGTTGGCGCCCTCTTCTTCCAGGTCTTCTCGTCTGCCGTGCTCGAAGCCCAGAACAGTCCCTACGTCTTTACCGCCGTGGCCAAGGGTGTGCCGCCGCGCCGCATCTTTACGAAGCACCTGCTGCGCAACGCCCTGCTGCCCTCCATCACCATCCTCGGCTTGCTCATCGGCTACTTGGCAGGCGGAACCGCCGTCGTCGAAACCGTCTTCTCGCGCGACGGAATCGGCCGCATGACCGTTAATGCCGTGCTCGCTCGCGACATCAATGTCATCCAAGGCGTCGTGTTGGTGGTGGGCGCGATCTATGCGCTCGTCAACCTGCTCGTGGATGTCGCCTACGGCTTCATCGACCCGCGCACCAGAATCGGTGGCGGCGTTCCCTCGCGCGCTCGACTGGGGGCGAAGAAGTGACCAATCTGCGCAAGCCCGGCTTCATTCTCGGGCTCCTCATTATCGCGGTGGCGATCGTGGCCTCTCTGGCTCCCCAGCTGCTCGCGACTCACGATCCCTTCGAATCGGTCGCGACCGACCGCCTGCTGCCGCCGAGCGCTCAGTACCTGTTCGGCACCGACAACCTGGGCCGCGACCTCTACTCTCGCGTCATCTATGGAGCCGCTCTCTCGCTGCTCTCGGCATCCCTCGCCGTCGTCGTCGGCGTTGTTGTGGGTGCCGTTGTCGGGCTCATCTCGGGCTTCGCTGGCGGCCGCACTGACTTCATCGTCATGCGCTTCGTGGATGTGCTGATTGCCGTTCCCGGAGTTCTTCTCGCTCTGATCGTCGTCGCCAGCCTCGGCTTCGGGCCGGTTGCGCTCGCCCTCGGCGTTGGACTCGGAGCCGCCGGCAGCTTTGCTCGCGTCATGCGTTCGCAAGTGCTGCGCATCCGTAGCGAAGAGTACGTCGAAGCGGCGCGCACGCTTGGAGTTCGGGCGCCCGCGATTCTGGTGCAGCACGTTCTGCCGAACGCGGCCCGCCCCGTGATCGCGATGGCGGCGCTCGAGCTGGGCACGGCCATCCTCTCGGTCTCGGCCCTCACCTTCTTGGGCTTCGGTGCTCCGCCGCCCGCTCCCGAGTGGGGTGCGCTCGTCTCGGCCGGCCGCGACTACGTCGCAACCAACCCCGGCCTCAGTATCATTCCGGGTGCCGTAATTCTTGTGGTCGTGCTTGCCGTAAACCGGGTAGCGCGAGCGATCGGAGGCGACGAATGATCGAACATGGTTCTGGTGCGAGAGCAGAGTCTGGTGCGAACTCGGTTGCCGGCGACGGTGCCTCAGCTGACGACAATATTCTCGTCGTGCATGATCTGCACGTCTCGTACGCCACTCGCTCCGGCTCCGTGGCGGCGGTGCGCGGCATCAGCTTCGTCGTTCCGCGCGGCAAGATCGTCGCGATTGTCGGCGAATCGGGCTCGGGCAAAAGCACGACCTCGCAGGCGCTGATTCGGCGGCTGGCATCCGGTGGTCGCATCGACAGCGGCTCGATCGAGTTTGAAGGGCGCGATCTCGGCCCGATGTCGGAGCGCGAACTGCGCTCCATTCGCGGCGGTCGCATCGGCTTCGTGCCGCAAGACCCCAGCAAGTCGCTCAACCCGCTCATGCGCGTCGGCGACCAGATCGCCGAAGCCCTGCGACTGCACCTCAAGCTCGACAAGGCTGCCGCGGCTGCCGAAGCCGTGCGCATTCTTGACGAGGTCGGATTGCCCGATCCGGATGCTCGCGCCACCCAGTTTCCGCACGAACTCTCGGGCGGCATGCGCCAACGCGTGCTCATCGGAATCGCGTGGGCCTGCAATCCCCAACTCGTCATTGCGGACGAGCCGACGAGTGCCCTCGACGTGACCGTGCAACGCCACGTGCTCGACAACATCGACGAACTCGTGCGCCGCCACAACACCTCCGTCGTTCTCGTTACCCACGACCTTGCCGTCGCCGCCGACCGCGCCGACTACGTCGCCGTCATGAGCAATGGCGAAATTGTCGAGCAAGGTACGACCGAACAGGTGCTGTCGGCGCCCACCCACGAATACACGAAGAAACTCGTGGAATCCGCTCCGGGGTTGGCGAGCAGACGCCTCACCCCGTCGGTCACGGCTCTCGGCGAGCACCAGCAATCAAGCGCGGGAAAGCTCTTCGCCCACACCCGCCCGGCGCAGCCTGCGGGCCTGGCCGCGGCATCCGGAACGGCCACTGTCGCCGCCGACAGCGGGGCGGATGCCGCACCCGCTGACAACATTCTTGAGGTCTCGAACCTGGTCAAGACCTTCGCTCTCCGGCGCCAGGGTGAAGGCTCGCAAGTGTTGCGCGCCGTGGACGATGTCTCGTTCGTGGTTCCGCGAGGATCGACGTTCTCGATAGTGGGGGAGTCGGGCTCGGGCAAGACCACCACCGCTCGCATCGCGGCGCGCATTGCGTCGGCCGATTCAGGCACTGTGAGCTTCGACGGCACCGATGTCACTTCGCTCTCAGGCGAAGCCTTGCGCCAACTGCGCCGCCGCGTGCAGGTCGTTTACCAAAACCCGTTCGGTTCGCTCGACCCCAAGATGTCGATCGAGAAGATCATCGCCGAGCCGCTTCGCGCGTTCCGGGTGGGCGACCGCGCTCACCGCGCCGAGGTTGCTCGCGAGCTGCTCGAGCACGTGAGCCTCAGCCCGTCGCTCGCGCAGCGTCGCCCCACTGAGCTGTCGGGCGGTCAGCGCCAGCGCGTTGCCATCGCACGTTCGCTCGCCATCGGCCCCGAGTTGATCGTGCTCGACGAGCCGGTCTCTGCCCTGGATGTCTCGGTTCAAGAGCAAATTCTGCAACTGTTGGTCGATCTGCAGGTGCAGTTCGGGCTCAGCTACCTCTTTATCTCGCACGACCTCGGCGTTATCCGTCAGATCTCGGACCACATTGCCGTGATGCGCTTCGGAAAGGTGCTCGAAACGGGAACCGCCGCTGACGTGATGTCGAACCCGCAGCACGAGTACACGCGCGAACTACTCGAGGCGATTCCGGGCCAGCGCGCTCAGTAGCCGTGGTGCGGCACTGCTCAGAGGCGGCGTGCTGCTCAGTGGCGCTGTACTGCTCAGTGGTGCGACACTGCTCAGTGGTGGTGCACGTGCTCGTCGTCGACGTTGCTCTCGGGCTCGATCTGGAACGTTGAGTGTTCGATGCTGAGCTCGAAGTGTTCGGCGACGCACTTTTGCAGCGCGGGCAGCATCTCAGCGGCGTGCCCGTCACGGAAACACGCGTCGCCCACGATGACGTGAGCGGTGAGCACGGGCAGGTCTGAAGAGATGCGCGTGATGTGAAGGTCGTGCACGGCGGTGACATGATCCATCGCGAGGATGTGGGCGCGCACCGCTTCGGGGTCGATTCCCTTCGGGGTGGACTCCAGGAGCACGCCAACGCTGGCTTTCAGCAGGATGATGGTGCGGGGCACGATCAGCAGGGCGATCAGAATGCCGACAACGGCATCCGCTTGGTACCAGCCGAAGAGGGCGATCACGATCGCGCTGATGATGACGCCAACAGAGCCGAGGGCGTCGTTCACGACTTCGAGGAACGCGGCCTTCATGTTGAGGTTGGAGTTGCGCCCGCCGGTGAGCACGATCATGGCGGCGAGGTTGGCGACGAGCCCGATGATTCCGAAGATCAGCAATCCGGTGGGTTGAATCTCGGGCGGATCGAAGAGGCGGCGCACGCCTTCGACGAGAGCGTAGATGCCCACAGCAAAGAGCAGCGTCGATTGTGCCATCGCGCTCAACACTTCGGTGCGCTTGAGCCCCCACGAGTGTTTGCTGGTGGCGGGGCGCTGCATGAGCCCGGCGGCGATGAGAGCCATGAACAGGCCAGCAGAGTCCGTAAGCATGTGGGCGGTATCGACGAGCAGCGCGAGGCTGCCGGTAATTATCGCGCCGATGGCCTGAGCAATAACAACGCCGACGGTGATGATGAAGGCGATCAGTAGCCGATTGCGGTTATCGGTGCCCGCGGCGTGATCATGCCCGGCGCCCACTAGTGCACTCCTGTGGCGCGCGCAGAAGCGAATCGATGCATGGCGCTGATTCTAGTTGGCCTCGTTGCGTATTCGACTAGAACAGCTGAGCGATCGAGGACCTGGGCGGTGGTGGGTCAGCGGCCGGCGTTCGCCAGGGTGAATTGCCGCTGGTGGCGTGCTTTGGCCTTATCGAGGGTGGTGCAGGTGCCAAGCGGCTTGGCGCGGTGGTCGGTGATAAAGAATTCACCGGAAGAGCTTCGTTCGATCATGCCAGCGAATTCGCCAGCGGCATTGCCCACCCACAATCCCGCTTGGATGGTCGTCCAAGCGACGGTGGGTCGTGCTCGGTCTGTTGAACTTTCGGTCGGCCGGGGCGCGGCAATCGTCATAGTTTTTTACTCCTTCGAGTTCACACTATTGAAGACCTCAGACACTGCAGGAGGGCGACCCGCTGGTGTGCGGGTGGTGCTCACTACGATTCAACTCCTTAGGAGCGAGTCTGTCGAGGCCTCATTCGAGCAATTTAGTTGTTCCTTACATTCGTTGCTCAGGCGGGGGTGGACTGCTCGTGTGCGCGCTCATCATCGAGCATCTTGCGCCGGCCGATAAAGAACCAGCAGAGCGGGCCGGCAATGGTGACGACCAAGGAAATCCCTACCCACACGGCAAGTTCGATTGCCCGCAGCTTGTCACGATTGCGATAGAGGGATACGAGAGCAAGCACTGAGACTGCGAGCGACACGAGCCCCATAAGCACGAAGAATCCGATGTAGGCGAACCAAAAGACCATCATGAAGACGGCCGCGATCGCTGCGGCCCCATCGGGTCCGGTGTTGCCAATTGCTGCAAGAATGCTCATGTTTTAAGGGTACCGGTCACGAGCGTTGCGTCATAGCCCTAGAAAGGGCGTCGTGTCGTTGCGTTTGGCGCAAAAAAGCTGCCCGTACTGAGTGCAGCACCGGGGCCTCTATCCGGCGCCGCTCAGCGGGCGTTATCATCGACTAAGAGTGGCTCGGAGCAGTGCTGATCGTTGCCGAACACTCGACTGTTGCGCTTTCTGCGGTGGCGAAACGGTCTAGTAGCGCCCGGTGGCTCAAGGCCCGAAGGAGCATCGATTGGCATTCCCTATTTCTCGTTTCAGAAAGCTGCCATGACCCCGAACGATTCCATCCTGCGTGGCTACTTGAGTGACAACGCTGCCGGTGCGTCACCGCAGATTCTCGATGCCGTTGTTGCGGCATCCGCGGGCCCAGCGGCCCCCTACGGGAACGATGCGCTCACGGCTCAGATGCGCGCCAAGATGGCGGCCGCGTTCGAGTGCGAGCTTGATGTCTTTGCGGTCGGAACCGGATCGGCGGCGAATGGCATCGGGCTTGCGGCCCTGACGCGCCCGTGGGGCAGCATTCTCGCGCACCGCGATGCGCACATTCAGAACGATGAAGCCGGTGCCCCTGAGTTCTTTACTGACGGCTCCAAGATTGTGCTGCTCGGTGGTGAGCACTCCAAGATCGACCCCGACGAATTGCGCGTCGCGGTAAAGGCTGGCGTGGGCGATGTGCACAGCGTTCAGGCCTCCGTGCTCAGTATTACGCAGGTAACCGAGACGGGCAGCGTCTACACGATTGACGAATTGCGCGTGCTGACGAGCATTGCGCGCGAGGCCGGCCTGCGCATCCACATGGATGGTGCCCGCTTCGCCAACGCTCTCGTTGCCCTTGACGTGAGCCCGGCCGAAATGACGTGGAAGCTCGGCGTCGACATGCTTTCGTTCGGCGCCACCAAGAATGGTGCGCTGACGGCGGATGCGATTGTCTGCTTCGACCCGAGCCTCGCTACTGAACTGGCGTTCCGTCACAAGCGCGGCGGGCAGCTGACCTCCAAGATGCGTTTTCAGGCCGCCCAACTCGACGCCTATCTGACCGACGATTTGTGGTTCGATAATGCACGTCAGGCCAACGCTATGGCGGCTCGCCTGCGCGCGGGAATCGCGGATGTCGCGGGCGTGACTGTCACGAGTGAGCCCGGTAGCAACATCCTGTTCGCCGTCTTCCCCGATGAACTGACCACCGCACTCCACGACCGCGGTTTCGGTTTCTACGCCAACCGCTGGGAGCCTGGCGTCGTGCGAATCGTGGTGTCGTTCGCGCACCAGGCCGAAGACATCGACGCGTTCGTGGCGGCGATTCGCGAGCTCGCTTAGCGCTGAGCGTTGTGCTCGCTGAGCGCTAGGCACTGTGCTCGCGGCTAGCCGCCACGAGCTCGCTCAGTCTTGTGTGGTGGCGCTGGTGTCGGAGGGCCGTTCGTCGTTCTCGTTCTCCGCGGCTGATTCCGCTTCTGCGTCGGCGGTTTCGCCGGTAGCGTCCGCTTCGGCGGTGGGAGACATGCCGATCGTGGTGCGCAGCAGCGAGCCGCGTGCTACCGCGATCGCGATAACGGACGTTGCCGTCACGAACGCGGCGATCATGAAGACGGAACCAAAGGCATCCGCGTAGGCATGGTGGAACGCCGTCTGGATGACCTCGGGGAGTCCGGTGATGTCGAGGCTAGTTTCGCCTGAACCGTTCGAGAGGGCGCTGGGGTCAACGCCGATCTCGGCCAGATCGTCAACGATGTTGCTGCTCACGTGGTTGGTGAGCACCGCGCCGAGGATCGTCACGCCGACAGCGCCGCCGAGGGAGCGGAAGAAGGCGACGGCAGCAGAGACCGAGCCGACGTCTTTCACATCAACGGTGTTCTGCACGGCGAGCACGACGTTCTGCACGAGGCCACCGATGCCGATGCCCATGAGCACCATGTAGATCGAGACGGTCCAGTAAGGGGTGTCGTGGGTCACGGTGCCGAGGCCCGTGAGGCCGGCGAGAAGCAGGATGCTGCCGACCATCATGACGGGCTTCCAGCGACCGATGCGGCTCACGATGAGCCCACCGATCGTGGCGGAAAGTAGCTGCGAGATGATCATCGGAATGGTCATGAGGCCGGCCTGCGTGGGAGTGGCTCCCGTGCCGAGTTGGAAGTACTGCGTCAAGAAGATGCCGGAGCCGAACATGCCGACACCGATGCCCACGCTGGCGACGATCATCCAGATGGTGGTGGAGTTGCCGAGCAAGCGCAACGGAATCATGGGGACGGGAGCGCGCAGTTCAACCACAACGGCAAAGAAGCCGACGATGAGGAAGGCGGCGAGGAAGACGCCTGACTGCCACGAGATCCAGTCGTAGTCGTTACCCGCAAAGGTAACCCAGAGCATCGGAAGCGCTGCCGAAATGGAGACGAGTACCGCTCCAAGGTAGTCGAGTCGTGTTTTGCCGCGGGTGTTCGCGGGAAGGTGGAGCTTGAGCTGCAGCACGATGAGGGCGATGACGGCCAGCGGCAGGCTTACGAAGAAGCACCAACGCCATCCGAGCGAGTCGGTGATAATGCCACCGAGCAGCGGGCCGGAGACGGTAGCGACCGCCATGACGGCACCCATGTAGCCGGCGTAACGTCCGCGCTCTCGAGGCGCGATGATCGAGCCCATGATGGACTGCACGAGAGCGGTGAGGCCACCCATCGCGATGCCCTGCAGGGCACGGGCGATCATGAGAACGCCGATAGATCCGGCGAAACCGGCGGCGATGGAGCCGACCAAGAAGAAGACGATGGAGAGCTGGGTTAGCAGCTTCTTGTCGTAGAGGTCAGAGAGCTTGCCCCAGATCGGGGTCGTGATGGTCATCGCGAGCAGGCTCGAGGTGATGACCCAGGTGTACTGGCGCTGGGTTCCATCGAGCTCGGCAATGATCGTCGGCAGGGCGGTCGACACGATCGTGGTGGAGATCATGGCGGTGAAGAGCGCGGCGAGAAGGCCGGTCATCACCTGCAGAATTTCGCGGTGGGTGTAGGCGGCGCCGGGCTGATCGGGGGATGGCGTGGTGGCGCGGGTGGGTGCGGTCATTCGTTGTTCTCGTCTTCGTCTTCGTGTGTTTTTGTGTCGATAGGGGTATCGGTGGGCTGCAGAACCTCTGCAAGCCGGTCATTCAGAACAGCAAGCAGGGCGACGGCGCGCTCGGCTTCCTCGGGGGTCCAGTCGTCAAGAGCTGCAGCAAATTTGCGGATGATGCGGCTGTCGCCCTCGGCCAGTGCGGTGCGTCCCTGCTCGGTGATGGAGATGAGAACCGCACGGGCGTCAGCGGGGTCGGGGCGACGTTCGACGAGGGCATCGGCTTCGAGTGCTTCCACTGCGCGGGAGGCAACGGGAGCCGATACAACCAGTTGGTGGGCGAGTTCACCCAGGCGCGCATCGCCCTCGAGTAGATGTCGCAGAAAGCCGTACTTGGTTCCGGCGAGACTGCGCTCGCGGCTGCGCTGGGCAGACTTGCGGAAGGTGCGGCTGATCGTCACCATTCCCGTGAGGATGGCGGTGGCATCCGTGTTGTCTAACAAGTCTCGACTCCTTTAAGTACTTAGCGAGGGTAACTATATTGCTTACCTTAAGCAACTAACTGAGTGAATGCGTTTTTTGCGGTGGTCTCGCGTTCCCTGTTTCCCTATGTTGGTCGGGTGGATGGGGAGTAGCGTCGAGCAATGACCGAAATCGCGAGGACGATTGCAAAAGCTGGGGAAGGCGACAATCGTGCGGCGATGCCGCCCGAGGTCGCGGCGACCTTCGGCGACTACCCGGAACCAATGCGCAGCGAGCTACTCGCGCTTCGTGAGCTGGTTCTGGCTACGGCATCCGAAACCGAGGGCGTTGGCGCGATCACCGAAACGCTCAAGTGGGGTGAGCCCGCGTATCTCACCAAGGAGACGCGCAGCGGCAGCACGATTCGCATTGCGCCGACGAACGCGAAATCAGCGCACGACTACGCGATGTTCTTCATCTGCAGCACCAACCTCGTGAACGACTTTCGCGCCCAGTTCGGCGACACGTTCGCCTACGAGGGCGAGCGCGCGGTGCTGTTCACCGTCGGCGACACCGTGCCGGTCGATGAGTTGCGCGAGTGCGTGCGGCAGGCGCTGACCTATCATCTGGCGCGCAGCTAACTGCCACAATAAAAGGGGGTCCCGATGACCGAGTCCAATGACGCGTCGCCCTCAGTTAAAGCGTGGTTGCCGCCCGGCTGGCAGCATCCGACCCACGTCGCTCTGCCGACGGGCCACCACCTCCGCCCGATCCGCGCCTCCGATACCGAGCTCGATATGGAAGCGGTGATGGGGTCGCGGGAACGACTGTGGTCGATCTATGGCGAGGCCTGGGGTTGGCCGCCGGTGTCAATGACTGCCAAGCAGGATCGCGCCGATCTGCAGCGGCATGCCGACGAGATGGCAACTAACAAGTCGTTCAACTTCGCGCTCTTCGACGCGGACGAGACCAAGCTCATCGGCTGTGTCTACATTGACCCCGCCGAAACACCGGAGGCGGATGCGGAGATCTCGTGGTGGGTGCGTGACGAGTATGTCGGCACCGAACTTGAAGCCGCGCTCGATGGATTCGTGCCACTGAGGATCGCGCGCGATTGGCCGCTCAGCAGCCCGCGCTACGGCCTGCGCTAGGCGAAGTCCGTAGCAACCGCGTTGCGGTGATATTCGAAGATCATGCTCGTGTTGGTGGAGGCAACGCTGTGGCGGGCCGACAAGTGATCGACGACGAACAGTCGAACCTTTGACGAGTTCTCGACCGCGATGTGCACGAGAAAGTCATCCCCACCACCCACGAAGAACAGCTGAATCACTTCGGGCAGCCGACGAATTTCCTCCGTAAAGGCTTGGATGCTCTCTTGGCGCGCGCCCGGGCGCAGTGAGACTCCGATGATGGCTTGAAGGCCTCGGCCGAGCTTCTCGTGGTTCAGCGCGGCGTGGAATCCTGTGATGAGGCCGCGGTCGAAGAGTGACTTGATGCGAGTGTGGGCAGTGGATGCTGCGATACCCACGGTGCTGGCGACGGCCGCGTTGCTGATCCGGGCGTCCCGGGAGAGAAGCGCGAGGATTTTCGTGTCGATCGGGTCAAGTTCGTCAGTCACTCGAAGATCCTTCGGCTAGAGGAGCGAATAAACGTAATTCTGGCATGCAATCAAGCTGCAACGAACTAATTTCCGATCAAAATTCTGACTTTTCCACAAAAGACAGAATTTCTGACAGGGTTGAGCAACTCCACTCCGCTGCGAAAGGTAAGCCGATGCGCATTTCTGTACCTGCTGAAATCAAAAACAACGAAAATCGTGTCGCGATAACCCCGGCGGGTGTGGACACACTGGTGGCTGGCGGGCACACTGTCACCATTCAGGCTGGCGCCGGCATCGGTAGTGGTTTCACCGATGAGCTGTACGCGGCAGCAGGCGCACAGATCGTTGCTGACGCGGCCGAGGTGTGGGCATCCGCCGAGCTCGTCGTGAAGGTCAAAGAGCCGATCGCTTCGGAGTACGGCTACTTTCGCAAAGACCTCGTTCTCTTTACGTACTTGCACCTCGCCGCAGACCGCGCGCTGACCGAAGCGCTCGTCACGTCGGGAACGACGGCGGTTGCTTACGAGACCGTTCAGGGCGACGACCGTTCGCTTCCCCTTCTTGCCCCGATGAGCGAGGTCGCTGGTCGACTCTCGATCGTTGCTGGCGCCCACGCTTTGCTCAAGGCTGAGGGTGGCAGCGGCCAGCTGCTCGGCGGAGTTGCCGGAACCCCCAAGGCCAAGGTTGTTGTCATCGGTGGCGGTGTTGCCGGTGAGCACGCTGCCGCCAACGCGCTCGGTCTCGGCGCCAGCGTGACGATCATCGACATTTCGCTGCCGCGTCTCCGCGCGCTCGAAGTTCGCTTCAACGGTGAAGTTCAGACCCGCGTTTCGACGCGCTACGAAATCGCCGAGCAGCTGCTCGAGGCCGACCTCGTGATCGGTTCGGTGCTGATCCCCGGCGCTGCAGCACCCAAGCTCGTCACCGACGAAATGGTCGCGTCGATGAAGCCCGGTTCGGTGCTCGTCGACATTGCGGTCGACCAGGGCGGATGCTTCGAAGGCACCCACGCTACGACTTACGACGACCCCACTTTCACCGTGCACAACTCGCTGTACTACTGCGTCGCCAACATGCCCGGCGCTGTTCCGCGCACCTCGACCCGCGCGCTCAGCAATGCCACGTTGCCGTTTGTTGTCGCGATCGCGAACCACGGTTGGGATGCTGCCGCAGCCGCATCGCCGGCTCTTGCTCGCGGGTTGAATGTCGCCGGTGGCGAAATCGTCAACGAAGGCGTTCGCGCAGCAATGGCGGTTCGCTAGTAACTTTCGCTAGTTTCGGGGTGGGGTACGAGCCATCGTTCGCTAAACCGCGACCTCGCTCTGGCGTGCGTGAAACTCGCGCGCCTGCGCGGTGAGCCAGCCGAAGAGCAGTTCTCGGTCACGCTCGTTCGCCGCGCCGTCTTCCGGATGCCATTGCACCGCAATAAGGGGAGAGGTCGGGTCGGTGCTTTCCACCGCTTCGACCACGCCGTCGGCGGCACGACCAGTTGCGGTGAGACCGGCGCCCACGACATCCACCGCTTGGTGATGGCCAGAGCGGATCGTCATCGTGCCCTCGCCGTACAGCTCGGAGAGCTGCGAAGCCGGGTCGAGGGTCACGTCGTGATCGACCATGGCGTCGACTCCGCCGCCACTGTGCACGACCGCGCTCGGCTCGAGGTGTTGGACGAGCGTGCCACCCCGCGCCACGTTCACGATGTGCATCCCGCGGCAGATCGCGAGCACAGGCAGGCGACGTTCGGTGGCCTGGTTCACGAGCTCGATGTCGACGCGGTCAGTCGTGCGGTCGATGTTGTAAAGCTTCGGATGACGCTCGGCCGCCCCGTACTCGTCGGGGTCAACGTCACCACCGCCGAGCAGCACGACGCCGTCCGCCTGGCTGAGCGCAGCATCCACGTCCGCTTCGGTGAACCCATCAACACTGATGACGCGAGCACCCGTGGCTTCAATGGCCGATTTCATGAATGCTTCGAGCCCATGAATCAGCGCCGTGAGCTCCGGCTTTTCGTGTGCACCACCCGCGGAAGCCTTCGACAGAACGATGGTCGGAACGTACTCAGGGGTGGTCGTCATGGGCGAAATCCTCTTGCCGGTATTCGGTCGCTCAGACCGCTGCGTTCAGCCTAAATGACGAGGGGTTCTCTGGGGTGCAGCGCCGAGTGCAACGAGCCGCCAACGGAATCCGCGACGGCAAAATTGCCGTCGTAGATCTTGACGGCAATAAGACCGTCGATGGGGGCAGCCGTGGCAGCGCGAGGAGAAGTGAAAGTGCGGGGGTGTTTGGCAGCATGCTGCGCTGTGCATGAAATGATCTAGGCTCAGCTATTGAGTTTCACTGACGCGGCAAGGAGTGCAGCATGATGGAGCAGGATCGCGCGGCCGATCACCTTGAGGTTCGCATTGAGAAGCGTCGCGGTCATCCGGTGCGTCAGGCGGCGCTGTTTGCGGCCGAACTCGTCGGAAGTGTGCTGATGGGCGACGCCAGCCCGAGAGGGCCAGGGACCGACCTCGTCGTGGTGCGCCGCTCGACCGGTGCGGAGATCATCCGCACTTCTGTAGATTCTGTCGAAGAAGCAGATCAGCTGCTGCGGGTGGTGCGGCGGGATCTCGAGGAGAAGTCGGTGCACGAATTCACTGCCGAATGGCACGACGTTTCTTAGCTAGGCCCATGAATTCTAGGGATCGAGTTCTTAGCACAGCGTTCATTCGGAGTGCGCGCAGCGCATCCATTCCGCTGGAGGATGCCATGAGCATGCTTCGCGCTGACTGGGATTCGGCAGCGCGAATCTTGCCCTAGCTGGCGTTGACGGGCGCGAGATCGGGCGCCAGACGGGCCGAGCGCGGCCGCCGAGCCATCATCACAGCGAGCACGATGGCGACCACCGGCGAGATGAACGTGGCCATCATTATTCCCTGCATGCCTATAGTCGTGCCGATCGCCGCACCAATGCCCACCACGAGCAATGTTTGAAGCCACCAGCGCCGCGGCAGCAGGGGGATCAAGAGAATCCCGCCCGCGAGCCCGGTCGCGATGCCGGCGAAAACGAGCAGGGTCCACCCGGCGGGGGCGTCATCGTGCAACGTGTAACTGAGCGCCACCAAGAGGAGGGCTCCGATCAACGCGGCCGCGGCTCCCACAATCGGCAGTCCGACGCGCGCGTAGAGCGCGACTGCGCTCGCGGCGACGGTGATTGTCGATGCTACTGATCCGAAGAGGATCCCGATCCGCATGGTGTCAGTCGCATCGAGAGCGCCGATGCCCCACAGGCTTCCGGTGAGCGCGAAGGCGACGCAGCCGAGCCCGATGATCGCGGATGCTGCGGCCACGACCGCAAGCTGGCGGCGGCGGCCGGGGGAGAGCGGTCTGCGCGCGGCACGTTGATTCGGTCGAATTCGCTCGGTGCGCTGAGTCGAACGGATCCGCCGGCTTGCAATAAAGAGTGCCAAGCCTGACATCAGTACTGCTCCGGACGGAAGTATGCCCATGAGGCCGAGAGCGAGCGCGCCGGCGGCGGCGATGCCAACCCCGAAGGTCCACACTACGGCGCCCGATCCTGCGTGACGCAGTGCTGCCAGAGTAAAGGGAAGGAGGGCAAGGATTCCGAAGATCCACGCGAGACCGGAGAATGCTAACGAAGCGCTGCCGAACCATGACAGGCCGGTTCCGGCATCCGCTTCGTCGAATCCGACACTCCAAGACGCTGCCATGAGCGCGCCGAAGGCCCAGGCGGGAACGGCGGCGGCTGCCGCGAAGAGAGCCTGCTCGGCGGGGATGATTCCTGTGCGCAACAGCAGGGCTCCGGCGGCGAGTGAGGCGGCAAGAGCGCCTCCGTACTGGGTGCCGAATGTGAGTGCGAGCGACCAGGGTGATGAGTCGAAACTGCCGGTCCACAATGCCCCGATGGGCACCGTGCTGAGGGCGAGGGCAAGTCCGGCGACCACTGCGATGGCGGCGGGAGTCGCGCGTTCGACGAGACCGTGAGCGCGGATCGACCACGCTTCGCGGAGTGAGGGCAGGGTGCGGTCGTGGGCATCCGCTGCCTGCTCGAGAGTGTCGAGCATCAGCTGGCCATTGGCGCGCCGCCACGCTGCGGGGTACCACCGCAGTAGTCGTTGGTAGCGACTGCGGCGACGTGCGGTCATGCTGGAACCGCCGCGCTCGGGGTGGGGGAGAACACTGTGCCTGGCCTAGTCGCGGGGCGCGCTGCTGCCGGGCGAGCGGGGGTGGCTTGTGCCGCGATCCGCGCTTGGGCAACGGCCGCGCGTTGAGCGAGGCGCTCGGCTTCGGCCTCCAGCTGGGCTCGACCATCGTCGGTGATCTCGTAGTAGCGACGGGCGCGGCCGTCGACGATCTCGTCGCCGGTGACCCGAACGTGAGACTGGCGTTCGAGTCTTTCAAGCGACGCGTAGAGGGTCGTCACTCGTAGTTTCATCGCGCCGTCGCTGAGCTCGGCCACCTCATTCAGGATGGCGTAGCCGTGGCGCGCTCCGGCCGAGAGGGCGGTGAGAATCCAAAACGAAGTTTCAGTCATATTGGCAATATACCCATAGTGGGAATGTTGGTCAAGGGCTGGGTCGGAGTGATGAAGCATTTCGTTGTAGTCGTGCAAGGAATGGAAGAACTCAGCCCATCGGCAGCAGATAACGTGCGCACGATGGCGCTGTGCGACAGGATTCTGGCCGCGATCGCTTCCTGACGCGAGTGACTCAATTCAGTCGTTGAGCGGCACGACATCCCACTCGCCGAACAGCGTGAAGCCGGCCGCGAGAGCGACGGCCGACGACCCGTCATTGTCGAGCTGGCAGCGATACTGCGGTTCATAGCCGTCCGCGAGAGCACGCGCGCTGATCGCACGAACGGTCTGGGTCGCGAAGCCGCGACCACGGTATCCCGGCAGCGTGATGATGCCGAGGTCGGCCAGCTGCGAGCCGCGCCACGGATACATGCTCGAGGCAGCCACGAGCCGATCATCCGCAAAGGTGCCATAGACGAGCCAGTGATCGAGTTCCACAAATGCTTCGTCAAGTTCGCTGTCGGGGATCGCCGCCGTGAACTTCTCGAATTCTGCGGCATCCGCCTCGGTCAGCTGGCGGGTTGTCTTAGGTGTGACCTCAGCGCGCAGGGCGTCCTGTGCCTGCCGCGGGAGGTAGAAGAGTCGATCGGCACCGTTGAGAGCAACTCCGGCCGCGTCGAGTTCAGAGCTCAACTGTTCGCTGCTGATTCGTTGCCCGTCGGTGAAATCGAGGCGCTCGGCGAACGACGTCACCAGGCTGACGATGCTCGGCCCGACGGCAACATCCAGCAGGGTGACGGCAGTGTTGGTGGGCAACGATTCGGCGACCCGAACCACGTAGAGGGCGTCGAAGGCGGGCTCGCGCTCATACGTAGGCAACCAGTAGTCGAAGACGATCGGTGAATACATTCGAACCCTCTCGGATGCCGGTGCGAGACTGCAGCGATGCCTCAGAGGCATCGCCCCAACGGCAGAGTGGCAGACTAGCAAACCGGCCTATGGATGCCGCAATCCGGCTTCGGAAAATCGAGCAGTATTCACTCTCGAACAGTGCCTCCCGACAGGCCACAACACTCCCGCACGGAGGGGCCTACAGGAGTAGCGTGGGATATATAGCGGTGCATCGATGGACTGTGAAAAGCACAGCTCAGAGGTCGCCGCAGAAGGCATGGCATCCCATGAAGTTGGTCGTTGTTGGAGGAGTTGCTGGAGGCGCATCTGTCGCAGCCCGCGCGCGCAGGCTCGACGAAAGTGCAGACATTGTCGTGCTGGAGCGCGGCCATCATGTTTCCTTCGCGAACTGCGGTTTGCCGTACCACATCGGTGAAGTGATCACCGAGAGAGACCGGTTGCTGCTGCAGACGCCCGAGAGCCTGCGCGAGTCTCTCAACATTGAGGTACGGATCGCCCATGAGGTCACCGCGATCGACCGCGTGGCTAAGACCGTCTCGGTGCGTGAAGTCGATACCGGGCGTGAATATGTCGAGAGTTACGACAACCTCGCCCTGTGCACCGGTGCGGAAGCCATCCGTCCGCCACTGCCCGGCATCGACCTTCCCGCGGTGCATGTCCTCCGTCGCATCGGCGACATGGATGCCATCAAAGCAGAACTCGATGCCGACCTCGAGAAGGCGGCAAGTGGCGCGCGCGGGCCGGTGCGTTGCGTCGTGATCGGTGCCGGCTACATCGGCCTTGAGATGGCCGAAAACCTGAAGCACCGTGGTGCGCTCGTGGATGTCGTAGAACTGAGCGACCAAATTCTTCCCCCTCTCGACCATGAGATGTCGGTTCCCGTCGAGCACCATCTACGCAGCCGCGGGATCTCCCTCCACCTCTCGACGGGGGCAGCCGCTTTCGCGCCGCGCACCGGTGGCGGTGTGACGGTGGAGCTCACGAATTCGACGACTCTCGAAGCGGATCTCGTCATTCTCTCGGTCGGAGTCCGCCCGAGCGTTGGACTTGCGAAGGACGCCGGTCTCGACCTGGGCGAGCATGGCGGTCTCGCCGTCGATACCCACATGCGCACCTCTGACCCCCACATTTGGGCGGCGGGTGACTCGGTCGAAACCCCGAATGCGGTGTTGCCGGGTTCCTGGCTCGCGCCGCTGGCAGGGCCCGCTAACCGCGAAGCCCGCGTTGCTGCGGAAAACATCTGTGGGCGCGACACCGAGTACAAGTCCACGCAGGGCACCTCGATTGTGAAGATCTTCGAGATGGTCGCGGGTGGCACCGGCGCGACCGAACGTCAGTTGCTGGCAGCGGGCGTCACGTATCGGGCCGTGCACGTGCATCCATCCGGCCACGCTGGTTACTACCCGGGCACCGCGATGATGCACATCAAGCTGCTCTTCACGCCCGACTCGGGAAAGGTGCTCGGCGCTCAAGTCACTGGTTTTGATGGCGTCGATAAGCGTCTCGATGTCTTCGCTACCGCGCTGCGTGCCGGGCTCACGGTCTGGGATCTCGAAGAACTCGAGCTCGCCTACGCTCCGCCGTTCGGCTCAGCCAAGGACCCGGTCAACATGGCCGGCTTCGTCGCCAGCAACGTCCTGCTCGGCGATCTGAATCTCTGGTACGCGCAGGACTACCCACACGCCACCGACGGTGCGCGCATTATTGACGTGCGCACGCCAGAAGAGTTCTCCATCTTCCACCTGCCCGGCGCCGAGAACGTGCCGCTTGCGACCCTCCGCACTGACACGGGCGACTGGGACCGCTCGCGCGGCCTGCGCCTCTACTGCTCGGTCGGTTTTCGCAGCTATCTCGCGTATCGCATCCTCGTGCAGCTGGGATTCACGGATGTCGCCACGCTGTCGGGCGGTTCCGAAACGTTCCGCGCGTGGCATGAGGTCGAGCCAGACACCGACGGACCAATCGAACCAGAAACCTCGTACGCCGAAGCGGCTGAAACCCTCAACTCGGCACGGGTTGCTGCTCATGTCGCAAATGGCACGGGCGTCTCGGTGAACCTCGACTGCACGGGCCTCGCCTGCCCTGGGCCCATCATGAAGCTCGCAACGGAAATGAAGGGGCTCAACGTCGGCGACGAGATCGTGGTGCACGTCTCTGATCCCGGCTTCGCGAGCGATGCCCCCGCGTGGGTGCGCCGCAACGGCCACGAATTGTTGGCTATCGAACCGGAGGGGCCCGGCTACGTCGCCACCATCCGCAAGGCTGGCCCGGAAGCGCTCGCACTCGTGGGTGGGGGTGCGATGGTTACTGCCCCCGCAAAACCCAAGGTGTCGTTTGTGGTGTTCTCGGGCGACCTCGACAAGGTGATCGCGGCCTTCATCATCGCTAACGGGGCGATCTCGATGGGTGAAGAAGTCTCCATGTTCTTCACCTTCTGGGGTCTGAACGCGCTTCGCCAACAGAAGCCGCCGAAGCGTCAGCGTAAGGCGATGGACAAGCTCTTCGCCGGCATGATGCCCGCCGGCGCCGATAAGCTCACGCTCTCCCAGATGCACATGATGGGGGCGGGCACCGCGATGATCAAGAAGACGATGAAGAAGAACGGCGTGCACTCCCTGCCCGAGCTCATGGAGTCCGCGATGGCGGGTGGCGCTCGCATCATCGGCTGCACCATGACGATGGATCTGCTCGGCATCGCCGAATCCGACCTCATCGATGGTGTCGAGCTCGGTGGTGTCGCCACCTTCCTTGGCGAGGCAGCTGAATCCACGACGACGCTGTTCATCTAACACCGTGCTGACTCTCGGCTTGCTCTCACTCGCGGGTTCTCCTCGTGAGTGAGGGCGGCTGGCGCGAGCGGTTCTTTCGCCGCGGCTTCGTTTCCTTGTCGCCGACGATGGATGCCCGGGGCGGCGACGCTCATCGTTCCGCGCTGTTTCGCGCCATCTCCGGCACCGTGGTCGAGGTCGGTGCCGGAACCGGCACGACCTTTCAGCACTACGGTTCGGCGGTGGATTCTGTTCACGCCGTCGAACCGGATGCCGAATTGCGGTCACTCGCTGAAGCGGCAGCGCTGAAGGTGAGTGTTCCGATCACCGTCAGCGACGGCACCGCCGAAGAGATCCCCGTCGCCACCAATAGCTGCGATTGGGTTGTGTGCAGCCTGGTGCTCTGCACGGTCCCCGATCAGCAGGCGGCGCTCGCCGAATTCACGCGCGTGCTGAAGCCGGGCGGCCACCTCGCGTTTTATGAGCATGTTCGCTCGAGCAATCGGATCGTGGCGACCGTAGAAGATCTCCTCACTCCGGCGTGGGCCGCGATAGCCGGCGGATGCCGCCCCAACCGTGACACTCTCGCCGCGATCGAGACCGCGGGCTTCGAAATCGACACCGTGGACCGGTTCGGATTCTCGCCGCATCCGGTGTCACCGCGGGTCGCGCACATTTCAGGCACTGCGCACGTGCCGTCGGCCATCGGTTGATCTCTGGAGTCGCCAGAGGGACCGCACTACGGTTCGTCTACCGAACGGGTTTTTCGATGGACTGGCTGTTCACTGGGCTTATCCACCTTGTGCTTGCGCTGTGCTCGGTTAGCCTCGGAAGCCGCTGCGGATGCCCGGCGTGGTTGCGCAACCAGTATCCGCAATAGACTGAAACATATCGAAGCAAGTTCGGCTCACTTTGTTGCCAGCGGGATGGCGAGGCTCAGGCCTCTTCCGGCCTGCAAAGTGCACGTGAGACGTGCTGACGTTGTTCATATTTTCCGCCCCAGACAGGAGCCACTCTCATGATGACAACAGGCAAGGGCGCAGCCTGCGACGCCGACCAGAATCGCAAGTTCCAATGAGCCGGGCAACGGCTATTGCCTTTCGGTGCACCGCAATTGCTGCGGTTTCATTCGTCGCCGTTGGGATGTTAAGCCTTCCGGCGAGCGCCTCCATCGTCGATGATGGCGAGTGGTACATAAGCGGCTATGAGATCCCGGAGTTGCACGACCAGGGCATCGACGGCTCGGGTGTGACCATCGCGGTGTTCGACGATGCGATCAATACCGAAGTCCCCGCTTTGCAAGACGCGAGCGTAGAGGTCATGCCTGATTCTCTGTGCGCGGATAGCGACGGAAACCTTCAACCGGTGGACACGGACGACCTGGATCTTGCCTCCCACGGCACCAACAACGTGCTCAAGATTTCAGGCACCGGCAAAGGCTATTCGGGTCAAGACGGCATCACGGGCGTCGCGCCCGGCGCTACCGTGCTGTTCTACGGATTAGGTATGCCCATCGAGGATCCCTGTTTCGCCCCCGGTGACGGAGCAGTCACCTACGTGGACGCGGTGGTGCCGCCTGCCATTGTGGACGCGGTAGACCGCGGCGCCCGCATTCTTTCGTTCTCGAACTCACTCGGGGGTAGCCCGCAGTTAGACGAGGCACTCACCTACGCCATCCGCAACCAGGTAATTGTGCTGGCGGCCACGCCGAATGATTCCACTGTCCTCGGCAGCGAAGCGCTAAACCTTTTTAACGGAGTAATGGGAGTGGGGTCTTTTGACCGCGATGGCGTGGCGGGCCTCGACTCCAATGGCGATCCGAATAGATCAACGTATATTGACGTGGTCGCACCGGGTCAGGACGTCGCGCTTCAGGGCGCAGACGGCAAATGGAACCGCCAGCGCATCGGAAGCGGCACGTCGTACGCGACACCCATCACAGCAGGCAACCTGGCCCTCGCCATGCAGAAGTTCCCCGACGTCACCGGCAACCAGATTCTGCAGCTGTTGCTCCACAACACGGATGTGGATGCCCCGCACGAGATTTATTTCGACTCTACGTTCCTTCATGGTTACGGCAGCGTCGACACGATCAACCTGCTGGCAGGTGACCCGTCGCTATATCCCGACACCAACCCGCTGCTCGAAGAAGATGGCATTCCCTCGCCGGCCGAACTGACCGTCGCTGCGTCGCCCTCACCGAGCGCTAGCCCAACAACCACACCGCCAGCGTCCGGTGCAACGTCAGAGTCAGGATCATCGGCCCTAGCCGGATGGGTCTGGCCCCTGATCATCGTCGCTGTGGCATTCTTCATCGTGGTCGGCATCTTCGTCACCCTCGTCATAGTTAGACGCAACCGACGAAAATAGTCGGTAGCACGCCAGAAATTAGTCCAGAACCAGCACCCTGAGGGTGTGGAAGGATTCAGGCATGACCATCAGCACTCCTTCCCAGATTCCCGATTTATCAGCGACGGAGATGGCGCGGCTTATTCGTGACGGGGAGCTGTCGGCGCGGGATGCCGTGCGGGCGCATTTTGATCAGATTGATCTGATCAACCCGTCAATCAATGCCATCATCCTGCAGGATCGCGAAGGGGCATTTCGTCGTGCGGCGCGCGCAGACGAACTGACCGCATCCGGTGCCAAACTGCCTCCGCTGCATGGTGTGCCGATGACGCACAAGGACACCAACAATACGAAGGGGATGCGAACCACTCAAGGCTCGGTTGCTCTGAAAGATTTTGTGCCCGACGAAGATGACCTGATTATTGCGAGGCTCACGCAGGGCGGGGTAATCAGCACGGGAAAGTCGAATGTTCCCGAGTTCGCGGCGGGGGCGCACACTTTCAATGATCTCCTTGGCACAACAACGAACCCATATGATCCGACGCTGAGCGCGGGCGGCAGCAGTGGGGGAGTCGCCGCGGCGCTTGCCGCACGCATCCAGAACCTCGGCGACGGTTCGGACATCGGTGGTTCGTTGCGGATACCGGCATCCTTCTGCAATGTTGTTGGCTTGCGCCCATCGCGCGGTCGTATCCCTCACGTCGGCCTAAATTCGTGGTCCTGGCTTGGCCGAACCGGACCAATGGCGCGCGAGGTCAGTGACATTGCTCTGGCAATGAGCGTGCTGGCTGGCCCTGACTCTCGGGCTCCGCTCTCAATTCACGAAGACGGACAACTGTTTACCCAACCGCTGCACCGTGATCTTCGCGGGTTGCGCATTGGATGGTCGCGAGACTTTGGGTTGGGCGTTCCTGTGGAACCAGAAGTGATTGCCGTGCTGGAACGGGCAATGGCGGTGTTCGAGCATTTGGGAGCGATCGTCGAAGAAGCCGAGCCGGATCTCAGCGACGCTGACGAAGTCTTCAGCACCACGCGAGCGTTCGACTTTGCCATGCTCTTGAGCGACTTTGTCGAAGAGCACCGCGATCTCGTCAAGCCAGAGTTGCAGTGGAATGTCGAGCTCGGCGCCTCCCTGACCGCCGCTGATCTCACGTCAGTCGCTCTCGCTCGAACGCGCTTGGAACGCAAAATATCCACCTTCCACGAACGCTTCGATGTCTTCGCCTCGCCAACAGCTCAGCTCGTGCCGTTCGATGCCACCCAGCGCTTTCCGACCTCCATCAACGATGTCTCCTTCGACAACTACCTCGGCTGGCTACGGTCAGTGACTCTGATGTCTGCTGCGGATGTTCCGGCGCTATCGGCGCCAGCAGGATTCAGCGAAGCGGGGCTCCCGATTGGGCTCCAGCTCACGATGCCGCACGGTAAAGATTTCGAGCTTCTGCAAGTGGCGTTCGCGTTTGAACAAGCGACTCAGTATGCGCGAACGCTTCCGGCGGTGCTCACTTCGCAATCTGTGGCAAAAAAGGGAATACGCTTCCAAGAGTCGCTAGAGGTCGGTACCTCGTCCCGCTAGCTTTGAGCTGGTGAGCGGTAAGTTAGCTTGCCGCTTCATCCTGACGTCGAGGATCGGCGTATGATCTTAAGTGGTTGGTGTTACCAGTCGAAATAGTGGTCCGATGGTGGGCAGAGAGGATGAGCCGGATGAGCGGGCAGCCTCTCGAAACTGAACCATCGGATTTTTCGCAACACCGTTTCCTGACCAACTTGCTCGAGGACAAGGCTCTCGGCGAACTCGTCACTCTGCTGCTGGCCAAAGAACCCGGCCAGCAAATTCCGAGTGAACGTGAGCTCGCAGAGACGTTGGGCATTAGCAGAACCGCCTTGCGCGACCGCATCAGCCGACTGGTCGCGCTGGGCATTCTTCAGCGTCGTGAGCGTGAGGGCACGTTTCTCACGGGCATCCAACCTGACAGCATCAGCGACACGCTGATCCTCAGCCTTATGTCGTCGCAGCTCACGATTGACTCGTTGATTTCGGTTCGCTTTGCACTCGAACGTCATGCCGGCATGGTGGCGTGCGATCTGCGTGACGAGCAAGCGTTGGAAGACCTAGCGAAGGCCGTCCAGCGCATGCGCGATTCCGACGACGGTCGCGAACTCTTTGAGGCAGACAACGACTTTCACCGCGCCCTTTTTAGAGCATCCGGATCAGAGGGCCTCATCTTCTTCTCGCAAATGTTGCACTCAGTTCTGCGGGGCACCGTGCGCTATATCGCCCTCGAACACGACAGGGAAATGCTGCGCAAGGTGCACGGAGACGTGCTTGAGGCCGTGCAGAATCAAGACCGTGAGGCCGCTGCGGCAGCGATCGATAGTCACTTTGCGTGGCTAGAAACCCTCAGGGCGAGCGATACCGGTGGCGCTACTGAGGGCTGGCTTCCGAAGGCGATGGACCCGCGAGACTAAATGCTAGGCGCAGACTGCTGGCTGAGCCCGCCGTCAACCGGCAAACAGACACCATTCACATACTTGGCCTCGTCAGAAGCGAGGAAGAGTGACGCGTAGGCAACATCGAAACAGTCGCCCATTTTTCCCGTGGGAGAAAGCGCATTTCGTGCCTCCACCATTTCTTCGACCGAATTAAAGTTGCCGCTGATTTGCTTGTACATCATCGGAGATTCGATGTAGCCGGGAGCGACGCAGTTTGCGCGGATGCCGTTGCGTGCATATTGAAGGGCAAGGTTGGTCGTGAACTGGATCATCGCCCCCTTGGTCGCCGAGTAGCTGGGGTAGTTGTAGCCGATGTAGCGCATGCCGCCGATGGATGAGACGTTCACTATCGAACCTGATCCCTGTTCCAACATGTGGGGTAGTACGAATTTGCACGTGAGGAATGCGCTCGTGAGGTTGATCCTCATCACGAATTCCCACTCGTCGAGGCTCATCTCGATCGGGCCGCCCATGCGGGCAATTCCTACATTGTTATGGAGAATGTCAATGCGACCGTAGTGTGCGATGACCTGCTCAACTACTGAGGCGACAGACTCTTCGGAGGTGACATCCCCAACGAATCCAGTTCCTTCGAAAGGAACGCCTGCAATGTCGCACTCAGCTTGCAGACGAGCGATCCCACTCGTGACGGCTTCTTCGTTGACGTCAACAATGACGACCTTCGCGCCGGCTTGAGCGTAGACGATGCTCGTAGCGAGGCCGTTGTTGATTTCGCCACCTGCTGAGCCGCCGCCAAAAACGAGAGCTACTTTATTGCTGAGTCGAGCCATGACAGTCACACTTTCTTGGTCGTGCAGGGAGGGGCATCCCGGGGGGATGCCCCTCCCTAATGGTTAAACGAGTTATGCGAGGGTGCGTCGCACTGCAGCGACGATCTTGTCGACCGTGGGGATAACCGCAGCCTCAAGTTCTTCGCTATAGGGAATCGGGGTTCGTGCAGCACCGAGTCGAACTGGCGCGGCATCGAGCTTGTCCCACGAGTTCTCGACGACTTCTGCCACGAACTCTGCGCCCCAGCCGTAGTCCCGCACAGCTTCGTGGCCAACCACGAGGTGTCGGGTCTTAGCTACCGATGCGTAAACCGTGTCCATGTCGAACGGGAATAGGGTCCGGGGGTCGATGACCTCGGCGCTAATCCCATCAGCCTCAAGGATTTCGGCTGCCACGAGTGCACGGGCAAGAATCTGCTGGGTAGCAACGATTGTTACGTCGGTTCCGACCCGCGCAATACGCGCCTGTCCGAACGGAAGCGGCTCGAAGTCGACGAGTCCCTTGTCGTAATACTGATTCTTGTGCTCGAGGAAGATCGTGGGGTTGTTGGTTGTGACCGCGTGACGGAGCAGCCCGTAGGCGTCTCCTGGCGTGCCTGGTACAACAACCTCAAGACCGGGGATGTGAGCAAAAAGGGTCTCGAGCGACTGCGAGTGCTGAGCAGCCTTGCCGATACCGGAACCACCGTTTGTGCGAATCACCAGCGGGACATCGAACTGTCCACCAAACATGTACCGCGATTTTGCGGCCTGATTGATGATGCCGTCGAAGCCGAGAAAGCTGAAGTCCGAATACATGATCTCGAGAATGGGTCGCGTGCCACGTGCTGCAGCTGCCGTCACGGCAGAGATCAACACTTCCTCGCTGATCGGTGTGTCCATTACGCGATTCTTGCCATAAACGTCAGCAAGCTTGCGGGTGACTCCGTAGATGCCACCACCGGTTCCCCAAGTCGTAATGTCCTCACCGAGGACGAACGATTCTGGGGTGTCGGCGAGGATGTCGTGCAGTGCGGCGTTGAGGGCACGCCATGTGCTCATGCTCTTGGGTGTTTTACTCATCGCGAGACCTCTTCCTTGTCATATACATCCGTGAACGCGGTCGAAACGTCCGGGAATGGCGATTTGCGAGCAAAGTCTTCTGCTGCTTGCACTTCGCTGGTGAGTTCGGCTTGCATTGCTGTCCAGCGTGCGTCGTCGAGAGCACCTGCCTCGATGAGGTTGGATGCCAGGAAGGCAATCGGATCTTTGTCGTGCCACTGCTTTACTTCGTCGGCATCCCGATAAATCTCGGTGTCGCCGGCCATGTGTCCGAGGTAACGGTAGGTGTCGGCAACGATCAGCGTTGGGCCGTCTCCCGCCCGTGCCTTGTCGACAGCTTCGCGAGCGGCAAGGTAGACGTCGCGCATGTCCATGCCGTTTACGGCGACTGATTTCACGCCATACGCTTCGCCACGCTTGGTGAAGTCTGGCTGAGCCACCATTTCTTCGATGGATGCCGACTGCGCATAGTGGTTGTTTTCCAGCACGAAGATGACCGGAAGATTCCAGATCGCTGCGAGGTTGAAGGCTTCCGCGAGTACACCCTGGTTCGAGGCACCGTCGCCGAAGTAGGCGACCGCGACGCTTCCGTCTCCGCTGACCTTGGCGGCCAATGCCGAACCGGTCGCGATGCCGATTCCGGCGCCCACGATTCCGTTTGTGCCGAGCACGCCGATTTCCTTGACGCCGATGTGCATCGAGCCGCCTTTGCCGCCGCAGTATCCGTCGGCGCGGCCGAGGATCTCTGCCATGGTGCGGCCGAAGTCGGCGCCTTTAGCGAGGGTGTGCGCGTGACCGCGGTGGTTGCTGGCAACAGCATCTCCGGTTTCGAGAGCCAGTGAGACTCCAACCGCGACAGCTTCCATGCCCACCGAGGGGTGCGTCGAACCACGGATGAGTCCCTCTTCGGAGAGCAGCGGCATCCGGCGTTCGAACTCGCGGATTTTTGCCATGAGGCGCAATCCGGTGATTCCTTGTTTTTCGTTATCAAAGTCAGGCATGAGCCGCTCCTATTCGATAGTGGCGATGACGTCGTCAACAGAGACAACGTCGCCAACTTCAACCTTGAAAGTGATGACGCCCGCTGCGGGAGCCTCGAAGTCGTTGACCAGTTTCGAGGTCTCGACCTGGGCGATGGGGGCGCCCTTCGCTACGGTTGCTCCGTCGGCCACTAGCCATTCCACGAGGTCTGCTTCGTCTTCTTCGCCGAGAAAGTCTTTTCCGAGTGTTACGTCCATGAGTGCTCCTTGTGTGTGTGGTTAAACAGGTGAGTTATGCAGTGAGTGGTTAAACAGGTGAGTGGTTATGAGATTTTCTGGATGACGAGTTCGAACGTCACGGCGACGGCGTTCTCGCCCGGTACGAGTTCTCCGGCATGAACGACACCGTGACGATCTACGAGGGTGCAACTGATCGTCGTTTCGTAGTGACCATCGACGAGTGTTACGCCACCGGTGATTGAGATCACCTCGGTACCGGGACCATCAACGTGCTTAACGCCTCCGTTGACACGGTCATAAAAAGTGCCACCGACGAGGCTGCCAAGCCCGCCACGCAGCACGGCCGATGTGAAGCCGTTCTCGCGGCACACTGTCTCGATGGCCGCGGTCAGCTCTTCATTGGGGCGGATTCTCGCGACAACCGTTTCGAGGTAGCCGGTCGCATCTGTCTGGTTGAGCATGGGGTCCCTCTCATCGATGGATGGCGTGAATACGGGCATCCGTGTTTCTGGATCGTCGGCGCTGGTCCACCGTGCGCCGTAAATTCCGTAGATGGCGGCGCGCGGCGCGGGATCGCCAGAGACCGTCTCTGGCCACAGGTGGCCGCCGAGTAGTTGCTGCGTCTCATCGATCCACAGACAGTGGCTGTGGATGTACGGCTTGCTGTCCCGTAGGCCAACAGTGACGGCGCCATAGACCAGTTCGGCTCGCGCTACAGTGCGCGGCTCAGAGAAGCTCATAGCTCGTTCGGAATCCGCACCGGCGGGGATGCAATAGTCGACCGGGTTATAGCTCCCGGAGAAGAGCTCTACGTAACCACTGTCGGTACCCATCTCGCGCAGCTTCTCGGTCAGTTCTTCGAGAACATTTCGCCCGGGAGTCAGGGTGGTGAGCACTCCGCGCGAGCGGGTGGGAACTGAGATGATGCGAGGGCCTAGCGCTTCGCCGTGGTGCTTGAGTACTTTCATTGATGCCGCCTTGTCAGCTTGTGGCTTCGGTGTCTCCGTTTCCTGGGTGAGGACAGGGGACACTCTTTGGTAATACCAGCAGTTGTCCTGCTGGTTTCCGTGACTTTTTAGTTGTGTGATTAGCCGATTGCAGTTCCGCCGTCGACCTTCAGGGTGTCCCCTGTGACGAAGCCGGAGTGAGGTGATGCAAGGAAGGCAACCGCCGTAGCAATGTCTTCAGAGGTGCCCATGCGTTTTATCGCGTGGGTGTCGAGTGAGTAATTCATGTTCTCGGTCATCGGGGTAGCTATCGGCCCAGGGGCAACTGTGTTGCTCGTAATTCCGTACACCCCAACCTCTTTGGCTACCCACTTCGTGAAGGCGATTATTCCGCCCTTAGAAGCGGCGTAGGCCGGGCCGGATCGGCTCGCTCCGTCACCAGTGGCGAAAGGGCCGCCCATGATCCCGGAGATCGAGCTGATGTTGATAATTCGACCAAATCCCTGTTGTTTCATAAAGGGGTAGATTGCGGCCTGAGTGAAGAGGAAGGTGCCGCGCAGGTTCGTTGCGATGTCACACTCCCACGTTTCGTCATCCATCGACTCGAGATCAATGCGGCCGCACGTGCCAGCATTGTTGACCAGAATGTCGAGCGACCCGAACTCTTCAACAACAGCATTAACGCACGCTCGAACTTGCGCTCGGTCTCGAACGTCCACAATGGAGCTCGCAATCCGAACCGTGCCATCAACGGCAGCGGAGATCTCTTCCACTGCCTCGGCCCCGTCGATCACATCGACCAGCATCACGTGTGAGCCGCGTTCGGCGAGCGTCTGCGCAATCGCTCGACCAATACCGCGGGCGGCACCAGTGACGAGGCTTACGCGACCTTCTAGATCTTTGATCATCTGTCGTGGCCTCTCGTTACAGACCCATGAGGTCAGGTAGACCGGTGCTGAGCACCGGTATGAACGTCAGCAGCATGAGAACAGTCAGGCTCGCGACCAAGAAAGGCCAGATACCCTTCACGGCTTCACCGAACGGAACCTGCGCGATTCCGGCGGCAACGAAGAGGTCGATGCCCACCGGTGGTGTGACAAGCCCGATTGCCAGGTTGATTGTCATGACGACACCAATGGTGGTGATGTCCATTCCGAGTTCCAGCATGACCGGAACGAACAGCGGGATAAAGAGATAGAACGCGGAGACAGCATCGAGGAACATTCCCGCGATGAGCAACATGATGTTGATCAACAGGATGATGATCACCACATTGTCTGTGAGGGAAAGCAGTGCGTCTGTTACCTGGCTGGCGATCTGATTACGCGTGATCACGTAGGCGAAAATTGTTGCCGCCGAGATGATCAACATAATGCGGCCCGCTTGGATGCCAGCGGTGGTGAACACTCGGAAGATCCCGCTGAAGTTGAGCTTTCGGGTAACAAAAATCCCAACCAAGAGGGCATAGACAGAGGCAACAGCGGCGGATTCCGTGGGCGTGAAGATTCCGCCGTAGATTCCACCCAGGATGATAACGGGAACGAGAAGGCCCGGAATGGCCCGAACGAACGCACGACCGATGACCGGCCACGATGCTCGCGTTCGGCGTTGCCCCACCTGTACATCGTCGGGATCAACATCAGCGGTCATGAGTACCGTTGGATTGGCCGTCGTGTAGGTAGTGGCGCCCGTTGCGGTGAGCAAGAGCTTCTTGTTCTTGCGTCCGAGAGCTTTATCGATGTGGTTCTTGGCGTTTGCTTTCGCCATTTCTGTCTCGACGGGGAGAAGGCGCGCCACGATGTAGAACGCGATCGCCATGAGAATTCCGGGCACGATACCCGCGAGGAAAAGACGCCCGATCGAGATGCGTTCGTAGTCACTCGCCACCACGGCGAAGACGATGAACGCGATGCTGGGAGGAATGACGATTCCCATTTCGCCTGCGCTGGCAACCAACGCTGCTGCGTGACGTTTCTTGTAGCCGTGCTTCGCGAGCGCCGGAATCAAGATCGCTCCGAGCGCCGCCACGGTGGCGGGGCCCGAGCCCGAAATGGCCGAGAACAAGAGTGCCGCGAGGATGGTGGTGAGTGCGAGCCCACCCTTTTGGTGCCCCACCATCGCGTCGGCAAGTTCGATGAGCCTGCCTGAGATGCCGGTGATCTCCATGATCACGCCGGCGAGGATAAAGAACGGAATCGCCAGAAGTGTCTCGGACGATAGAGAGGCGTACATGATTCCCGCGGTGGGGAACAGTGCGTTGACGCCGTCGGCAATAACGATCGTTAGGAAGGCTGAGCCTCCCATTGCGAAGGCAACGGGGACGCCGAGGAGCAGGAGAACTAAGAATGAGCCAAAGAGTACGAATTCAACCATGGGGTCAGACTCCCTTGAGTTCGAGTGGCGCTTCGGTCTGTTTGTTGAGAAGCTCGCGCATGACAACCTGAACGGTCCGTAGCGCGCCGAGGGCAGCGCCGAATGGCAGCGACATCGAGAAGATCCATTGTGGAACCCCGAGCGCGAACGTGAGTCGACCAGATTCCAGCTGCTTCATTGCCATGTCAAAGCCCAACCAGAGCAGCAATAGATAGAACGCCAGCATTGCCAGCGCAATGATCACAATGACCACCTTGCGCGGGATGCCGTGGGTTGAGTCCTTGAGGAGCGTGAAACCCGGGTGGGTGCCGAGACGCACTGCTGCGGCGGCCCCCACCAGGGTGAGCAGAACGGCCAGGTTCACGACCAGCTCTGCTGTGTACGCGATCGATGCGTGCAGCAAATAGCGGCTGACTACATTGAAAAACGCGAGGAGGGTGATGGCTGAGAACGCGACCGCAATGATCGTGTTCTCAGCCCCCGTGAGGATTTTGTCGAACATGAGTGGAAGGAACTATTCCGGGCGAACCGCAGCGAGCAGTTCGGGAGTCCACGCATCTGTGAATTCGTCGTAGACCGGAGCCATTGCGTCCGTGAAGACGGCGAGCTGCGAGGCGGAGAGTTCCGAAACCGTCATGATTTCAGACATTTCAGCAAGCTGCTCGGCTTCGCGGGCACGGTTTTCGCTCTTCTGAACTTCGTTTGCCTCGGCAGCAGCCATTTCGACCAGCGCCTTGTCGTCGTCGCTCAAAGCGTCGTACATGTCCTTGTTCATACCGAGCATGAGCGGGTCGTAGATGTAGTTCCACACTGACATGTAGTCCTGAACCTCGGTGAGGCCGTTGGAGTAGATGACGTCGTAGGGGTTCTCTTGACCATCGATCGTTCCGGTCTGCAGCGAGGTGAATACCTCGCTGAAGTTCATGGAGACGGGGTCGGCGCCGAGTTCCTTGAAGATGCTGAGGAAGAGGCTTGAGCCGGGCACGCGGAACTTCAGGCCGTCAAGGTCGTCGGGAGCGAGGATCTCGTGCTTGCTGTTGGTGATCTGGCGGAAGCCGGATTCACCAAAACCGAGCAGCTGCACGTTGAACTCTGCAGAAAGCTCCTTATACGCGTCGAGGGCACCGGCTTCGATCGCGGCATCTGCAGTTTCGTAGCTGTCGTAAAGGAAGGGAGCGTTGATCGTGCCGAAGCGAGGGTCAATTCCCGAGTAGATGATCGTGGAGTTGTAGGAGAACGCCTTGTCGCCGTTCATGAGCTGTTCGACGCCGGCCGCAGAATCTCCACCCGAAAGTTGTTCGTTGGTGAAGATGTTGACCTTGATGCGTCCGTCGCTCTCCTCGTCGAGGACTTCGGCGAAACGTTCGGCGCCGGCATTCCAGCTGGACTTGTCGCTGACGGTGATGGTGAAGTCCCAGTCGTACGACGGCAAACCTGAGTCGCTGCCCGAGTCAGACGACCCGGTGCTGCAGCCGGTAAGAACCAGGGCTAGCCCCAGTGTCGAAGCGGCGATTTTGACAAACTTCATTTCTCCTCCTTGAGTGTTGAAGCCAACCTGACCGACCTCACTTTTGAGGAGGGCCCGTGGTGGGGCGCCCGCTATTCATCAGTTCGATGGTTTCCGGTGCGCTGCGAACCATTATGCACGAATCTGGTAATACCAGTGACATCCGACCTAAAAAATCTCCACCGTAATACCAACGGGGGCCGGGCAAGTCTCCTCGTTGCGGGGGCGGATCGGGGCCTGCCGTTCGAAGAAATGTCGGGGGTCACGAGTAGATTTAAATAAAGTTGGCCGACACGCCGCGACACTACATCTGGGGTAATGACATGGGTGTCATTACCCATATATAGTGAAATCTCCGACAAACCGCCGGTAAACTTCGAGAAGACTTTAAGGAGGTTCGAATGGATAACGAAAACGACACTGTTGGCGGATACGCAATTCCCGTCGACCCAATGGATCTTCTGCAGTGCGACAGCTGCCAGTAAAAATTTACTGAGCTAACGCCTCACAGAACTCCTGAAGCCCCGGCAGACCTTACGGTCTCCCGGGGCTTCACTCTTTAACGTGCAGAACGCTCAACACTGCCTAAACTGGTACCCGTGCCAGTGAATAAAGAACTAGAAGGTCGGGTCTTCCCGCCCACCACGCCATATCTTGTCGGGCGCGAAAAAGTACGCGAGTTTGCTCGTGCAGTTTTCGCCCAAAGCCCCCTCAATCACGATCCTGAGGCGGCCAAAGCAGCAGGTTATGCGGATGTCGTCGCACCGCCCACCTTCGCCGTCGTCATCCAAGAAGCAGGCCTTGCCCTCATGCTGGCCGCCCCCGACACCGGCATCGACTTCTCCCGCATCGTGCACGGAGAACAGAAATTTCGCTACACGCGGCCGATCGTCGCCGGTGACGAGCTCACCGCCATCCTCACTGTCACGAGCATCAAATCGCTCGGTGGCAACGACATGATCACCGCCGACACCGCCATTAGTGATGCCGAAGGCAACCACGTCGTCACCGCAACCTCCGTACTCGTCATGAGAGGCACAGAATGAGCGACCTCACCGTCGGGCAAGAACTCATCACCGGCAAAGTCACCCTCACCCGCTTCTCGCTCGTGCGCTACGCGGGAGCATCCGGAGACTTCAACCCCATCCACTACCGTGACGACGTCGCGAAGTCAGTCGGTCTGCCCGGCGTCCTCGCCCACGGCATGCTCACGATGGGTCTCGCCGTTCAGCCCGTCATCGATTGGATGGATGGCCGCGGCGAAGTTGTCGAATACGGTGTGCGCTTCACGCGCCCCGTCGTCGTTGACGGCAACGGTGGAATCACTGTCAGCGTCACCGCCAAAGTCGGCGCCATCGAAGACGATGTAACTCGCATCGATCTCACCGTCAGTGCCGCCAACCAGACCGTGCTCGGAAAATCACAAGTGAGGGTCAAACTCAACAAATGACCGAAACCGCCCCCAGCGAAAGCACCGCGCCGCAGTACAACGTGTCGCTCGCCGACCTCACTACCATCAAGGTAGGAGGGCCGGCGCACACGTTGCTTCGTCCCGCCTCCGAGAAAGAGTTGCTCGCGACTATGCGAGACGTGTGGGCCCGAGGTGACGAATGGCTGCTCATTGGGGGCGGCTCCAACTTGGTCATTAGCGATGAAGGATTCGATGGCACCGTCATTCACATCGCTACCCGCGGCATCCAGCTCGTCTCCCAGACCGAGACCTCGCTCACCCTTCGCGTGCAAGCCGGAGAGCCGTGGGACGGCCTGGTCGCGCGCCTCGTTTCGCGTGGCTGGGCAGGACTCGAAGCGCTCAGTGGCATTCCCGGATCGGTGGGCGCTGCGCCCATCCAGAACATCGGCGCCTACGGCCAAGAAGTTGCCAGTGTGCTCGACGGCATCGACTTTCTCGACTACGACAACAGCGAATTCGTTCACCTCTCGACCACCGAACTCGAGCTGGGGTACCGCAACTCAGTGATCAAAGAGGGGCGCGCCGGGGTCGTCCTCGCCGTGTATCTGACCCTCACGGCCTCGCCCGAAAGCACCGTGCAGTATCAACAGCTCGCCACCGCGCTCGGCGTGAACGTCGGCGACCGCGTACCCGTGCAACAGGTGCGCGACACCGTGCTCGCCCTCCGAGCCTCCAAAGCCATGGTGCTCGACCCCAACGAGCCAGACTCAGCCAGTTGTGGTTCGTTCTTCACCAACCCGATCGTGCCCGAACATATCGCCCGTGCTCTTCCGGCGGATGCCCCCCGCTGGGTCATCGACGATGATCCGGTTACCGACGTTGTGGTTCCGCTCGGCCAAGAACCAGCACCGCCGCCCGCGCCCAAGCCGCGCCTCGTCAAACTCAGCGCAGCTTGGCTCATCGAGAATGCTGGCGTCAAGAAGGGCTTCAGATTGCCCGGCTCACGCGCGGCCGTCTCCACTAAGCACAGCTTGGCGATCGTCAACCGCACCGGTGCCGACGCCGCAGAGGTAGCAGAGCTCGCCCGCTACATCGGGGCGTGCGTGCTTAGCCGCTACGGCATCCACTTGCAGCCCGAGCCGGTCGCTGTTGGAGTTGAGCTGGCCTAGCGGTCACATTGGTCCAGCGGCCACATTGCCCTAGTGGGTGCGGGGCAGCAGCCCCAACTCCATCGCCTTCGTCACCGCCCGCGTGCGATCTTTCACGTCGAGCTTCTCGAACACGTGGATGAGGTGGGTCTTCACGGTCGCCTCGCTCACGAACAAAGCGGCGGCGACCTTTCGGTTGCTATTGCCCGCTGCCACGAGAGCGAGCACTTGAGTTTCACGATCGCTCAGCGACACCTTCGCGGGTTCGCGCATGCGGTTCACGAGCAGCGCCGCAATAGAGGGGGCGAGCGCAACCTCGCCGCGGGCGACTGAACGCAGCCCCGCCAAAATCTCGTCCTCGGGTGCCGCCTTCAGCAGGTAGCCACTCGCGCCCGCCTCAATCGCAGTGAGAATGTTCTCGTCTGATTCGTAGGTCGTGAGAATGAGCACGCGCACGTCGGGGCGTGCGGCGACGAGCTGCGCGGTTGCCTCGGCGCCTCCGAGGCCGGGCATGCGCAAATCCATGAGCACGACGTCGGGGGAGAGCTGCGTGGCCAAGGTGACCGCCTGGGTGCCGTCGCTGGCTTCGCCGACGACTTCGATGTCATCCGCTGAGCTCAGTAGCCCAACGATTCCACTGCGAACGATGGGATGATCGTCGGCCACCACAACACGGATCATGCGAAAACTTCCTTCGGGATGGTGGCGTGCACGGTGGTGCCGGCGGGCGAACTATTAACGTCAAGACGGCCGTTCACGAGTGCCAAGCGTTCGCTCATTCCTTCGAGCCCGAAGCCGGTGTGAGCGGTGGAGGGGTCGAAGCCAGTGCCATCGTCCGTCACGGTAACCGCGAGCCCAGCCTCGTCAGCAGTGACCAGAATCGTCGCGCGAGTGGCGTTCGCGTGCTTGCGCACATTGGCGAGGGCTTCTTGAGCGCACCGCAGCACGACTACTTCTGTTTCGCGGGCGATCGCGGGTAACCCCGCGGCTTCCACGGTCACGGTCAGGTGAGTTTCGCGGCTGTAGCGCGCAGCAAGCCGGGTCAACGCGCTCGTGATGCCGTCGCCCGTGAGCCCTACGGGAGCGGATGCCGTAACTAGTGCGCGCGCCTCCGCGAGTGCTGCGCGGGCGCTGTCTTCGATCAGCTCAAGCTGTTCGGCTGCGCCGGCAGCATTGTTGTTGTCCAGTTCGCGCTGAGCTCTTTGGGCTACGAGTACTAGTCCGGTGAGGTCTTGCGCGATGGTGTCGTGGATTTCGCGGGCAAGCCGCTCGCGTTCGCTGGAGACGCCGGCATCCCGACTGATGGCGGCGAGCTCATTGCGGGTGGACTGCAGCTCAAGTACAAGGTCGTGGCGTTGGTCGCTGAGTTTCGAGATTTGGGTGATCCAGAGGCCGAGCGCGAGGCTGAAGATGAGGGAGAGCGCGGTGACCGTGCCGCTGTAGAGGAGGGCTTCAACGCTGAGCCCCATGTTGATGACTGAGCCAACTCCCACAGAGAGAGCGAGCGCAACGTTGCTGATAATCGCGTTGCGGGTGCGTTCGGAGATCACCCACACCAGTGGGTAGGCGAGAGCTTGCAGCGTGGCCATCACGGGCATGAACGCTACGGCCACCCCTACCGTGATGACGAGCGCGGTCACGAAAGCGAAGGCGGCCAGTCGGCTAGTTTGCGAGCGAATGCCGAGCGTGAACCAGGCGAGTGCGAAAGCTGCCAACGCAATCCCGGCGCCCGTCTTGGTCCCCGAGCTATAGCCGCCGGAGCCGATGATGAGCACTGCCATGACCGCCGTAGTGACGGTCACCGCAATGCTCATCCAGCGAACGAAACCCATTTAGCTATCCTTGCGGATCCAGCGGAAGGTCAGGCGCGTCACGATCAGGCCGAACACGAGCCAGATTCCGGTTGCGATGGCGACGCCGGGCAGGTTCCAGCTCTCGGACTGCTCCATTACTTCGAAGCTCGCGGGGAGGAACACTTCGCGCATTCCCTGCGCCATCCACTTGAGCGGGAAGATGCTCGCGAAGTTCTGCAGCCAGGTGGGCAGCAGTGAGAACCCGAGGTAGACGCCCGAGATGAATTGCAGCACGAGAGCAATGGGGATCACGACGGCGGTGGCGCTCTTGCCCGAGCGGGGAAGCGCGCTCAGCGCGATTCCGAGCACGGCGGATGTCGTGACACCGAGCACAAAGACCCACGCGAAGGTCAGCCACTTGCTTGCTTCGCTCGGCAGTTCCACGCCGAACGCGACGCTCGCGACCACGATCACGAGGGTGGCTTGCAGCACGCCCGTTACGAAGACTTGGCCGATCTTGCCGATGAAGTAGCTCATGATCGGCAGCGGTGTTCCGGCGAATCGTTTGAGCGTTCCGTCACTGCGTTCCATTGCGATGTCGATGGCCATGTTCTGCAGGCCGCTCAGGAGCAGGCCGGCGGCGAGCATCCCGGGCAGGTAGAAAGCAGCGGCGGTGAGGGGCTCGTCTTCGGTGCCAAAGTTCTGCTCGCTGAAGGCGAGGGCGAAGATCGTGAGCATGACGACGGGAAAGAGGAAGGTGAAGAAGACCGAGTCACCCTGGCGGAAGTAGGCCCGCACTTCGTACTTGATGCGGCTGAAGCCGAGCGTCAGGTTGCGGCTGAGACTCGTAGCGAGGCTGCTCTTCTGAACGGCCCGCGGCGCGGGAGAGACAGTGTTGGGGGTGGGCGCGGGGGGGTGTAGTGCTCATCGTGCGTTCTCCTCTGCGCGAGTGTGCGCGTGGTCTGAGACCAACTGCAGATAAATGTCTTCGAGGCTCGGGCGGATGATCTCTAGCCCGGCCGGTTCGGAGCCGTCAGCGGTGAGGGCGGCCACCACCGCTCCGGGGGTGTGGGTGCGTTCTTCGCGACGCACTCCGTTCTCGCGCCACCGCACGATCGGCACCCGAGCTTCGGCCCCACCGAGCTCATCGATGGCACCGATGTCAATCATCTTTCCGCCCGCAATGACTCCGGCGCGGTCGCCCAACTGGGCAGCCTCGTCAAGGTAGTGGGTGGTGAGCAGGATGCTGGTTCCCTCCGCCTTGAGTGAGCGAATCAGTTGCCAGAACTGCTGCCGCGCCTCGGGGTCAAAGCCCGTGGTGGGTTCGTCGAGAAAGAGCAACTCGGGGTTGCCGATGATGCCGAGCGCGACATCCACTCGTCGTCGTTGCCCACCGGAGAGCTTGCGAATCAGGGTGCTGGCCTTGGCCTCGAGGCCCACCGCCGCGATCACGTCGTCGACCGTGCGGGGGTTCGGGTAGTAACCAGCAAAGTGGGTGAGTTGTTCGCGCACCGTCACGTTGCCGCTCTCGCCGGTGGACTGCAGCACAATGCCAAGGCGTGCTTTCCAGTCGAGACCGCCCTTGCCGGGGTCGACGCCGAGCACGCTCGCGCTGCCGCTGGTTCGATCCCGATACCCTTCCAAGATCTCGATCGTGGTCGACTTGCCTGCCCCATTCGGGCCGAGCAGGGCAAAGGTTTCGCCGCGTTGAATCTCAAAACTGACCGAGTCAACAGCGGCAAAAGAACCGTAGGTTTTGCGCAGATCCTCGACCTGCACGACGGGAGCGGTGGTGTTCATGCTTCTATCGTCGCCTGTCCGGGCCCTGGGCGACAGGTGCAGTCGGTTAGAGCGTGATCAACCGATCGGTTGATGCGCCACAACGGCGCAGTTTCGATTGCGGGGTTGTTGGGGGACTGCCGCGCCCTTCTCTATGCCGCGGGTACTCAGCCTTCGCCGCTACGGTCGAGTCATGATCTCGCCGGCCGGCACTCGAACCACTGCTCTTGCTGCGCTCGCACTCGCCGTCACCTTCGTGGTCACGGGATGCTCTTCGCCGAGCACCTCGAGTAACACGAGTGAACTCAGCACAACACCGCCGGCCAGCTCAAGCCCTGACGCGGCCACGTTCTTCCCTGATGTGGAGGAGGTAGCGGTCACCCCTGCGGGCACCAACCTCTTTGACTTCGCGGTCACCATCAGTTCGGCGTATGACACCCCGGAACAGTACGCCGACGGCTGGCACGTGCTTGCGCCCGACGGCACAGTGCTTGGCGAGCACACTCTCTCGCACGATCACGCGAGCGAGCAGCCGTTCACGCGCACGCAGGCGGGCGTTGAGATCTCTGAGGACATCACAGAAGTGACAATCGAGGGTCGCGATCAGGCCAACGGCTACGGCGGAACCACCATCACCGTCGAATTGCCGGGCCGCTAGCGGCTACTCGTCGTCTTCGCTGCTGTCGTCAGCGTTGTCGGTCGCATCAGCGTCCGCAGTCGCGTCCGCGCCGGCGCCGGCATCCAGGCCTTCGGGCGCCGCGGCATCCGCCAGCAGCAACCGAAGCTCCGCATCAAAGAGCGCAGCTTCGTAGCCGTCGTCGGGGGATTGCCGCAGCACTACGGTGGTCAGGGCGTGCAGTCGTGCATCCCCGGATCCATTGTCGGCGACCTCCTCGAGCAGCACAGCAGCATGATCACCGAGCGTCACCAGTGACCGACTGAGGCTCATCCTGGCGTCGTGCCCGCCGCTCCCAAGATGCGTCACGAGCAGCGCCGCCAACTCCGTTTCACTTCCCTCGGGAACGAGCACCGTTGCCACTCGCCAGGCGGTGCGCGCGACATTCTCGTCGGAGTCGTTCAGCACCTCGGGAGTGATCGCTTCCCAGCCGGCGGGGTCGCCGATTTTCGACAGCGTGTGGAGTGCTTGGCTGCGCGCCTGCGCGGTTCCCGATCGGGTCTCCAACACCAGTAGTGGCACAGTCACCGACGACGGATGCCGCATCAACGCCCACGTGAGCGTCTCCCGAACGTTGAGATCGGGTTCGATCGCGCACCGCTCGAGCAGCACGCGAACGAATTCGTCTCGCGGGTGGGTTCCGGCCGACATGGCAGCCTGAAGCCGCTGCGATGGCTGGGCGTCAGTCAACGCCGTGGTCAACCGGTCAGCAGCACTGGCAGCAGCATCCATAAATTCCTCCACCGCAACGGAGGCGGTATGTGGTTTTAGCTAAAGAGTTTCTGAAGGCGCTGAACGCCTTCGAGAAGTGCGTCGTCGCCGAGGGCGTACGAGAGGCGAAGGTAGCCGCTCGGGCCGAAGGCTTCTCCGGGGATGACCGCAACTTCAGCCTTCTCGAGGATGAGGTCGGCGAGTTCGAGGCTCGTGGTCGGGGTGACTCCAGCCCATTCGCGGTTCAGCAGGCCCGAGACCTCCGGGTAGACGTAGAACGCACCCTGCGGCGTCGGGCAATTGATGCCCTCGATCTTATTGAGCTCCGAGACCATGAGCTTGCGGCGACGGTCGAAGGCCAGGCGCATTTCTTCCACGGCATCTTGCGGGCCAGTCAATGCTTCGATTGCGGCGCGCTGCGAAATGTTGGAGACGTTGCTCGTGAGGTGCGACTGCAGGTTTGCAGCGCCCTTCATGGCGTCGACGGGGCCGACCATCCAGCCGAGGCGCCAGCCGGTCATCGAATAGCTCTTGGCGACACCGTTCACGAGGATGGTGGTGTCGGCGAGCGCCGGAACAACCTCCACGATCGAGACTGCGCGCACTCCGTCGTAGACCAAGTTTTGGTAGATGTCATCGCTGATCACCCAGATGCCGTGCTCGAGCGCCCATTCGCCGATGGCTTTGGTCTGCTCAGGGGTGTACACGGCACCGGTGGGGTTCGAGGGCGAAACGAAGAGCAGCACCTTGGTGTTCTCCGTGCGAGCTGCTTCGAGCTGTTCCACGGTGACGAGGTAGCCCTGGTCTGCGCCAGCAAAAACTTCGACCATGGTGCCACCGGCGAGCTTGATCGCTTCGGGGTAGGTGGTCCAGTACGGGGTAGGAACGATAACTTCATCGCCCTGGTCAACGAGAGTTGCAAAGGCTTGGTACACGGCCTGCTTGCCACCATTGGTGACAACAACCTGGTTGATCCCCACCTCGAGGCCGCTGTCACGCAGCGTCTTGGCGGCGATTGCCTCACGCAGTTCGGGCAGTCCGGCTGCGGGCGTGTAGCGGTGGTTCTTGGGGTCGAGCACCGCAGCGGATGCCGCCTCCACAATGTTCGCGGGGGTCGCGAAGTCGGGCTCGCCCGCCGCGTAGCTGATGATGGGCCGCCCGGCCGCAAGAAGCGACTTGGCCTTGGCATCCACCTTGAGGGTGGCTGACTCAGCGATGGCGGAAATTCTGGCAGAGAGGCGAGGTGAGGTCACCCCTCAAGTGTACGGCTTTGCCCGTGTGGATGGGCAGAGAGAAGCGGCCGGAGCAGTAATCCTGGGGGGACTGACCAGCTCCGGCCGCTGTAGGTTATCTACGCTGTCCTAGAGCTCGGACGTGGGGTGTGTACGTAGGTAACCTTGACGCGCGAAGTAGGCACCCGCTGCCAACAACGCGACGATGAGGGCGATGAGAGTCGCAACACCGGCTCCGGTATATGCGAGCTGCCCACCGAGGGCATAGGTCGGAAGATCGAGGAGATCCTCTGAGCCGCTGACGAGGCAGGAACCAACGCAGGCGGCGGTGGGTGAGCCACAGTTTTCGGTGCAGTCAGGATCTTCGGTCCCTCCGCCGGTTCCGGGGCCACAGTTCTGCGTGCATCCGGGGTCAACGACGGTCTGAACGTTCGGTCCGACCACGGCGCGAGCAACGTTCACGGTGGCAACGTTTCCGCTGCCGACTGCCACGCGCACGGCGGTCTCGCTAAACATCTCACCCTTGACGGTGCCGGTGGAGGTCAAGCGTTCTTGCACGTTGACCTTGATCGATACCAGGTTGCGAAGAACGGTCGCAACGCTCGAATCTCCGAGAAGACCGGTCACAGCCGGGTTCACGAGGCCCGTGTTGAGGCTGTTGACCAGCGACGTCACGACGCCACCGTTCGAGAAGAGCGAAGTGTTGAGGCTCTTGCCGAGGCTGCTGATCAGCGCGTCAACGGTGAGGTTGGTCTTGACCGTTCCGCCGAGAAGCGAAATGTTGGTTTTCGCCGTGGTTGCCGTGCCGTTGATAAGCCCGTCGACGGTTCCGACGATGCTGACGTCTACGGTGCTGCGCAGGTCGGGCAACGCAGACTTCACGATGCTGCACACCGTTTTGGTGGTGTGCCCGATGACGCCCTGGGTGACGACCTTTTGGAGTACTTGCTTTGTGCCGCCGGTAGCTCCACCGGTGACGCCGCCGACCACGCCGCCGAGTAAACCACCGAGCAAGCCCTCGTCGCCGACAACCTCATCGAGGATGTCTACCGTGACGAGCTTTTCGGTGATGATGTCGCCGATGATCGGGATCTCCGTGTCAACACATTCCTTCTTCTCTGCGGCTTTCTGAGCGGTGAGCAGATTGAGCTTTGCCGAGACGCTCACGCGAGAGTTGCGCAGGGCAACTTCTACCCGGTCGACGATGTCGTCAGCGAGATCGGCGACAGTTTCAGTGATGCCGTTGAGGATCTTGTTGATCACGGCATCCGTCAGTAGCTCGGTGTTGGGAGCCAGGTTGTTCAGTTCGCCGCCGAGAAGAGCCTCGAGATCGACGACGACCGAACCTGTCTCGAGATCGAAGCGCACCGCCCCGCTGCCGTACTTGCTGGTGAGAAGTGAGTCGACTGCACCCTGAAGATCGGCGTCAATCACTACCTTGACGTCGGCCGACGAGCCCACGACTCCGAGAACGGGGTCGAGTACGTCATCAATGGAATTGCCGAGCACGCCATTGTCGGTGCCTAAGTTCGCCAGCTTGCCGTCGACGCTACTGAGCGCGTTGTTGACCTTGCTGGTGAGCTTGCTGATCGCGGGGCTGGAGAAGCTCAGTGTCGCATCCGCGAGGGTGTAGTCGCCGGATGCCGACGTCATGTTTCCGTCAGCGCGAGCGGCAACAGCGCCGAGCTCGAGCGTGAGATCGGTAAGCACCGACGCGAACTCGTTGGTGAGCAGGCGATCGAGATCGAGCGTGAGATCGCCAGCGGGGCCAGAGCCGACGCTGCCGACACCGATACCGCCGTCATCCTGGATGGCGCCGGTAGCGGCGAATGATTCACCGTTCTTGTCTGCCTGAGCGTATTGATTGACGACCCCGGCATCCACAACATCGAGCAGGGGAAGCTGCAGACCGCCAGGCTGGTGGAGCACCGTAGCGCCGAGAACATCAACGGTCAGCGGATCGCGCTGAACCTGTCGCGGCTGGCTACCGTCGTTGCTGGCGACTACCTGGCCGAGGCCGGCGACGTCGCCAAGATTCGTTCCCAGCACGTTGCCGGAAAGGAATTCTGCGTAAGCGTACGAGGCTCCGTTGGACTCTTCTGCGCTGGCAGCAACGGGTGCAATGAATGTGATGCCCGAAATAAGGGCCATGGTTCCGAGAGCCGCTCCGAAACGGACTCCTGCGGTGTGGATGCTTTTCCCGACTGGCTTCCCAGTGCGCGGGATGTGTTGTGTAAACACGACTGGTACCTTCCTGATCCTGTGTGGATAAGGAAGCTGTCTCGACGGTGAGGCCAACTTGAGGGTTGTGCCACGAACTACTGCCTGATCTCAGCTTCGCTTGCCCATGTGGTGGTGCTGGTTTTTTAGTTGTGCGGCGAGATGGTTATGTCTCGCGTGGTGTTGCCCGAATGGTGTTGCTGGTTATGCCCGAATAAGAAGGGTTGGTTCGCCCCGCTTGTATAGAGAGACCGAGACCCCCCTCGGTTATGACGCGGGTTTATGAACTTTCTTGAAAACTTTTTCTGAGCCCGACCAGGAGCCGTTTTCTGGGGGTTTTCTGTATTGGACGCTCGCGCGGGGAGTGCGAACTGCGAGACGGCTCAGGATGACGTACACTTATTCAGGTAGTTGATAACTGCGATACTTTCGCGCGCCTGCTCCTCAATTCACAATGTGGATGTTGCGGTGTGTTTGTGCGAAAGTGTGGGTAAGAGATTTACGTCTCTTGCAAAGGGTGGTGGCTCAATTGGTAGAGCAGCGGTCTCCAAAACCGCAGGTTGCAGGTTCGAGTCCTGTCCGCCCTGCAAGTCCCGGTCCGTGTTTCGCGGAATGGGTCGAGCAAGCCGAAGTATCGGAAGGTATCTAAGAGTGGCCAAGAAAGACGTAGACGAGCCCAGCGAGGACGTCGTCGCCAAGGCGAAGAAGGAGAGCGCGCAACGTCGTGGACCCTTCGGCCGCATGGCACTCTTCATTCGCCAAGTAATCAACGAACTCAAGAAGGTTGTGACTCCGACCCGGCGCGAGCTGGTCAGCTTCACTCTCGTTGTTCTTATCTTCGTGATCATCATGATGGGCATCGTTTCCGGCCTCGACTTTGGGTTCAGCGCCTTGGTGAACTTCTTGTTCGGCGATCCCAACCTTGTGGTCTAGGCCCTTCACAAACCGCAGCGGCTACGGCCGCACTGCAGAGTAACGAAAAGAGATTTAGTGTCCGAGAACCACCACGAAGACTCCGAGCTTGCTACGGCAGCAGAGCAGTCCTCCGAGGAGGATGAGGCGCAGACGGGCAACACCCTGGCTGAGGCAGAGCGTTCAGAAGACTCCGCCGAGCACCAGGCAATGCACATCGAGAGCGACTCGGCTGATGTCGACGCCGACCTTGCTGGGCTTCTTGAGGCTCTGGATGCCGCAGTCGACCCTGAAGCTGACGCTGAAGTAGACGACGCGCTCGATATCGATAACGCTGCCGAGGCCGACGCTTCCGTTGCCGCGACTGATGACGAAGCAACCGACGACGCTGAAGCCCACGCCACTGAGGGTGCTGCTGCACCTGAGGACGAGGTAGAGGTTGATCCCTACGCCGAGTTCCGTATGGATCTACGCCTGCAGCCTGGCAAGTGGTACGTCATCCACTCCTACGCCGGCTTCGAAAAGCGCGTCAAGCACAACATCGAAAACCGCAAGGTTTCCATGGCCATGGAAGATTACGTCTTCCAGGTCGAGGTGCCGATGGAAGATGTCGTTGAGATCAAGAACGGCCAGCGCAAGCTCGTAAACCGCGTTCGCATCCCCGGTTATGTTCTGGTTCGCATGGACTTGAACGAAGACAGCTGGTCAGTTGTTCGTCACACCCCTGGTGTTACGGGCTTCGTGGGCAACGCTCACAACCCTGTTCCGCTTCGTTTTGAAGAGGCGTTCAACATGTTGAAGAGCCTCGTAGAGATCGTTGAAGCTCCGCTTCCTAAGGGTGCATCGCAGAAGAGCAAGACCGCTGCACGCTCCATTCCGGCAGAGATCGACTTCGAAATCGGCGAGACCATCACCATCAAGGAAGGTTCCTTCGCAGGCCTTCCCGGTTCGATCAGCGAGATCAAGGCGGAGAGCGGAAAGCTCATCGTTCTGGTTTCCCTCTTCGAGCGTGAGACTCCGGTCGAGCTCAGCTTCGACCAGGTCACCAAGCTTTAAGAGCTTCGGCTCCTAAAAAACCACCGCGCCCTCCGGGTGCGGGAGAGCTGGCCACACGGGTCAGTTCGTACTGAAAAGGAAACACAATGGCACCGAAAAAGAAGGTTACAGGTCTGATTAAGCTTCAGATCCAAGCCGGCGCCGCTAACCCCGCACCGCCCATCGGGCCTGCGCTGGGACAGCACGGCGTTAACATCATGGAGTTCTGCAAGGCGTACAACGCCGCAACCGAGGCACAGCGTGGAAACGTTATCCCGGTTGAGATCACCGTGTACGAGGACCGTTCATTCACGTTCATCCTCAAGACCCCGCCGGCAGCAGAGCTCATCAAGAAGGCTGCTGGAGTTGCAAAGGGTTCGGGCACGCCGCACACCGTCAAGGTTGCGCAGCTCACTAAAGACCAGGTTCGTACGATCGCCGAGCAGAAGATGGCTGACCTCAACGCCAACGACATCGACGGCGCAATGAAGATCATCGCGGGCACCGCTCGCTCGATGGGAATCACGGTGGAGGCATAATGTCCAAGAATTCCAAGGCATACAAGGCCGCCGCTGAAAAGATCGAAGAGGGCAAGTTCTACACGCCCACTGAGGCTGTATCAGTTGCTCGCGAGACGGCTTCGAAGAAGTTCGACTCCACCGTTGAGGTCGCTCTTCGCTTGGGTGTAGACCCTCGCAAGGCTGACCAGATGGTTCGTGGCACCGTTATCCTGCCTCACGGCACGGGTAAGACTGCTCGCGTTATTGTTTTCGCAACCGGTCCCGCAGCAGAGGCAGCTATCGCTGCTGGCGCTGACGAGGTCGGTGGCTCGGAGCTCATCGAGAAGGTAGCCGCTGGTTACACCAGCTTCGACGCTGCAGTTTCGACTCCTGAGCTCATGGGCCAGGTTGGTCGTTTGGGTAAGGTTCTTGGTCCCCGTGGCCTCATGCCTAACCCGAAGACCGGCACGGTTACTCCTGACACCGCAAAGGCTGTCTCGGAGATCAAGGGCGGAAAGATCGAATTCCGCGTTGACAAGCACTCCAACGTTCACTTCATCGTGGGCAAGGCTGCTTTCACCGCTGAGCAGCTTGACGAGAACATCAAGGCAGCGCTCGACGAGGTTCTTCGCGCTAAGCCCAGCTCCTCGAAGGGTCGCTACATCACGAAGGCTACGGTTTCGACCACCTTCGGTCCTGGCATTCCGGTCGACGTAAACTCGATCTAATACTGCTTATGAAAACGGGGGTCGGCTTCTGCCGATCCCCGTTTTTGCATTCCCCCGCAAGGAGAGCGCTGTGACCACTCTGATTCGACGCGCGTTTGAGTCGGATGCTGAGTTGCTGCATGAACTCGCGCGACAGACCTTTCCGCTGGCCTGCCCTCCGGGCACGACCGCCGAGGGCATCGCCGCGTTCATCTCTGAACACCTCTCGGCGAACTCCTTCACGCAGTATCTGAACGACTCTTCTCGCGAAATTCTGATCTCCGAGGTCGATGGCGAAGCATCGGGGTACGTGATGTTCTGCGTAGATGAACCCACAGATCCCGATGTCGCGGCTGCGCTCACCGTTCGGCCAACCGTCGAACTGAGCAAGTGCTACGTCCTGGGTCAATTTCACGGCTCGGGGTCAGCGGCTGCACTCGTCTCCGCGGGCATTGACTGGGCGCGTGACCGTGAATTTGCTGCGGTGTGGCTCGGGGTCAATCAAGAGAATGCGCGAGCCAACCGCTTTTACGAAAAGATGGGATTCGAGCTCGTCGGCACCAAGAAGTTTCTCGTTGGTGGGCGCTGGGAAGACGATTTTGTGCGCCAGCTCACTCTGTTAGCTGATTCCGGCATGACCTCATGACGACTCTCGCTTCGCCGCGCATCGCGCAGCAGACGCTGGAGGGCCTCACTGCGGTGGTGGGCAGCATCGCAGTGGGCGTTGCGTTGATTCTCATCTGGGCATCACGGCTCACGATTCCGCGTGAGCTTTATGTCAGTGAGTTGGGGGCAGAGGGCGAGCCCACGGCCGCCATCTTCGAGGTAGCGCTGTTGCTTATTGTGTTCGGCGGTTCCGCTGTGGCCTGGGCCGCGCGCCGTGTTCGATCCTGGCCGCCGGTGTTGTCCTTCGGCTCACCCGCGCTATCGCTCTGGGTGGGATGCGCCTTCTTCCTCGTGGCATCGCAAGTGACCTGCACGTCGGGCTGTCCGCTGCCGTATGGACCGAGCTTTACGTGGCAAGATTTCGGCCATACCCTCGCAGCGGTGCTCGCTTTCGCGGCGGCCTGCTGGGCCATGATCCAAACCTCCTTCGCTCGCGAACACAAGGTGCTCGCTCGGCTGTCGATTGGTACCGCGATCGCCGTCGCTGTGATTGCCGGAACGGGCGGGCTCTTCTCGCTCTTCCGCTTCCAAGTCGGGCTGGGCAGCAGGCTTGAGTTTGTCGCCACCACGATCGCCATCGCGTGGCTCATGATGCTCGGAACAGTGATAGCCGCACGGGCACTGAGGCGGCCTCCGCGGTCGTGAGAACGGGACCGTTCGCGATTGCGGTGCGTGAGGCTACGGTGCGTGAGACTACGGCGCGCGCATGAGGTCGAGCAGGCGATCGGCGAGCCCCACTAGTGTGTGAATCTGGTTCTCATCGCGATCTACCCACTGGCACTTTGGTGCGGCGTAGGTCGGCACAAAGTCAGTGTGCTGTTCCCACACCACGAGGGTGCGGTCCGCGCCGAGCACGTACTGCTGCCACCACACTTGCCGAAGATAAGAACGTGGAATGCTGCGCCAGGCTTTCGCCGTTGTCTTGATCTCAGACAGAATCAGCGAGCCATCGATCATCGAGACGCCATCCGGGGTCGCGAGATGGAGGGGCTCATCGTGCGCGTGGTACAGCGCGGAGCTTGACTGGATGCCGTGTTCGCCAAGAACCCAGCGCGCGATTTCTGGTTCCCGCGCGCGACCATGATCAGTGAACGCGTTTCCCGAGAAACCAGAGCCGAGCAACTTACTTTCTGCCACGGAGCGTAACGATTGCTCCGTGGCGAGGCGGGCGGCATCCGTGGCAGTCACACCGCGACTGCGGGCGCGGAGCCAAGCAACGCGATCTTCGGAGCGGGCGACGATGCGGTCACGATGATTGGGCGCTATCGGCTCCCAGAGATCGAGTTCGGGTTGCATGGTCACGGTTCTATTCTCCCTCTTTAGAGTGAAACTGTGGTGGCCCCGTGCGCAAGACGGGGGAACCGCCGTGACCAACCGGCGCGGGGCGGCCGGTTGGGGCAGGAATTGCCGGTGCGAACTGGCAGACTAGGCGAATGCGAGCCGCGCCCCTCCCTTCAGCATCGTCGCCCCGACTCCGTCGGTGGCTGACCGGTGCGGCTGCGCTGGCGATCGCACTGATGACCATCGTTCCCGCCGCAGAAACGTCGGCATCTACGGGCTCGCTTCCGCCCGATGTATCGGCGTTCGCCACGGATGACGATGGCTTGCTTCAGAGACTCGAGGAGTTTTTCGGAGTTGATCAGCGTGGCACGGGGCTCGACTTCTCCGAAGGAATTGAGCTGGGAGAAATAGACCGCGTCTTCTTGTGGTCACAAGATTTTCACTCCGGCATCACCACCGACACTCCTGTTCAGTACGTCAATCGGTGGAAAGTCCCCGTGATGATCGGCGACGAGCCTGTCGGGGTTGCTCTTATCGGATTCGACCCCGCAACGGTTGAGCCGGAGATGATCGACTTCATCCGCAGTCCCGGTACCGCGCTGGCGCTCGATGACGTTGACAGCGATGCCACTCTCATCCACGAGCCCGAAACGGGCGCCTGGTTCAGCCTCGTTGATGGAGTAATCACTCCTCTGGTGCGAGGGTCAAGCGAGGTCGCGGGGGAGACCAGCTTGACGGCGTATCAGCCCGTCGTGTCGTCGCGTGTCATCACTGTCGTGGACGAGACCCCGCAACCCAATCGGGGTGCAGTGCAATCGGTGGTGCTGATTGTGACGACCGTGATCGTCGTCTTGTTGGCGCTGCTCGTTCCGACCATTCTCGGTAAACGGAACGAACGTCGAGAGCGTCGCGCTGAAGCTGAAGCTGAAGCTGAGGCTGGAGGCGGTGACAGCCAGATCGCGTCGGCCGTCACGAATGCCGCTCCCGGCGCGGTCGATGCGGTTGCAGATGCGGCCGCGGATGCGGATGCGGACGCCGGGCCGGAGGCGGGCGAAGCGACTGTTGCCGTCGAGCAGGAGCGTCCAGCGACGACTCCAGCGTCGGCGAAGGCAACGGTGAAGAAGACTCCCACTCCGAAGACTCCGGCGGCGAAGAAGACTCCGGCGGCGAAGAAGCCGAGCGCTCAGAACTCGGCTCCAAAGAAGGCTCCGGCCGCGAAGAAACCAGTCGCCAAGAACCCGGCGGCGAAGAACCCGGCGGCGAAGAACACGGCAGTCAAGAAACCAGCCGCGAAGAAACCAGCCGCGAAGAGACCAACGGCGCTGAAGACGTCCCCGGCGGCCAAGAAAAAGTCGCCGGCCACTCCACCCTCGCCTGACGCGAGCGATAGTTCGGCAGCTCAGTAGGCCGTGTCGCTTCTCCGCTCTCCACTCGACCGAGACATCCGCCGTCTCGCCGTTCCTGCGCTCGGCGCTCTCGTTGCAGAGCCCATCTTTCTCCTCACTGACACTGCCCTCGTGGGGCATCTCGGTAGTGCACAACTCGGCGGGTTGAGCGTCGCAAGCGCGGTGCTGCAAACGGCGGTTGGTCTGCTCATTTTCTTGGCGTACTCCACCACGCCCGCCGTTGCCCGCTGGTTGGGGGTGGGCAATCGCGCGCGTGCTGTCGCTGCCGGGGTAGACGGAGTCTGGCTCGCGGTGGTGCTCGGCGTCATCCTGGTGGCAGTGGGAATCCCCGCCGCGCCATGGTTGATCAGTCTGTTCAACCCTGACCCCAGCATTGTCGGTTTCGCCACCGAGTACTTGACTATCTCGATTCTCGGCTTGCCGGCCATGCTCATCACCTTCGCTGCCTCGGGACTCCTTCGCGGACTGCAAGACACCCGCACTCCGCTGATCGTCGCGGTCGCGGGGTTCATCTCCAACGCCCTGCTCAATACCCTGTTCATCTACGGCTTCGGTTGGGGCGTCGCGGGTTCTGCCATCGGTACGGTCGTCGCGAGCTGGGGAATGGCCGCCGCCTACCTCGTGATGCTCGTCACGCTAGCGCGCCGTGAAGGTGCCCGTGTGCGGCCCCACGGTCGCGGGATGCTGCTGGCAGGGCACGCCGGAGCGTGGCTGCTGCTGCGCACTGCTTCGTTGCGCGCGGCGATGCTCGCGACGATCGCGGTTGCCACCAGCATCGGTGTTCCCGAACTTGCGACCGTGCAGATCACTCTGACAATCTTTGCGACCCTCGCCTTTGTGCTGGATGCGTTGGCGATCGCCGGTCAGGCCATGATCGGTAAAGAGCTGGGCGCGAGTGATCTCGTCAAGGCCCGTGCCATTACTCGCCGACTCGTCGAGCTCGGTATCGGCAGCGGAGTCGTGCTCGGGCTTGTCATGCTCGTGGTGTCGCCGTGGGCCGGTTTCGCCTTCAGTTCAGACCCTGTCGTGCGCAGCGGGCTGGCCGCACTCCTGCCGGTGCTGGCCCTCGGCATCCCGATCGCTGGCTTCGTGTTTGTTCTCGACGGTGTGTTGATCGGGGCGGGGGATGCCCGCTACCTCGCTCTCACTGGGCTTGTAAACCTTGCGGTGTACGTGCCGCTGTTGTGGTGGGTTTACTCCTCGAACCTCACCGGTACGGCCGCCGTCGTTGCCCTGTGGTTCGCTTTCGGCCTCGGCTACATCGGAGCCCGTGCCGTCACCCTCGGCATCCGTGCTCGTGGCGACCAGTGGCTCGTACCGGGGGCGACGCGCTAAACCTCACGCGCCGCCCGCAGCGGAATGCCGTTGCGCTACTTCTTCTCGGTGACGCCACCGTGCTTCAAGTGCAACCGTCGCTCGGCACGCTTCGCGACCGCCGAGTCGTGGGTCACGATAATCAGCGTCAGCCCGTCGTCGCGCCACAATCCCTCGAGCAGGTCCATAATCTCGTCGCGCGTTTGTTCGTCGAGGTTTCCGGTGGGCTCGTCTGCCAGAAGCACCTTGGGCTCTTTCACGAGCGCGCGAGCGATGGCTACGCGCTGCTGTTGACCGCCCGAGAGTTCGGAGGGGTGGTGCGTTAGTCGTTCGCCAAGCCCGACCTTTTCCAGCGCGGCGCGAGCACGGAGACGGCGGTCGAGGTTCGACAGCCCGAGCGGGGCCAGCGCTGTCTCCACATTCTCCTGCGCCGTGAGCGTCGGGATGAGGTTGAATCCTTGAAAGACGAAGCCAATGGTGCGCGCACGAATTTCTGCCAGTCGCGAGTCAGGCATCGCGGAGAGCTCATCTCCCCCGAGGGTGACGGTGCCGCTCGTCGGGCGCTCGAGAGCTCCGAGCATCTGCAGCAGGGTCGACTTGCCGCCTCCGGTTGGTCCCTGAATGGCGACCATTTGGCCGGTGGGGATGCTCAAGCTCACCTTGTTCAGGGCGCTAATCGGGCCGCGTTTCGTTTCGTACTTTTTGGTGAGTTCGCTGAGTTCGTACATAGAAAGTCTCCTTGAGATCTGCAGGGTTCGGGGGGTTAGGCGACGCTGCGGAGAGCTTCAGCGGGGCGGAGTCGTGCTGCTCGCCAGCCGCCGAACGCACCGGCAATGAGTCCGCCGAGAATGGCGAGAGCAACGGCGATGCCGATGATGCCGAAGGTCACGGGAATCTGCAGCGCGATGTCGGTCGTCGCCACGGCGGTGGTTGCAGCGTCGCCAAAGCGGCTGCCTCCGCCTCCGCCACCCGCGCCAGGACCTTGGCCCGTGGTCGCGGTCGCGGTAGCGCTCGCGCTGAGCACAGGAGCAGCGATATTAATGGCGAGGATGCCGAGAAGTCCGATCGCCACACCGATCACTCCACCGATGGCACCTTGCACAAGCGACTCGCCCGCGACCTGACGAACGACAGCGCCATTGCTCCAGCCGATGGCTTTCAGTGTTCCGAACTCACGGGTGCGGCGGGCTACGCCAGAGGTCGTGAGCAGTACCGAGATGAGGAACGCGGCGGCCAAGACGATGATCGAGAGCCAGGTTCCGAGCTTTCCGACGAGGTCAGAAGCGGTGGAAAGCGAGCCGGAAACGCTCGAGGCGAGATCTTCCTGAGTCTTCACCGAGGCATCCGGCAATTCCGTTTGCAATGCCGTTTGAACGGCGGCGATGTCAGTGGAGCTTGCCGCCTGAACGTACACGGTCGAAATCTGGTTTTCTAACTCGGCAACGCGCTGGGCGGTGTCGAGCGGAATGTAGGTATTGGATGCCGTAGTCGCGTCAGCGGAGGTTGAAGTGACGGTTCCGATTACTTCGAATTCTTCGCCACCAATCTCCAGACTGTCGCCGACGGCGAGTGAGCTCGTGGTGGCGTAGCTCGTGTCGAGGATCACGACGTTGGCGTCGCTGTCGCTCGATTCGAAGGCGCGGCCGTCTACTAGCTCGACGGAAGTGAGTGGGCCGACGCTTTCGCCCGCTACATCGATGCCGGTTACGGTGAAGGTGTCGACGTTGAAGGCGCTTCCGCCAGCTCCATCGGGACCGCCGCGGCCACCCTGTTGGGCTCCGCCGCCGGGTGCGGTTTCGCCGGTGTCAGTTGTGGTCGGCGTAGCAACTTCACCGCTGAAGCTCACGTTGGAGAGCGCGAGGGTGGCGGTGGCTGTGGCAACGGAGTCGAGGCTCAAAGCTGTGGTGAGAGCATCCGCGTCAAAGGTGATGCTGGCAATGCCGCTGGTGAGGCTGGACTGGCTGAGCGCCGTCGTGCCATCGGTGGTTTCGCCGTCCTCGGCGCCGAATTCGAATCGAGGTTGGGTGCGGGCTTGGTCGCCCTCTGCGCCCGGGGCTCCGTCGTTTCCTTCGACGCCTTGGGCAGGCTCTTGCGTAATCGTGATGTCGGTTCCGACCCCGTAGACCGAGGCCAACACGGTCGATTGCGCGTCGCGAACGCCTGCTGCGACGCCGTTGACAATCATGACGAGTGCGATAGCCAATGCCATACCGGCGGCGATAATTGCTGTTTGTTTGCGTCGATTGCTGAGCTCTCGATACAGATAGGTTCCGAACATGGGTCTCCTCGGGTGGTGCGCGGTGATGCAAGTGGTCGAGACAAAGCTAGGAACGGTCTCTATCAGCGGACTATGGCGATCCTGTGATTCCGCTGAGAAGGTCCAATAATCACAATGAACGTGGCCACGCGTACGCGCATTCAGAAATTTCATAGGAAACTCCGAATAACTAGACCCATGACCCAGTCACACCACCTCCCCGCGGTTCAGGCGCAACCGCGACTCAGCCGCGCCGACGGAACTGCCATCCGTGCGGTGGTAGTTGACGATGAAGATTCGCTTACCGACCTCCTCTCCATGGCACTGCGCTACGAGGGGTGGGATGTGCGACTCGCATCCGACGGACCGTCCGCTCTGTCGACCATCCGCGAGTTCAAACCCGACGTCGTAGTGCTCGACATCATGCTTCCTGGCCTTGACGGCCTCTCTGTCTTGTCTCGCCTGCGAGCGGATGGCATCCAGACTCCAATCCTTTTTCTCACGGCCAAAGACTCAGTCGACGATCGCATCGCCGGCCTCACGGTGGGCGGTGACGACTACGTGACGAAGCCCTTCAGTTTGGAAGAGCTGGTAGCTCGGCTGCGGGCGCTCTTGCGCCGCTCGACGCTGACGATCGCGGGGGAGTCGAACCCCATCATCGAGGTCGGCGACCTCACGCTCGACGAGAGCACCTACGAAGTTAGCCGCGCTGGCACTCCCGTAGAGCTCACCGCCACCGAGTTCGAGTTGTTGCGCTACCTCATGCGCAACCCACGCCGCGTGCTCAGCCGAGCCCAAATTCTTGACCGAGTGTGGAGCTACGACTTCGGGGGTAAAGCCAGCGTCGTCGAGATCTACATCTCCTACCTCCGTAAGAAAGTGGATGTACTCGGACCGCCCATGATCCAGACCGTGCGCGGTGTCGGTTACATGTTGCGGGCGCCCGAATGACTCGGCCGCGCGAGGTCAAGGCCCCCGGAATCGGGCGGCCACCCCTTAGCCTGCGCATACGACTTGTCTTAGGAAGTGCCGCGCTCATTGCACTTGCCGCCATTCTTATTGGTGTCGTGAGCGTCATTGCGTTGCAAGGTTTCCTCATTGACCGGCTCGACGCTCAGCTGCCGTCAGCCGCCAATCGTTCTCAGGGTGCGCTCGATAAGCGCGATGGCCAAGTCGGCCAGCAGCGCCCGCCCGCACGAGACTTTCTGGCGGTTCCTGGACAAAGCGCTGGCACCATCGCGGGGCTCATCAGCAGCTCGGGAGACGTGATCGCCGGAGTTCTCGGCGATAAAGGCGCGTCCGGCCCGCTGACCGAAGAACAGCGTGCAACGCTCGCTGCCCTTCCCATCACCGACGAGCCAGTGACGGTATCGCTGGGTGGTGACCTTGGCGACTACCGGATAATCGTGTCGAGTGACCCGACGACGGGCGACTCGCTCCTCGTCGGCCTTCCCCTCTCCGACGTGCGGGCTACTGTTTTTCAACTCACCATGCTCGTAGTGGGGATCGGTCTCCTCGCGATCGCCGTGGCCGCCGTGGCCGGTGCGATCGCCGTCCGGTTCGCTCTGCGTCCCCTCGAGCGCGTGGCAAACACCGCGACACGGGTATCCGAGCTCCAACTCGACCGCGGAGCAGTAGCGCTGGCTGAACGAGTTTCCCTCGACGACGCCGACCCGCGAACCGAAGTCGGGCAGATGGGCTCGGCCCTCAACCGCTTGCTCGAGCACGTGGCATCCGCGCTCACTGCTCGGCAAGCAAGCGAAGACAAGGTGCGGTCGTTCGTTGCGGATGCGAGCCACGAGCTGCGCACCCCTCTCGCCTCGATTCGTGGGTATGCCGAACTGACGCGACGTGGGGGCCATGAGATTCCGGATGATGTCGCTCACGCCATTGGGCGCATTGAATCCGAATCGGTGCGCATGACCGGGCTGGTAGAAAGTTTGCTGCTCTTGGCTCGCCTCGACGAGTCGGCTCCGGTTGAGCACCGCGCAGTTGACCTCTCACGGCTCCTGATCGAAGCCGTCGGGGATGCCCATGTTGCGGGGCCCGATCATGAGTGGGAGCTTGAGCTTCCGGATGACGCGGTCATCGTCAACGGCGATAGTGCTCGACTTCACCAGGTGGTCGCCAACCTTCTCGCGAATGCGCGCATCCACACTCCGGCGGGCACGAGCGTGACCGCGAGCCTCTCCACCACGGGGGATCGCGCCATCATCGAGGTGCGAGACACGGGCCCCGGAATTGCGGAGGAGTTGCAGGCGAAGGTGTTCGAACGTTTCGTGCGTGGTGATAGTTCCCGCTCGCGCGCCGCCGGCAGCACCGGGCTCGGTCTGGCCATCGTCTCGGCAGTTGTTGAGTCGTTGGGGGGAACGAGTTCAGTCTCGAGCGAACCCGGTAACACCGTGTTTCGCGTGGAACTGCCGACGGTCGCACGGCAGTAACGGGATGCGGCGGGGACGGTCGTCTGAGTGCTGCTCCTGCGAAGTTGCAGCCGAGCCCTCAATCACGTACTCTTACGGAAGCCAAAGACCGCAGGTCGTTCGCGTGCATGAAAATGCGTGTGATCGAAGTTCGTGAAAACGAAGGCCAGCGCAGGTGTATGAAGTAGTTTTCCGGTCAGCTCTGGCCGTAACTCAGCTCCGTGCCTCTGCGCTAGTGCAGAAGGGCCGGAGCTTTTTGTTTTAAAGCCCCGTGCTCCTGACGACATCTTTCTGCGGTTCTGAGGCAGACACACATCAATCATTAGGGAGCACCATGGCGAACAAGGAAGCATCGGTCGCCGAGCTTACGGATCTTTTCCGCAACTCGACCGCCGTCCTGCTAACCGAGTATCGCGGACTCACTGTTGCCCAGCTTAAGACGCTGCGCAAGTCAATCAGTGAGCACGCAACATACGCCGTGGTGAAGAACACGCTGACAAAGATCGCAGCGAACAACGCTGGCATTTCGTCGTTCGACGAAGAGCTCGTTGGTCCATCTGCAATCGCATTCGTACACGGAGACCCTGTCACCGTTGCGAAGGCTATGCGTGACTTTGCCAAGGCAAACCCTCTCCTCGTGGTGAAGGGCGGTTACTTTGACGGTAACGCGCTCACCGCAGCAGAGGTCACCAAGCTCGCCGATCTTGAAACCCGGGAGGTGCTCCTCGCGAAGTTTGCAGGAGCCGCCAAGGCTTCGCTGTTCGGCGCCGCTTATCTGTTCAACGCACCGCTCGCTCAGGCCGTTCGCACGGTCGACGCGCTGCGCGAGAAGCAGGATTCCGCGCAGTAACGCGCGGGTTAATTAGCTTAAGAAATATAGGAGAAAATCATGGCGAAAATGTCAAGCGACGACCTCATCGAGGCCTTCAAGGAACTGACCCTCATCGAGCTCAGCGACTTCGTTAAGAAGTTCGAAGAGGTCTTCGAAGTTACCGCTGCTGCTCCCGTTGCTGTTGCAGCTGCTGGCGCACCTGCTGTCGCTGAAGAAGTTGAAGAGAAGGACTCCTTCGACGTCGTTCTCGAGGCTGCTGGCGAGAAGAAGATCCAGGTTATCAAGGAGGTGCGCGCCCTCACGAGCCTCGGTCTCGGAGAGGCGAAGGCAGTCGTTGATGGCGCTCCCAGCGTTGTACTCGAGGGTGCAAACAAGGAAGCTGCTGAGAAGGCAAAGGCTTCGCTCGAAGAAGCTGGCGCAACCGTAACCCTTAAGTAGTCGATTCCTCTCACGAGGATCACGCCTCTCTAGAGGCATGCTTAGCCAGAAAGGCGTCACCCTTCGGGGTGGCGCCTTTCTGCGGTTAAAGGGCAAGCAGTTCAGGGCATCGCTCGATACGAGCGGCGCGGGTCGGCAACTGCTGCCGTGAGCGCTCACAGGGCGCCCAGAGGGCCGGCGGGGCGGAAGCAGGCGGCCAACCTTGCCCGGGGCAAAACCGACGGCGCTCGAGGGCCGCTGGCAACACCGACCGCAGACGTTCGCGTGGGCCGACGAGAGTGAGAGGGGGTGGGGCGCCTGGTAACCAGCCGAGCGCCCCACCAGCGTGCCGAATCCGTTGACACCAGGGATCAGGTTCCGGAGGCGGATATTTCGGCACGGAACCGCTAGGCGCGCAAAGAAAGCGGGGCTAGCGGAAGCAGTTCCACTAATGTACCGAGGCTGCACTGGCGTAGCAACACCCTCGAGGGTGAATGGAGGGTTAGTTGGGGGTGATATCCACTTGCAGCCCTAATTCACGGGACTTGTGAATTGCGTCGACTCGCGAGGTCACACCGAGCTTGCGATAAATGCTCTTGAGGTGAGACTTGACGGTGTTGACCGAGATGAACAGTGTCTCGGCAATTTCTGCGGAGTTGCTGCCGCGCACCAGCTCGCGAGCGATAGCGCGCTCGCGATCGCTCAGCGTCTGCGAGTCTCGCGTGGGCAACACAACGGTGAGTCCGTCGAGTCGCTTGATGAGCGCTTGCACTTCGAGTGGTTGGTTGCGAGAAGCCGCACGCGTGAGCATGTCTTGTACTGCTTCACTCGGAACAAGTCGAAATGGGCTATGCATCCGGTTGCGCGCGGCCAGACGAAGGGCTCGATCAAAAGCGATGTCGGATTGATCTTCGGTTCCGAGCGCGAGGTGCGCTGCACCCTTGAGTAAGAAAACATCGGCGAGATTCCGGCTGGAATGAGCGTCGCCAAGGATTTCGCACTCGCGGATGGCGTCGAGAGCTCCGCGTGCGTCGCCCGTGACGAAGCGCAAGTGAGCCACGAGCCGGCCCGGGCACACCGTGTGGTGCTGAGTCGGGCTGAAGTCAGCGAGAATGTCCCACGCTGCACCGCTGTCTCCCAGCTGCAGGAAGGCAGCAGCGCGAAGCCCGCGAATTTCGGAGTCGACAAAGCCCACCGGATCCCAGCCATCGAGGGCAAGCAAGGCGCGTCGCAGGTGTTCGAGGCCTTCATGGGCGTGCGCATCAAAGAGCTCGACAAACGCTTGGGCATACAAGCCCAGAGGCTGCCAATCGCTGTCGACCGTCGCCTCGCGAAGTGTGCTCACTAGCGGTGCGATGGTCTCGCCGCCGCGCTGCATGATTGTGACCAGAAGTTCGGTGATGAGGGTGGGGGCGTTGAAGCGGCTGTTGCGCAACATAGGGCTTGCGCCGGTTGATTTAGCCCGAGCCACGTAGCTCAGCGCATGCTCGAAGTCGCCCATGAATAACTGAATGAGTGCAAGGCAGCCAAAGACTTCAAGCTGGTTCGCAACGCTCAAGTTGGTCTCGGCTAAAGAGCCGGCAAGCCGAAAGTCGGCTTTCGCGCGATCGAAATCTCCGCCGTGGAGGGCAATCGCTCCGCGGTGCAACGCGATTTCAGCCGTCAGCGGGATGCGGCGAGCAAGCGGGATGACATCGTGACTGTCCGCGATAGAACTCGCTGTCGCGACGGCGGCGAGAGCGTCGTTCAGGCGACCTAGGGAGCGTAGCGCCGCCGCATAACGTACGTAGAGAGTAGCGCGAACGAATGCCGGGGTTTCGGGCTTCAGCAGCGCGAACGCTGCCTCGAAATAGGGCAGCGCGGATGTGCGGTCGGCGGTATCGGAAGCTCGAAAGCTGGCTGCATAGCAGGTGACGAGCCACGGCTCGCTATGCCAGAGGGCGGCGGGCGTGGAGTCGAGCATGCGGCGGACGGGGACGCCAGCTGTGCTGACGATCTGCGGCCACGTCTCGTGGAGCTCTTGGATGGCGAGGGTGAAATTTCCTGAAGCGCGAGCCGCGTCGAAGGCGCGTTCAAGCGCACTCACGTCAGCAATGGCCATTCTTTGCATTCCCCCCTTCGAGCCGATTGGCTCGATGAGTTCGTAGTTCTCGCCTAGTCGGGTGGGTGACGCGAGAGTATTACCATACTCTCTCTGCGTGTTGGGGTTGCGTTATCTCACAGGTGGCCCCCATAATAGGCACGTCGCATTATTGACCCCCGAACGTGTGACAATCCCGATAGAGCTACCCGGAATTCCCCGCCGGCCTAACGCGCCCCCAGCGTTTTAGTTCGAACTGTTCCAGGATGCTCGCTACCCGAGAGCGAAACCCGAAGTGAATAACTTTTTGGCGCGCCTGCGCGCCGCAAATCGAAGCCCCCGATTCGATCAGTCCACAGGCCAGAAGCGAAAGCGATTCTCGCTGCGCGACACCCGAGGCATTGCGGCGATTGTCGCCCTCGCCCTCGTTGTGGGTTCTGGACTAGCGGTTGTATCTGTTTCTTCCGCAGCTGAAGCGCACACGCCGAAGATCTCCGTTGACTGCGAGGGCGTTACTGTGTCGGCCGAGTACTACGGCACAGGCGGCGCGAACTTGGTCACCATCCAGATCGATGGCGGCGAGACTAAGACGTTCGAGTTCGGCAAGCGATTCGACTTCAGCGCTCACGCCGATAGCTTCAAGTTCGACGACTCGACAAAGAAGCACACCTACACCGCGACTATCACCGCGTACAACGCGACAACTGCGAGCCAGAAAGCCAGCTGGAACCTGACGAAGTCGGGCGAGTCTGTTCCCTGTACTTCGCAGAGCATCATCGACCTCTCCGCTTCGAGCTGCGACGTTGTTGGCGGCACCACTGACCTCTCCGCTAAGTTCGCGGACCTTGTTGCTGGTCGTTCATACGACGTAACGCTCAAGAGCAGCACCGGTGACTCGGTCACGAAGTCCTTCACCGCTAAGCAGACGGTTCAGAGCTACACCTGGCCGACCGCTGTAACCGCGGGTCTCACCTACACGATGACGATCGTTGACACGAAGAACCCCGGCCTCACGGCAAGCAAGATCGTTCACTCGGTCGCTTGCCCCGAGGTTGGTGGCATCGCGATCACGGCGAACGAGTGCACTGTTCCTGGTGAATTTGCCGGACTCAAGGTTGAACTCAGCGACTTGGTCATCGGTCGCGAATACAAGGTTGAGGTATTCAACGCAGCAGACAGCAGCACCAGCGTTGGCGGAACGACGTTCACCGCAAATGCCGTCATCGGAACCTACAACTACGCAGATGCGACCCCCTCAGGTAGCTACTTCGCAACCATCCTCGATGTGAAGAAGGGCGGAGAGCCGCTCACGAGCAGCACCCGCACGCTTCTTCCTTGCCCCGATGAGATCGCGCAGCCTGTATTGACAGCAACCCAGTGTGACGTTGTGTCTTCTGAGGCTGAAGGCGAGATGGCTGTAGCTATCGATGGCCTCGTTCCTGGCCGTGCGTACGACATCGTCGTTACGAACGCCTCGGGCGCTTCCGTTCTGACCAAGAGCGCGTTCGTCGCCACGGCGTCGAGTGTGAACGAAACTCTCACGGGTCTTGCTGACGGTGTCTACACCGCAACGGTGACCGACGTTCTCGTACCGAGCTTCACGAACACCGCATCGGTGACGCTGCTGCCCTGTGCAACGAATGAGACGACTGTTGTCCTGAGCGCTGAACAGTGCACCGTACCCGGGGGCGACGCATCGATCTCCGCCACGGTTGAGAACTACGCAGTGGGTCGCGACTACACGGTTGCACTCATGCTCAACAACGTAGTAGTTGGCGAGCCGCGTGCGCTCGACTCCAGCACGGGAGCCGCTCAAGAGTTCACGTTTGACGGTCTCGAAACTGAGAACGCTTACCGCGTCGTCGTAACGGACACAGCGTCTAACCCGACTGTGACCGCGGCAGCCGACATGTACTTGGACGCTTGTCCCGAGACCCCTGCGGTTCTCGGATCGCAGGTTGAGTGCAGTGTTGACGGCGAATCCACCCTTGAAATCTCCGCTGGAAATCTCTTCGCTGGCGAGACCTACACGGTCACCGTAGTCACCAAGTCGACCGGCGAGCCGGTTGACGGTGTGGAGCCTGTTGTCTTCGTCGCTGACATGCCGACCCGTACGGTCATGATCGAGAACGTACCCAACGGTGACACCTACACGGTTACCGTCGAGAGCATGAACATGGAACTGGTCAGCGTCAACGAGTTCACGCTCGAAGTGTGTGATCTTCCGACGCTCCCGCTTGCCCCCGAAGAGCCGGCAACAACGATTCCTTCAACCGTTGACCTGCCGACTCTGGCATACACAGGCTCGAGCACAATCGCTCCGACACTCGCTGGACTCGGGTTCCTGCAGCTCGGATTGGTGCTCGTAGGGTTCAGCGTTGCCCGACGACGTTCGGTAGTTCGCGGCAGCTGATCCTGACTGTTCGGTGGGTAACCCTAGTTACCCACCGAACTCCCTTCTAAGGTTTCTCGCACAGCGCACTCGGGCGCTGTGCGATTGGCCGTTAACAAGAGTTCAGCGAACTAGTCTCGAAGAATGAGTTCAGCAGCTGGCGGCCCCCGACGTGGAGGCCGAGTGAGCGGTGGCGATTACTCTGCCCAGAAAGCAGAAAACGCCGCAGCCCCTAAGATTCCCCATCTTCTCCGTCGCATTGCGACACTGTTTGAACCGCACCGCGCAACACTCATCCTCACCATAACTCTGGTGCTCATCGGTGCCGCGATCGGTGTGCTGCCGCCCCTGCTCACCAAACAGGCGTTCGATGAAGGACTTTTCCCGGCATCCGGAACTCCCAACATCCCGGTACTCACTCAGCTCGTGAGCTTAATGGTGGGGCTGTGGATCGCGTCTGCGGCCTTAGGTGTGTGGCAGACCTTCCTCACCGCGACCGTCGGCAACAAAGTGATGGGTGCGCTCCGCGTACGGCTTTTCGACCAATTGCAGCGCATGGAACTTGCCTTCTTCACTCGAACCAAAACGGGAGTGATTCAGTCTCGGCTGCAGAATGACGTCGGTGGGGTGGCAGGGGTCCTCAACAACACGGTGTCGAGCATTATTGGCAACACGGTCACCGTCATCGCTGCTTTCATCAGCATGCTCGTGTTGAGTTGGCAACTCACCATCGTGGCCATCATCGTGCTTCCGGGGATCGTGATTGCCCAGCGCCGAGTAGGCCAGGTTCGTGCACGCATTGCGACGAAGACCCAAGAGTCTCTGAGCAATATGACCGCCATTACTCAAGAATCCTTGAGCGTCTCGGGCATCTTGTTATCGAAGAGTTTCAATCAGCAGGAGGTTGAGACCCAGCGTTACTCTGACGAGAACGAGTTGCAGGTCGATCTGCAGGTTCGTCAGCAGATGAGCGGCCAGTGGTTCTTTGCGACGGTCAACATCTTCCTCTCGGTCATTCCGGCGATTGTCTACATGGTCGCTGCGTACCTTATTACTGGGGGCGTCGATGTGACCGCAGGAACGATCGTGGCATTCACCACTGTTCAGGCGCGACTCATGTTCCCGCTTCTCGGTCTGATGCGCGTAGCTCTCGACCTCCAAACCTCGTCCGCGCTCTTTGCGCGCATCTTCGAGTACCTCGACCTCACGCCCGCCATCACCGATAAACCGGATGCGCACGCAGTGCGGGACGAGGCACTGGGAGCAGTTGAGTTCGACAACGTGACGTTCCGGTATCCCGATGCCGACGCATCCACCAAGGCAACGCTAGACTCCGTGAGCTTCAGGATTGAGCCTGGCCAGTACGCTGCATTCGTGGGTCCCTCCGGTGCCGGAAAGACTACGGTCTCCTACCTGATCCCACGGCTGCACGAAGCGAGCGGCGGTCGAGTGTTGTTCGCCGGCGACGACGTTCGCGATCTCACGCAAGACTCGCTGATTCGCAATATCGGCATCGTGAGCCAAGAGACCTACCTCTTTCACGCCACCATCGCCGAGAACCTCTCTTATGCGCGCCCGGATGCCACGACCGAGCAAGTGGAGGCTGCGGCTCGAGCCGCGAACATCCACGACACCATCATGTCGTTCCCTGCGGGCTACGGCACCGTCGTGGGGGAGCGAGGCTACCGACTTTCCGGCGGCGAAAAGCAGCGAATCGCGATTGCTCGGGTGCTGCTCAAAGACCCGAGCGTGCTGATCCTCGACGAAGCGACGAGCGCGTTGGATTCCATCTCGGAACGCACGGTGCAGGGGGCGCTCGACACGGCATCGAGGGGGCGCACCACTATTGCAGTGGCGCACCGGCTCTCCACAGTGCGTTCGGCCGATGTCATCTTCGTAGTCGAGGGCGGCGCCATAGTCGAGCGGGGAACCCATAGTGAGCTCATCGCCAGCGGCGGAACGTACTCGCGCCTGTATGCGGAGCAAAACCGCACGGACTAAAAACAGCGGTAGCGGACGTTGGAATAGTCAACCGTCCGACCTGCCCGCCGAGGTGCCGAGACCAGTCGCGGCCGACGGGGCGGCGCAGGTCGCCCGGGGGCTTAGGCTGGGGGAGTCCTCGGCGCTGCGGGCACTTGACCTTTACCGTGGCCGCACTGGGCCTCTCTTCAGCTAGGAATCGCTTGACTACCGTTGTTCATCCGGGTGACTCTCTTTCTGCGCGCCAGCGTCTCGTCTACGTTCTCGTACTCGGAGCGCTGACCGCGCTCGGTCCTTTCACCGTTGATCTCTACCTGCCGGCGTTCCCGTTGATCGAAGCCGATCTCGATACGACGGCCGCCATTGTTCAACTCACCCTCACTGCCACAACGCTCGGTTTTGCTCTGGGGCAGCTCATCGTAGGGCCGCTCAGTGACCGCCTCGGCCGTCGCCTGCCGCTCATCGTCGCTACCTCGGTGCACCTCGTCGCAAGCCTCGGCGTCGCCCTCGCTGCCAATATTGAGCTACTTTTCGTCTTCCGTTTGATCCAGGGTATGGGGGCCGCCGCCGGTGCTGTTGTCGCGATGGCAGTTGTGCGAGACCTGTTCGGCGGGCTACCCCTCGTGCGGATGCTCTCTCGACTCGCCCTCGTGCAAGGTCTCGCGCCGATCCTCGCTCCCCTCATCGGCTCGCAACTGCTGCTCATCACTCCGTGGCGCGGAATGTTCGTGTTCCTTGCTATTTACGGCGCACTGGTTTTGCTTGCCGCGTGGTTCTTTATCGTTGAGACTTTGCCTCCCGCACGTCGCCGAGATCTTGGGCACGCGACCGCGCGCCAGCGGTACAAATCGCTCTTCACCGACCGAGTTTTCGTGGGCACCGCGGTGATAGCGGGCATGACCTTCTCGGGCCTCTTTGCCTACCTCGCGTCATCCCCGTTCCTCTTGCAGAACGTTTATGGGCTTGACCCGCAGGAGTTCGGGCTCGTCTTCGCGGTCAACTCAATCGGCGTTGTGATCGGCGTGCAAACAGCGGCGTTCCTCATGCGCTATATCGGGCCACAGTGGATCCTCGCGGGCTCGGGGGTCATGCTGCTGCTTTCGGCGTCCACGATCGTCTTCCTCGACATCGTTAATGGCGACCTCATCACCGTGCTCATACCGCTGTTCGTATTTGTCATGTCGTGTGGCTTCTCGTTCCCCTGTACTCAGGTGCTCGCGCTCGCCAACCACGGGGGAGAGGCCGCGACCGCGGCTTCGGTTCTCGGCGCCGTGAACTTCGGTCTCGCGGGCCTCACATCGCCGATTGTGGGTGCGTTCGGCATCACTAACGCCATTCCGATGGGCATCGTGATGGGGTGCACGGCGATCATTTCGATCATCGTCATGTGGACCGTGGTACGCCCGCGCACCGTGCCGGCGCTCTCGCGCTAGCGAAAGCACGGCGGCATCGAGAGGGCAGGAATGGGCAACACGCTCTCGGCAATCGCTGAGGTCGAACGACTACCGTAGGCGTGTGAAAACTGAGATCTCGCAGTCCGATGCGCGCCGCATCTCCCGTCGTTGGCCACTCATTAGCGGTCTGGGAGCTGTCGTCCTGGCCGTAAGCCTCGGGCTCCTTATCGGCATCCGGAGCGGCCCTTTTAGCGTCGACCAACTCCTGTTAGACGATTTTCTCAGCATCCGCGCTGACGTTTTCACGGTGCCAGCGCTTGCGATGAATTTCTTGGGTGGCGGCTGGTTTGGGGTTTTCCTCGTTCCGCTTGGTGGTGCACTCGCGTTCTTTTTGCTCAAGCGTCGCTGGGCCGCACTGTACTTCTTGATGGCTTCTGCGCTGAGCGCTGGCGTCGTTCAACTTCTCAAGACGCTGTTCAGTCGAGCGCGCCCCGAAGAGATCCTCGTCACGGCAGACTTTGGTTCATTCCCCTCGGGGCATGTAGCCAACGCTGCCACCCTCACTGTCGTGCTTATTCTGCTGCTGCAACGCCGGTGGATCATCGTTGTCGGGGTGATTTATACGATCCTTATGATCCTCAGCCGCACCTACTTGGGCGCACACTGGCTCAGCGACACCGTTGGTGGTGCCCTCGTGGGCATCGGCGTTGCGGTTATTCTTTGGGCTCCGCTCGCGCGCAAACTCTCGGCAGAGACAAGCCGCTAGTTCGCGCGCAGTTCAGCGAATCGATGGTCGTGACTGCCGCCACTCCGTAGGCTAGAACGATGACGGATGCCGCAGCCCAAGTAGAAGCAGCCAAGCAAGCCCTAGCCGAGGCTCAAGCCGCCCTCGCGGCGGCCGAACTCGCTTCTGCGGAGGCCGCGCTTGCCGCCGAGCAAGCCGCCGCTGCGACAGCGCCGGAGACACCCGCCCCAGAGCCTGAGCCGGAAGCGGAGCTCGAGGCAAGTGAGCCGCAGCGGAAAGCGGCAGCGGCAGCGGAATCCGTGCTGGCATCCGACTCCACCGATACCGACACCGATACCAACACTGGCGATGGCCCGCTGTCGCCCGAGGAAGTTGCCGCAATTCGCGATGGGTACGCTTTTGAGGGCGAGGTGCTCGAGATGGGCGCGCTCGTCAATGGCGATGCTCTCGCCGGCGTGCCCGTGCGTATCCCGGTAGCCATGCTCAACCGTCACGGCCTGGTGGCTGGGGCTACCGGTACCGGAAAAACGAAAACCTTGCAGGTGCTCGCCGAGCAGCTCTCCGCGGCCGGCGTTCCCGTCTTCGCCGCCGATATCAAGGGCGACCTTTCGGGCATCGCAACGGCAGGCACGTCGAGCGAAAAGCTGCTGGAACGCACCAACTCGATCGGTCAGGACTGGAAGCCCGCGGCGTCCCCGACCGAGTACTTCACGCTGGGCGGGATGGGCACGGGCGTACCTATTCGCGCTACCGTGTCGAGCTTCGGGCCGCTATTGCTGTCGAAGGTGTTGGGGCTGAACGATACGCAAGAATCAAGCCTCGGGCTGATCTTCCACTACGCCGATAAAGCTGGGCTGCCTCTCGTCGATTTGGGTGACCTCCGCGCTGTCGTGCAGTGGCTCTTGAGCGACGAGGGCAAGGTTGAACTGAAGACTCTGGGCGGGCTCTCGTCGGCGACCGCAGGCGTCATCCTGCGTGAGCTGGTGAGTTTTGCCAATGAGGGCGCTGAAGACTTCTTCGGGGAGCCCGAGATTGACACTTCGCTCTTCCTGCGCACCAACGCCGACGGTACGGGGATGGTTAGTCTGCTCGAGATCCCGGGTGTCAGCGACAAGCCCGCCTTGTTCTCGACCTTCCTTATGTGGCTTTTGGCCGACCTCTTCAACGATCTGCCCGAGGTGGGCGACATCGATAAGCCCAAGCTGGTGTTCTTCTTTGACGAAGCGCATTTGCTGTTCAAGGATGCCTCGAAAGACTTCATCGCCTCCATCACTCAGACGGTGCGCTTGATCCGGTCGAAGGGCGTCGGCGTGGTCTTTGTGACTCAGACCCCCAAGGATGTACCGAGCGACGTTCTGGCGCAGATCGGTTCACGATTCCAGCACCAGCTGCGGGCGCACACTCCCGATTCAGCAAAAGCGCTGAAGGCTACAGTCTCGACCTACCCCACGTCGGGATACGACCTGGGCGAAGTGCTCACGACGCTCGCGACCGGCGAAGCGATCATCACAGTGATGAACGAGAAGGGGGCGCCGACTCCGGTGGCCTGGACTCGACTTCGTGCGCCGCAAGGCTCGATGTCTCCCACGGATGCCGCAGTGATGGAGGCGGCTGTTGCAGCATCCCCACTCATGGCGACCTACGGTACCGCTGTCGATCGCGAATCGGCGAGAGAAATCCTCGCCGTGAAGATGAACGCGGCAGCAGAAGCGGATGCCGCTGCCGAGGCCGCGGAGGCGGCGGAAGACGCGGCGAAAGACGCTGAGAAGCTCGCGAAGGCGAAGGCAAAAGAGCAGGCGAAGGTGCAGGCTGAGTACGAGCGGGCGCTTAAAGATATGAACAAAAAGCCGACATCGTCGGGCTCGAGCCGCACTACTACGCGCACCTCAACGCGCAAGGATACAAACGTTCTGGGCGACGTCTTGGGTTCACGAACTGGACAAACCGTCGTTAGAGAAGTGTTGCGCGGCATTTTTTCGACACTCAAACGGCGCTAACCCAGCAACCCTTGTGCGCGCCGGAGGCAAGAGCTGAAGCCGGCATTCTTGGCCTCTACTTCCCCGTATCTATAGGGATTTGTGGCATTTCCCGGGGTGAGGAGTGGCCCAGGGCGCGACGTCAAGTCGAGGCTGTTGCCAAATTGTGACCAACAAATTCTGAAGAATTCTGCTGCGTTCACTTGTCAAACCCAACGGTGACGCGCTTTACTGTTGATCGTCCGATTCACTTCTTGAACGGAACAGCACTCACTTTCCAATGGAGGAACACAGAATGCGTAAGCCACTTTCCATTATTGCCGGGGCGGTGGCCTTAGGCCTCGTTCTGGCAGGCTGCTCGAGCACCCCTAGCTCAGACCCCGAGAACGCTGATCAGGTTGAGGTATTCACCTGGTGGGCATCCGGCTCCGAGAAGGTCGGCCTCGACGCTCTCGTCAAGGTATTCGAAGAGCAGAACCCTGACATTGAGTTCATCAACGCGTCAGTAGCTGGCGGCGCCGGCTCCAACGCCAAGGCAGCGCTCGCGTCTCGCCTTGAGTCCAATGACCCGCCGGACACGTTCCAGGCTCATGCCGGAGCAGAACTCACCGACTACATCAACGCTGGTCAGCTGCAGGACCTCAGCTCGTTCTACCAGGACAACGGCCTCACCGACGTCTTCCCCGAGAGCCTGATCGAGCGCATCACTGTTGATGGCGCCATCTACTCGGTACCCAGCAACATCCACCGTGCCAACGTCGTCTGGGCCAACACCCAGGTGCTCAAGGATGCCGGCATCGACCCGATGGCTGCTCCCGCCGACATCGACGCCTGGCTCGTCGACCTGAAGAAGCTCAAGGATGCTGGAGTCGAGACGCCTCTCGCACTCGGCACCGAGTGGACTCAGATGCAGCTCTTCGAAAACGTTCTCATCGCCGACCTCGGCGCGGAAGACTACTCGGGACTCTGGACGGGCGACACCGCGTGGGATGACTCGCGCGTTGAAACCGCGATCGGCCACTACGGTGAGCTCCTCGAATTCACCAACAGCGACTTCGCTGGCCTCGACTGGGATGCTGCAACGCAGATCGTTCTCGATGGCAACGCTGCGTACAACGTCATGGGTGACTGGGCTGAGTCTGCATTCCAGCAGGCCGGTTGGACCTACGACAACGAGTACACCACCTGGGCAACCCCCGGCACCGACGGAGTCTTCGACTTCCTCGCTGACTCGTTCACTCTCGCAGTAGGTGCGCCTCACGAGGCCGCAACGATCGACTGGTTGACCACCATTAGCTCGGCTGAAGGCCAGAAGGCATTCAACCTCGCCAAGGGTTCGATCCCGGCTCGAACTGACACGGTTGCCGCTGACTACCCCGCGTACCAGCAGACCGCCATCGCTTCCTTCGGCGAAGACACCGTAGTGAGCTCGCTCGCTCACGGTGCCGCAACCAGCATTGCCTGGTCGGGAGACATCTCCTCGGCTATCGGTAAGTTCGGCGCTGACCGCGATGCAGCCTCGCTGCTCTCCGGCCTAGTTGCCGCCGCTGACAAGGCTCAGGGCTAGCTAGCACTACGAGACACAGTGGGTGGGGGCGGAGACGTCTCCACCCGCTACCGTGCAAACCGAGGAGCTCGCGCGTGAAAAAAGGATACAAAAACTGGGGCCCACCGCTCCTCTTAATATCTCCGACGATTATCGTTCTCGGGATATTTGTTTATGGCTTGATCGGCGCCAACATCTCGGTGTCGCTCAGCAACCGGAACAGTCTTGTTCCCGCTACTGAGTTCGTTGGACTTGATAACTACATCGCTCTGTTTGGCGAAGAGCGCTTCATCCACTCGCTTCAGAACCTGGGTATCTTTACCCTCTTCTTTATCGGTGGCACCATGATCTTCGGATTCTTGTGGGCGTGGATGCTCGACAAGGGCGTCACCGCAGAGGGCGTTTTCCGCTCGGTGTTCCTCTTCCCCATGGCGATTTCGTTCGTGGCATCCGGTGTTGTCTGGCGCTGGTTGCTCAACAGCGCTGAGGGCGACCGTGCATCTGGACTCAACCGGGTCTTCGAGAACCTCGGGCTCGACTTTCTCCAGAACTCGTGGTGGAACGATCCGACCTGGGGCATGGCGGCGATTGCATTGCCCGCTATCTGGCAGCTCGCCGGCTACGTCATGGCGCTCTTCCTTTCGGGCTTCCGTGGCATTCCTGAAGAGCTGCGTGAAGCAGCCCGCATGGATGGCGCTACCGAGTGGAAGCTCTACCGCTACGTGATCTTCCCCCAGCTGAGCCCCGTAGCCCTCTCCGCCCTCATCATCGTGGGCCACATGTCGCTCAAGGTCTTCGACCTCATCATGGCGATCACGAAGTCGATCTACCAGACCGAGGTTCCCGCAACCTACCTCTGGGTCGCGTTGACCTCGAACGACTACGCCAAGTCGGCCACGATCGCGACAATTCTGTTGCTCTTCGTTGCCGTCGTGATCGTTCCCTACCTGATCTACACCGCTCGCGCAGAGAAGAGGCAAGGATGAGTGTCGCAACCGGACTCGACAAGAAGCCAAGCGAACCCACTACCGAGTCGCACATGCCGCAGAGTTCGGCGATCCGTGCGCGCGCTGGGTTGAGTCGCACCGCGAAGTACGTGCTGCTGGTGTTCTTCCTGGTCATTGTGTTGATGCCCGTGTACGTGCTTATCGTCACGAGCCTCAAGCCGCCGCAGGACGTCAACCCCGCCACCTCGTGGGGGCTGCCGGTTCGCTGGCCGTGGGAGCCCGCCTTTGAGGGTGGACCCACCGGCTTCGACAACTGGGCTCTCGCGTGGAACGCGCTGTCGGCATCCATCGGTCGCACGTTCTTGCTGGCGATTCCCGCCGCACTGATCGCGTCGTTCCTCGGAGCAATGAACGGTTTCGTTTTGGCCCGCTGGCGCTTCCCGTACGCCGATGTCGTCTTCACGTTCATCCTGTTCGGAATGTTCATTCCGTACCAGGCGATCATGACGCCGCTCGTGCAGATGAAGACAAGCCTCGGGTTGCCGAGCGATGTCTCCACGCTGTTGGTTGTGCACGTGATCTACGGTTTGCCGATCTGTACGTTGATCTTCCGCAACTACTACGCCGGCATCCCTCACGAGTTGATGGAAGCAGCCCGTATGGATGGTTCGGGGATGCTGCGCACCTTCCGCAGCATCGTCTTGCCGCTGTCGCTTCCCGGCTTTGTGGTCACGATCATCTGGCAGTTCACGTCGGCCTGGAACGACTTCCTGTTCGCGCTGTTCCTGTCGAACCAGAACGAGGGGCCGGTGTCGCTCGCGCTCAACAACCTGGCTCAGGGCGCGCAATTGGCCAACTACGGTGCTGCGATGGCGGGAGCGTTGCTTGCTTCGCTACCGACCCTCGTCGTGTACATCGTGCTCGGCAAGTACTTCATCGGTGGACTGATGAGCGGCTCGGTCAAGAGCTAAAGCACTCCGTGCGGCACTGAGCCGCGTCATCCTGTTCCGCTTCGGCGGGGCGGATGGCGCGGCTTTTGTCGTGCGGTCCGGCGCTGGCGGCGGACGCGAGCGGCACGCGCTGGGCGCTGGGCGGGACGCGCTGGGATCCGAGCTGGGAGCTGAAAGCTAGGAGCTGAGCGTGCGCAAGTACGCGAGCGCAGCCATGAGGATAGCGGCGGTAGCGGCGGTTGCGCCGATCGCGACAGCGATAAAGGCCGTCGGATGCCGTTCAAAGAAGTACAACGACTCCGGGTAATCTTCCCGAATTTCGCCTGTCGAGACGGTGCCGGCAATGCGCGTCGTGGGAACAGAGAACGCTGCCGCGACGAGATCGAAGTGTTCGGGAGCCCAGTACTGACCACGCATTCGCAGCAGGCGGCGCTTATTGGGCCCCATCACAGCGAGCGTCGGCCGCGACTCTAATCCGTCGCTCGTGTAGACCTCGGCGACAAGCATGTGTTCGGCATCCGCCTTGTTGAAATGTACGGTGCGGCCAAAGAAGCCGCGTTCGCTCACCACGGGGGCCTCGGCGGAGAACCAGATCCCGATCCGGAAGTAGGCGACGATGGCGCCGACAGCCACGAGGATCGCCACGATCTGAGTGATGACGACGGCAAGCCACGGGCCGTCGGGGAGCACGATGATATACAGCACGCCGAAGACCGGGCCCAAGAATGCCAGCCCAGCGATGAGCCCGCGGTGATAGAGGCTGCGCGGAGGAACGATTCGCTGGCGTGGATCGCGAGAAGATAAATCGTAAGGATTGCTGTTTCGTGACAACGGCAATCCCTTTCGTCAGTTCGCGCCGCGCGACTTCAGCCTTATAGAGCGGAGAATGGGGGATTCGAACCCCCGAGGGCTTGCACCCAACACGCTTTCCAAGCGTGCGCCATAGGCCACTAGGCGAATTCTCCTGGCAAGTTGAACACGCCTAAGCGAAAACAACCTCATGTGATCATAACGGGGTCGAGGGCCTAGCGGTAATCGACGCGGCAAACACGTCGAATGCGGCGGCGGCGGGCGCGCGCAACGGCGTCTCAAATTTGGGTAGACTGAGGGCGGCTCCTCGCGTGGCGCCATCCAGGCCAACTCCCCCAGGACGGAAACGTAGCAAGGGTAACCGGGCTCTGGCGGGTGCGCGAGGGGTCTTTTCTTTTGTGCTGATCAGCAGGTGCGGCGCGTAGGCTGAAGCCGTGACGCGAAACATTTACATCACTTCCATTGAGGGCCACGCCGGCAAGTCCACGATCGCCCTCGGTCTGCTTGACACGCTTAGTCGTGAAGCTAAACGGTTGGGGGTGTTTCGGCCAGTTGCTCGCACGAGTGACGAACGCGACTACGTCTTAGAGATGTTGCTCGGCCACGAGGCTGTGAACCTCAGCTATGACGATGCGGTTGGCGTGGGGTATGACGACGTCCACTCTGATCCCGAGCTCGCTCTCAGCCGTATTATCGAGCGCTTCAAAGCGGTTGAAGCCCAGTGCGATGTCGTTGTTATCGTCGGCTCGGACTATACGGATGTCGGCAGCCCCACCGAGCTGTCGTATAACGCTCGCGTCGCGGCAAACCTCGGTGCGCCGGTGCTTCTGGTGTTGGGCGGTCAGTCTGAGGATGGCGAGAGCCGCAGCCCCGCCGACATGGCTCAGGTCTATTCCATCGCTCATCAAGAGCTGGATGCCGCGCATGCGCAACTGGTCGGCGTTGTCGTCAATAGGTCTGACCCTGGTCACCTCGACAACATCATCGCCGGGGTGAGCGCCGCGGTCGGCGACGATACTCCCGTCTGGGCTATTCCCGAAGATCCCTTCCTTATTGCTCCCAGCCTTGGCTCCTTGCTCACCGCTGTTGACGGTGAGCTGTTGCGCGGTGACCCCGATCTGCTGCAGCGCGAAGCGCTCGGTGTAGTCGTTGCCGGCATGACGATGGAGAACGTGCTGCTGCGTCTCATCGAGGGTTCGGTTGTGGTGGTTGCCGGCGACCGGTCGGATGTGTTGCTGGCGACACTGATGGCGCACGCGTCAGAGACGTTCCCGTCGCTCGCGGGCATCATCCTGAACGGTGGCTTCGATCTTTCGCCGCAAATAGAGCGGCTGATCGAGGGCCTCGACGTTGCGTTGCCCGTGATCCGTACATCGTTTGGTACTTATGACACCGCGCGCACGATCACGAAGACTCGCGGTCGTTTGGCTGCGGAGTCTCCGCGTAAGTTCGACACTGCGCTCGCGCTGTTCGAACAGCATGTGGATGCCGCTGAGCTCATGCGCCGCCTTGACCTGCATCCGGCCACGGTCGTGACGCCGCTCATGTTCGAATACGGGCTTCTTGATCGCGCCCGCCAGCGCCCGCAGCACATCGTGCTGCCCGAGGGCAACGACGACCGCATTCTTCGCGCCTCCAGCACACTGCTACGCCGAGGCGTTGCCCAGCTCACGATTCTCGGCGACGAGGGCGAAGTGCGGGGACGTGCCGCTGAGCTCGGTCTCGATATCTCGGGCGCGAGCATCCTGAGTCCTTTCGATGAAGAGCTGCGCAATCGTTTCGCGACGGAGTACGTGAAGCTGCGCGCCCACAAGGGGATGACGATGGAGGTCGCCCGCGACACGGTGACCGACGTGTCGTACTTTGGCACGATGATGGTGCACTTGGGTCTTGCCGACGGCATGGTCTCGGGTGCGGCGCACACCACGGCGCACACGATCCGGCCCAGCTTTGAGATCATCAAGACAAAGCCCGATGTGTCGATCGTGTCGAGCGTGTTTTTGATGTGCCTCGAAGACCGCGTGCTGGTCTACGGCGACTGTGCCGTGAACCCTGATCCGGATGCTGCCCAGCTTGCTGACATCGCGATCTCGTCGGCCGCGACCGCAGCCCAGTTCGGAATCGACCAGCGCATTGCGATGCTCTCGTACTCCACCGGCACCTCGGGCAGCGGAGCGGATGTCGACAAGGTGCGCGCTGCAACCGCTCTCGTGAGTGAACGTCGCCCCGACCTCGCGGTCGACGGCCCCATCCAATACGACGCCGCAGTGGATGCCGCTGTCGGCAAGTCCAAAATGCCCGACTCCGAGGTGGCTGGCCGCGCCACAGTATTTGTGTTCCCTGACCTCAACACCGGAAACAACACGTACAAGGCCGTGCAGCGAAGTGCGGGCGCTGTGGCGATCGGGCCCGTGCTTCAGGGTCTTCGCAAACCGATCAATGATCTCTCGCGCGGTGCCCTCGTGCAAGACATTGTGAACACGGTCGCGATCACCGCGATTCAGGCTCAATCGGTGGCTGCAGAGGCCGCCGCTCTACGGGGCATCGCCGCCGATGCCTCCGCCAAGGAGTAAGAATGACAACTGTTTTCGTGGTGAACTCGGGTTCGTCGTCGATCAAATGGGAACTGCTCGATGCCGAGTCCGGTTCCGTCTTTAGTGGCGGCATCGTGGAACGCATCGGAGAACTCGGCGGAGGCGCCGCGGACCACGACGACGGCATGCGTCAGATTCTGGCGGAGCTGGGGGATGAGCATCCGGCCGTCGTCGGTCACCGCGTGGTTCATGGGGGAGCGGAGTTCACCGCTGCGACCGTGATCACCGATGAGGTCGAGGATCGTCTCGAAGAGATTTCAGTTCTGGCGCCGCTGCATAACCCGGCCAACCTCAAAGGCATTCGAGCGGCACGGGCCACCTTCGCTACGGTGCCTCACGTGGCGATCTTCGACACCGCCTTTCACGGAACGTTGCCGCCCGAGGCGTACACCTACGCGATCAACACTGAGTTGGCGCGAACGCACGGCATCCGTCGCTACGGCTTTCATGGCACCTCGTATCGCTACGTTGCGGAACGAACCGCGGCCGTGCTCGGCACAGAGCTCGCTGACCTCAAGTTGATCGTCTTCCACCTCGGCAATGGCGCCTCGGCCTGCGCCATCGATGGCGGTCGCAGCGTAGAAACGTCGATGGGGATGACGCCGCTGGAGGGCCTTGTCATGGGAACTCGTTCGGGCGATATCGATCCCGGAGCGCTATTTCACCTCGGTCGTTCTGGAATGGACCTTCCCGGGTTAGACCACTTGCTCAATCGTGAGAGTGGTCTGCTGGGCATGACGGGCACTGGCGACATGCGTGACGTTCAATCCAAGGCGGATGCGGGCGACGAGCGCGCCCAAGCGGCGCTCGCGGTTTACTACCATCGCCTTCGTCACTACCTGGGGGCTTACCTCGTGGCGTTGGGCGGAGCGGACGCGGTTGTCTTCACTGCCGGGGTGGGGGAAAACAATGCGAACACTCGCTTGGCCACCGTTCAGGGGCTCGAATCGTTCGGCATTGTGATGGATGTCGCAGCCAACTCCGAAGCGCGCCGAGACGAACGAATCGTGTCGGCATCCGATTCGACGGTGAAGGTTCTCGTGATTCCGACCAACGAGGAACTGCAGATAGCACGGGAGTCGGTCGAGGCTGTAACCCGGTAGACCACTCTTTGTCCCCCGTTCTGGTCTCTTGTAGTGGTCCACTCTGAGCTTTTATTGTTTACGTGAGGCCGAATTCGGGCGGACTCAGCGTGGGGCCAACCACCCCGCGAGTAGCTCACCACTACTCGAGCTGAGTGCGGGCGCAGAGTGCGCAGGCCTCGGATCAGGGGGCAGTTGTGGTTTTCAGGGAACCAATTTTCGGAACGCGCGGGCACACGAGGGGTCTATCGCGATCGCTTCGCGCGGGCGTCGCGACGTTCGCCGCAGCAGGGCTAGTGACGCTGTCGGTCTTTTCCGCCGGCGCTCCAGCGCAAGCCGCGGCCGGCGATGACTCGGTTGCCGAGTCTGCGTTTTTATCTGGTGACTTAGTCGCGAGTATTCTCGCCGCGGATCTGGGTCATGTAGCGGTGAGCAACGACGGTACGCTAACCACTCAGACGGCTAATTCGGGTATCGGTGCGAGCATCGATCTATCTGCCCTCAGCCTGCCGTTGACTCTCGACGCTGGCCTGCTCAGAACCTTTGCCGAGGCCGAAAATGAGGGCAGTTCGGTCGCAGCTGCTGGGCTGATCGATGTCAGCGGCGATTTCTCGAGTGCCAATCCGTCTTACACGCCGGGATCGTTCAGCCTCGACCTTACCGATGCTCTGTCCGGATCCGAAGCGCTGCTCACCGAGCTTGCTGAGCTGAAACTCGATCTTGGCGCGCTTAGTTCGCGAGCGTCAATCGATGCAGCCGGCGCGCCTGTCGGCGACTACCAAATCGTCGGCACCCAGCTTCTCTTGACGAGCAACACGCTCGCAGGGGTCGTAGGAACGGTCAATACCGCTGCGGGCCTCGTGGAAACTGAGGTGGACGCCCTCGTGGGGCCTGGCGGCGCGATCCTCGCTGAGGTGACCGACGTTGTAGACGATGCGCTCAGCACATTGAACCTCGGTTCGGTTTCCGCGAGCGTTTCGTTGGACTTGGTGGGCGCCGTTAGCACCGTGTTGACGGATCCGTTGACGAATCCGCTCGTCAACGGTGCTGTGACGCTCGACCTCTCAACGGGCATCGTCGCAATCGACCTGAACGAGCTCAACGCCGGTGGCTTATCGAATCAGCCAGCGAACACAAACATTCTTACCGCGGACCAGCTAGCAGCAGTCGCTGCATCGCTCGACACAATTTTGTTTGATCTCCAAACCAGGCTCAACAATGCGGTTTCGTCGACTCTCACGGCTGCGGTATTGGACGTCGCCGTCGTTTTGGAACTTGGGTCCCTTTCTGTCGCTACTTTGACGATCGCGGGGCCGCTGGGCGATTTCGCGTCTGGAGAAGCTGAAGCGAACATTCAGCTGCTCCCCGGTCTTGGCACCATCACAGCTGGTATCGTCTCGCCGCTCCTGAACGGGGTTCTTGCCGGGGTGCTTAGTGGCTTGGGCGGAGGGCTCACATCAGTATCCACACTTCTTGATCCCGCCGGGCCAGTTATGGGTGGCTTCGCTTCCACCCTCACAAGTCAGGTTGTCGCGCTGGTTAGTGGCGCGCTCGAACTGGTTCTCGATTCTCTTCCGGCCCTTATTAGTCTGACCGTGAACCATCAAGAGTTCACGGGCACTGCTCCAAACCAGAAGTTTGTCGAGACCGCGCTTCGTGTTGAGGTGTTGCAAGGTGTCCTAGCGACCCTGAACATTGCGCAGGCGGCTGTCGGCCCGAACTTCGCGGGTGTTCGCCCGGCCATCACTGATGTCGATCCCACCAGCGGACCGGTAACGGGTGGCACCTCTGTCACGCTGACGGGAACTGATTTCAACGGTTCTACCGGCGTTACGTTCGATGGCACGGCGGGCACCGACTTCACCGTTGTCAGCGATACGGAGATCACGGTCACGAGCCCGGCGCACGCTGCGGGCGGCGTTGAGGTCATCATTCAACATCCGGCTGGCGCTTCAGACGATGCTGAATTCACCTACACGCCGGTACCTGTCATCTCGTCGCTCGACCCGGACTTCGGCCCGATCGCAGGCGGCACCGCGGTGACGATCACCGGCTCCGACTTCACGGATGCCACGGCTGTCACGTTCGACGGAACTGAGGGCACAATCTTTACCGTCGTCAGCGACACTCAGATTACGGTGACAAGCCCGGCTCACGCTCTGGGCGCAGTTGACCTGATCATTGAGCGCGACTCTGGAGACTCAGCTCCCGAAACCTTTACGTATCGCGGAGCCCCGACGGTGTCGAACATGACTCCGGTCGAGGGGCCACTCGCGGGCGGCACTGCAGTGACGATCACGGGAACCGGCTTCACCGGCTCCACGGGAGTCACCTTCGACGGCGCTGACGGAACATCGTTCACGGTAGTGAGCGACACCGAGATCACCGTCTCGAGCCCCGCTCACGCTGCGGAAACGATTGACGTGATTGTGGTGCATCCGATTGGGAATGCAGACGCCGGTGAATTCACTTACACGGCTGCCCCCATCATCTCCTCGCTCTCGCCGAACATCGGCCCCATCGATGGCGGCACTGCTGTGACAATTACCGGCTCGGGTTTCACCGGGTCAACGGGCGTCACTTTTGATGGGGATGACGGAACGTTGTTCACGGTCGTGAGCGATACCGAGATCACCGTCACCACCCCGGCGCATGAAGTCGCCGTAGTCGACGTCGTTGTGCTCAACACTCCGGCCAATTCGACCCCTGGTGCATTCAGCTACCAAGAGGCTCCTACCGTGTCAGGGATCGCTCCTGACGAGGGACCGCTTGCTGGTGGCACCGAAGTGACGATCACAGGCACCGGCTTTACCGGCGCCACGGGCGTCACTTTCGATGGGGAGGACGGAACCTCGTTCACCGTCGTGAGCGACACTGAGATCACCGTTACCACTCCGGCGGGCGTCGAAGGCGCAGCCGCCGTGGTGGTCGAGCACCCCGCGGGCGACGCCAGCGCGGGTGACTTCACCTACGTAGCCGCACCGACCATCTCAGCGATGGACCCCGACCTGGGGCCGATTGCGGGTGGCACCGAGGTCACGATCACGGGAACCGGCTTTACCGACGCGACCGGTGTGACTTTCGACGGGGATGACGGAACGTCGTTCACTGTCGTCAGCGACACTGAGATTACTGTCTCCAGCCCGGCTCACGCCGCGGGCGCTGTGGCTGTTGTCGTGGAGCACGTGGGCGGAGACACCGCTGCCGGAGACTTCATTTACCTCGCCAACCCGAGCGTCACTGATCTGGCTCCCACCTCTGGCCCGCTGGCTGGTGGCACCGAAGTCACGATCACGGGCACCGGCTTTACCGGGGCAACGGGAGTCACGTTCGATGGAGACGCTGGAACGTCGTTCACCGTAGTGAGCGACACCGAGATCACGGTCACGAGCCCGGCGCACGGCGCCGGCGCTGCGGCAGTCATCGTCGAGCATCCGGTGGTCGACGCCGCTGCTGGCGACTTCACCTACACCGACGGACCGGCGATCGCTTCGCTCACTCCCGACGTTGGGCCGGTCGCGGGAGGAACAGTGGTGACGATTGCGGGCACCGGATTCACCGGAGCAACGGGAGTGACCTTCGATGGAGAGGACGGAACATCGTTCGATGTGGTGAGTGACACTGAAATTACGGTGAGCAGCCCGGAGCACGATGCCGGGGCAGTCAACGTGGTCGTCGCGCACCCCAGTGGGGACTCAGCGCCCGAGACGTTCACCTACCTCGCTACCCCCGCAGTGACCCTCGTGTCGCCCAACGCGGGACCGCTAGAAGGCGGCACCGAAGTCACGATCACGGGAACCGGTTTCACCGGGGCAACGGGAGTCACGTTCGATGGAGAGGACGGAACATCGTTCACTGTCGTCAGTGACACGGAGATCACGGTGACGAGCCCCGCGCACGATGCGGGCATCGCCGAGATCGTCATCCAGCATCCGATCGCCGACACTGTTGCGGGAGGCTTCACCTACGCCGCTTCAGGAATCCCGATCGTCAATTCCATGTCGCCGCTCCGAGGCCCGGACACGGGAGGCACGCTAGTGACTCTTCGCGGTAGTGGATTCCTGGGGGCCAACGGCGCTCGATTCGGTGCACTGTGGGGAACCAACTTCACCGTACTGAGCGACACCATGGCAACAGTGATGACGCCGGAGCACGAAGCAATGTGGGTACCCGCAGTGCTGTCCTCGGGCGCCGTAATGGCGGCCACGCCCGGCTTCACCTTCGAGCCAACCACCTTGGCACTAGCCGATACGGATACGGATACGGATACGGATACGGCTACGGGTGACGGCCTCGCCTACACCGGCTCATCTGGATTCCACGGAGCCTGGCTCGCACTGGCGCTCATCGCCGCTGGTGCGCTGCTCCTGATTTCTCGACGCCCCGCCGGTCGCCACCGCGCCTGACTAACGGTGGCGGCGCGTTGAACCGCTGCCACCGCGTCGCTCGCCTCGAGAACGAAGCGCGTGCAGGATTCTCCATCCCCCCAGGGGAATCCTGCACGTCTGTTCGAGCGATGCCTTGGTGATCCGAGCGCGTTGGGATCGTCAGCGGGCACGACTACGCTAGGGATCGTGGTTGCTGCCCTATATCGCCGATACCGGCCTGAGACTTTTGCTGAACTCATCGGCCAGTCTCAAGTGACCGATCCGCTGCGCACGGCGTTGCGCACCGATCGCGTCAATCACGCCTATCTCTTTAGCGGTCCGCGTGGGTGTGGCAAGACCACATCCGCTCGCATTCTTGCTCGCTGCCTTAACTGTGCCGAGGGCCCGACCGACACTCCTTGCGGCGTGTGCGCCTCGTGTGTCGAACTGTCGCGTGATGGTGGCGGTTCGCTCGACGTCGTCGAGATTGACGCGGCAAGCCACAACGGTGTTGAGGATGCCCGTGACCTGCGCGAGCGTGCTGTGTTTGCACCGGCCCGCGACCGTTTCAAGATCTTCATTCTCGACGAAGCGCACATGGTGACGCCCCAGGGCTTCAACGCGATGCTCAAGATCGTTGAAGAGCCGCCGGAGCACGTGAAGTTCATCTTCGCCACTACCGAGCCAGACAAGGTGATTGGCACGATTCGTTCGCGCACTCATCACTACCCCTTCCGCCTCGTGCCGCCTGCTCAGATGCTGGATTACGTTCAGCAGCTGTGTGAGAGCGAAAGCGTTACGGTCGAGCCCGGAGTGCTGCCGCTTGTCGTGCGCGCCGGTGGCGGATCAGTGCGTGACACCCTGTCGCTACTCGACCAGCTCATTGCCGGCTCCGAAACTCAGACCGTCATCTATGAGCGCGCCGTTGCCTTGCTCGGTTACACGCACGCAGAACTACTCGATGAAGTCATTGACGCTCTCGGCTCCGGTGACGCCGGTGCCGCATTCTCGTCGGTCGACCGGGTTGTGCAGACGGGTCAAGACCCTCGGCGCTTTGTCGAAGACTTGCTTGAGCGGATGCGCGACCTCATCGTTGTGGCCGCCACCGCCGGTAGCGCGGCAGAAGTGCTTCGCGGCATCCCGCAAGACCAGCTCGAACGTATGGGGCAGCAGGCGCACACTCTGGGCGCTGCGGAACTCTCACGGGCCGCCGACATCATCAACGCCGCTCTGTCTGAAATGACCGGCGCGACATCGCCGCGACTGCACCTTGAGTTGATGGTGGCTCGCATCATGGTTCCTGCCAGCGATGACACCCAGCGCGGTGCTCTCGCTCGCGTCGAGCGTTTGGAGCGGCGCATCGGTATCGACGGCGACGGATCAGTTGCCGCCGCCTCAACGACACCTCCCGCTCCCCGTGCTGCTGTCGCGCCCGCAGCGCGTGCGGCCGCTCCGGCTCCGGCAGCAGCGCCTTCTTCCGCCGCCGAGCCGGCTCCGGCCAGTGACCGCGACGCGGTTGCGGCGCCGGTCGCTGCGCCTACAACCGAACCTGCACCGGCTGCTACTGCCGCCGGCTCGGGCCTCCGGGCACCAGCCGCACCGCGCACGACCCCGATCTCGATCCAGCAGGTGAGAGACGCGTGGCCCGAGATCCTTGAAGTTGTTCAAGAACTCAAACGCACCGCGTGGATGGTCGTCTTCACGGCCAAGCCGCTCGAGCTGCGCGACGACAAGATTCTGGTGCTGTCGTTCCCGAGTGAGCGGGATGTCGAAGCCCTCAAGCAGCGCAGCGTGCCTGGCGAAGGTGTCGGCGACTACCTCAAAAAGGCATTTGTGCACGTGCTCGGATTCGAGCCGGCGTTCATTGCCAAGGTTGAGGGAGCACCATCCGCTCCTCCCGCCAGCCCGCCCGCGGCCACCGCTGCTGCTCCAGCAGCACCGAGCCAGGAATCGCGCTCGCAGGCAACGGCGCCTGCCCAGTCTTCGGCTCCGTCGCGCGCGCCCCAGCCGGAGGCTCCCGCTGTTGACGAGGGCCCCGAGCCCGAGGAGCCTGCACCGGCCGAAGATCGTGAGCCCGGGGGATGGGCTGTAGCCGCGATTCCGGAATCAGAGCCTGAACCCGAGACCGATCCTTCAGCGCCGCGTGGTGCCGCAGCAGCCCAAGAAACAGTCAGGCAACAGGCGCAGCGCGCTCAGCAGAAGGGCGACGGCCCCGCAGTCGATCGCCTCGCGGCGGCGGCAGCAGCAGCACCGCCAGCACCGCCCGAGTCGCAAGCACGGGTCGCGATGTCGGCGACTGCTGCCCGCATGGACCGCTCGCGCTATGGCGAGGCAGTGGTGCGCGAATTGCTCAACGCCACTTTTATTGAAGAACAACAAGTAGAGCCCCGAGTGGTTCCGCAGCCGAGAGACGAGTAACCCGTGTACGACGGAATTGTGCAAGAACTGATCGACGAACTCGGTCGGCTTCCCGGCATCGGGCCCAAATCGGCGCAGCGTATCGCCTTCCACATTCTGCAGACCGAGAGCTTTGACGTGCGCCGCCTTGCAGAGCTGCTCAACGACATCCGCGACAAGGTGCACTTCTGTGCCATCTGCGGCAACGTTGCCGAGCAAGAGACGTGCTCTATCTGTCGTGATCCTCGCCGATCGCCAGCGACAATTTGTGTCGTCGAGGAGGCTAAAGACGTCGTCGCGGTCGAGCGCACTCGTGAATTCCGTGGCCTGTATCATGTACTGGGTGGGGCCATCAGCCCTATCGACGGAATCGGTCCTGACCAGTTGCGCATCAAACAACTGCTGGGCCGGTTGGCTGACGGTGTCGTCACAGAAGTCATCATCGCGACCGACCCCAATCTCGAAGGTGAAGCAACCGCGACCTACCTCACGCGGCTTCTCGTTCAACCGAACCTTCGAATCTCGCGCCTCGCCTCCGGTCTCCCGGTTGGTGGAGATCTGGAATACGCCGATGAGGTAACTCTGGGTCGTGCATTTGAGGGTCGTCGAACGATCGACAACTAGCACTCCCGTAACGAAGTTCGCCGGGTGTGCGTGCACCGTTAGACTCGCACTTCGGGCAGCAATTGCCCGCAAACGCAAGCTTCAGGAGAACAATGAGCCTCATCGTTCAGAAGTTCGGTGGCTCGTCCGTTGCCGACGCTGAGAGTATCAAGCGCGTCGCCAAGCGAATCGTCGAGACCCGCAAAGCGGGAAACGACGTCGTAGTAGTGGTCTCTGCCATGGGCGACACCACCGACGAGCTCTTCGACCTCGCCGCGCAGGTTGTACCGGTGCCGAGCGGCCGCGAGCTCGACATGCTGCTCACCGCCGGTGAACGAATTTCGATGGCGCTTCTGGCGATGTCGATCAAAAGTTTGGGCGTCGATGCCCGCAGCTACACCGGCAGCCAGGCTGGAATGGTCACGGATGCCCAGCACGGCGCCGCTCGCATCGTGGAGGTTTCACCCCGCCGCGTTCGGGAGGCCCTCGATGATGGCGCTATCGCGATCGTCGCTGGCTTCCAAGGCTTCAACCGCGGCACCGGGGACATCACGACCCTCGGGCGCGGTGGTTCAGACACCACGGCCGTAGCGCTTGCCGCTGCCCTCGGCGCTGAAACCTGCGAGATCTACACCGACGTTGACGGAATCTTCACGGCGGATCCCCGCATCGTGAAGTCTGCCGGCAAAGTCGATGTCGTCACGAGCGAAGAGATGCTCGAGCTTGCTGCGGCGGGCGCCAAAGTTCTCGACGTGCGTGCTGTCGAATATGCGCGCCGTCACGGCGTCACAATTCATGTGCGGTCGTCGTTCAACAACAACACGGGCACGTTAGTGGTCAATCCGAAGGATGGAGAGAGCGTGGAAGAAGCAATCATCACAGGTGTTGCCTCCGATCTGAGCGAAGCGAAGATCACGGTGGTGGGAGTTCCTGACGTTCCCGGTAAGGCTGCGCAGATCTTCACGATCGTGGCGTCAGCCAATGCCAACATCGACATGATCGTTCAGAACGTTTCGCTGGCATCCACAGGTCGCACCGATATCTCCTTCACTCTGAAGAAGTCGGATGCCGAAGACGTGTTGCGTGCGCTGACCTTCCGTCAAGAAGAAGTTGGCTTTGAGTCGCTGCAGCACGACGACCAGATCGGCAAGCTGTCGGTTGTTGGTGGCGGTATGCGCACCAACGCGGGAGTTTCCGCTCGCCTCTTCACGGCGCTCTTCGAGGCCGGTATCAACATGGAAATGATCTCTACGAGTGAGATTCGTATCTCTGTGGTGACGCGCGCCGACACCGTTGCTGAGGCTGTTCGCGTGGTTCACACCGCGTTCGGGCTCGATGGCGACGAAGAAGCTGTAGTTCACGCGGGCACGGGGCGCTAATTCCCGGTCGGCCCTGAGGCCGTCGCTTGTCGTAGATTGGGTTGTTCGGCGTTAGTGTTGCCGAACACAGACTGTAAGTAGAGGTTTTCATGGGTAATGCAGGCATCCGTATTGGTGTTGTTGGTGCAACGGGTCAGGTCGGTGCTGTTGTGCGCCGTCTGCTCGAAGAGCGTGATTTTCCGGTAGCGGAGATTCGCTACTTCGCGTCATCGCGCAGCGCTGGAACTACTCTGCCGTTCAAGGGCGAGCAGATCACCGTTGAAGACGCCGCCATTGCAGACCCCACCGGGCTCGATGTGGCGATCTTCTCTGCCGGCGCAACAACGTCGCTCGCTCAGGCACCGCGCTTCGCTGCTGCCGGTGTCACGGTCATCGACAACTCCTCGGGCTGGCGCATGGACCCCGAGGTTCCCTTGGTGGTCAGCGAGGTCAATCCGCACGCGATTGACCAGGCCGTGAAGGGCATCATCGCGAACCCAAACTGCACCACGATGGCGGCCATGCCCGTGTTGAAGGTGTTGCATGCCGAAGCAGGCCTTGAGCGTCTGATCGTCAGCACCTACCAGGCGGTATCGGGCGCTGGCCTCGCCGGTGGCGAAGAGCTGCTCGAGCAGGCTGCGGCTGCTATTGCTCAAAACACGATGGGGCTCGTCGAAGACGGTGCTGCTGTCACGATGCCCGCGCCGAGCAAGTTTCCCAAGAACATCGCCTTCAACGTGGTTCCCCTTGCCGGCAGCATTGTCGACGACGGTCTCAACGAGACCGACGAAGAGAAGAAGCTGCGCAACGAAAGCCGCAAGATTCTCGAACTGCCGAACCTTCTGGTGAGCGGCACGTGCGTTCGCGTCCCGGTGTTCACCGGTCACTCGCTGTCGATCAACGCGGAATTCAGCAAGCCGTTGAACCCCGAGCGTGCGATGGAACTGCTGGCGGATGCTCCGGGCGTGAGCCTCAGCGACATCCCGACGCCTCTCGAAGCCGCCGGCGCCGATCCCAGCTTCGTCGGTCGCATCCGCACCGACGAAGGCGTGCCGAACGGTCGCGGCCTTGCTCTGTTCATCAGTAACGACAACCTGCGCAAGGGTGCCGCGCTCAACGCGGTGCAAATCGCGGAACTGGTCGCAGCGAACATCATCGCAAAGGTCTCGGTCTAGCGGGAGCAATCCCTCTCTTCGTTTGCCCCGAACAATCCTTATGAGATCCGGATTCGCACTTCGCGCTCTAGCGCTCGCTGTCACGGCAGCTGTCGCGTTAGGTCTGTCGTCGTGCGCTGCGGTGCCGGAGGAAACCACGGCGGTAACGGCGTTCGTAGCCGAACCAGAACCGTTGCGTGTGGCCTTCTACGGAGACTCGTACACCAAGGGCGTCGGAGCCTCAGAGGAGGGCCTGCGCTGGTCGACGCTCGTGAGCCAGAAGCTCGGGTGGGAAGAGGTCAACCCGAGCGTGAGTGGCTTGGGGTTCATGAGAAAACGCGAGCTCTTCAGCACCGGCGACGTGCCCAGCATCATTCTTGCGGCTGATCCCGACGTTGTGCTTGTCACTCTGGGGCTGAACGATAATTTCACCTACGACGAGTTTGCAGACGAACTGCCGGGGCAGATTCTGAGTGACTTTCAGCGGCTCTCGATCGGGCTACCCAACGCTCGATTGATCGTGGTCGAACCCTTTTGGTACAAGAGCGAACGGCCTGAATCGGTCGAGATCATCATTTCGTGGGTGCATGACGCCGCGGTTGCTGTTGACGCTGAATACATTGCGGGTGCTTCGCACTGGTTAGATTTGCATCCGGAGTGGATGGCGCTTGACGACCTGCACCCGAACGATGCCGGTCATGCGGCGATTGCGGCGCGGATGACGCGCGAGCTGCGAATTATCGGCTTCTAACGCCCGTCGCTGCTGCGAGTCGCTGGGCACGCCCATCGTTATCGTTGCCCGCGCCGAACCCTTGGTATGAAGTTCGATTCTGTAGCTCGTACCATCGCGGCCACCGTTGTCGTGGCCGCGTCCTTTGGCCTTGCCGCGTGCACCGCAACTGAGCCGGTGGAAGAGCGTGACCCGAGCGCCGTGCGTGTCGCTTTCTACGGCGACTCGTACACGCTCGGCACGGGAGCCTCGGCATCGGAGAATCGGTGGTCAACCGTGGTGAGTGAACAGCGCGACTGGAGTGAGTTCAACCCCAGCGTGAATGGTCTGGGTTTCGTGAACAACCGAAGCACTGTCGGCGATGGCGACCTGCCGAGCCTAATCATTGAGGATGACCCCGACATCGTCTTCGTGACTATGGGCCTCAACGACAACTTCAGTTTCGGCTCGCGAGCACGTGACATTCAGGCCCAAATCGCGGACGATCTCGACCGCCTGACCACGGAGTTACCGGAGGCGCGCTTCATCGTCGTCGAACCTTTTTGGTACACGGATGAACGCCCGGATTCGGTTGACACCATCATTTCGTGGGTCGAAGAAGCGGCCGCCGATCGCGGGGCTGACTATATCGCCGGCGCCTCGCGCTGGATCGAAGGGCATCCCGAGTGGATGGCGAGCGACGGGCTGCACCCCAATGATGATGGCTATGCCGCGATGGCGACCCAGATGGATCAGGCTCTTCGCACCTTGGGGCTCTAACAGAAGGCTAAAGTGGAGTTGTGAAAAAAACCGTCGACGTCGCGCTTATCGGCGGCGGAATCATGAGTGCCACCCTCGGAATGCTGTTGAAGCAGTTGCAGCCTGACTGGGAGATCCAGATTTTCGAGCGCTTGGGCGATCTGGCCCAAGAGAGCTCGAACCCGTGGAACAACGCTGGTACCGGACATTCCGCGCTGTGCGAGCTGAACTACACCCCGCAAAAGAGCGATGGCTCTATCGAGATTTCGAGCGCGGTGAAGGTCAACGAGCAGTTCCAGGTATCGCGCCAGTTCTGGTCATATCTGGTCGACGAGGGCGCCCTGCCCGAGCCAAGCTCGTTCATCAACGCCACACCACACATGAGCTTCGTGTGGGGCGAAACCAACGTCGAGTACTTGCGCAAGCGTTTCGATGCGCTCAAGGACCACCCGTTGTTCGCGGGTATGGAGTACAGCGAAGACCCCGCCGTCATTCACGGCTGGGCGCCGCTCATGATGCCGGGCCGCCGCAAGTCAGAGCCGGTCGCGGCCACCCACATTCCCTCCGGAACAGACGTTGATTTCGGCGCTCTCTCGAACTATCTCATCGACAACCTCGTGGAGTCCGGTACAGAGCTGAACACGGGCATCGTTGTCAAGAATCTCAAGCGCCAGCGTGATGGTTCGTGGGATCTCAAGCTTCGCCACGACATCGGCGGCACTCCGGTCGACACGATCAATGCACGCTTCGTCTTTGTGGGCGCTGGCGGCTACGCGCTCAACCTGCTGCAGAAGTCGGGAATCAAGGAGATTCGCGGCTTCGGCGGCTTCCCCGTTAGTGGCGAGTTCTTGCGCACCGACAATCCCGAGATCGTCGCGGCTCATAGCGCCAAGGTGTATGGCAAAGCAGCCGTTGGCTCTCCTCCCATGTCTGTTCCGCACCTTGACCTCCGCGTCGTTGACGGCACCGGCAGTCTTATGTTCGGGCCGTATGCGGGATTCAGCCCCAAGTTCTTGAAGACTGGTTCTGTTCTCGACCTGTTCGCTTCCATCCGCTGGCACAACTTGCTGCCGATGGTTGCCGCGGGCATCAGCAACCTTTCTCTCGTCAAGTATCTGGTGAGCCAGCTCATGGCGAGCCCCGAGACCAAGTTCGAAGAACTCAAGCAGTTCGTGCCAAATGCGATGCCAGAAGACTGGTACAGCATCACCGCTGGACAGCGCGTGCAGGTCATGAAGAAAGACCCGAAGAAGATCGGTGTCTTGCAGTTCGGTACCGAGGTAGTGTCGTCGGCTGACGGAACGATCGCGGGTCTTCTCGGGGCATCGCCCGGAGCGTCGACCGCTGTGCCGATCATGCTCGGTCTTGTCGAGAAGTGCTTCCCTGACCGCATGGATGACTGGCGTCCCAAGATCGCGAAGATGATTCCGACCTTCGGGCAGCAGCTTTCCGATTCGCCCGAGCTTGCTCAGGCAACGCTAGAGCGCACCGCGAAAACTCTGCACATCAACCCCTAATCTGGGCACACCGAGCTATTCGTACCCCGTTTAGCCCGATTTCGCGCAAGATGTACCCCAAGTGCGGGGTACACGATGTACCCCGCGCGGTGTCATACTGGAGCAGTTGCGACTGCAACGGCGACACGGCGAACGGGAGCATGCATGTCTATCGGCCTGCCTGCTCACCTGCGAAAAGAGAGTGTGAGTCGTGCGCTCGCGCGAACGATCAATACGATCGCCTTTGTGTGTTTCAGCATCGCACTGCTCGCGGTGCTGAGTCTGCAAGCCAGCGACATGAGCCTGAATATTTGGCCCGCAGCGCTCGCCCTTGTTCCCATGCTCGTGACGGTGAGCCTCGTTAACCGCTTTCGCACCCCCTACTTCACCGTCGCTCATCTGGTCATCGGTGCTCCGGCGATCTATTGGTTCACGCTGATCGTGGTCTCGGAGCTCAGCCCGCTGGGGCCCATTAGCGAGTACCTCCTCAACTTGCCGACCATCGGCCTGATGCTGGTGGGCGGAGCCGCCAGCACTGTGGCTTGGAGCTTGCTCTGGATCACGCTCGGGCTTATCGCGTCGCAGGGCGCTTTCGCGTTGGCGGCCTGGCAACTGACCGGCGACACCCCGTTGAGCCCTGCGGCCTACATCGTTTTTGTCGCCGTGCTTGCCGTTCTGTTCATTCTTCGCTCGAGCCAACGAGGCGTTCGGCGAGTGCAATCACATTTACATCGAGCGGCACGGGACGACGAATTCGCAAGCCTTCGCTACGGAATCGAAGCCACCTCCGCCGCGGTCATGCATGACACGGTGCTCAGCCACCTCGCCGCGATCGCCAACGCGCCTTATGGTGCGATGAACGAAAAACTGCAGCGAGAGATTAAAAGGGATCTTGAGGTACTGATCGGCGAAGAGTGGCTGTCGTCCGCGGCATCCGACGAGCCCGACGATGCTCGCTTCGATTGGCAGGGAAGCCCGCTTTACACCGCCATCAGCGAAGCTCGCGCTCTCGAACTCGCCGTCGAAGTGACAGGAGACCTCGCGGCCCTGTCGCGGTTGGACGCTCGCGGTTCGGCGGCGCTCGGCCCGGCAGTCAAGCAATGCCTCCTCAACGTGATCAAACACTCAGGCACGATGCAGGCAGAGGTCGCTGTCTTTGGATCTCCCGACGAGGTGAGCGTGCTCGTGGTCGACAGCGGTAAAGGCTTCCATGAGGCAGAGACCGGGGAGGACCGCCTGGGGCTCCGGCAGTCCGTTCGCCGTCGCATCGAGCTTGTCTCCGGCACGGTTCAAGTGTGGTCGACCCCGGGGTTCGGCACTTCCGTGATGATCAGAGTGCCCACGTCGGAAAGCCAACCGGCACTCGCGGGAGGGGGAGTCGAGTGAAGGCGATTGTCGATACCTCCACCGTTCAACAGCTGGACCCGCTGGGTACCCTCGATGGCCGCCCGGCCGGTATCGTCGCTGTCGTCGGCTCGCTCGCATTCGGCATCGCGATCACGTGGAGCCGCGCGGCAGAGATTGAGTACCCCTTTCTCGCCAACGCCGCCCTATTTTTCATCGCGATCTCTGCGGTGTTCTATATTGCGAGCACGAGTGCTATCCGGCCTCCACTCGGCGGCGGCATGCATGCCCTCATCATCGGCATGCTCATCGTGGCGTTCGCCCTCAGTTCTGCCTCCGTCGGCAGCGGCGGCGAATCGTTGTCCGACGTGTGGGGCCCGATAACCATCGGTGTCGCGTGTATGGCTCTCGCGCCGTATCGCCCCATCGCTGAGTTGGTGACACTCGGCATTGTCGCGTCGATTTTCACGGGCTTCATCGGCCTGGTGCAGTCGTCAGTGGCCGATTTCGCGGCGCCGCCGATGATCGTCGTGTTGTATACGATGACCCCGGTACTCACGATGTCGCTGGGCGGAGCTGCATTCGCGCGTTCTTTAGCGAGCACCCACAAGCGGTGGGAAGCTAGGGCGCGTCGTGCTGCCCGTCGGCAGCTAGACCGCGAGCACGACAGCGTTGCTCGGTCGGTGCAGCAGGACCGCGTGACAATCCTCAACCGCGACGTCGTTCCACTGTTTACAGAACTGGCGCAACGCAGAATTGTCACGCCCGAGGACCGCGCTCGCGCCGCTCAATACTCTGATTCCATTCGCGGTCTCATGGTGAGCGAAGTCAATCGCAGTTGGCTCGAATCCGTTGTGGCAATGTCGTTTGGCGCGCTTGATGATGGGCGCCGCGTGCAGGACCCACATCGCCTCGCGACCGCGATGACACCGCACCAACGCACCGCGCTCAGAGCAGCCGTGCTCGCTGTTGCCTCGGGCACCGACTTAGTCGCCGAGAGTGTGCGGCTGCGAATTGAAAAGACTCCCACAGGCGCTCTCATCACCGTTAGTGGCAGCGTCGGCTCCAACGAATTGTCATGGCGTTCGTCGCTGGCACCCTATCTCGCTGTTCTTCGCGTAGTTTTTACTGGACTGCGCATCTCCTATCGCTCACCCTCCCTCACTGTTAGGTTCACGTATGACACCCCCTGAGAATCAACTCAGCGCTCGTCTCGGAGATCGTCCGCCGATCCGACTAGCAATCTTGGATGACCACGAAGTGCTGCTCGACAGCCTCAATAGCTGGATCACCAATAACGCACCGGACTTCGATGTCGTGCTCACCGCCAGCACCTGGCTCGAGCTTGTGCACAGCGACAAGTTTCCGACCGAACTGGTGTTCCTCGATTTTCAGCTCAAAGAGCCGGTCTCGATCGAAGCGCGCGTGCGTACCTGCCGTGCAGCAGGAGCCAAAGTCATCGTGCTCTCTAGCCTCGACAGTCGCGAAGCGCGGGACCGGGCGCTCGCCGCGGGTGCTGCGACCTTCCTCTCGAAGTCACTTCCCATGCATGAGGTGATGGATTCCGCTCGTCAGATCATGGGCGTCGAAGCCGAGGGTGCACAGCAACACGACTGGCGCCCGCTGCCCTCGGGCTCGGCCGATCAGTCCAAACCCAAGCTGAGTGCCGGTGAGGCGGATGCTCTCACCCTGTACGCTTCTGGACTAAGCACCCCGCAGGTCGCCGAGCGCATGAACGTTCAGTACGAGACCGCGAAGACGTACTTGCGGCGCGTGCGGGAAAAGTACGCAAAGGCCAATCGGCCGGCTAGCAAAAAGGCTGACCTGATTCGTCGGGCCGCTGAGGATGGATTTCTACGCTGATGAGCAAACTGTATTTTCGCTACGGAGCAATGAACAGTGGCAAGAGCACCGCGTTGCTGCAGGCGGCCTACAACTATGAAGAGCGTGGCCAGCAGGTCTTGCTCGCCAAACCGCACATCGATACCAAGGGCGATAGCGCGATCGTCTCGCGTTTGGGCGTCACTCGCCAAGTAGATTTCACTATCTCGCCGACCGACGAGGTCTACGACGTCTTCGCGCGCGAGCGGGCGAAGGTCTTCGAGGCCACTGGCCTGCCGGTGAGCTGCTTGCTCGTGGATGAAGCGCAGTTCTTTACCGAGGCGCAGGTCGATGACTTACTGCGGATCGCTATCGTCGAGAAGGTTCCGGTGTTGGCCTACGGCATCCGTACCGATTTTCAGACGGTGGCATTCCCCGGCAGTCGTCGCTTGCTCGAAATCGCGCACTCGCTCGAAGAACTCAAGACCATCTGTCGGTGTGGCCGTAAAGCGGTATTCAACGCGCGCACCGTCGGCGACCAGTTCATCTTCGACGGCGACCAGGTCGCTATCGATGGTGTGGATGTCGGATACCAGTCACTGTGCGGAGCCTGCTACCTCGAAGAGAGCGGTGGCGTTCTCAACAGCGGCTGGCGACCCAAGATCGAGTTCAGCTACGGAAGCGCGCCCGACGCCGACTTCTCCTAGGCGGTGTTCGCCGACTCCCAGGCCTCTGGTCGTGCGGGAGTTGGGGCGATGCTCGCCCTTAGTGGCGAACGCGCGAGAGAAACTGCTGAGTCTCAGGCTCGTGAGGCGAGTCGAAGATCTGTGCCGGGGTTCCCTGCTCGACGATGCGGCCGCCCTGCATGAACACGATACGGTCGGCGACTTCGCGCGCGAATGACATCTCGTGGGTCGCCATGAGAATCGTCGAACCGTCGGTCTTCAGTCGCCGTACGAGGTCGAGAACCTCGCCGACGAGCTGAGGGTCCAAAGCGCTAGTGATCTCGTCGAGAAGCAGCAACTCAGGGTCAGTCAGCACCGCACGGATGATGGCCACACGCTGCTGTTGGCCGCCGGAAAGGCGATCGGGGTAATCCCGCGCTTTGTCGCCGAGGCCCAGAGAGACGAGCAGTGTCATCGCTCGCTCCGTGGCATCCGCCTTTGACATTCCGTGCACCTCGCGCGCGGCTAGCGTGATGTTGTCAATCACGCGCAAGTGCGGAAAGAGGTTGAAGTGTTGAAAGACCACACCGATGCGGCTGCGCGCTGAGTCGGCATTCATGCCCGGGTCGGTGATGTCATCATCGTTGAGCAGAATTTGGCCGTCATCCACACGTTCGATGAGGTTGATCGTTCGCAGCAGCGTCGATTTTCCCGAGCCCGAGGCGCCGATGAGAACGACGACCTCGTGCTTGTTGATCGAGAGATCGACCCCGCGCAAGACCTCCTGGTCACCAAACTGTTTGCGCACTCCGCGCACGTCGAGAACGGTCATACGACACCTCCGATCTGCTCGCGCTTGGCGAGTCGTGCGGTCAGCCAATCAGTGAGCCGAATCATGGGCCAGCTCATGGCAACAAAGAGCAGGGCCGCAATCACGTACGGGGTGAAGTTGTAGACCTGGGCGACCTGAATTTGGGCAGCTCGCACGGCATCCACTGCACCCAAAATCGAGATGAGACCCACATCTTTTTGCATGGAGACGAAGTCATTCATGAGGGCGGGAACGACCTTGCGAACGCCCTGCGGGATGACGACGATGCGCAGGGTCTTGGCGTGACTGAGACCCAGCGATCGGGCGGCCATGCGCTGCGAAGGATGCACCGCTTCCATACCCGCTCGCAGTACCTCTGCGACGTAGGCCGAGTAGGTGAGGATGAGGGCAATCGTGCCCCAGAACATGGCGGGCATGCGCGGGAAAATATCGAGGGCAGGTAACCCGAAACCGACCAGATAGAGAACGATCAGCAGCGGCATCCCGCGAAAGAGATCGGTGTAGATCGTTGCCGCTGCGCGAAGCGGAAAGAAGACCGCCCCGCGCAACGACCGCGTCACGGCAAGCAGGGTGCCGAAGAGGGCAACGCCGATCGCTGAGATGAAAAGTACCTGGATGTTGAGCCACAGCCCCACGAGGATTGACGGAATGCTGGCCGCGCCCACCTCGAGGTTGAAGAACGACGCTTTGACGCTCTCCCAGCCGGGCGTGTTCACGATGAGCGCTCCAACAATCACGGCAAACGCGACAGTGCTCACGATGCCGATGAGCACGGAACGGCCGGTGGCGCGCCGCCGCACGCTCTGGCGCGACAGCTCAAGTTCGCTTGGCTGCCACGATGGCGTTCTGGTGGAGGAACTCATCGACGTGTTCTTACTTCAAGACGGGAACGTCAACGGCAGCGCTGAGCCACTCGTCTTGAATGGACTGAAGGGTTCCGTCAGCGGCAAGCGCATCCAGCGCTTCACTCACCGGGGAGGTCAGCTCGGAATCCTTGGGGAGCACGAAGGCGAATTCGTCTCCTCCAGCGGAGGACTCGAACTGGCCAAGAATAACGCCGCCGTCGATTTCAACCGTGGCGAGGTAAAACGCGCTGGGCAGGTCGATGACGAAAGCATCGATCTGGCCGCTGGTCAATGCGAGAACGCCGTCTTCGTTGGAGTTGAAGACCGAGAGGTCGTCCCCCAGAGCTTCGGCGGCGATTGTGTAGCTGGTGCTGCCACTGGCTACGCCGACGACGACGTTCTTGAGGTCAGCGATCGAGGTGGCACCGGCTGCGGCCGAGCTCTCGGTGGCGATGACGGCCTGAGTGGTCGTGTAGTACGGGCTGGAGAAGTCGACGGCTTGCTTGCGGTCTTCGGTAATCGAGAATTGCTGCATGTTGAGGTCCCAGTCCTTGGGGCCCGGTGCGATCGCACTGTCGAAGCTCGAGCGAACCCAGACAACGTCATCCGCGGCGAAGCCGAGTTCGTCGGCCAAGGCGTAGGCCACGGCAGCTTCGAAGCCTTCGCCGTTCGAGGGCTCGTTGTCGACGACCCAGGGCGCGTAGGCGGGCTCGCCGGTGGCAATGGTGAGCTTGCCCGCCGTGAGGGTGGGCAGCGATCCGTCGTCGACGGTCGTGCTGCTGTCAGCGGTGGTGTCTGCGGTGCAGGCGGTTAAAGCCAGAACAGCTGCTGCTGCGGTGGCGACGAGGGCCCGACGAAAATGCCGTGATGAGGTCATGGAAGTCTCCTGTTGCTGTGCGTGAGGTGGTTGAACAAACGTCACCCGAGTGGTGCTGTGCTCGGGCGGAGAAACGGGGTGCAGACTTGCTAGTTTACAAGTCGCCAGTCTGCAAAGTCGAAACCGGGTGACACAAAGCAACTGACCAGCACTTCGGCGTCCGCGGTCAGGCGACCGGCCTGCCAGACGCCAGCCGGAACGATGACTTGAGCGACGTGCCCGTTGGCGAGATCCGGCCCGAGCACGAGACGCTCGGCGTGTGCTTCGTCGGGCAGATCACCGTTGCCACCGAGCGAAAGCTCCAGCGTTCCGGGGCCGTGCCACAGCCAGATTTCATCGTTGGCTACGACGTGCCAGTCACTGTGCTCGCCGGGAACCAGCAGGTAGTGGATGCAGGTGGCTGATGGGCGTGCACCATTCGGAGTCTCGACCGGGCTGGTACCCGCCCAGGTGCGGCGGAACCAACCGCCTTCGGGATGCGACTCGAGGTTGAGAAGCTGCGCGGTTACCGGGCGGGTATCGCCGGCAACGTTAGCGGCATCGGAAGAAACAGTGGGATCAGTCATGAGCGGTCACTCCGGTCTTGTTCGTGAAGTTGGTGCTGGCAAATCTGACGCGCCCGGAGACGAGCGTGGCGGCGGCGCGCCCAGCGCCTGATTCGACGAGCGTCGCGATCGTGTCGTCGATGGTGGTGACGGGGATGTCGAAGAAAGCGAGGTCAGCGAGCGCCCCAACGGCGAGGTGACCCGTGCGGTCGGGGCCGACGTCGATGCCCATCGCGTGAGCGCCGCCGAGAGTGGCCGCGCGCAGCAGTCGCTCTGGTAGATCACGCATGGTGTGGCCCTGAGAATGAGCGATGCGCGAAAGCTCAGCGACATCCGCCATGAGGTCGAGCGAGGGGCTCGATGACAGCGAGTCGGTACCGATGGCAAGCGCGTTGCCCTCGGCCAGATAGGCGGCCACGGGAGGCTCGTCAAGACCGATAACGGCGTTGGAGCGGGGGCAGAGGGCCACGCTCGTGCCGCGAGCCCGCAAAAGGGCACGATCACGCGCGGTCATATAGATTCCATGGGCGATATGGCAGTCGGGCCCGAGCACGCCAAGCTGGTCGACGAATTCGGTGGCACCAGTGCCGAAACCCGCGGCGCGCAGTTCACGAAAGCTGCCCAGTTCGCGGCCGTGCCACGGGTCGCCGTGCTCGTGGTGAAACTCGCGCTCGAACGCTGCTTCGCCCAGGTGCAGGTGAAGACGGCTTCCGCGCTCGCGAACGATGTCGGGGATTTCGAGCAGTGGCACGACCTCGAGCGAGTACGGTGCGTGCGGCGACAGCCCGGTTCCGGGAGGGGACGGCAGGGCATCCAGAGCAGCCTCAACCTGCTGGCGCCCGGTGCGGGCCCAGTCGTCATTGGTCCAGCTCATCACTTCCCAGTACGTGATGCCGTGTAATCCCGCATTGTGCAGCGCAGCGGATGCCTCACCATCGGTCACGATGTCGGCGACGGCGGTGGTGCCGGCTTCGATCATGAGCTGAGCGCCTGCCGCGGCATCCGCAGCCCAGTCGTGGGGTTGCTCGTATACGGGGTTGAACGCGGTGGACCAGTCGTCGAAGTCCTCGTACTGCCCGCGGCCGACCTCGGCCATGCCGGTGTATTGCAGGTGGGTGTGCGCGTTCACGAGGCCGGGCATGAGAACACCGGGCCAGTGGATTTCGCGCGCACCGATCCCGCGATCGGCGAGAGAGCGGCGAACCCAGTCGCGCTCGCCGACGTGCAGAATGCGGCCGTCGCGCACGGCGATGGCGCCGTTCAGTAGCGGGGGAGCGGTGATGGGAATAACGAGATTGGCGGTGTACAGCACCACCGGGTGGTCGGCATCGCTCGAGGTGAGCATGGATGCCGCGGGATGGAGGTTACTCATCGGGTTTCCTGATTCGGTGAAGAGCTGAGGTAGCGGCGGGAGCGCCAGTCATGGGCTGCCGCGACTTGCGCGTCGGCGGGAGTGTCGATGCGCTCACCGCGAGCAGCGAGGGCAGCGCGAGCGACGGTGTCGTCGATGCTCGGCGGAAGCGCATGAACCCCAACGGGTGGTCGTGTGACGACAATTTCTTCGACAGCGGCAAGCTGAACGGCGAACGAGAGATCCATGATCTCAATCGGGTTGCCTTCGGCCGCGGTGATATTGATGCAGCCGCCACGGTCGAGCACGAGAGTCCCCGCGGGCTCGGCGCGTTCAACGTGCGCGGCGAGAGAAGTCAGCTGTTCCACAGGGTTACCCGTGAGCAGTCCATCGAGATCGAGCTCTCCGGGCACGCCGCCCGCGACCGCCACCGCCCGTGCGGCGCGAGCCAGGTCGGCGCTGATCGTGTGGGCAACACCGGTGCTCGAGACGATGAGGGCGCCGGCGCCGAGCAGGGCAGCCTCGCCGATCTCGTAACCATCATGCGCGGCGCGAAGAGCGAGCACGGGGTCGACTTCGGCCACGCGCACCGTGGCTCCGAGTGCCGCCAAGTGAGCGGCGACACCCTCACCCACGGGGCCATAACCGATCACGAGAGCGGGCTGATCGCGCACCGTCACACCCACTCGGTCGAGAGCATCCGCGATCGCGAACACACACGACTGGCCCGTGCCGTAACGGTTATCGAAACGCGTTTTCATGTGAGCGTCATTGACCGCAAACACGGCGGTGCCGAGGATGCCCAGAGCACTCATCTGACGAAGTGGCGTCAAACCGCTCGTCGTCTCCTCATTGGTGCCGATCCAGTTCTTCACCAGGTGCGGAGCATCCTCGTGAGCGAGGCGGATGAGGTGCGAACCATCGTCGAGCAGGATGTCGAAGCCGCGTTCAAGGAACGCCAGCGCAGCAGCGCGCTCGGCCTGCCCGCTCAGTGTCTCGGAGCCATCGACCGCGACGCCCCGCGCCCGCAGCGCCTCGGCAACAGACGCGTCGATTTCATCCGGATGCGCATAGACCGCCACATCGGCACCCGCAGCAGCAAGCAAGAGCGCCAATTGGGCAGTCTTGGGCTCGAGCACCATCGCGATACCGATGCGGAGGCCCTGTACGGAGCTGCGCTCGCCGAGGCCGTCCGCCACGAGTCGCGAGACGGGCATGTGTTCCCCGGCAAAATCGATGCGGCCGTCGGCATCGCCGCGCGCTGGAAGGGGAGTGCCGCCCAGGCGGAATAGCGCGGTGATCTCCGAGTCGGGGCCAGCGGCATCCAACTGGATGTCGAGGAGCTGAGCGGAGGCAGCGGCGGCATTGTCGCGGCCAGCATCCACCACGTGGGCACCCAGCGCACTGAGCATTCGCGTTAGTGCACGAGAAGTGGCGATGAGCTGAGAATTCTCGGGACGAGACGCGCTGACGCGCACGCTACGGCCGGCGACCAAAAGGTTAGTGTCGCGGGCAAAACGGCGAATGATTCGCTCGGCTATTACTGTTACGTCGGCCACTTGTCAAGAGTAGGGCACCATTCGGGGGACCACTGAACGACGCTTCTTCGCCGGAACCAACATCGCACGGCGGATCCCGTACTGCGCCACGGAGTGCGCTGCACTATGGAGTGCGCTGCACCACGGAGTGCCCCGCTGAAAACACAAATCGCCCTCCCGAAGGAGAGCGATTAGTGGACCGTCTCTGAGAATCGCAGTTCTGCGGCTCAAAGCCAGTGGTTTGTCGGGGTAGCGGGATTTGAACCCACGACCTCTTCGTCCCGAACGAAGCGCGCTACCAAGCTGCGCCACACCCCGATCATCCGTCCCTTACGCGACGAACAAATCAAGAATAGCCGATATCTCCGGCAGTGAGCGTCACTACGACCGCTTCGGGCTTGCAGGCGAAGCGAACGGGCGCATAAATCGACGTTCCGAGGCCCGCGCTGACGTTCAGGAACGCCGCCCGACGCAGGTGATGCCAGATGCTGAGACCGCGTGCTTGCTCCCGCGGAATGTCACAATTCGCGACGAGCGCGGCCGCCATTCCGGGGATTCGAACTTGGCCACCGTGAGTGTGGCCCGCGAAAATTGCGTCGGCGCCATTGTTGACGAGGGCATCGAGCACGCGGCGGTAAGGGGCGTGTGTGACGCCGATCGCCACAGTTTCGGGGCCGTGCGGGTCATCCGCCCAGCCCACATTCTCACGCATCTCCTCGACGTTGGCGGGGAGGCGATCGAGTCGCTCCCAGCCGCGGTGCGCATCAGCCGTGCCGAAGAGCTCTAGTCGCGAACCACGTAATTCGATGGCACGCGCGTGGTTATTGAGCGACAGCCAGCCGAGTGTGTCTTCGAAGAACGCGTTGAGGGCGTCGGTGTCGAGGTGTTCAACCGGAGTGTGCCCCGATGACGGGCCCGTGAAATACGTGAAGGGATTCTTGAACTGGGGGCCGTAGTAGTCGTTCGATCCGTGTACGAAAACACCAGGAATGCCTTCGAAGGGCTCGAAGGCACGTTTGATGCCAAGCAGGCCATCGGTGTGCCCGAGGTTGTCACCCGTGTTGATTATGAGGTCAGGTTCGTACATCGCGAGCGATCGAACCCAGTCTTGTTTGCGTGTTTGCCACGGGGCCATGTGCAGATCGGAGAAATGCAACACGGTGATATCGCGTGCGCTGGGATCGAGAATCGGCAGAGTCTCGTGTCGCACTGTGAACGCATTGCGTTCCACAAGGGCGCCCCACGCGAACGCGGCGACCCCTGCCGCAGCTACCGCACCAAGTGCGGTAGCTGCGGGAGAGATTGCTTTACTCATGGGCACGGTGTGGACTGCGCGACCGTGACGGTCACTGTGGCGTCTGGCTTAGCGAATGAGCCGGCACCCGGATTCATCGCGGTGACAAAGCCGTCGCGGGGGTCACCCGGAGGAACCGCTTCACATGCCTGATTCAGATTATTGAAACCGGCGTTATTGAGGATGCTCTGGGCTGTCGCCACGTCAGTCGACTTGCCGTCTCCGACCACATCGGGAACCTCGACCTTGTTTCCCTTGCTGGTGTAGACCGTAACCGTGGCGCCAAATGCAGACTGCGTTCCGGCACTAGGGTTCGTGTTCACGACTTGACCCGCCGGCAATTCGGAGTCAACTTGGCCGCCGTCGGCGAAACTGAATCCCAGACTGGTCAGCACCGAACGTGCCTGCTCCAACGACTGCAGGCTCACATCGGGAACGTCAGTTCCAGAACCAGTGAGCAACTTCGAATCGGGCTCTGGCAGCGCCTTACCCGGGTACTTCTTGTTAAGCGCTGTATCGGTGGCGTTCGTGATGTAGTGACGCAGCTTATAACCGTCGACATCGGCGTAGTAGACATCGCTGATGTCCTGGTATCCCGAGATGTTACCTACCCAGGTTGCCGTGCCGTATCGAGTAGTACCACTGGCCATCCAGGTGTGCACAGCGCCGTCGGTGGTACCCGTCTTACCAAAGATCGGGATTCCGTCGTTGGGGTCGGAGTACGCAGCGTTTCCGCGCTTGAGTACCTCTGTGAGCACGAAGGCGGTGGTTGCTGCAACCTCGGGCGAAATGGCCTGACGGCAGTTCTTCTCTTGGCCGCCCAGATCGTTGTTCTTGGCGTCGATGGCCTTATCGATGATGATCGGCTCGCACCAGAGCCCGCCCGCACCGATCGCAGCGTAGGCAGAGGCCATGCTCAGCGGTGTGACGTCGTTAGTTCCGATGATTGATGACGGATAGCTCTGGAGCTCGTCACCGTCGGCGCGCTCGACGCCCATGCTGGCCGCAACGTTTCGAATGTTGCACTGATCGAGTTGGCTTGCCATCGAGAAGAACACACCGTTAACCGATTCGGCGGTACCTTCAGCGACTGTGTACGTTCCGGTTTCGTTAGCGTTGTTGCCGAATACGACAGGGCCGGAATAGGGTCCATTGCACGAGTCGACGAATTGAGAGCCGTCCATCGTGCGAGCAGTACCTTCGAGACGGTCGTAGATGCCCTTACCCTGGTTGAGCCACTCGATCAGAGTGAACACCTTGTATGTCGATCCGGGCTGGAAGCCGCTGGACCCGCCGTAGTCGTAGCTCGTGTTGTAGTTGACCGCGGTGCTGGTCTTGCCGCCGCCTTCTGCGGTGTCATTGAAGAGTTTGTTCTCCGCCATGACGAGCACTCGACCGGTCCCCGCTTCTACCGTGGATGTCGCGCTTCCGAGCTGGAACGAGGTGACGTCGTTTGGCGCGTACTTCCATGTCGCCTGCTGGGCGGCAATCTGCGCGTTGAGATCGAGCGTCGTGTAGAGCTTGTACCCGCCCTTTTCCCAGTTACTTTCGCGTTCCTCGACCGTGGCTCCTAAGAACTCAAAGTCGGGCACGCTCTTGACGACGTAATCACAGAACCATTTAGAGAACTGGTTTGCTGCGATGCAGCCGTTGTTCGGCGAGGAAGGAATGACGGTCTCTTCATCAACCGGGATCGCTACTGCCTCGTCGTACTCTGCACGATCGATGGACCCAACGTCGAGCATCGCCGAGAGAATCACGTCACGACGGTCTTGGTTGGCCGCGAAGTATTCGGGGTCTGACAGGTTGCGGATGCTCGGCTCCTGCACGATGGCAATGAGACTCGCGGACTGCTCAAGGTTCAGATCTTTCGCATCGACGCTGTAATAGCGCTGCGCAGCGGCCTGGATTCCGTAAGTAGCGTTACCGAAGTTCGCGATGTTCAAGTACGCGGTGAGGATTTCCTTCTTCGTGTATCGCTTCTCGAGACCGATCGCGAGCTTCATTTCTTTGAGCTTGCGGTCGAACGACGTACGAATCGCGTTCTCGTAGGCAGCGGCACGATCGTCTTCGTTGGGCAGAGATTCGGCCGCCGAGATGAACGTGTTCTTAACGAGCTGCATGGTGAGGGTGGATGCGCCACTCTCAATACCCGAAGACACGACGTTGCCGACTGCGGCACGAACCAGTGAGGTGAGGTCAACGCCGCCGTGTTCGAAGAAACGACGGTCTTCACCAGCAACTACCGCTTCGATGGCATAGGGCGAAATCTCGTCATAGCTGACTTCTTGACGGTTCTGATCGTAGATCGTGGCGATCTGGTAGTAACCATCGACACTGCCGCGACCGGTGTACTTCGCGTAGATCGCGTTGCGTTCAGGCTGCTGATCAATTTCGAGGTAATCGGGGAGTCCATCGAAGATGCCGATGGTGCTTGAAGCAGTGATGCCGGTCACGGCGAGCGCGGGCGCAACCATGGCGGTCACAAGCACACCAGAGAGGGCGCTGAAGCCGATCAGTCCGGCAATAGCCGAAAGGATGCCGCGACGCGGAGTTTTTAGGGCAGACATATGATCAACAGTAGGGGATTATTGATAACGCCATGCTGAACGGGAGCCGCAAATATGCCTAAATGGGAGTACCTCACGACACCACTGATGGTGCACAATTCCACCGCGATCCTCAACAATTGGGGTTCCGAGGGTTGGGAACTTGTGCAAGTCGGTACTGGCCCTGAAGGGGGCCCGGTCGCTTATTTCAAACGGATCAAGGAAGAGAGCAACTAGATGTCGCAGCTCGATGCACGGCTCGCAGAATTGGGTTTGAGCGTTCCAGAAACTTCCAAGCCTCTTGCTGCCTACTTGCCAGCAATGGTGTCAGGAAACCTCGTCTACACGGCGGGCCAGCTCCCGATGGTCGATGGCGCTCTGCCCGCCACCGGCAAGGTCGGTGCTGAAGTGGATGCTTCGGCAGCCCACGAATACGCCAAGACCTGCGTCTTGAACGGCCTCGCTGCCGCCAAGGGCGCTATCGGATCACTCGACCGCATCACGCGCGTCGTTAAAGTCGTCGGCTTTGTCGCCTCCGACCCCAGCTTCACGGGTCAGCCTGGCGTAATCAACGGAGCTTCTGAGCTTCTCGTCGAAATTTTCGGCGAGATCGGTAAGCACGCTCGAAGCGCTGTTGGTGTTGCTGTTTTGCCTCTCGACGCTCCGGTTGAAGTCGAGTTCGTTTTCGAGTTCGCGTGATCGAAGTGTGGTTCCCCGGCCAGGCCGGGGAGAATGCGCCGCTGCGATCACTAGACCTCGGTCTGTGGGACCCAGCGCACAGCGGAGTCGTTCTTGAGGCTCGACGGCTCGTGCAAGACAGCCGAGAGGCGGGCGCGGATGACGTGTTCGTTGCCATTGGCACGAGCGCATCATCGGCTCTGCCGTACATTGATGCCGCTCTAGCCCAGGGTGCTGTTGCAGTTCTCGTGGACGCGAAGGCGGCGGAGGGCGTTGCCCTCGATAAGCGTGTGTACGCAATCACGAACCTGCGCGACGTGGTCGGCGCTCAGGCGGATGCCTTTCTGGGGCATCCATCTACAGCCATGGTGATGGTGGGCATTACCGGCACCAACGGCAAGACTTCGACTGCGCACTTGTTGACGCAGGCGTGGGCCCAGCTCGGCACGCCGTCGGCCACGATCGGAACTCTCGGCGCTGGCATCACCGGTTCGCGTCGCATCAACATGGGCATGACGACTCCGCAGGTGACGGCTGTTCACCAGTTCTTGGATGACTTCAACCGAGCCGGCGTGCAGAACGTTGCCATGGAGGTCAGCTCTCATGCGCTCGAACAGCGCCGGGTTGATGGTGTGGCCTTTGACATCGTGGCGTTCACGAACTTCACGCGCGACCACCTCGACTACCACGGGTCGATGGAGGAGTACGCGGCTCAGAAGGCCAAGATTTTCACGTTGCCGGGCATCCAGACGGCGCTGTTGAACCTTGACGACGACGCTGCGCTCGACCACTTTCACCACACGGTTCCGGCCGGGGTGCGCGCGATCGGAATGACCTCGCGCGGCCACGCCGAAGCGAGTGTTCGTGCGGACAACGTGCAGCTTACGACCGAGGGACTCGAATTCGATCTCGTGATCGAGGGCGAAAGCCACCACGTCGCCAGCGGTCTCATCGGCCGCTTCAACGTAGACAACCTGCTCACGTGCGCGACGGTGCTGTGGGCCCAGGGCATCGCGCCGCAAGCGATCGCCGAGGCTTTGGCTCCGCTACAGCCGGTGCTGGGACGCATGACCCGTCTCCGCGAGAACGATCAACTTCCTTTGGTCGTCGTGGATGCTGGCCACACCCCCGACGCGGTGCAGCAAGCAGTGACGGCGCTACGCGAATCGGGTCACGCCCGCATCGTGACGGTCTTCGGCGCCACCGGCGACCGCGACCCGGGTAAGCGCCCGGTCATGGCGCGCATCGTTGAAGAGGCCTCCGACCTGATCGTGGTCACCGACGACGACGTGCATAACGAAGATGGCGACCAGATCGTGGCGCATATTCGGGCCGGGTTCGAGCATCCGGAACGTGTCGTAGAAATTCGCGACCGGGCGACTGCCATCGCCTACGCGATTGACGCCGCGAATCCGGATGACGTGGTGCTCTTGCAGGGCAAGGGTCACGAACCGTATCAAATCATCGGTGATGAGCGTGTGCCGTTCAGCGACATCGATACCGCCATTCACTTGCTCAAGGAGCGCGCGAAGTAGCGGAACGCAGAAGTGATGCGTACCAACGTCGAAGGCCGGGTCCCCGTGAGGGAGCCCGGCCTTCAGCGTTAGCGCGAGGGTTACTTGAGCTTGTCGGAGATGATCTGCATCACCGTGGTGTCAGCGAGCGTGGTGGTGTCACCGATTTCGCGACCCTCCGCGACATCCTGAAGCAGGCGGCGCATGATCTTGCCTGACCGCGTCTTGGGCAGCTCCGAGACGATGAAGATTTCGCGCGGGCGGGCAATCGCGCCGATCTCCTTCGCGACGTGCTGGCGCAGGAGCGAGCTTGCTTCGGCGGCGGTCTGAGCGTGCTCTTGGTTCGACTTGAGAATCACGAAGGCCACGACTGCCTGACCGGTGGCCTCATCCGCCGCTCCGACTACGGCGGCTTCGGCCACGATCGGGTTGGAGACGAGAGCGGACTCGATTTCAGTCGTCGAGAGGCGGTGACCGGAGACGTTCATGACGTCATCCACGCGGCCGAGCAGCCAGATGTCGCCGTCTTCATCAACGTGCGCGCCGTCGCCCGCGAAGTACCGATCGCCATCGAGCTGGGGGAACTTCGACCAGTACGTTTCCTTGAAGCGTTCAGGGTCACCCCAGATGCCGCGCAACATGGCGGGCCATGGCTCGGAAACGACGAGCAAGCCACCATTGGGTGGGTCAACGCGCGTGCCGTCTTCACCGAGGATGTCGATCTTGATTCCCGGGATCGGAACCTGCGCTGAACCCGGCTTGAGCGTCGTCAGCCCGGGCAGAGCGGAGACCATAATCGCGCCCGTTTCGGTCTGCCACCAGGTGTCGACGATCGGAGTCTTTCCGGCGCCGATCACGTCGCGATACCAAATCCACGCCTCGGGGTTGATGGGCTCGCCCACCGAACCCAGAACGCGAATCGAGGTGAGGTCGTACTTCTCGGGGATCTGGCGGCCTGCTTTCATGCAGGAACGGATGGCGGTGGGCGCCGTGTAGAAAATGCTTACGCGATACTTCTCGATGATCTCCCACCAGCGACCGGGGTTCGGGCTATCGGGCGTGCCCTCGTAGAGCACCTGTGTAGCACCGTTCGCGAGGGGGCCGTACGTGACGTAGGTGTGGCCGGTGATCCAGCCGACATCGGCCGTGCACCAGTACACGTCGGTTTCCGGCTTGAGGTCGAAGACGTTCTTGTGCGTGAATGCTGCCTGGGTGAGGTAACCGCCACTGGTGTGCAGGATGCCCTTCGGTTTGCCGGTGGTGCCCGAGGTGTAGAGCACGAAGAGAGGGTTCTCGGCGGGGAACCCCTGCGCCTCGTGCTCGGGCTCCGCTGCCTCAATCTGATCGTGCCACCACAGGTCGCGGCCCTCGGTCCACTCGACCTCGTTGTCGCCGCGCTTCACGACCAGCACATTCGAGACGCTGGATTCCCCGTTGGCGAGGGCGGCATCCACTGCCGCTTTGAGTGGGAAGACCTTGCCCTTGCGCCAGCCGCCATCGGCCGTGACAACAAGTTTGGCGCTCGCATCGTCGATGCGGCTGCGCAGGCTTTCGGCGCTGAAGCCGCCGAAGACAACAGAGTGGGCTGCGCCAAGGCGAACCGTGGCGAGCATCGCGATGACAGCCTCGGGAACGAGCGGCATATAGATGGCGACGACGTCACCCTGGCCAACGCCAAGAGCGGCCATGGCGTTGGCGGCACGTTTTACTTCTGCCGTCAGTTCGGCGTACGTAATGCTGCGGCTGTCGCCGGGCTCGCCCTCCCAATGGATGGCGACGCGGTCACCGTTGCCGGCGAGCACATGGCGGTCGAGGCAGTTGTAGGCGACGTTGAGTTCACCATCGGCGAACCACTTGGCGAAGGGAGGGGTAGACCAATCGAGTGTTTCTGTGAATGGCTTGTGCCAGTGCACATACTCCCGTGCCTGGTCGGCCCAAAACTCAACGCGGTCTGCCTTGGCCGAGGAGTAGAGATCAGCGCTCGCTTCGGAAGCAGCGGAAAAGGCCTCTGACGGGGCAAAACGTCGTGATTCGTGTAAGAGACTGTCAATAGAATTACTCGTCATGTGATCCTCTTCGATCGTGTGATTGCGGTTCTCGACCACGTTCTTTCTGAAAGTATTCCACCGATTCTAAATCCTCCGTTGCGGGCGCATACCGTTGCGTTACACTGAAAGTCGCTGGGCGCGAGTCCAGCGAAGCGGCCCATGCGATTCCCCCCAATCGTCGGCCGCTGTGGCGGCGCCCTTTCCCCCCACTGGGCGCCGCCCCTCTCTCTTTAAGCGATGGCTGTTGCTCTCTAAGCGATGCCTGTTGAGTGGTCGCTACTTCAGCCGATGCTGGTTCGCGCTTTAACGCAAAAAGGGGACGCCCGAAGGCGCCCCCTTGTAGTACGTTCTCGTGATTAGACGATGGCGGCTTTCAACTCTGCGGCTGCGGCTGCGGGGTCAGAAGCTCCGTAAATCGATCCGCCGGCCACCGCGACGGTCGCTCCTGCGCGCTGTACTGAGGCAATCGTGCTGGCGTTGATGCCGCCGGCAACCGAGAACGGCACCTTGGCGACTTCGCCGTCGTTGAGGAGGGTCTGGAAGGTGAATCCGGGTTCAGCCTGCTCGTCGAGACCGGCATGCATTTCGACGAATACGGCGCCGAGTGCTGTGACCTCTTGGGCGCGAGTCACCTTGTCGGCGACGCCGATCAGGTCGACGACGATGCCCTTGTTGTGAGCCTTCGCCGCTGTGACGGCACCGCTGATGGTGCTGTCTCCGGCCGCGCCAAGAACGGTGACGTAGTCGGCGCCGGCGGCAAATGCCATGTCCGCTTCGAGTTCACCAGCATCCATGGTCTTGAGGTCGGCGAAGACGAGCTTGTCGGGGTGAGCATCCTTGATGGCGCGAATCGCGCTCACACCTTCGTGCTTGATAAGCGGGGTACCCAGCTCGAGGATGTCGACGTGCGGGGCCACTTGGGCAGCCAGTGTGAGGGCAGCCTCGGTGGTGAGTACATCCATTGCAACTTGAAGCTTCATGTTTTTCTCTTTCTTGGGGGGAGGTTGATGAGAGGAAGTGGAGGTGGCGAGTCGAGCGATTACTCGAGGTTGGCGTGGCGGGGCCACAGCTCCTCGGCTGTGGCGCCGGAGTTCTTCCACATCACGTGGAACATCGAGTCGCCGAGCAGGAGCACGGCTTGCTCGAACAGGCCGCCGGAGTACTGAGCGGTCAGAGTGGCTGCATGATCTTGCTTCTGCGCGGCAGGAATCGTGATGCTGACAGTGGCGATGGTGGCCAGAGCGGATGTCGGGTCTGTAGTGACCGCGACGACCTGCGCTCCTTCGGTGACGGCAGTGGTTGCTGAACGGACGACGCCGGCGGTGGTGCCAGAGCCGCTCGCGGTGAACAATACGTCACCGGCGGCGATCGCGGGGGTCGTCACCTCGCCAACAACATGCACGGTAAGCCCGAGGTGCATGAGGCGCATCGCGAACATTCGAAGAGCAAGTCCGGAGCGGCCCGCGCCGAGCACGAACACACGATTGGCAGAGCTCATCAGCGCGATAGCAGAGTCGACCGCAGGCGCGCTGTCATCGACAATCGCCGTGCCCATTGCGGCATTTTCGGCAAGAACCAAGGGGAGGGCATCGGAGATGGTGGAGGGGGAACTGACGTTGGCCATTACTCCACCGTGCCACTCTTCGGGATGGTAACTAGCCCACCTTTTGGCCGGTTTATGCTACCCGAACGGGTAGGGCGTGCCTAGAATGAGGGATGACCTCCGCTGCCCCGGCGCACTCCGTTCCCCTTATTGACGCGGTTCATTCAGTGGTGTCGAGCCCGCTGCTGCAGATCGCCAGCAGCTTCTCGGTGGTACTAGCGCCGCTCGTGACTCACACCTCGCTCTTGATCTTCACGGAAGACTGCACGGGGCGCCCGCAAAAGAAAGCGGGAGACCCGACGATCACCGACCACGTGAGTATTGCGGAACTCGATAGCGTGCGAGCGGTGGTCGCCGAACTCGGGCATCCGGCGTGGGATCTCACTGTCACTGTGGCGCGTCAGGAGCGGCCAGCAGCGGTGTGGATTGCTCCCACCGGTGCCCTGCTCGTGCTGACGGACCCCGTTCTTGTCGACAGTTCGGTGGGGCGGGATGAAGCACTCGCTACGATCGGTTCGCTGTGGCGACTCGTTGCGGTGAGCATCCAGCAGCAGGTTGCGGTCGCAAGCCCCGACTATTTGCGGGACTCACGCATGGCGTCGCAGGACCGTGCTCAAGTGATTGCCGATCTCACCGATGCTCACTCCACGACGTTGGAGCAGCTGCTGACGACGTTGCGCTCGCGTGATGCCGCGGATGCCACTGCCCGCCAAGAAGCGACCGAACTTGCCGTCGGTGCATTGGTGCGTTTGCGTGCGGTGTCGGAGCGCGATCGACGGCTGGCTGAGGAGCCGGTGGCGAAAGCGTTCGAACGTCTGAAAGCCGATTTGCGCCCCCTCGTTCGCTTCGGAGAGTGTGACGTTCAGTTTGTTGATCCTCCCGAAAACGGGCGTGCCTTGCCCGGTGAGGTTGCCCATGCGGGCCGAGCGATCGTCCGCGGCGCCGTTCAGTCCTTGGTCAATCAACCGGGAGTCGCCCGACTGCGGGTTCAGTGGGATTGCGACGGCGAGAATTTGCTCATCGGAATTCGAGATGACGGGCCCGGCACGGTTTCTCTTGACGATCCGGCGGTGCGGCAGCTCAGTGAGCGCGCGATTGCCCTCAACGGGCGGCTCACTGTCAGCGGTACAGCCGGCTGGGGGTCGGAGCTGGCTGTCGTGCTCCCGCTCAGCGCGGAAGGGCTCGACCGTTCTCCCCAGGCGCAGTGGCAGGTGACGGAACGCGAGAATGACGTTCTTGAGTTGCTCGCATCCGGCGCTCGCAACAAAACGATCGCCCATTCGCTCTCGATCAGCGAAAACACGGTGAAGTTTCACGTGGCAAATCTGCTGCGCAAAGCCGGGGTCTCGAATCGAGCGGAGCTGGTTTCGGCCTATCGCTGAGGGGTGCGGGGGAGTCAGACTGGGAATGCGCTGCGCAGCACCGGGATTACTTTGTGCACAAATTAGTTGTGTGCAAGGCTTATGGAATGGATGACGAACAGAGCGGGAACGAGGCGGAGTCGTCTGCCCTCGACAGCATGCTCTGCTTCGGGCTCTACGCGGCCGCGCGGGCGATGAATCGTCGCTACACCGCGCTGCTCGCGCCCTGGGGGCTCACCTACCCCCAATACTTGGTGCTCATTGTGCTCTGGGAACAGCGGTCGGTCACCATCAGCGAACTTGCCGAAAAACTGATGCTCGATCTTGGGACAACCTCGCCGCTTGTTAAGCGACTCGAAGAACGCGGCTTTCTCTCGCGTGAGCGATCTGTGGCGGATGAGCGCCGCGTCGTCGTGACCGCTACGGCACAGGGCCTCGCCATGCGGGAGCAATTGGCGCACATCCCCGAATGCATTGCGGATGCCACGAACATCACCTTCCCCGAATTTACCGCCACCCTGTCGACGCTCCACGCCGTCACCTCCCACCTCTCCACCGCATCCGCTGGTGGAGTTCATGTCATCGAAAGGCAGAACTAATGGACGCTCTTTACACCGCAGAAGCACTCTCGACCGGCGCCGGCCGCAACGGTCACGTCAAGACAACATCCGGCAACGTCGACCTCGATCTCGCCATGCCCACGGCGATGGGCGGATCGGGCAACGGATCGAACCCCGAAGAACTCTTCGCCGCCGGTTATGCCGCGTGCTTCCACTCGGCACTGCAACTGGTCGCCCGCAACCAGAAGGTTGCCATCGAGCACTCTTCCGTCGGTAGCGCAGTTCACCTTCTTTCCACCGAAGACGGCGGCTTCAAGCTCGCGGTCGCCCTCGAAGTGATCATTCCGAACGTCGCAGCCGACCAGGCCCAGGCGCTCGCGGATGCCGCCCACCAGGTGTGCCCGTACTCCAACGCAACGCGCGGCAACATTGAGGTCACCATCACGGTCGCTCAGGACTAATCTGCGCTGATCTTGGCGTGACGTGCCCCTGCCCGCTGAGCGGTTACGGGGTCTCGAGTCTGACCTGAAGCACTCCTCCTCCCCAATGGCGAGGGGGAGTGTTTTGTTTCGGGCGAGCGGTGTTCACCGATTCTGGTCGCGTGAGATCTCTACCGTGGCGGAGTGACTGATTCTTCGCGCCTCTCTGACCCTGTTCCCTTCGTCGCCCGCCGGCGGCTCACCGCCGAACCTGATGCCCCTCAGGGGCTACGGCTGGGCAATCGCGGTGGCGTGGGTGTCGGGGCTGCGGCCGTGCGGTCGGCGATAGCCTCCGGATCAGTCTCTGCTTCGGCCGGCGCTCTGCACGATTTCGGCCCGCTTGCACCGTACGTGGGGCGCCCCAACACCACCGATGTGTTCGTCAATGGTGCCCAGAACGTGTGGATCGACCGCGGTGGTGGCCTCGAACCCATCGGCGATGTCGGCATGACTGAGGGTGACCTCCGGGCGCTTGCCGTGCGTCTCATCAGCCTCGGCGGCAGGCACATCGACGAAGCAACTCCGTGCGTGGATGTTCGGCTCACCGGCGGAGTGCGCGTCCATGCCGTCCTTCCGCCGATCTCTGCCAGTGGAACACTGCTCTCGATTCGAGTGCCCAGTCGAGAACCGTTGGGGCTCGCTGAGCTGGACTTCGCGGGATTCTTCAATGACGTGCCTCGCGAGCGCATCCAGGCGCTCATTGAGCAGCGTGAGAATGTCTTGATTTCCGGCGCTTCCGGTGCCGGAAAGACCACCTTTCTTGGCGCCTTTCTGGCAGCCGCGTCAGAAAGCGAACGGATCGTGGCCATCGAAGACGTTGCGGAGCTGCGGGTCGAACACCCCCACTTCGTCTCCCTCGAAGCCCGGCAAGCCAACCTCGAAGGTGCCGGGGGATACGGCCTCTCCGCGCTCGTACGCGAAGCCCTTCGGATGCGCCCCGACCGGCTCGTCGTCGGCGAATGTCGTGGCGCCGAAATTCGCGAACTCCTGAGCGCCCTCAACACCGGTCACGACGGTGGAGCCGGAACACTGCACGCCAATTCACTCCGCGACGTGCCCAGCCGCCTCGAAGCGCTCGGTGCCCTCGCCGGCCTCGACGCGACCGCTATCGCCCGTCAAGCCGTTAGCGCGATCGGAGCCGTGCTCCACATCGATCGCGTCGACGGGCGCCGCAGGCTTACCCGCCTCGGCCGCCTCGAACTCGACGCCAACGACCGGCTCACCGTCGCCGAAATCGAATGAAAGCCGTGCCGAGTCAACTGCCCGATGTTGCCAGCACAACCCAGCGACTGGCCGTACTGCTGCACGCAGGGTTGACTCCTACTTCGGCCTGGCAGCACGTTGCGCGCGGCCGCGCCGAGAGCACCGTTGCCGCGGCGGTAGCGGTGGAGAGCGGCGAACCGGGAGGGGCACCAGAACGTATCTTTCGGGCATCCGCGGGGTTGGCAGTATTGGATCGGCAAGCGTGGAACTCTCTCGCCGCAGCGTGGTTCGTGGCGGGCCAAGTGGGAGCGCCGCTGGCAGGAGCGCTGCGTACCCATGCGAGGGCGTTGCGGATGCTCGTGCACAGCCAGCGCGAAGTCGCCACCGCCTTAGCGGCTCCGGTGTCGACCGCGCGTATGGTTCTGGCGTTGCCCGCTGTGGGCCTCATCTTCGGGGCGCTGCTGGGGTTCGACACCCTCGGGGTGCTGTTCACGACGCCTATCGGGTGGGGCTGTCTCGTGATCGGTGGCGGGCTGATTCTGACCGCGGTGCGGTGGAACCGGCGGCTTGTGCGTTCCGCCACCCCGAAGCGGGCAGCGCCAGGGTTGGAGTGCGAGCTCATGGCTGTCGCGGTCTCGGGCGGGGGTTCGCTGGTTCCGGCACGCGCCATCGTGACGGAGGCGCTCGAGCGGTTCGCGTTGCCCGGTGATGGCGATCACCTCGACGAGGTGCTGCAGCTTTCCCACGAGGCAGGCGTGCCCGCGGCTGAACTGTTGCGGGCCGAAGCTGATGAGCTCAGGCTGACTGCCGATGCGGATGCTCGCACCGCCGCCGCCGCACTCTCGGTGCAACTCATGCTCCCGCTCGGGCTGTGCGTGCTGCCCGCGTTCATGGTGCTCGGAGTGTTGCCGCTCATGGTCGCGGTGATCTCCTCCACCGTGGACGGGTTCTAGCGTCGCTCCAACACCTCGGCTTCGACGGCGTCGAGCGCACTGCGTCGTTGGCGCTGCTGCAGCACTAAGCCGCGTATTCCGACGACGATCAAGCTGATGCTCAGCGCCGCTGAAACCGACATGGTGGCGAACTGCCACCATGTGGCGGCGTCGATGAGCAGAGAGACCGTTAGTCCGGCCGCCGCTAGACCGAACAACAAACTCGCCCATGCGATCGCTGGTGATTCTTTCTCAGTATTGGCCGACATGCCCACGAGTATACGTCGGCAAGAGCGTTCGGCAGCGAGTGCGTTGAGCTCCGGACTTCATGGCCGCCGTCATCTCATCCACTGTCCGTGAGTTCTCGCGAAGTTGCACACATCAGTCGCCGCTGCGCCAACCAGGTGCCGTTCTCGGCAGGCTTGAATCACTCGGCCGCAGACTGCGCACAGCGCATGAAGGAGTACCTCATGAACGACCCACACCTCATCAGCTTTCCCGCCCTCGAACCGGGGCGCGCACAGCGCTCCCGACTCAGCGGAGTAACCGCGCTCTCGCGGCGGCTGCAGGGTCGTCTCCGCTCTGAGCGCGGTGCCGCCACCGCCGAATATGCCATCACGACGCTTGCCGCGGTTGGCTTTGCTGGCTTGCTCGTGGTCGTATTGCGCTCGGGCGAAGTGCGCGGCATGCTCACCGACATTGTGCGCAGTGCTCTTTCTATCCCCGCTTAAGCGCAGGCGCCGCCGCACACGTCAGCGAGTGACGGAGCGCAGGCGGGCGTCGTCACTCGCGGTGAACAGGGAGCGGGGCAGCGTGACCGCGGAATTCGCGTTGGCAATGCCCGCCGTGGCTTTGGTGCTGGTCTGCTGTCTCAGCGGAGTGCAACTTGCCGGGCTGCAAGTGCGCCTGCAGGATGCGGCAGCCGCGTCGGCACGCAGCCTGGCCCGAGACGAAAGCCCCGGCACCGTCGCAGCCACCGCATCCGCTCTCGTCGCGTCAGCACGGCTCAGCTCTCACCAGCGCGACAACCTTGTGTGCGCCACCGTCACGTCCCCCGCGCGCAACGCACTGCTGGGGCTCTTGCCGATCACGTTGAGCGCCAGCAGCTGTGCGCTCGCGGGAGGTAAATAGTGTGCCCGGCCAGTGAGAGTGGAGGTATGGCCAAGGGGCAGCTGCGGTGGAGAAGTGGTCTAGCCGCGCGAACAGGCGGCGAACGCGGCGCAGGAACACTGCTCATGGTCGGCCTTGTCGCAACCGTGATTGTGATCACCGCACTCGTTGTTCCCCTCTATTGGGCGCTCAGTGTTCGACACGCGCTCGCCGCGGCAACGGATGCCGCGGCGCTCGCCGCGGCCGACACCGCGAGTGGACTTGTTGCGGGCTACCCCTGCGACAACGCAGAGCTACTCGCAGGCGTAAATGACGCCCATATAAAGGAGTGCGTCGTAGATGGGCGTATCGTGACAGTTACCGCAAGTCGCCGCATCCTCGGCATACTGGTCACAACGAGCGCCACAGCAGGCCCACCCCCAACCGGGGCGAATTAGGCAAGTGAGCGGTCGGTGTGTGTATTGTGTCGCTGACAGTGGCGCTGCCACCGGTCAAGTGCGTCATCATCCAAGGAGTCCCGTGTCTGGCACCAAAAAACTTGTCATTGTCGAGTCGCCCACCAAGGCCAAGACGATAGCCAAGTACCTCGGTGACGACTACGACGTGCTCTCCTCGGTCGGCCACATTCGCGACCTCGTCGAACCCCGAAACCTGCCGCCCGAGCTCAAGAAAGGCTCGCTCGGCAAGTTCTCGGTCGACGTCGACAACGGCTTCGAGCCGTACTACGTCGTCTCCGACGCTAAGAAGAAAACCGTCAGCGAACTGAAGAAAGCGCTCAGCGGAGCGAACGAACTCTTCCTCGCAACTGATGAGGACCGCGAGGGTGAAGCCATCGCGTGGCACCTCCTTCAAGTGCTGAAGCCCAAAGTTCCAGTGAAGCGCATGGTGTTCCACGAGATCACCGAGGACGCCATCGAAGCGGCCATCAACAACACCCGCGATGTCGACACCGCCCTCGTCGATGCTCAAGAAACCCGCCGCATCCTCGACCGTCTCTACGGTTACGAAATCTCTCCCGTGCTCTGGCGCAAGGTTGGCCCCGGGCTCTCCGCCGGCCGCGTGCAGTCCGCCGCTACTCGCCTTGTCGTTGAGCGCGAACGCGAACGACTCGCTTTCATCACCGCCAACTACTGGGACCTCATCGCCCAACTCTCGCCCGACAGCGAAACCAACGGCTTCGAATCCAAGCTCGTGCGCCTCGACGGCAAGCGCGTTGCCGCCGGCCGCGACTTCGATGACCGCGGAAACCTCAAGGGCGAAGCCGTAGCCCTCGACGAGAAGGCCGCTCAAACGCTCGCCGATGCCCTGCGGATGCCGAGCACCACCATTACCGTAAAAACGGTCGAGACCAAGCCCTACACGCGTCGCCCCGCAGCACCCTTCACCACTTCAACGCTGCAGCAGGAGGCCGGCCGCAAGCTGCGCTACTCCGCTCGCCAGACCATGAGCGTTGCCCAGTCGCTGTACGAAAACGGTTACATCACCTATATGCGAACCGACTCCTCGTCGCTTTCGCAGCAGGCCATCAGCGCCGCTCGCACCCAGGCTGTCGCCCTCTACGGTGCCGACGCTGTGCCCGACAAGCCCCGCGTCTACGCCAGCAAGAGCAAGAACGCTCAAGAGGCCCACGAAGCTATTCGACCCTCGGGAGACACCTTCCGCACGCCGAGCGAACTTCAATCGACACTGCGCGGAAACGACTTCAAGCTCTACGAACTGATCTGGAAGCGCACCGTCGCCTCGCAGATGGCCGACGCCAAGGGATCAACGGCATCCATCACGATCGCTGCCGGTGAAGCTCCCGTTGCCGAATTCTCGGCCAGCGGAACCATCATCACTTTCCGCGGCTTCATGCAGGCCTACGAAGAAGGCCAAGACGAAGAGCGCAACGCCAGCGCCGAGCCCAAAGAAGCGAAACTGCCTCCGCTCAAGGAAGGCCAAACGCTCACGCTTCTCGACGTCGAAGCCAAGGGTCACGAGACAAGCCCGCCCCCGCGTTACACCGAAGCCAGCCTCGTCAAGAAGCTTGAAGAGCTCGGTATTGGTCGCCCGTCGACCTACGCGTCGATCATCTCCACGATCATCGACCGCGGCTACATCACGCCGCGCGGCCAGGCACTCGTGCCTAACTGGATTGCGTTCTCCGTAATCCGTTTGCTCGAAGAGTACTTCGGCGACCTCGTGCAGTACGACTTCACCGCTGGCATGGAAGACGACCTCGACCGCATTGCGGGAGGAACCCAGAACCGCGTGGAGTGGCTGCAGTCGTTCTACTTCGGCGACGACAAGTACCGCGGCCTGCGCACCGTCATCGACAACCTCGGCGAGATCGATGCCAAGGAAATCAACTCGATGAAGTTGTCGGATGACGTAACCCTGCGCATCGGCAAGTACGGTCCGTACCTCGAGACCCCCAGTGACGACCCGGAGAAGCCGCGCCGCGTCAACATTCCCGAAGCTCTTGCGCCCGACGAGCTCACCCTCGCCAAGGCAATCGAACTCATCGAAGCACCCGTTATCGGCGACCGCGTCATCGGTGTCAACCCGGAAAACGGCAAAGAGATCGTTGCGAAGGACGGCCGCTTCGGCCCCTACGTGACTGAGCTTGAGCCAGAACCCGAGCCCGTTCCGGAGCCCGTCGAAGAGATCGACCCCAAGACCGGCGAAGTGAAGAAGGCTAAGAAGCCAAAGAAGGTCGCCGCGGTGAAGCCGCGTACGGCATCCATCTTCAAGACGATGGACCTCGACACCGTCGACCTCGACACCGCGCTCAAGCTGCTCAGCCTTCCGCGGGTGGTCGGCCTCGACCCCGAGTCGGGCGCCGAAATCACGGCTCAGAACGGCCGCTACGGCCCGTACCTCAAGAAGGGCGTCGAAACTCGATCCCTCACGAGTGAAGACCTCATCTTCGACATCGATGTAGCCGGAGCAGTCGAGCTCTACGCCCAGCCCAAGTACGGCAACCGCGCAGCATCCAGTGCTCTCAAAGAGTTCGACGCTGACCCGGTGAGCGAAAAGCCGATCAAGATCAAGGACGGCCGCTTCGGGGCTTACGTGACCGACGGCACTACTAACGCCACCATCCCGCGCGGCGAGACTGTGGAAGACGTGGACTTCGAGCGCGCCGTTCAACTGCTCGCCGACAAGCGTGCCAAGGGACCGGTCAAGCGCAAGACGGCAGCGAAGAAACCCGCCGCGAAGAAGCCAGCGGCCAAGAAGCCAGCCGCTAAGAAGCCGGCAGCCAAGAAACCTGCGGCAAAGAAGCCTGCTGCTAAGACCACGGCAACGAAGACCACGGCAGCGAAAACGACAGCGGCGAAGGCGACGGCTACCAAGGCCGCAGCGACAAAGACTGCCGCCACAAAGCCCGCAGCGAAAAAGCCTGCAGCGAAGAAGCCGGCCGCAGCAAAGCCAGCCGCAAAGCCTGCGGCGTCGGCTGCTCCCGAAACGGAGTAGCGTGCCCGGTCTTTTCATCACCCTCGAGGGCGGCGACGGCGTGGGTAAGACCACGCAAGCGCAGCTTCTCGTCGATTGGCTCACGCAGGCCGGTCACACCGTGGTTGTTACTCGCGAGCCCGGCGGCACCGACCTCGGCCTCGAACTTCGCGAGATTGTGCTCCACCGCCGTGGGGCAATGGACCCGCGCGCTGAGGCACTCATCTACGCCGCCGATCGCGCCCACCACATCGCTACCGTTGTGCGCCCCGCGCTCGAACGCGGCGAGATCGTCGTGCAGGATCGCTATATCGACTCCTCGGAGGCTTATCAGGGGGCGGGGCGAGTGCTCGGCTCCGACGAAGTACGGGAGCTCTCCCTGTGGGCCACCCAGGGGCTTCTGCCCGACGTCACGGTGTTGCTCGACCTCGACCCGGCCGACTCTCGAAAGCGCCTCGATAGCGCGCGCACTCGCTACGATCGCCTCGAAGCGGAGAAGCAAGAATTTCACACTCGAGTGCGCGACGCGTTCCTCGAACGAGCGGCGAAAGAACCCGAACGTATCCTGGTGATGGATGCCGCCCTCGAGATCTCTGAGATCGCGACGGCCATCCGGGAGCGCATCCAGAATCACCTCCCGCAACCCGCCTAGACTGAGCGCATGTCGTTGTGGGAAGGCCTGACGGGCCAAGCTGAAGCGATCGCCGTTCTTGAGGCTGCGGCCTCATCGTCGGCGTTGGGCAGTTCAGGTCAATCGTCTATGACGCACTCGTGGTTGATCACGGGGCCGCCCGGTTCGGGCCGCTCTAACATCGCCTACGCTTTCGCCGCTGCTCTGCTGGGCACGCGGGGCGATGAAACCGAAGAGTCGGTCTACAAGCAAGTTCTGGCCCGCACGCATCCCGACCTGGGGGTGCTCAGCACCGAACGCGTCATCATCTCGATCGATGAGGTGCGCAAGCTCGTTGCGTCATCGCAGTTTTCGCCGTCAGTCGGCCACTACCGCGTGATGATTATTGAGGATGCCGACCGCATGGTCGAGCGCACCTCGAACGTTCTCCTGAAGGCGCTCGAAGAACCGCCGCCGCGAACCGTCTGGATTCTGTGCGCGCCGAGCGAAGCAGACCTCATCCCCACGATCCGCTCGCGCGTACGCAGCGTTCGCCTGCGCACGCCCGCCATCGAAGATGTGGCCCAGCTGCTGCAGGATCGCGATGGCGTTGCACCCGACATTGCGTTGCGGGCCGCGCGAGAAGCACAAAGCCACATCGGCATGGCGCACCGTCTTGCCACCAATGCGGAGGCCCGCGAACGACGCGAACGGGCGCTCACGACCGTGCTCAACATCCGCACCGTTTCCGACGCCGTGATCGCGGCAACGTCGCTTCTCGATCTCGCGAAGGCGGATGCCGCCGCTATCACTGAAGAGAAAGATGCGAGCGAACGTGAAAGCGCTCTGCGCTCGCTCGGTGTCGCTCCCGGCGGAACAGTTCCTCCCGCTCTGCGCGTTCAGCTCAAGAACCTCGAAGAAGACCAGAAGCGGCGCGCAACACGAAGCTTGCGCGACGGCATCGACCGCATCATGGTCGACCTGTTGTCGCTGTATCGCGACATTCTTTTGACCCAGATCGGCGCCCCAGGAGAACTCATTAACCTCAGCATCGTCAACAACCTCACTGCGGTAGCGAACCGCACCACAGCTCCCGCGACGTTGGCCATCATGGACGGCATCGCTGAGGCTCGTCGCCGTATCGAGAGCAACGTCGCCCCGGCGCTCGCGCTCGAGGCGATGCTCGTGAAGGTGGCAGTGTCGGGGCGTGGAGCATGAGCCGTCGCCGCACTCGCGCTAGCGCCGTAACAGCCGTTGCGGTGGCAACCTCGTTGCTGCTGAGCGGCTGCGTGTCATGGTTTATGCCTCCGGAATCCTCGACGACGTCGACGCCCACCGAAGAGGGTGTGGGTTCGGGGCTCGAAAAGTTTTACGAACAGGTTCTTGAGTGGAACAGTTGTGGCGACGAGTTGCAGTGCGCGACCGCGATCGCTCCCGTCGACTGGGATGCGCCCGAGGGCGACACAATCGATTTGGCGCTCGTGCGTCAGACGGCGCGCGGCAACGACCGCATCGGTTCTTTGCTCGTGAACCCCGGCGGCCCCGGCGGTTCCGGTTTCGATTTCATCGCTGACAGTGTGGATTACGCGACGAGTGAGGCGCTGCAGTCGCGCTTCGATGTGGTCGGTTTCGATCCTCGCGGGGTTAACCGCTCGACGCCCGTGTCCTGTTACTCCGATCCGGCTGAGCTCGATGACTACATTTATGGAATCACGCCGGGGGAGAAGGGCAGCGACGAGTGGATTGCCGCCGCTACCGACGCTTCGGCTCAGTTCGCTCAGCGCTGCAGCGAAGAGACAGGCCCGCTTCTCGGTTTCGTCGATACTCTGAGCGCTGCCCGCGACCTCGACATGTTGCGCGCTGCGCTTGGCGACGACACGCTCAACTATTTGGGCTACTCGTACGGAACGCTTCTCGGTCAGGTCTATGCCGAGTTGTTCCCCGACAAGACCGGGCGACTCGTTCTCGACGGAGCGGTTGATCCCGCGGCATCCGAATTCGAGGCGACCAAGGCGCAAGCTCAAGGCTTCGAGGGGGCGTTGGATGCCTTTCTCGTCGATTGCGCTGGAGCCAGCGATTGCCCGTTCACGGGGTCTGTTGATCAGGCTCGCGCGACGGTCCGCACGCTGCTTGACCGGCTCGATCAGAGCCCGCTCTCGAATGCCGATGGCCGCAAGCTCGGCAGCAGCACGATGTTTACGGCGATCATCCTGCCGCTGTATAGCCCGGACAACTGGGCCTACCTGCGTCAGCTTTTCGCGACCGTCATGAAGGGTGATGCCTCGATCGCCTTCGATCTGGCAGACAACTACAACGGTCGCAGCGCGGATGGCACGTATGCCGAGAACCAGACGGAAGCGTTCATCGCCATCAATTGTCTGGATGCCCGCGAGCCCGCTGACAACGAACGCATGCGTGAGCAGGCTGCCGCTCTGGCAGCCGCGGCTCCCATTTTCGGGCCGCAGATGTCATACGGCGACCCCGGTTGTGCCAACTGGCCGGTCGAGGCCAAGCGGGACCGCGCTGCGATCACAGCGCCGGGTGCCGCCGACATGCTCGTGATTGGCACAACGAACGATCCAGCGACGCCATACTCCTGGGCGGTCACGGTCGCGGACAACCTCGAAACTGGGCACTTGATCACGTATAACGGCGAGGGTCACACGGCCTACAACAAGTCGAACGAGTGCGTGAATGGTGCCGTGGAAGACTTTCTCCTCAGGGGAGAGGTTCCGGCCACCGACCCGAACTGCTAGCGGCTAGGCTCGGGCAGTGAACTTCAACGCTGCTGCCCCCGCCTCCCGCGCTCGCAGGCTTGCCCTCGTGGTGCCGGCTCTCGCTCTCACTCTGCTGCTCAGCGGTTGCACCAACATTCTCGCCAACTTTCTTGGCGAGCAATCGGAGCCCACCGGCGAAACAGTGTCAGAGGAGCTCGCCCCCTACTACTCGCAAGTCCTCTCCTGGGTGGATTGCGACAACGGCGCTCAGTGCGCCACGGCGACGGCGCCGATGGATTGGGCCAACCCCTCTCCGGAGACCGACATCGAGATCGTCATGGCTCGTCACGAGGCGACCGGCGAGAGCATGGGCTCGCTTTTCGTCAATCCGGGTGGGCCAGGCGCATCGGGCTTCGACCTCATCCACGACGACGTTGACTTTGCCGTCAGCGCGAACCTGCGCGAGAACTATGACGTCATCGGTTGGGATCCCCGCGGCGTTGGTCGTTCGACGCCCGTGACCTGTCTTGACGATGAAGGCCTCGACGACTTCATCTTTGGCATCTCCGATTCCGCGATCGGCAGCGATGCTTGGCTTGCAGAGAGCGAACAGTCAGCTATCGACTTTGGCCAGGCGTGCCTCGACAACACCGGCCCGATCCTGCAGTTCATCGATACCCAGAGCACGGTGCGCGACCTCGACATGCTGCGCGCCATTGTGGGCGACGAGAAGCTGCAGTATCTCGGTTACTCCTACGGCAGCGATATCGGTTCGTACTACATCGAAAACTTTCCCCAGAACGTCGGCCGCATTGTGCTCGACGGCGCTACAGACTCCTCGATCTCAGTATTCGATGTTGGTCTTGTGCAGACAGCGGGGTTCCAGCGCGCTCTGGAGAACTACTTAGCGGCGTGCCCTGAGATGTTCGATGACTGCCCGTTCACTGGCGGTGTGGATGCAGCTCTCACGACCATCCGAAAACTTTATGATCGCTACGACGCGAACCCGGTGGCGGCCCCCGACGGACGAATGATGGATGCCGGTGTGCTCGATATTGCAATGAGCACCGCTCTTTACTCCCAAGATTCGTGGCAGTTCCTCAACGACCTGTACTCCGAGGCAGCGCGTGGGGAGACAGACACCGCATTCTTCCTCGCGGATTTCTACTACAGTCGCGATCTTGACGGCTCGTACACCGACAACTCGCTTGAGGCATTCATCGCGATTTACTGCGTCGATTATCCGGTAGAGACCGATCCTGCGGTGCTCGTGCAACAACAGGAGCTCATGCGTCAAGCCTCGCCTACGACGTACCGAGACTTTCCCCCGACCGGCGACCTCACCTGTCTCAACTGGCCGTACCAATACATTGGGCCGGAAATCACCGAGCTGACGGGGGAGGGCGCCCCGCCCGTGCTCATCATCTCCACCACCGGTGACCCTGCAACGCCCTACGAGTGGGGCGTAGCGCTCAGCGAGCAGCTGCAGAGCGCTCAGCTGATCACCTACAACGGTGAGGGGCACACTGCGTACAACGGCGGTGTGGGCTGTGTAGATGGGGCTGTTGACGCCTATTTCATCAACGGAGTAGTGCCGAAGGCCGACCCGAATTGTGGCGCGTAGGGTCAAGTTTGCTGGGTCGGTCATAGAAGCCTGAAACTTCGGCTAAGCTTTCTTGCTGTGCCTCATGAAAATGTGGCCGGCCGCCTTAGCTCAGTCGGTAGAGCATCTCACTCGTAATGAGAAGGTCATCAGTTCGATTCTGATAGGCGGCTCCGTTCTCCGCACGCGTTTCGCCAACGCATTCTTCCCAGCCTCGATTTAATCGCGGCGGGTTCGACGCCCCAGCTAGACAGGGTTCATCGCGCCTGCTTATTCTTCGGGTCCGAGGGGGCGCTTGTTCAGAAGAACTATCGTGAGAAAGCCCAGACCGAAGACGCCGAGTGCGATGCCGAAAACGAGCACTATGCCCGCGCCGATGACGTGAGCGACGGTCGCGGCGGTGACTGACAGCACGAAGAGGGTGCTGTACTGGTCGCTCGTCAATTGCGGCACCGCATCCCCCAAAGTTCTGGTATTTCCTCAAGTATCAAGGACATGAGGATGTATAGCAAACGTCAGTCGCGGCGGCTGCGATTGACGACGTGGCCGGCGTTTGAAGGCGCCCTTTCAATCGACATTTCGGGCCACGGCGGTGTCCCCTAAACAGAGGATAGACCCGTCACCCAGACCCCCCTTTAGCGGGTATTCCCGCACGTTCTGGGGGTTTTTCCCTTGTTTAACTGTGATTTCGCCCCTAGTTTTGGCAACAGGAAGCAGAGGGGTCTGCTTCCTGTTTATTCGTCTGGGGGGCGATTTTTTTATGGGGAGAGTTCCGTTCTTAACGGCGTTAGTCACTGTCGTGATTGTCGGAGTTGTACCGTTCGTCGGGGGAGGCGGACCGGGACTCACCGAAAGCGCGACCGCTAACGCGACCGCTCGTTCACCGTTGTTCGCATCGACGGCCACCGGCCCGATCGAAGAAGAGCCCCAAATCGTGGCCGTAGCCAGTGTCGAGCGCATCACCGAGGAATCCCTCGCTGCCGAACTGAAGGCCGAAGCAAAGTCGCTCACCTCTGACTCCGAGCACTTGGCTCAGAAGGCCGTGCCCAAGCCGAAGCCGATCGTTGTCGAATCGGTTACCGGCGGTTCAGCATCCGTCGCTCAAATCCGCACCGCGTATGCGGCTGCCGGGCAAGCGTGCCCGAGCAACGTCGGCGGTGGCGTATCCGGTGCGCCTAGCCGCAGTTCATCGCAGGGCGTTGCCGGAACTACCTCGGGTGACCTCTCATCGTTCGCCTACGCGTACAACTCAATTCGCGTCGCCAACTGCTTGCAGCCGATTCCGCTCTCAAACTTTCGCTACGACTCCTGCATGGAGGAGCGTTTGTTCTGGATGGCCGAATCACCCAGCTCGAACCCGCTCGACGGCTGGGGCCACAACGGCACCACTCGCTCTGACGGAGTCGCTGCTCGCGGTTGCGACGGAAACCTCGCCGGAGGTTCGGGAAATAGCGGAGCCACCGTCGCTTCCAAGTGGTGGGAATCCAGTGCACATCGTGCATCGCTCTACCAGCCCGGTTCCAGCACCGGCGGCGTATGCATCGCCTTTGCCATGACCCACGGCGGAATCGATGAGCCCTACAGTTTCACCCGCGCAGCAGCACGATGGACGTACTGCTAAGCCGCGCGCAGGCACCGAGTCCGTGCATCCGGGTACTATAACCGGGTGACTGATTCAGCCAGCAGCGAGCCGAAAGCGCCAGGAGGAATACGCGCGTTTATTGCCGAGCACCCCACCGCATCCACGGTGACGGTGGCCGCCGTACTATTCGCCCTACTCGCAGGAGTAGCAGTATTCGCCGGAATTTCGGTTGGCTCTGTTGACTCGGCAGTTGATGTCACCCCAGACGAAGTCACTGTCGAACAGCGGAGCCAACCGGATGTTACCCCCGACGCTGTCGGGATTCGCACCTGTTCGGTCGATGCTTTTGCCAGCGTCGACACCTTCCCTTCCTTGGTAGGAGTAGTGACGGATGCCGCCTCCGGTGAGGTGCTGTGGGATCGTTCGGCAGAAGAGGCTGCGAGCCCCGCTCACATCGTGACCGCGTTCACTGCTGCTGCCGCACTCCAGACTTTGGGTGCGGATTCTCGCATCAGCACCACGGTGATCGATGGCTCGCAACCAGGCGTGATCGTGTTGGTCGGCGGCGGAGATCCCACCCTCGCGACGACAAACGCTTCGTACTATCGTGATGCCCCGCAAATTTCTGATCTCGCCTCGCAGGCGATGACTCGTTACGAAGAACTGCACCCCGGCGTACCGATCACCGAGATCGTGCTCGATGCCTCTCTCTGGAACGTCTCCGATGCTTGGGACTCGAATTGGCCTGAGCGTGAGCGCACCGGCGGTTACCACTCGTCCGTGACGGCTTTGATGGTAGACGGCGATCGTGCCGACGCCACCGTTGCGGTCAGCCCGCGTGGCACCGATCCGGTGAAGACCGCCGGGGAAGCCTTCGCTCAAGCTGCCGGGCTTCCCGCTGTCACGTTCTCCACGGGAGCTGCCGTCGGTACCACTGTTCTTGCCGAAGTGAAATCTCAGCCAGTGGACGTGCTGGTGGAACAGATGCTGATTAGCGGCGACGATTCGCTTGCAGAGGCATTGGCTCGTCTTGTTTCTAAGAAACTGGGCTTGAGCGGTGCCGCAAGCACACTCGACCAGGCGATTCAAAGTTCGTTGACGGATGCCGGACTCGAGGATGCCGCCACGATCACGATTACTGATGGCTCAGGGCTCAGCCCGAAGAACCAGGTGCCGCCTCTGTTCGTCGCCCAGTTCATGGCTAAGGGTTCGGAAGATAGCGGAGCGCTCGGAGCTGCGTTTTCGATGCTCCCGATCGGCGGCAAGAGCGGGGACCTTTATAACCGCTTTGAAGGCGATGCTGCTGCGGTGGAGGGGCAGGTCGTCGCAAAGTCAGGCTGGACCAACCAAGAGCACTCTCTTGGCGGGGTGCTCACGGCCAAAGACGGCACGGAACTCGCCTTTGCGTTCTACGCCATCGGAGAGGGCATCTCCAACGATGCCCGCACAGCGATCGATAACCTTGTCGCTGGCGTCTACGCCTGCGGCAATGGTCTCTCTGACTACTAGCGCTGTTCTCTTGGCGCTCGCGACTTAGACTGGCAGCGTGGTTGCTGCGCTATTCGTTATTGACGTCCAGAATGATTTCACCGAAGGCGGCGCTTTAGGCGTCGACGGCGGTGCCGCTGTTGCGGCCGGAATCACCGATTATCTGCGGGCGAATCCTGACCGCTACGACGTAGTCATTGCCTCCCGCGACTGGCATGACGCCGACAACAGCAACGGTGGCCACTTTGCGACGGATGCCGAACCCAACTTCGTCGACACGTGGCCGGTCCACTGCGTAGCGGGCACGCCCGGCGCTGACTACCACGCTGCCCTCGATACCTCTTTAGTGAACGTGCACGTTCGCAAAGGGCAGGGCGTTCCGGCGTATTCGATCTTTGAGGGCACGACCGACGACGGCGAAACCGTCCCGGCGCTGCTGACCCGCCTTGGCATCGACACCGTCGATGTAGCCGGGATAGCCACCGATTACTGCGTTCTTGCCTCTGCTCTGGATGCGGCGGGCAGCGGCCGCGACGTGTCGGTGTTGACCGGCCTCGTCGCCGGCGTTGCCCCCGACTCGAGCGCAGCGGCTCTCGCGACGATGGCAGAGACGGGCATCGCACTGGTCTCGAGCGACGCGTGATCAGCTCGTCCGCGCCGGAGCCCAGCGCCGGTGTCGATGGCAGCGATGACAGCGCCGACGGCGACGAGCTTCACCTCCCCGGTTTTGTCGCCGAGTCTGATGTTCTTCCGCCCAGCAAGGGGCTGGGTTTGCGGCTTCTTGCCCTCCTCGTGGGTATTGGGCTAGTAATCGGGCTGGCGTTTGTGGGCGGTGCCGTGCTCTTCACATCGTTGTGGCCGACGAACGATCTGCTGTGCGACGCCTCGGAGGGTACCTGCAGTGATGTCTCCGCCGAGCAAATTGCAGAATTTTCCAGCATCGCTCTGCCCGAGGGCGTCGAGGTAGAGAGTGTTCAGTTCGCCACCGTAGAGGATGTCGCGGGTCTGTTGCACGCCACGGTGGTTTTGCCCGATGGCGCTGCTGATCCCTTGCGCTCCGGTGACTACCGGGTGGCTCCCACGCTGTCGTGGGCTGCGGAAGCCGATGCGCTGGGGCTCGACAACCTCCTGCTCTACGAGGGAATTGAATCGGTTACCGGCCCCGGTTTCGAGGCGGCAAGCGGGCAGCGTGCCGATGGCCGTACTGTGATTCTTATTCGCGTGAGTCGGGCCCTGTAGCGTGCCCGTCATCCCCGTCACCGAGCTCAGCGACCCGCGTCTGGCTGACTACTCCCATCAGACGGACGTCGCGCTGCGCAAAGCTCAAGGCACCGAGCACGGGCTCTACCTCGCCGAGTCGACACTCGTGCTGCAGCGCGCTCTGCGCTCCGGTCACCACGTGCGTTCGGTGCTCGCGCTCGGTACTTCGGTGGACGAGATCGTTGAGCTCGTGGGCGATGACGTTCCCATCTTCACTGGGGACGGGTCGCTGCTCGCCGAGCTGACCGGCTACGTGCTGCATCGTGGTGTTATCGCGTCGATGCACCGCCCGCCGCTTCCTGCTCCGAGCGAGTTGCTGGCGGATGCTCGCCGCATCGTCATTCTCGAAAACGTCGTTGATCCCACCAACGTCGGCGCGATCTTCCGTTCGGTCGCCGGGATCGGGGCGGATGCCGTACTCGTCACCGAGCAGTGCTCCGACCCGTTCTACCGCCGCGCGATCCGCGTCTCGATGGGAACCGTGCTGCAGGTGCCGTGGACACGCATCGGCAACTGGACAGACACTCGGGCGCTGCTCACGGCATCCGGCTTTCAGATTGCGGCGCTCGCCCTCGAGGACGGTGCGGTGTCGCTGCGCGATTATGCGGCGGATGCTCCCGAGAAGGTCGCGCTCGTGCTCGGCACCGAGGGCCACGGTCTTACCCGCGACGCGATCGATGCTGCCGACACGATCGTGCAGATCCCGATGCGGCACGGCATCGACTCGCTCAACGTTGCGGCGACCGCCGCGGTCGCGATGTTCGCGCTCGCGGTCGAGTAAAACTGTCAGCGGCGGCGATCAGTCGCCAAAGCTCGCTGGCAGACTGTCGCGTTCTGGTCGGACGGTGATGACGTCAAGTCGCGGATCGGCGTGGAATTGGGCGAAGCGATCCGGGTCGCAGGCGACTATCAACGAATCGGGATAGAGACGTGAGCCCCACGCGAAGGTGGCAGCGTCGTCCCACACGAACTCAGGAACTCGCATTCCGGGCGCCAGTTCCGAGCGACGAAGCGGAGCGAGCGAGTACTCGTGCTCGTGGACGTACACCGGCGAAGCCGAGGCCGGGTTCTCCCAGTAGCCGTCCCAGCGCAGCGAGTGTAGCTGGGTGTCGCCAATAGCGTCGCGGAGCGCATCAGCTGTCGCCTCATCTAGCTCGCCGCCGCACGATGCGAGGGTGTGGACTTCGGGAAACTCTTGGCCGGCTTGTTCCAGCAGTTCCCACCACGAAAGGGACGCAGGCGTGAGGTCGAAATCCACAAACTTCGACCACCGCACAGGCAGCAGTTCACGATCAAGGACAGGCAAGAAAACTCGAACAAGGCGAAGCCCATGGTGCGAAGGCGGGACAAAATCGAGCGCGAACAATCCATCTCCGCGTTCGGGGAGGGGTGCTGCTGCGATCGCCATGGAATCGAGCGTACTCACGAATGCGCCAGCGTCACAGCAGCGCCAGCGCTCTAGCGAGCGGGCGCACTGCCGAAGCAGCGCACCCGCGAGCCGCTAAACGAGCAGCTGGTGCTTGGCGAGGTCCTTGTAGAGCGGGGTCGACTTCACGAGCTCGGAGTGGGTTCCGACGCCCACAACCTTGCCCTTGTCGAGCACGACGATCTGGTCGGAGTCGACGACGGTGGAGAGACGGTGCGCGATCACGATGAGCGTGCGGTTCTCGGCGACAGCGTCGATGGCTTCGCGGAGCATTTGCTCGTTGAGGCCGTCCAAGCTGGAGGTCGATTCGTCGAGCAGCAGGATCGGGGGAGCCGCGAGCAGCGTGCGGGCGATAGCGAGACGCTGGCGCTCTCCACCGGAGAGCATCACGCCGTCTTCGCCGACCGCGGCATCCAAACCGGCAGGATTGCGTTCGAGTACGCCCGTGAGGTTCACGGCTGCGATGACCTCGGTGCATTCCTCGTCGGTGGCGTTGGGGGCCCCGATGAGAAGGTTCTGGCGGATGGTGCCGGCGAGTACGGGAGCGTCTTGTTCGACGTACCCGATTTGCGCGCGCAGCTCTTCACGATTGAGGGCACGGAGGTCGTCGCCGCCGAGGCGTACAACACCACCGGTCGGGTCGTAGAAGCGCTCGACGAGGGCCAGAATGGTGCTCTTGCCGGCGCCGGAGGGGCCAACAATGGCGGTACGTTCGCCGCGCTTCACGGTGAAGCTGACTCCGCGCAGAACGGTGAGGTCGATTTCTTTGGCATCGGATTCGGTGCCGGCGTGCTTGAGCGCGGCCAGTTCCGTTTCGGCTTTCACGAGCACCGAATCGCGGGGGTACGAGAACTCGACGTTCTCGAAAGTGATCGCGGCATCCGATTCGATGCTGGGAACGGCAACGACGTTGACGTCGGATTCGAGCTCGCTCGGCAACTTGATGATCTCTTGGATGCGGCCGAGCGCACCGAGCGCCTGGTTGACCGCGGTGACGGCGCCGAAGGCTTGGCCGAGCGGCATGATCATGAGGAACAGGAACAGGATGAACGCGACGAGGTCGGCGATCTCGATGGCGCCACTAGCGACGCGGTAGCCACCGACGCCGAGCACGACGAGGAACGATACCTGCAGGGCGATTCCGGCAATCGGAACAACGAGGGCCGAGATCTTGGCGACGCTGATGCCCATCTTCCAGGCGCCGAGCGCGTCTTCGTTCACGGCTTCGATTTCACGCTCGGTGGCGTTGGATGCTCGCAGCGTGCGCACGGCGGAGATCGCCCGTTCCACGGCAGCAGCGAGGTCACCAACCTTGCGCTGAGCGCGTTGGCTGGCGACGCGGATGCGCTTCGAGAGGGTCGTGACGGTGACAACCGCGATCGCGATCACGAGCACCGTGAGGCCGAGCAGCACGGGGTCGATGATGAGCATCGCGATGAGCGCACCGATGAAGGTGATGGAGCCACCGATTGCTTCAACGAGCCCCTGCGTCAGTACGGCGCGCAGCAGGGTCGTGTCACTGCCGACACGCGAGACGAGGTCACCGGTGCGGCGACGGTCGAATTCCGAGATAGGCAGGTTGAGCATCCGGCTCACTAGGCGACGGCGGCTCGAGAGCACGACACCTTCGCCGGTGCGCTGCAGAAGGTAGTGCTGGTAACCGCTGATGAGACCCGAGATGACGACGAGGCCGATGAGCAGCCACACGAGGGTGCCGAGCGATTCGCCGGCCTCAACGATCGTTATGACCTGGCTGACGAGCAGCGGCTGCGCGAGCGAAGCGCCCGCGCCAAGCACACTGAGGATGATTACGAAGATCATGACCTTGCGGTGCTCGAAGAGATAGGGGAGCAGCTCGCTGAACTTCGCGCGGGGGCCGTCGTCGGGGTTGTCGCGTGATCCAGAACGTCCGCGACGCGGTGCAGCGGTGTGTGAAGTCGAGCTCATGAAGTTTCTCGTTGTCCCAAAACTGGAGGGCGAAGGTGCCGCGAGTGTTCAGCGGCATCGGCATCAGCAATCAGCCTCTAAAACACTATGCCTTTCCGCTGGATGCTGCGTACAACATCCGGTGTATCTGTGTGCGGATGCCGCTACTCCGCTGGATGGTGCGGACGGGCGACGCCGGGGGCTCGCGATGCGCGGTGAGCGCCTAGCCGACTACGACCACAGGGTCGCGACGATGCCGAGCGCGGCGAAGACAGCGCCGACAACGGCGAGCACGAAGACGGCCAGCGCCCAGAGGAAGAGCGGCGCCGCACTCGTGAGGCGAATGCGGTCGGTGGATGCCTGGACGAGCTTCGTATGCACGGTGCGGTATCTACGATGCCCTACCCAAAACAGCACGGCGGTCATGATGAGTCCGAGCGCTGCCACGGCGTAGCTGCCGATGCTGACGGTGTTGAGCAGGAGGCGCGCGGAGACGAGGGCGGCGATGGCAAACGACAGCACGGTGCGTTGCCAGGCGAGGGCGGTGCGTTCCGCTTGCAGGCCGGCATCGAATGGACGGTCGAAGGCGCGCGTCACTGGAGGAGGATACCGATCGCGAGCAGCAGCCCGGCCACGACAACGCCGCCGCCAATGGGGCCTGCAAGGTTAGGGGAGGGCAACGGGCGCCCGAGCCGCAGCGACTGCTCGGCCTTCATCCAGCCGAACCAGGCCTGAATCGGCGCGAGAACGCCCAACAAAATCAGCAACACGGATGCCCCGATCCGGAATCCCGGAGCGATCGGCAACACGAATGCCTCGAGCGCCACACCCGCAGCGATCAGCGCGAGGGCGGTGCGGATCCACGCCAAAAACGTGCGCTCGTTGGCCAAGCTGAAACGGGCATCCGGCTCAGTGCCGACGCCGTAGACACGACGCGGAAAGCGGCGAGGAGGTGGCTGTACTGGTTCGGTCACGAGCGATCCTTCATGCCCCGATTCTAGCGTTGGCGGCCGACTCCGATTGTTTCGGCGTCGATCGTGCAGTTCTTAAAGATGCCAATAACGCTCCAACGGCGACAAGCACGACGATATGCACCGCCGGCGTGGAGCTGCCCTCCGCCAGCCAGCCAAGCCATCCCGGCTCGATTCCTATCGACAGACCGGCCTTCGGTCCTCTCAGCGGAGCGAGAATGAAGGAGACCGCCAGCAACACGATGGTCGCAGCACTGAACCCCACCACTAAGGCCACCCGAAATTTCCGGAGCCTGTTTCGCACTGCCACGGTCAGCGCGAACACCATGAGAGCGCTCAGTAGCGCTATCGCGATCATCGGCAGGTATCCCACAGTTGACGAGGCGATGGTTGTCACCATGTTGTTGAGATCGAGGACAACGCCCAATCGGCGTGCTGCGACTTGAGCGCTCAGCATGCCGATGACGGAGATGAACAGCACTCCCAGCAGCATCCCCAGCAGTCCCCACATTGCACTTCTCAGCAGAGTGTTCACACGTTGTGGTCGTGACGCTGTGGCGACGTCAGGTGCGCGTTGGGGGCTTCGTAACCGCATCCAGAGCAGCCCGACAGCGAGGAGCAATACCAGGTGAACAGCGGAGCTACTCCCGCCGCGATTGAGCCAGCCTTGCCATCCGGGTGCTACTCCAATCATTGGAGTCTCTGGTGTCATACCCGTGGCGCCCAGAGCGAAAGACGCAATGACGAGGAGCAGCGTCGCAGTGCTGAAACTGCCGATGAACGCCAACTGCGAAGCCCGCGAACGGTGGCGCATCGCGACGGTGAGGGCAAAGGTAGCGGCCAGACCCAGTAGCGCTAGGGCGCCCATCATCAGGTACGGCACGCGTGGGGTGATGATCGACTGCACGGAGTTATTGAGGGCATACTGCGCGCCAGCCGCCAGCCCCGACGCTTGGATCGTGAGGATGCCGGCGACGAATACGAACACCGCGCCGCTTGCCGCTCCGCAAATTGCCCACATCACGCTTTTGGTCAAGTGACCCCCTCAGATACACGCCCGCTTTGGCGCAGCAGCCCGCTGCGCCCACTTTGCCCAACCGACGAATACTAAAGCTTTCATCAATTTTGGGTGATCGCAAGTATGCAGGCCAGTTCTGAGGTTGCGTCCAATCGCGATAGCGAGAACGCGGGGTGCGCGTCGAAGCCACCGCTGAGGAAACTCGTCGTGTAACTACTCCGTCGGCCGCACAAACTTCTCGTCGAAGTCGTAATCGTCCCAGTTGCCGTTGACGAGGATGCTGCCGTATTCGCCAGCGGGCAACGAATCGACTGCGGCGAGCGGCACCCCCATCCGAATTTCAAGGATCACGATGCCGGTATCGGGGCCACCGCCGAGAACTTCAAGCCCATCACCCGCCCGAAAGACACCGGTGAGGGCTTTGCCCGTGAGCACTACGGTGCCTGGTCCGTCCTCATACAGTGTGAACTTGTCGACCATTTGGAACGCGACTTCGCTGCCGGGTGCCGTACTTTCGATCGGCTCGCTCGTGGGATCCGCCGAAGCTGACGCGCTCGCCTCATCCGGGATGAACGTCGGCGTCGGAGTGGAATCTGCGTCGGTGGGGCTTCCGGGCGTGCATCCGGAAACCGCGATCGCGAGGCTGAGAACCACCAGTGCGGCGAGGGATCGAGCAGACTGCGTCATTCGTGGTGAGTTTCGCATACCGCCAGCCTAGGCCGGGTTTTGAAGCAGCGGCTAGGGGTACTGAAAAACTTTCACGCTAGCCACCGCGTCACAAACTACTCCCCGCGAAGCTGCCGCAAGAGCACCGCGGTCGCGATGGCAGCGTTGGCGGCTTCTTCGCCCTTGTCCTCTTTCGAGCCTTCAAGCCCGGCGCGGTCGAGGCCCTGCTGTTCGTCGTCGAGGGTGAGCACGCCAAAGCCCACCGGTTTGCCGGTCAGGATCGAGACCTGCGTGAGGCCGCTGGTGGCGGCATCCGACACGTATTCAAAGTGGGGTGTGCCTCCTCGGATGATGACGCCGAGAGCTACAACGGCATCCGCCCCAGCATCGAGGGCTGCCTTGCTCGCGACGGGCAACTCGAAGCTGCCGGGAACGCGCACCTCGGTCACCTCAGCGTTGGCTGCCTTGAGGGCGCGGTGGGCACCGGCGAGCAGCCCGTTGGTGATGACTTCATGCCATTGGCCAGCGATGATCGTGACCTTGAGGCCGGTTGCGTCGGTAACAATTTCGGGGGATCCTGCGCCACTCATCAGAGGCCTTTCGCGGTAAGTCGTGCTTCAGCGAGCACGGCGGTGGTGGGAAGTTGGTGACCCATGCGGACACGCTTGGTTTCGAGGTAACCCTCATTACCGGCGCCGACGCCAACGACGAGGGGCACGAGTTCGCCGACAATCACGCCGCGCTCTTCGAGCTGACGTTTCTTCTCGGGGTTGTTGCTCAGCAGGCTTACCGACGAGATTCCGAGATCCTTGAGGATGCCAACAGCAGCCCCATAATCGCGGGAATCAGCGGGCAGGCCGAGGGCTAGGTTCGCATCCAGAGTGTCGAGCCCATCTTCTTGCAGACGGTAAGCGCGCAGCTTGTTGATGAGCCCGATGCCACGACCTTCGTGGCCGCGCAGGTAAATCACGGCGCCGCCATCGCGGTGCACGGTCTCGAGGGCAGCATCGAGCTGGGGGCCGCACTCGCACTTGAGAGAACCAAATGCTTCGCCGGTGAGGCACTCCGAATGTACGCGCACCAGGGTGGGGCCGTCGCCGATGCGCTCGAGGGTTCCGGGCGCGATGAACGCAACGTGATCGGCACCCGTCGAGTTGTCGCGGTAGGCCCGCACGGTGAAGGACCCGTGCACAGTCGGGATGGTGGTTTCGACTTCGAACTGCACGCGACTCATCTCCGGGATGGGTTCGATCGGTGCCGGGATGGTGTCGCAGCGGTTCTCTTCGAGCCAGTGCATGAGGTCCAGAATCGTGATGACGAGCACGTCTTCGCGCGCACCAAACTCAATGAGTTCGGGCAGGCGCATCATCTCGCCCGAGTCGAGCACGATCTCCGAAATCGCGGCGACGGGGCGCAACCCGGCGAGCTTCATGAGATCGACGGATGCTTCGGTGTGACCGTCGCGCTCGCGCACACCACCATCGACCGCGCGCAGCGGCATGATGTGCCCGGGGCGGTGCAGACTCGACGGCATCGAGAGCGGATCAGCGAGCACCCTCAGAGTGTGGGCCCGATCGGAGGCGCTGATGCCGGTGCTGAGACGGTTCGCGGCATCCACGGAGACGGTGTACGCCGTGCCGCGGGGGTCTTCGTTGTGAGCAACCATCGGCGGAAGCGCGAGGGCATCGGCGATTTCGTTGGTCATCGGGGCGCAGATGAAGCCGGACGAGTGGCGCACCATCCACGCGATCCACTCTTGGCTGGCGAGCTCGGCCGAGATGATGACATCGCCCTCATTCTCGCGACCCTCATCGTCGGCAACGATGACGGGGCGACCCGCGCGGATCGCCTCAATGGCATCGGGGATGGTGGCGAGACTCATGACTCGGTCCTTTCGTGGCGCTGATCAGCGTCGGTGAACTCGGCCATCCGGGCCACATGGCGGGCGAGGATGTCGGTTTCGATGTTGACGGAGTCGCCCACAGCGAGCGCTCCCAACGTTGTAGCGGTGAGGGTTTCGGGAATCAGCGAGACCTCAAACCAGTCGCGGCCCACAGCACTCACCGTGAGCGAGACGCCGTGCACCGCGATGGAACCCTTGCGGGCGACGAGCGGTGCGAGTTCTTCGGTGAGGCTGAAACGCAGGATGCTCCAGCTGCCCTCATCGGTGACGCTCAGAACTGTGCTCGTGCCGTCGATGTGACCCTGCACGATGTGACCGCCGAGACGATCGCCAACCTGCATAGCGCGCTCGATGTTCACCCGGGCGCCCGCAGCGAGCGAGCCGAGCGTGCTCATGTCGAGAGTGACGCCCATGACGTCGGCCGTGAACCAGTCGGCGCCCTGATCGACAACGGTGAGGCATACGCCGCTGACGCTGATCGAGTCACCGTGGCCGGCATCCGATACGGCCTGCGGAGCGCGCACCGTGAGGCGGGCGCCATCATCGGTCGCGGCCAGCTCGACGACATCGCCGAGCTCTTCAATGATTCCGGTAAACATGGTTACGCTTCCGTCTCTGTCGCCGGGGCGACCGTTGGCTCTGGTGCCGTGTGCTGTGCTGCCGGTTGGGCGGCTGCTGTCATGCTGGCCGCCGGGCGGGCGACAATCAGTACGTCGTTGCCCAGTGGGCGAAGTTCAGTGATGCTGAGGTCTTTCGCCTCAGCCATGGTCGATACCCCGAGATCGCCGAGCGCGACCTTGGGCCCGCCCAACAGTTTCGGGGCCAGGTAGATGAGCAGTTCATCCGCGAGCCCAGCAGCGATGAAGGCGCTCGCGATAGTCGGGCCGCCTTCAACGAAGACGCGACGGATGCCCGCCTCAAACAGTTCGCTCAGTGCGGCGTTAAGGTCCCGGCCGTCAAACTGACGCAGTTGCTCGGGGTGCTGGCGCAGCTTCGCCGCCGCCGGAATCTCGCGCCGACCAAGCACCACCGGCTGCGGTTGCGACTCGAGCAGTTCACCGGCGTCGCCCCGCGCGGTCAAGCTCGGGTCATCGGCGAGCACCGTGCCTGTGCCCACGACGATCGCATCGGCGCGCGCTCGTTGCTCGTGCACGTGCTGGCGGGCGGCGGTGCCGGTGATCCACTGGCTCGTGCCATCGGAGGCCGCAGCGCGACCGTCGAGGGTGGATGCCCACTTCACGGTCACGTGCGGACGCTGCAGTCGCGCAGCGGTCAGCCACGAGTGCAAAAACTCTTCAGCCTCGGCCTGAGCGATACCGGCCATGACTTCGACGCCGCCATCACGGAGCCGTTCGGCGCCACCGGCAGAATGCGGTCCGGGGTCAGACACCGCGTAGACGACGCGGCTCACGCCAGCATCGAGCAGGGCTTGAGCGCAGGGGCCGGTACGGCCGTGGTGGTTGCAGGGCTCGAGGGTGACGATGGCGGTGAGGCCTGCGGCGATGCCGTCGAGACTGATGCTCGCAGCAGTACCTTCGAGTCCCGAACTGGCAGCGTTGCCGCCGCGCGCGGTCGAACTTAGCATGGCGAGGGCATCCACCTCAGCGTGCGGAGTGCCAGCACCGTGGTGCCAGCCTTCGGCCACAATCTCGCCCGTGGCATCCACGAGTACGCAACCGACTTGCGGGTTACCGCCAGTGATCGGCCCGTGGCTCGCCAATGACAGCGCATGGTGCATCAGCGTTTCCAGCTGCTGCTGCGCCTGCCCCTGTTGTGTGGGCTGCTCTGGGGTGGTCATCCGGGCTCTCGTCTCGTGGGACGCGCTCCGGGAAAGTGGGTTCGAAAAACCACACTGCACCACTAATCGCGCCCAGAATGCGGGCACGTTCGTTGGTTCAGCTCGTGCTTCCTCTTATCCGGACTGAGAAGTCTTGCGACTTCATTACCGTCGGTCCCGGAGTTTCACCAGGTCAACCGTGTCGAAGTTGTCACTTCGGCGCGGGTCGCGGACTATAACCGCCGGTTCGGATTCTCACCGAGCCCCGGAGCACGTTTTGCTTTGCTTAGTCTACTCAACGCGTTTCGCCGCAAACTATTCCCGCCCCAACCTCTCAGTTTGTTACGCAGGGCGGGAGGGCGTGACGGAGTAGGCAATATTGGCTCAGTCGAGCAGCCCCACCAATTCATCAAGCGAGTGGATGACACTGACGCCACCCCCGCGAGCTTCGTCGAGCTGGTCGGTGGTCGCGCTGCGCTCGCGGTCGAGCCACACTCCGGTGAGCCCGGCGTTCGCGGCTCCCAGCGCATCCGTCGCTAGTCGGTCGCCGATGTAGACCGCGTTGGCGGGCTCGACGTCGAAGAGTTCGCAGGTGTGGTGAAAGATGCGTGGGTCAGGTTTGGTGTGCCCGAATTCGCCGCTGGCAACGAGGTGTTCGATGCGGTGGGTGAGACCGACAGTCTCGACTTTGCGGGTTTGAAAGTCGAGTTCGCCGTTGGTGATGATGCCGACGCGCATGGCGGGGGAGACGGCATCCAACGCATCGAGACAGGCTAAGGTGTCGTCGTGTAGGTGCCATGCGTCGCGGTAGGCCTCGAAGTAGGTATCGAACCACACGCTCGATTCGGCGTCGCTGAGCATCACGCCATAGGGCTCGACGAAACCGCGGGCGCGGGCTTGGCGTTGGCCCTCGAAGGTCAGTTCGCCACTGAGGTAGCGGTGATAGTGGTGCTCTTCGAGCTCCGTCCAGCGCAGGCTTTCACTGGCGTCGTCGGGCCATACCGCACTGCCGTCGGCACTGGGGCCCGCAGCAAATCCGGCCCCCAACGAGCGTCGGTGGTTACGAATACCGAGATCCACGGATGCCCGGTGGGCAAACAGGGTGTCGTCAAGGTCAAAGAGGGCGACGGTGATGGTCAATGCACGTCCGTTTCGGCGTTGGTGGGGTGGGATCCAGACGGGGGGACGCGTCTAAAAGAGTGTGTCAAAAATCATAACGATGCATCCGATTGCGATCAGCGTCGCAAACAGGGCCGAATGCACCCATGTGGGCCGATGGGCTGTCCAATCGTTCTTCTCAGCGGCAAACCCACGAAGCGCGAGATAGATAATCGGCAAGGGGAGGGCCCAGAGTGGCGACGGTATTCGCGAAAACCCACGATGTTCGAGTTCGCTACGATCTGCCCACGCCAACACACAAGACAGCGCTGCCCCGACTCCCATGGTGAAGCCCAAGAACAGCCAGGTTGTCGTTCCGCGCATTCCGATCACGTGCGCTGTCACGATCAGAGCCTGCGCAATCGGCATGAAGACGATGAGTCGCACCGCGGATGTGTGGGCGCTCAGAGGTACAGCCACGCTCGTAGCGAGTGGCTCTGATTGGTAGAAGCCGGCCATCGGGAAGTGCCCCTGTGGTTCAGCATGCCCGTCCCCGAAGTGAGTCACTCGATCACGATATCGGAATGCTGTTGCGTTGCGCGGAGTCGATGGAGCCTCTGCGCGAAACAAGCCTGCTCTGAGCACGAAACCAGTCAAGTAAGCGATTGCTTCGGAACAGTGGACGGGGGGTAGACAAGGCGCCTTATGCGGTGGAATACTCAACTTTAACAATATCGGCAGAGAAGTCATCTCAATACGTGGAAGCAAGGGAGCCAACCCATCATGAACATAATCAGCAGAGTGACGACCGCCATTTCAGTCTCGGCTGCGTTAGGTGTCGCGGCCCTCCTAGGGGCTCCCGCAGCCCTTGCGGACACGGGTTACTGCGGCTACTACTCGGAATCACGGGCAGTTAACTCCGCAAGCAAGTGCACAAACAAGATGGTTCGTAGCGTGATCAAAGAGCGTGGCACTATCCACTGGGCGCCCTACGTGAGCCATGGGCGAACGTCCTGGCAGAATGCGAACTATCCCTCTAACGAGTGGTACACCTACAACTTCTACACGCTATAGCTGCATGAGCCACAACCGATCCGCGTTCATCCTTTTGTTGGCGGCGTGCGCTGCTGCCTCCCTCATTTCGGGATGTTCAACGGAGGGGGACCCTGCGGGTAGCAACACGAATTCGACGAGCGCTGGAACATTCACGGGAGCGGTGCCCGACTTTCAGGGCCCGTGGGCCGATCTCTTTGGTCGAGTTTACTTGTCGGAGAACACGAACGATCACCAACGTGAGGTTATTGCAGACGGTGTGATTCAGGAAGCTGAATACGTCGAGCTACGCAACGACTTCAAGCAGTGCCTGGAAGATCTCGGAATCACAGTCACATTGAGCGCCGATGGAGGCTTTTCCACAACTGATCTCGGAAAGCTTGACGAAGCTCAAGTCACCAATGACGCTGTCCCATCCTGCGAGAAGCAAACAGTCGGCGCGGTTGCTTTTCTCTATGAGAGCATCCGTCGCAATCCAGACAATAAAGACGAATACACGATTGTCGTGAGCTGTTTGCAATCGCGATCAATCGTTGGCTCGACGTACACCGTCGCGCAATACGCAAACGATCTGCAAGAACAAACGGGGCTTCAATGGAATTCACAAGAAGTGCGCGACTGCGTCCACGACCCGCTCGGCATTCTTGACGATTCTCTGGCTCCCGGGCAGTGATAATCCGCCGCGCTCCCGAGCGTTCTGACCGCGTGGCGACCTTGGATACGGTGCAACGTTCGCCCGAACGTTCCGGCAGGCGCGGGTTGTTCGTCGCGACTTTGGCGATCATTGTCGCAACGGTAGGAGGTCTCGGGTGGGCACTGGGGAGAATTTCGCTCCCTGATGAACTCGCAGTGCCACATCCTGTCGAGCAGTTCGAGCTCAGCTATCAAGACTTCGACGATGCGCGAACAGTCGATCTCACGCTGACGGTTCAACCCTCCGTGGGGTTAGTCTCCCAAGCGGAGGGCTTGTTAACTGCGAGCAGTTGCAGCCCCGGTGTAGTTGCGGTGTCGGGGGCATCGACGTTTAGTGTTGACGGGGAACCACTCATTAATCTTCACACCACTCAGCCGCTCTGGCGTCCGCTTTCCGAAGGGATGCGTGGGCCGGATGTGAAGAGCTTTCAAGATGCGCTGTCGGCCCTCGGGTCCAATGGTGATGTAGACGGCATTTTGGATGGGCGCACGATTCAGTTTTTCAACGCACTGAGACGTAATCACGTGGAAAACGCTGACTACCTGTGGGAAGTGCCACCGTCGTCTGTCGTGTGGCTATCCAGCGGCTCGAACGAAATCACAGGATGTAATTCTGGGGTCGGGGCTTCCGTGAGCTCAGGGACCGTACTCGCAGACCTGCCACATCTCATCTCGTCGCTTCGGCTCAGCAGGCTGCCGAGCGCGCTGCCGGCCAATCCCCGCGTGCTCGTCATCAACGATGTCACTGCGTCAGTGAATGATGATGGGACTGTCGATCCTGAGTCGTGGTCAGCGATCGCAGCGACCGCAGACTTCAGGGCGTTCGCGGCCGATCCGGCTAACTCTGTCTTCAAAGGCACGGTTCGGCTCGTGGAACCCATTCAGGTGGCATCGGTGCCGCCCTCGGCGCTCTTCGGTATCGCACGGGAGACAGCGTGCGTTCGAGAAGGGAACGTTACCGTTCACGGCACCATCATTAGCGCCGACCTTGGTTTCACTCTCGTGAGGTTCGACGGTGCGCCGCCGGAAGAGGTGGAATTGTCACCGCCGCCCAGAACGCGATGTCCCTGATCCTTGAAGGAGTGGGGCACCAGTACGACGAGGGTCGCACACTCTTTACCGGTATCGATGTCACCTTGGATGTTGGCCGCAGCTACGCCGTTGTTGGGCCCTCGGGGTCAGGCAAGAGCACTCTTCTGGCAATCATGTCCGGGGACATCACGCCCACGCAGGGGCGCGTCATCCGAACTCCACCTTCGAAAGTTAGCTGGGTGTTTCAAAATCCCCATGGTGTTGCCGGAAGGACCGCGTTAGATCATGTGTCTTTGCCGTTCATGGTGCGAGGGTGGGAACGTGCCGATGCCCAGGTACACGCGTCGCGCTTGCTCGAGGAGTTCGGCCTGGCGTCTGTCCAGTCAACGAAGTTCCGATATCTTTCCGGAGGTGAAGCTCAGCGGCTCATGCTAGTCCGAGCCATTGCCTCGTCGCCTGATCTTCTCCTTGTTGATGAACCTACGGCTCAGCTCGACAGGTCCACGGCGGAGACTGTGAATCAGTCCCTCCAACGCTTGCGCGGTCATGGCTGCATTGTGGTGATCGCAACCCACGATGAAGGTACCCGGGCCTCCTGTTCAGATTTGCTTGACCTAGCAAGAGCTCAAGCATGAGCGAGCACACCGGAATCAGTTTTCGATCGCTTCGTTCGGAGGCGTGGAGAAACCTTGCGTCCCGAACCACACGCGCCGTACTTTTCGGTAGCATCTGGTTTGCTGTAGTGGGCGGGAGCTTCCTGTGGGACAGCGCGATCACTGCGGATCTCGCGCGTGCCGCGGACACCTATCAACGGTCAGGCTCGTCGACGCTCATAGTCGAAGCGGAAGGTAGGATCGACGGCTCCCAGTGTGAGTCCATGGCGGAGCTTCCGAACGTTCGTGCAGCAGGGGCAATACGAACCGCACGATTGCCCTTGACGCCAGCGGCAACTCCGGGGGTGGAACTCCCCACGTTCGATGCGACACCACGGCTCACCCGGGTTCTGATGGGTCAAGATTCGCACTCGAACGGAGTGTTCCTCTCTGCTCAAGTTGCTGACGCCTTCGGGCTAACGGTGCTCGAGCCACTAGTGCTGCAGGATCGGGCCGTTACGGTCGCGGGCATTTTCAATTTTCCGGACGACGGACGACGAGGAGAGTTGGGCTATTCCGCGCTCCAAACGGTTCCTGCGGCAGGATCATTCGATCAATGCTGGGTCGTGGTGTGGCCAGAGTCTGATCGAGTCCGATCGCTACTGTCGTCATCAGTAATGGTCGGGGAAGATCTCCGACAGAACCCTTCCGTCGTGAGCCAACTCAACTCCTCGCTCGGCGCAACCTTTGATGGTGAATCGCTGTACCGGAGTAGGCCAACAGCCTTTCTGGGATACGCGGTGGGTGCAACAGCTTTCGGGCTAGGACTCGTGGCAGTTCGCTTGCGAAAACTGGAACTAGCGGCCGCTCGTTCGATCGGAATGCGTCCTGCGGCTCAAGCGTGTCAACTCCTGCTGGAGTCGGGGGCGTGGCTAGGGTGCGCCTCAATTCTGACTCTTGCGACATCCGTCGTCGTCGCCGGATGGCTCGGCGTTGGCGTTGGGGCATCTGTGGTTCAGTACGCGGTATTGACGATTGGCGCAGGAGTGTTGGGCAGCCTTGCGGGTGTTCTTCTCGGAGTCGCGACTATCAATTCCGCACGAGCGCTCGCATACTTCCGCGATCGCTGAGCGGCCCAGAATTGCTCGCACACGTTTATTCCGACGGCCGCGGCAGAGCCGCGGATGCTGTTTCAGCAGACCTTGCACCGCTGCCGTCACCCCTGCGAGCGTGCCAGCACAGGGGCGAGTGTCGTCGCGGAATCGCCCCAGGGCGGGCGCCGTGCCGGTGTATTCGAACCCGACTTTCTGGGCAACGCGAGCCGACGCGACGTTTCCCACGACCGCCTCCCAGTGCAGCTCAGAGTGACCTGCCGAATGAAGCCAGCTCACGGCCGCAGCGACAGCCTCGGGCATGACGCCATTGCCGCGGTGGGGAGCGCCCAACCAATACCCGATCGCGGCGCTCTTCACGTTAAATCCAACAACGCCGAGCAGCAGCGGGTCGCCCATGCGGCGAATCGCCCACGTGAATTCTGAGCCCTCTGCCCACCACCGGGGTGCGAGTTCATTGATGAACCCATCCGCATGCTCCCGCTCGTAGGGCCACGGGATAGGAACCGCGTCTTTGAGCACCGTGTCCTGACAGTAGGAGGTCATCACGTCGACATCGGCGTCTGCGAGCGCGTCGAGGGTGAGGCGTTCGGTCGTCAGGTCGACGGGCTGCATGTGGTGCTCGCTAGACCGGCCACGGCTGGCCGGATTCGACCTCATAGGTGGGGTTCTCATCCGGAGCAGTGAGCGTTGCCCACCACGATGGCGGATGCGTGCCGCCGCGGTATTCGCTCGAGGCGGGCTCGATGCCGGTGTAGACAAAGCCGAGGCTTTTCGCGATGGCAGCCGAGGCCTTGTTGCCCACGAGGGCTTCCCAGCGCACTTCGGGGCGACCGGTGGAGAATACCCAGCGGCAGACCTCAGCGACAGCTTCCTTCATGAAGCCTCGGCCGCGGTGGGGTTCGCCCATCCAATAGCCGATGGTGTCGTTGTAGAGGCGAAAGCTGATGACGCCGAGCAGTTCAGGTTTGCCGGTTTCGCGGATCGCCCAGGTGTACTCATCGTCGTCTTCCCACCACTGCGCCACCAAATTGTTGATGAAGAATTCGGCATCCGACTTTGCGTACGGCCACGGGATCGTGAGCGTGTGCTCAAAGATCGGGTCTTGGCAGTGGGCGGTCATGAGCTCGACATCGTCGCCGGTGAGGGCATCCAACGTCAGGCGTTCGCTTGTGAGATTAAAGACCTGCATTAGCGCACCCGCGGCAAGAAGCCGATGCGGTCATAGACGCGATCAAGCGTCTTCTGGGCCATCTCATTGGCGCGCTCGGCGTTCTTGCTGAGCATGCGGTCGAGCTCGGCGGGGTCAGCGAGCAGTTCGAGGGTGCGCTCGCGCACCGGCGCGAACTCGGCCACCACAACCTCGGCAACTTCCTTCTTGAGATCGCCGTAACCCTTGCCCGCGAAGTGCTCTTCGAGGTCGGCGACGGATGTTCCACTAAAAGTGGAGTGCAGTGTGAGCAGGTTCGAGACGCCCGGCTTTGCTTCGCGGTCGAAACGAATCTCGCGCTCGTCATCGGTGACGGCCGACTTGATCTTCTTGGCCGTCTTGTTCGGCTCATCGAGCAACCAGAGCACGCCGGCATCCGTCGTCGCTGACTTGCTCATCTTCGACTCGGGGTTCTGCAGGTCGTAAATCTTGGCGGTGGCCTTCTGGATCTGCGGCTCCGGCATCACGAAGGTGTCGCCGAAGCGAGAGTTGAAGCGTGCTGCGAGGTCGCGCGTGAGCTCAATGTGCTGACGCTGATCTTCGCCCACCGGCACAATGGCGGTGTCGTAGAGCAGGATGTCGGCGGCCATCAGCACAGGGTAGGTGAAGAGGCCGACCGAAGCGGCATCCGATCCCTGCTTGGCGGACTTGTCTTTGTACTGCGTCATGCGCGAAGCCTCACCGAAGCCGGTGATGGTGTTCAGCACCCACGCGAGCTCAGCGTGCGCCGGAACCTGCGACTGTACGAACAGCACAGAGTTTTCGGGGTCGATGCCGCCAGCGATGTACTGCGCGGCGGTGCGACGAGTTTGAGCGCGCAGCAGCGCGGGATCTTGCGGAACCGTGATGGCGTGCATGTCGACAACGCAGAAGACAGCGTCGTAGTTCTGCTGCATTTCGCGCCACTGCATGAGCGCGCCAATGTAGTTGCCCACGTGGAGCGAATCGGCAGACGGCTGCATGCCTGAAAACAGGCGAGGTGTGGTGCTCATGGGCTAAGTCTTTCAGATCGAATAGTCAACAACGACGGGAGCGTGATCGCTCCAGCGCTCATCCCAGGCGCCGGCCTTGTCGATGCGGTAATCCGCAACGGTGGCCGCAAGCGCGGGGGTGGCGACGTGGTAGTCGATGCGCCAACCGGTGTCGGTGTCGAAAGCTTGGCCGCGCTGCGACCACCAGGAGTACGGGCCTTCGACTTCGCCGGCGAACTGGCGGCCGACATCCACCCAGCCGAGGCCGGGGCCGGCGGTGCCGTCGACGCATTCGATGGTCTCGCCAGCAGCGCCGAAGAAGCGGTCGAAGTAGGCGCGCTCCTCTAGGAGGAAGCCCGCCTTTTTGCGGTTGCCGCGCCAGTTCTTGATGTCGAGTTCGCGGTGACCGACGTTGAGGTCGCCGACGATCAGGGCGTGGTCGCTGTGGGCGGCAAGCTCGGGCAGGCGCACGAGCATGGCCTCTAAGAACTTGTACTTCTCGACTTGCTTGGGGGTATCAACGACGCCCGAGTGAACGTAAGTGCTGACGACAGTGACGGTCGTGCCGTTGACATCGAAGTCGGCTTCGAGCCAACGACCGGCACTATCGAAATCGTCGGCGCCGAGCGCAACGCGGTGAGCAAGAGGGGCGGATGCCGCCGATCCCTTGCGTGAGGCCACAGCGACGCCCGCGCGACCCTTCGCGGTCGCGGCATCGTGCAGGATGTTCCAGCCATCGCCGAGCAACCCTTCGATGTCAGCGTCAGCGGCCCGAACCTCTTGCAGCGCCAGAATGTCGATGTCCCGGGCATCCAGCCAGTCGCCCATGCCCTTGCGGTAGGCGGCGCGAACACCATTGACGTTGACGGATGCGATGCGAAGACGTGTTGCCATGCCACAAGACTACCGAGGCCCACCGACCGTGTCGTCACTGAGTAGCGACTCTGGCGCACGCCTGTGCTCGCCGATGCCTAGCGCTTGTTGTTGCGTTTCATCATCCGCTTGAAAGTGCGCTTGAACTTCACTTCGTTGGCCTTGTCGAGTTCGCCCTGTTCCTCGGGCGTCGCCTCGGGCGATCGGCTCGATTTCTTGCTGGCCTTCTGCCCACTCTTCGCGGCCTTGTTGGCCTTAGCGTCATCCGCAGCCTTTGTCGCGGTGACGGCACGCGGCGCATCATCTGCACGCTTCTCACCGCTGATGTCGAGGTCGGCGTCGTCGGCGGCAACGGCAATCCAGCCTGCGCCAATCAGGATGATCTGGCAGATGAAGTTGAACCAGATCAGCAAACCGATGATGACGGCAAAGGAGGCGAGAAGCGGGTTGCGGGTGGCGCCTTCGAGAAGGAAGCCACCACCGAATTTGAGGGCGCCGAGCGCAACAGCGGCGATGATCGTGCCCTGAGCGAGTATCCGGAACGGAATCTTGATGCCGGAGATGACGCGATAGAAGATGCCGAGTGTCGCCGTATCCAAAATGAGTACGATCACGAGGGCGACACCACGGGTGGCGATGAGGCCGGCCGTCGAATCCTCGCCGATCGACACGAGACCGAGAATCCAATTCAACGCGGCAGAGCTGAGCACCGAGACGCCCGCCGATACAAGCACGGCGAGACCAAAACCGATCGCGAGCCCGGCATCCTTGAGTTTCAAGATGAGAAAGTTCGTCTCCGAGCTCTCGAGGCCGAACATCGACCGAACCGCGCTTCGTCCAGAGGCGATCCACCCCAAGGCCGTAAATGCCAAACCAAATGCCGCTATGACACCTGTGATGCCCAGAATGTTGGTGTCAGCAAGCGTCTCACGGGTGATTGCGCCATTACCGCTGCCATCACCGATGAGCCCCGGGATGTTGGTCGAGATGAAGTTGTAGACGGCTTCCAGTAGTACCGGGTCGCCCTGCACGATGAATCCGGCGACCGCGAAACCGACCCAGATCGCGGCAAACACGGCGAAGATCGCCTGATACGAAAGCCCTGACGAGAGAAGCGGCCCGAGCTTCTCGGCATAGTGCATAAATACCCGTACCGGGCGGAGCTGGAGTACCCACTCAATGGCTGGTTTGAGTCGTTGCGCAAGCTGCATTCATCAAGAATAGCTAGGCTGACAGTGCGTTCTGCAGAGGAGAGGTCACATCACATGGAACTTCAAGGTGTCGGAGTTGGACGATCGGTAGCCATCGGGAAGGTCGTGCGCATGCCTGACCCTCTTCCGGAACCGAAAGATGCTCGCCATTCCGGCGATGCTGCCGCTGAGAAAGAGGCCGCAGCATCAGCGCTTACTTTTGTCGCTGCTGACCTGCGCGCTCGCGCAGAGAAAGCGGATGCCGAAGCCAACGAGGTTCTCACCGCCACAGCTCTGATGGCTGAAGACCCCTCCATTCTCGACAGCGTGAACGAGTTGATTGACGGCGGCAAAGCTGCCGAGCGCGCTGTGTTCGAAGCGTTCGCTTCGTTCCGCGACATGCTGATCTCCTTGGGAGGCATGATGGCCGAACGTGCCACTGACCTCAGCGACGTCAGCCAGCGCGTCGTGGCTCGCCTCCGTGGCGTAGAAGCTCCGGGCGTTCCGCAGCGCGACGAGCCTTTCGTGCTCGTTGCCGACGACCTCGCTCCGGCCGACACTGCGCTGCTCGAGCTTGACAAGGTACTTGCGCTCGTCACCCGCCAGGGCGGCCCGACGAGCCACACCGCGATCCTCGCACGTTCGAAGGCAATTCCCGCGATCATGGGTGTTGCCGAAGCCCTTGATCTCGCTGATGACACCGAGGTAATTGTGGATGCCGGTGCCGGCACCATCACGACCGAACCCACCGCCGAGCAGGTTGCCGCCGCTGAGGCTCGCATCGCGGAGCTCGCCGCCGCAGCAAACGCTCCCATCACTGATGGTGCGCTCGCGGACGGAACTCTCGTTCCTCTGCTCGCGAACTTGGGCACCCCGTCGGAAGCGGCTCAGGCTGTTGAGCTTGGCGCAGAAGGTGTCGGCCTGTTCCGCACCGAGCTCATGTTCCTCGATGCCAAGACCGCGCCGACGGTCGACGAGCAGACCAAGGAATACACCGAGATGTTGCAGCACTTCCCGGGTAAGAAGGTTGTCGTTCGCGCCCTCGATGCCGGTGCCGACAAGCCGCTGAGCTTCATGGACATGGGCGAAGAAGTGAACCCCGCCCTCGGCCAGCGCGGCCTCCGCTCGCTCCGCGTCAACGAGAACATCTTGCGCGATCAGCTCACCGCTCTCGTCAACGCGCAGAATGCCACGGATGCTGACCTCTGGGTCATGGCCCCGATGGTGTCGGATGCCGAAGAGACCGAATACTTCGTCGCCCTGGGCCGCGAACTCGGCCTCAACACCGTGGGCGTCATGGCCGAGGTCCCTTCGCTCGCCGTGCTCGCCGACCAGGTCGCCGAGCGCAGTGACTTCGTGTCGATCGGGTCCAACGACCTCACCCAGTACACGCTGGCTGCCGACCGGCTGCTCGGCACCCTCGCCAAGTTCCAAGACCCGTGGCACCCTGCCGTGCTCCGCATGGTGAAGATGCTCGGAGATGCCGGCGCTGCAGCGGGAAAGCCCGTCGGAGTTTGTGGCGAAGCTGCTGCTGATCCTCAGCTCGCTATCGTGCTTGTCGGTCTGGGAGTAACAAGTCTTTCGATGACGCCCGCTGCGCTCGCCGACGTACGTGCTGAGCTGTTGACAGTCACGCTCGAGCAGGCCAAGGCCCGCGCGGCTGCCGCCATCAACGCGACGACCGGGCCGACCGCTCGTGAGGCTGCGGCCAACGCTGCCTAACTCGTTCGTACCGCTTTGCCGTACTGCCACGATCCCCTCGGGAATCGTGGCAGTACGTCCTTAACGTGGGAAAGCACAGCGAAGTTCTCGCAGCAACGAAATTTTTTTTATTCATTGGCGGCTGGATTGCCACCGGGTGGCCGGAGGTCTCCGTCGAACGCCTACGCGTGATGGCGGTGTAAGTGGTCCAGTTTCCGGCCGACGGGTCAGAGTTTCTGGGAGCGTGCACGCTTTTTGCTGGATTTGGGCGCGACCCACTCGTCGCCCTGACCGGGGTACACGAACTTCGCACTGCTGGTATCGCTAGAGCGTGTGATTTGTTGGGCGCACGACAGAAACTGGTTCGCGGGTGCACCCCTCACTGCGTCAACGTCGGAATCGTTTTACCGAGACCGCTGGGCTGAAAGCGGGTACCAGAGGGGGCGCAGGTGGTCTACAGCGCGCGCCGCGGCGACAACGGTCGACGCCGCCCGATAACGCGCTAGAACCCGGCGTTGTTAGGGCAAGAACGACCTGTTCCCCCCTAGTGGGGGCACAGTTTTCTGAGAAAATTCGATAGTCTGCGTCATAGAGAACGGGTAACTCGGTCTCTTTGGGTAAGAGGGTTGTTTGTCTACGACCTTCACTCCAAAGGGACAAAGAGAGGCCCGGGAAATGGATCAGGGGGATGAGCGGAATCGTGGCTTCGAAGCTAACCACTTCGGACGAGCAGCTGCTGGCACAGGCGCGTACGGGGGTACAAAACGCCTTTGCCGAGCTCTGGAGTCGCCACTACCGCTCGGGAATATGTGTTGCCCGTCAGTACACGTCGATAGACGCGGACGATCTCGTGTCTGAGTCGTTCGCGCGTATTTACCAGCGTGTGCTGGCGGGTGGCGGCCCGCAGGGAGCTTTTCGCCCCTACCTCTATACGACCATCCGCAACCTCGCGTCGACGTGGGGCGCTGCCTCCCGTGAAGTTCAAGTGGATGAGATCGCCGACTTCGAAGATCCGAGCACTCTCGACGATCCCATTGCGATCGCCCTCGATCACAGCCTTACCGCGAAAGCCTTCCGTGAACTCCCGGAGCGCTGGCAGTCGGTGCTCTGGTACACCGAAGTGGAGGGCATGGACCCTCACGAAGTAGCTCCGCTACTCGGAATGAGCGCTAACAGCGTCGCTGCGCTGTCGTACCGCGCGCGAGAAGGCCTGCGCAAAGCATGGTTGCAGGCTCACATCAACGACGCGACAGCATCCGGCGACTGCCGTTGGGCGATGTCTAAGTTTGGCGAACACGCTCGCAAAAGCCTCAATGCCCGCGATGCCAAGAAGATTGATAGTCATCTCGCGTCGTGCACCCGCTGCGCGATTGTGTGTGAAGAAGTTGACGAAGTTGGTTCACGCCTAGCACTCGTGATGATCCCGATGCTGCTGGGCGGCGTTGCTGGTGGCGGTTTCCTGAGTGCCTTCGGGCACGGCGGCGCAGCGTCGCTCACCGCAGCAGCAGCGCCGGCCATGCCAGTAACCGTCGTTGCCGGTGCCGGAACGGCCGTCGTGGCCGGTAGTGCCGGCGTGAGCGCTGTTCCTGTGGCCATCGCAGGCTCACTCGCGGCAGTAATCGCGCTCACCGGCTCGTTTGTGGCGCTGGCCCCGATTTCGCCGGAGTCCGCGAGCACCGACACCACGTCAACAAGCCAACTCGCCGATGACTCTCGAGCTGATGCTTCTGTCTCTACCGGGGTCGCGGATAACCTTGGCGGCGACCGCGACGACCCCAGCAATCTGGTTATTCCTACCGTGCCGGCCGTCGGAATCGGCGAAGCTGCTGAGAGCGGCGCGGGCGGAACTCAAGGCACGGGCGGCACCGCGGTAGCGGATGGCAGCGACGGGGTCGCGCCGGGCATTGGCGGCTCTCAGGGCGGCGGCCTCGTGGGTGGAGTCGTCGACGGCGTGGGTGGCGTGGTCGGCGGTGTGGTTGACGGGGTCGGCGGCGCTGTCGGTGGGCTCGTGGACTCGGTCGTCGGAACTGTCACCGGCGGAACACCTCCAGCGGGCCACACTGCTCCCGGCGGAGTTGTAGCGGCTGACATCGACCTGAACCTTACCGGGACCGCGACGCCGGGCGCCCATCTCTCACTCCAAGCGGGCGGACTTGTTTACGCGACCACCACGGTGTCAAGCAACGGAAAGTTCACTCTGAACGTCACCGGCATTCCCGGCGGGCTTTCCTCGCTCGATCTGGTGCAAACAGTGGACCGCGACTATCTTGGCGGCCTTGTCGGCACCGGCGGACTGTTGGGCGGCCTTCTCGGTTCGATCGATGGGCTCATCAACGACCTCATCAAACCACTCAACCTGTCGTCGGGTAATAACCAGGGCGTGAACATCCGTCTGCTGAGTTAAACCCCATTTCGGGGGTGATCTGAGTTCTTCCGCGTCATAATTCGCGAGTAGACCAGTCTCTTTGAGTGAGTAACCCGAATACTCACCGTGGACGGTCGCCGTGGGTGACGGCCGCCCACAAACAAATCGCCCCTGGTGCTACCGCGGTAGCAACAGGGGCGATCTTGTCTAAGACGAGTCGGTGCTTAGACCTTGCCTCTAATGATGGCCTGCTTCACTTCAGCAATCGCCTGCGTAACTTGGATGCCGCGAGGGCAAGCGTCGGTGCAGTTGAAGGTGGTGCGGCAACGCCACACACCCTCTTTGTCGTTGAGGATATCGAGGCGAACCTGCGAGCCCTCATCGCGCGAGTCGAAGATGAAGCGGTGAGCGTTCACGATGGCTGCCGGGCCGAAGTACTGGCCGTCAGTCCAGAACACGGGGCAGCTCGACGTGCACGCGGCGCACAGGATGCACTTCGTGGTGTCGTCGAAGCGAGCGCGTTCTACGGGGCTCTGCTTGCGTTCCTTGCCACTCTTGGTGGCGCCCGCCATTAAGAACGGGTTGATCTCCTTGTAAGAGTCGAAGAACGGCTCCATGTCAACGATCAAGTCCTTCTCTAGCGGCAGACCCTTGATAGCTTCCACGTAGATCGGCTTGGTGATGTCGAGGTCCTTGACCAAGGTCTTGCAGGCCAGGCGGTTGCGGCCGTTGATGCGCATGGCATCCGAACCACAAATACCGTGCGCGCACGAGCGACGGAAGGTCAGCGACCCATCCTGTTCCCACTTGATCTTGTGCAGAGCATCGAGAACGCGGTCGGTCGCGAATAGCTCGACGTCAAAGTCTTCCCAACGCGGCTCTTCGTCAACATCCGGGTCGAAACGACGGATGATGAGGGTCGCAGTGAAGGTAGGAATCTCTTCGGCTGCGGCAGGCTTCTTGTCAGCGACGGCAGTGCTCATTAGTACTTTCTCTCCATCGGCGGGTAGTTAGTGATCACTACCGGCTTCCAGTCGAGGCGGATGTGGTCACCCGCCTCCTCTGATTCTGGGTCGCCCGTGAGGTACGCCATCGTGTGCACGAGGAAGTTCTCGTCGTCACGATTGGGGTAGTCCTCACGCATGTGACCGCCGCGGCTTTCCTTGCGCGAACGCGCCGAGTACACGAGTACTTCGGCGAGGTCGAGCAGGAAGCCAAGCTCCACGGCTTCGAGCAGGTCGGTGTTGAACCGCTTGCCCTTGTCGTGCAGTTGAATGTTCTTGTAACGAGCGCGCAGCTTCTGGATGAGGTTGGTGACCTCTTCGAGGCTCTCATCCGTACGGAAGATCTGCGCGTTGCGGTCCATCGAGTCTTGCAACTCTTTACGGATTACAGCAATGCGCTCGGTGCCATCACCGGCGCGAACCATGTCGAGGATGCGCTTGACGCCCCCGGCAGGGTCCTTCGGCAGCGGTACGAACTCAGCGGTCTTGGCGTAGGCGACGGCTGACTTGCCGGCACGCTTTCCGAAGACGTTGATGTCGAGCAGCGAGTTGGTGCCCAGACGGTTGGAACCGTGAACCGAAACACACGCACACTCGCCAGCGGCGTAGAGACCCTTGACGACATCCGTGTTGTTGCGCAGAACTTCTGCTTGAACGTTGGTCGGGATGCCACCCATGGCGTAATGCGCGGTCGGCAGTACGGGTACGGGTTCGGTGTATGGCTCAACACCCAGGTAGGTACGAGCGAACTCCGTGATGTCCGGCAGTTTTTCGTCGATGACGGCAGGCTCGAGGTGGGTGATGTCAAGGAACAGGTAGTCCTTGTCAGGGCCAGCTCCGCGGCCTTCACGAATCTCGGTGGCCATCGAACGCGCCACGATGTCTCGCGGCGCGAGGTCCTTGAGCGTCGGCGTGTAGCGCTCCATGAAACGCTCGCCCTCGGCGTTACGCAAGATAGCGCCTTCGCCTCGAGCAGCTTCAGAGAGCAGGATGCCGAGCCCGGCCAACCCGGTGGGGTGGAACTGGAAGAACTCCATGTCTTCAAGGGGGAGACCCTTGCGCCAGATGATTCCGACGCCGTCACCGGTGAGGGTGTGGGCGTTGGATGTCGTCTTGAAGATCTTGCCGAATCCACCGGTAGCGAAGATGATCGCCTTGGACTGGAACACGTGCAGCTCGCCGGTGGCGAGTTCATACGCCACAACGCCAGAGGGCTGTTCGATGCCGTCGACCTCGGTCATGACCAGGTCAAGAACATAGAACTCGTTGAAGAAGTTGATGCCGAGCTTGACGCAGTTTTGGTACAGCGTCTGAAGGATCATGTGACCGGTGCGGTCGGCCGCGTAGCAGGCACGACGAACAGGAGCCTTGCCGTGCTCGCGGGTGTGACCACCAAAACGACGCTGGTCGATCTTTCCGTCTTCGGTGCGGTTGAACGGGAGCCCCATGTTCTCAAGGTCGATTACCGCGTCAATGGCCTCTTTAGCGAGGATCTCAGCAGCATCTTGATCGACGAGGTAGTCGCCACCCTTGACGGTGTCGTAGGTGTGCCATTCCCAGTTGTCGTCCTCAACGTTCGCGAGGGCAGCAGCCATACCGCCCTGCGCCGCACCAGTGTGCGAGCGAGTGGGGTAGAGCTTCGAAATCACTGCGGTCTTAGCGTGCGGGCCGGCTTCAATAGCGGCACGCATACCGGCGCCACCGGCGCCCACAATGACGATGTCGAACTGGTGGTAATGGACTCCGTCAATGACGGTTCCGTCGGCAATATCGCCGGTGTTGATCGTAGACAATTAGCGTCCCTCACAGATGCTGGCAAGCAGGGCTGGGTCAGCACCGGCTGGGCAGGGGTCGAAGGTGGTGATCACGAGGGTTCCCAGCGTGATCAGGATGATGGTGGATGCGGCGATTCCAATGAGCAGAATCTTGCGAACCTTGGGGTTGCTTGCATAATCGTTGACCAGCGTGCGCATTCCGTTGCCGCCGTGAATGAGAGCAAGCCACAACATGAGGCCGTCCCAGACTCGCCAGAACGGGTCAGAGAGCTTGCCGCCGACAAATGCGAAGTCGATGGCCTTGACTCCTTCGCCCAAGAACATGTTGACAAGAAGGTGGCCGAAGATGAGGACTACGAGAACGACGCCAGAAGCGCGCATGTAGATCCATCCCCATTTTTCCCAGTTGATTCCGCCGGTACGACGGCCACGGGTTGGAGTGCGGGGGGCTTCGATGAGACTCATGCTCAACCTCCGAAGACGTGCATTAGCTGGCGGGGAATGAATCCGGCGAGCAGCACAAGCCAGATTCCAACTACAACCCAGAACAGGGTGCGCTGATGCTTGGCGCCGAAAGCCCAGAAGTCAATCAGGATGATGCGCAGGCCGTTGACCGCGTGGAAGCCGATCGCTGCCACAAGGCCGATCTCTGCAAGACCCATGAGCGGCGTCTTGTAGGACTCGATGACGATGTTGTAAGCCTCAGGGCTCACGCGGATGAGTGCAGTATCCAAGATGTGCACGAGGAGGAAGAAGTAAATGCCCACACCCGTAATACGGTGCAGCACCCACGACCACATGCCCTCTTTACCCCGGTACAGGGTGCCAGCAGGTCTCTTGGGTGAGCGAATCTTGGGCGGCGTCTGCGGCTCCGCCACTAGGTTGCTCGCCGACTTCTCTGGCACGAGGACCCTCCTTGCGGTCTTGGGTCGCGTCCACCGCGACCGATGAGTGTCCGCGAAGCGGACCTTCCCATTCTATTCCCGCTCACTGACGCTCGCTTCCCAGTCGACCCTAAATAGCAAGAAATCACGAAGGTTTTCGTGAATATTGCGGAACTTAAGAAGCACCGATGAGCGCGAACCACGCAATTTACAAAGAGGCCCCCGCGGTCAGGAGAGCTACATCGTGTCGCTCGTCGCTAGTGTCGTGCTCATTGAGAGCCGCACGGTACCAGCCAATTTTCGCGGTGATGCCAGCAAGGTGTCGTTCCTGCTCGGCCAATTCGCGGGCAACGTTGTCGCGATGCTGCTCGAGCAAGCGCATTCGTTCGGCAGCGGTGTCGTGATCGCTGCGCACGAGATCTGCGTATTCGAGGATCGAGCGGATGGGCATGCCGGTGCGGCGAAGGTGGCCGATGAACTCGACAGCTTTGATATCAATCTCGCGGTAGCGCCGCTGGCCATTAGAGAGGCGGGGTACTACTAGCAGTCCAGCCTTCTCGTAATAACGCAGCGTGTGCACCGTTACGCCGGTGTGCTCCGCGACTTCGCCGATGCTGAGGACTTGCTCCGTGTGGTGTGTCATTGCAGTGTTCATTGTTCTCCCTAGAGTGCACTCTAGGTCAAGATTTTGGCGCAAACACAGGCAGCGCAGCGATCGCAGACTCGTAGTGCCCCATCAACTCAGCGCAGATGCCGCTCCACGATTTGTTGAGCACAGTCCGTCGCCCGGCTTCGCCCATGCGTGCCCGAAGTCCTGAATCGACGGCGAGCGCCTCCACATAGGCGCGCAGCTCGCCATCGTTGTCGGCCTCGAACAGAAAGCCGTTGTTTCCGTGGTCGATCAAGTCGATCGGCCCGCCGGCGCGAGGGGCAACCACGGGCAATCCCGCAGCGTGAGCTTCCTGCAAAGTTTGGCCAAAGGTCTCCTCCGTGCCCGTGTGAGCGAAGATATCGAAGGCGGCGTAAGCCGTCGCCAGTTCCTCGCCGCCGAGCTTGCCGAGCCAAGTAACGGGGATGCCAGCAAGTTCCTTTTTCACGAGCGCAGTCGAAGATCCGTCGCCTACAATCGCCACGCGCACTCCGGTCAGTCCCCGAAGAGTGCGAAGTCGCTCGACCTGCTTTTCCGGAGCGATGCGCCCGACGTAACCGATGACGACTTCGCCGCGAGGCGCGAGCCGCGTGCGCAATCGGGCGGTGGCGGGGGAGAGCTTTTTCGCGGGGTGGTACATCGCCAGGTCGACCCCGCGGCCCCACCGCTCGAGCTTCGTTAGGCCGATTGCTTTCAGATCGGCCATGGCAGTGCTGGAGGGAGCGAGCGTCAGTTGGGCTCCATCGTGGATCCAGCGCACAATGCGCCATGCCAATTTCGTCGCTTGCCCGAGACGGTGGCGGCGGGCGTACCCCGCCACATCCGTCTGAAAAATAGCCACGGTCGGAATGCCGAGGCGGTTAGCGGAGGAGATGGCCTGCGCGCCAAGCAGGAATGGCGCTGCCGCGTGAACGACGTCAGGCCGAAAGTCGGCAATGAGCTTGTGCACTTGCGGGTTCGGAAGTCCCACCGGGAACTGGCGGTACGCCAGTGCGGGAACAGCGTGAACAACGAAGCCCGCGTACGATCGTGGCGCTCCGGCCGAGGGGCAAATGACGATTGCGTCGTGGCCCTCCGCGCTCAGGTAATCGAGCACTTTGAGCACGCTATTCGTGACTCCGTTGACGGTGGGGAGAAAGCTCTCACTCACAATGACGATTCGCACAATCAGCACCTCAGTTCGTCTCGTGATGCTCACGGTACGAGGCGCGGATATCCGGCGAGTTAACGGGCGCTGAAGTCTATGGTTGATACATGAACCAACATGAGGGATCGTTCGACAACTTCTACAGCGTGATCCCGGCCGGCGGCATTGGATCGCGTCTCTGGCCGCTGTCCCGCGCGGATGCCCCCAAGTTTCTGCACGACCTCACCGGGTCAGGCCAGACCCTGCTGCGTGACACATGGGATCGACTAGCTCCGCTTTCCGGTTCGGATCGCATCATGGTTGTCACGGGGCGAGCGCATCGCGCCGCCGTTGAGAAGCAGTTGCCAGAACTCAGCGACCCCAACGTTGTGCTCGAAAGTGAACCGAAAGACTCGTCCGCAGCCATCGGGCTCGCGGCCGCGATTCTGCTCAAACGCGAACCTAACGTGATTATCGGATCGTTTGCGGCCGATCATGTGATTCGCGACATCCGTGGGTTCAAGCGCAGCGTGCGCGAATCGATTGCAGTCGCGAACGCCGGGTTCATTGCGGCGATCGGCATCACCCCAACCGAGCCCGCCATCGGATTTGGCTACATCCACTGCGGAGACGCTCTGGAGATTGAGGGTGCGCCGAGCGCGATCAAGGCCAAGTCGTTTGTCGAAAAGCCCGACTTCGCTACGGCCCAGTCGTATGTCGCCAGCGGCGACTTTTTGTGGAACGGTGGCATGTTCATCTCGCGCGCCGACGTTCTGCTCGAACAACTCGGTAAAGCGCAGCCGGAGTTGCTCGAGGGCCTCACTGCGCTTGCCGAGGTGTGGGACACCCCGGAGCGGGGTGCTGTCGTCGATGCCGTTTGGCCACATCTCGCCAAGATTGCGATCGACTACACGGTGGCCGAGCCGGCAGCAGCAGAAGGCAAGCTCGTGGTGGTTCCCGGCGACTTCGATTGGGACGACGTGGGGGATTTCGCCTCGATCGCTAAATTGCACTCGGGGGGCCGCAAATCTGACTTGGCCATTCTTGGGGAGAACGCACGAGTTTTGGCTGATAAGTCGACCGGAGTTGTGATTAGCCAGACTGACCGGCTTATTTCCCTCATTGGGGTAAACAACATCGTCGTGGTCGATACGCCGGACGCTTTGCTGGTTACTACAACCGCGAACGCTCAGAGAGTGAAATCTGTAGTGGATGCTCTAAAAATCTCCGGACGCAACGACGTCTTGTGACGTGGGGATTTCGCGTTTGTAACCATTCGGCTTCGGCGCTCATATTCGCACAATGGAACTGTTGATTCTTCGGTAGCGTAGGTTCACTATGTTTCGACAATTTCTGTCGGACAGCATTTTGGAGGACACCTTGAGAATCAGCACTCACGGCCGCGCACTCAGCGGCATGGCGCTCGTTGCGACCAGCGCACTCGTACTCGCCGGTTGCGCATCCGCGCCGGAAGAGACCGAAGCAGGATCGGGCGAAATGCTTGACTTCCTTCCCTGCATGGTTTCCGACTCGGGCGGATTCGACGACAAGTCGTTCAACCAGCTCGGCTACGAAGGCATCGAAGCCGCAGCCGACGCCCTCGGTGTTGAGTTCAACGCAGTCGAGTCGACCAGCGATGCAGACTACGCGCCCAACATCGAGAGCCTCATCGCCGAGGGTTGCGACCTGATCGTCACTGTTGGCTTCAACCTCTCCGCAGCGACCGTTGAATTTGCTCAGGCAAACCCCGACGTCAACTTCGCCATCGTCGATGATGCAGCAGACAACGACTTCGACGGAACGACTGACGCCGAGAACATCAAGCCCATCCTCTTCGACACCGCTGGCGCAGCATTCCTCGCTGGCTACGCGTCGGCAAGCTACTCGAAGTCAGGCGTCGTAGGTACCTACGGCGGAATGAACTTCCCCACCGTCTCCATCTTCATGGATGGTGCAGCTCAGGGCGTCGAGTACTACAACGCTGAAAAGGGAACCGATATTAAGGTTCGCGGTTGGGACACTGCAGCTCAGGACGGAACGTTCATCGGTAGCTTCGCTCCCGGAACCGACTCGCGCGCCGCAGCTCAGAACCTGATCGACCAGGGTGCAGACGTTCTGCTTCCCGTCGGTGGACCCATCTTCCAGAGCGCGGTTGAGGCAATTCGCGACTCCGGCAAGGACGTTGCCATGATCGGCGTCGACGCTGACCTCACCGAGACCGAGACCGAGGCAGCAGACCTGTTCCTCACCTCGATCCTCAAGCAGATCAAGGTTGCTGTTGAAGAAGTAGTCACCGAGGCTTCGAGCGGATCGCTCGACACCACGCCGTACATCGGAACCCTCGAAAACGGTGGAGTTGGCATCGCGCCGTTCCACGACTTCGAGTCGATGGTTGACGGAGGCCTCGAGGCTGAACTCGTTACGGTCAAGGACGGCATCATCTCCGGCGACATCGTCGTCAAGTCGTACCTCAACTAGTTAGATAGCACTACAGGGGGCTGGCTCGAGAGGGTCAGCCCCCTTCGTTTTCGATTAGCCTTCTGAGGCTAATTGTGTGAATCCCACGATGGCGAGGACGCCATCACAGCATTGAGGAGAGATTGTGAAGCTTGAGCTGCGAGGTATTACCAAGCGCTTCGGTGACCTAATCGCGAATGATCATATTGATCTCACTGTCGAAGAGGGCGAGATTCATTGTCTCCTCGGCGAGAATGGCGCGGGCAAGTCAACGTTGATGAATGTGCTTTACGGCCTGTATCAGGCTGAAGAGGGCGAGATTCTCATCGATGATGAGGTGCGCCACTTCGCTGGCCCCGGAGACGCGATGCGCTCTGGAATCGGTATGGTCCACCAGCACTTCATGCTGATCCCCGTCTTCACCGTGGCTGAAAACGTCGCTCTCGGGCACGAGCAGGTCTATGGCCCCGGCCTCCTGAACTTAGAAGCTGCTCGCACCCTCGTGCGTGAAATTTCCGCACGATTCGGCTTCGACATCGATCCCGATGCTCTCGTGGAAGACCTTCCCGTGGGCGTTCAGCAGCGAGTTGAGATCGTCAAGGCGCTCTCCCGCGAAGCCAAGGTTCTCGTTTTTGATGAGCCGACCGCTGTGCTTACCCCGCAAGAAACTGACGAGTTCATGGCGATCATGCGTCAGCTCAAGAGCGAGGGAACCTCTATCGTCTTCATCACGCACAAGCTGCGTGAGGTCCGCGAAGTAGCGGATCGGATCACCGTAATTCGCCTCGGAAAGGTCGTCGCCGAAGCCGACCCCAACGCGGGCAAGGAAGAACTCGCTTCGCTCATGGTTGGTCGTGCGGTTGACCTCACGATCGACAAGGCGCCGGCGCAACTCACCGACAACGCGTTGGTCATTGACAGCCTCACGATCGCTGACGAGCATGGTCATCGCGCGGTGAAAGATCTCACCGTCACGATCCGTGGCGGCGAAATTCTGGCAATCGCTGGAGTGCAAGGCAACGGTCAAACTGAGCTCGCCGAGGCGCTGCTCGGAATGCAATCGCGCGCCTCCGGATCCATCACGCTCAACGGACAAGAGCTTCTCGGGCTCAACCCGCGTCAGATTCTCGACTCTGGTGTCGGTTATGTACCCGAAGACCGCACCGTCGACGGTCTCGTTGGAGAATTTAGTGTTGCCGAAAACTTGATGCTCGACCGTAGCGACGGCGAGCCGTTCGTGAAGCTCGGAACGCTGCAAACTGACGTTCTGAACGAGTTTGCGACTGAAAAGCTCGAGTCGTACGACATCCGTGCGCAGAGCATCCACGAACACGTCTCAAAGCTTTCGGGCGGCAACCAGCAGAAGGTCGTTCTGGCGCGCGAAATGAGCCGCGAACTCTCGCTGCTCGTCGTCTCGCAGCCGACTCGTGGACTCGACGTCGGATCGATCGAGTTCGTGCACGAGCAGATCGTTGGAGTGCGTGATCGCGGTGTCCCCGTGATCGTCGTCTCTACCGAACTCGACGAAGTTGTGTCTTTGGCAGACCGAATCGCGGTCATGTACAAGGGGCAAATTGTAGGAATTGTGCCTGCGGATACCCCCCGCGAAAAACTCGGCCTCATGATGGCTGGCGAACGTATTACGGAGGAGGCAGCATGAGCGAGCCAACACCCCAGAAACCCGAAGAGCAGAAGCCGGAGGATGTCGTCTCGCTGAACAAAGCCGAGGGTTCGCAGATCAACCCTGACGGTGCGCGCTGGACTAACGCATTCCGTGAGATTGCATCCGGGAGCGCCCTGCTGTCCGTGCTTGCTGTCGTGCTTGCCATCCTGATCGGTGGCGTACTCATCGCGTTTACCGATCCCGGCGTTCAAGAGGCGGCCGGTTACTTCTTCGCTCGCCCTGGAGACCTGTTCGCGGCAATCGGCAGCGCTGTCGGCGGCGCGTACCTCGCGCTCTTTCAAGGATCGGTCTACGACTTCCGTCGCGATGATTTCCTGTCTGGCATCAAGCCGCTGACGCAGACTCTCGTGTTTGCGACGCCGCTGATCGCAGCGGGCCTCGGAGTTGCCATCGCGTTCCGCGTCGGACTCTTCAACATCGGTGGCCGCGGCCAGATCATCGTCGGTGCAGCTTTCGCCGGGTACGCCAGCTTTGCTTGGGACCTGCCGATCGTTATCCACGTCACCGTTGCGGTGATCATGGGAATCATCGGTGGTGCTCTCTGGGGTGCCATCGCAGGGCTTTTGAAGGCTCGTACCGGTGCCCACGAGGTAATCGTGACGATCATGCTCAACTACGTGGCGTATTACTTGATCAGCTTCTTGCTTCGTACTGATCTGCTCAAGAACCCCGGTTCGAATAACCCGAAGACTCCGCCGGCAGCAGAGAACGCCATCCTGCAACCGATTTTCGGTGATGGATTCAAGCTGCACTGGGGATTCATTCTCGTTGTCGCTGGGACCGTCCTGGCCTGGTGGCTTATTGATCGATCGAGCCTGGGCTTCAAGTTCCGCGCCGTCGGTCTTAACCCGCACGCGGCTCGTGTCGCTGGCGTCAAGGTTGAGCGCATCTACGTCTACGTCATGCTGATCGCGGGTGGCTATGCCGGTCTCGCGGCGAGCACCGAGGTGCTCGGAACGACTACCAGCGGATTCACGTCTGGGGTGGATGCCGGCATCGGCTTCGATGCCATCACTGTGGCGCTCTTGGGTCGCTCGACTCCGTGGGGTACGTTCGCCGCCGGAATCCTGTTTGGTGCGTTCAAGGCCGGTGGCTTCACCATGCAGGCCTCGCAGAGCATCCCGATTGACATCGTTCTCGTTGTGCAATCGCTCATCGTTCTGTTTATCGCAGCACCGCCGCTCGTGCGTGCTGTGTTCCGATTGCCGCAGCCCGGCGCTCGCGCAAAGAAGGTGCTGAGCTAATGACTTTCACGAAAAACACTGAAAGCAAGACCACGGCCGCATCGAAGATCGATCGCCGTAGCTGGAAGATGCCGATCGCTTTTGCGATCGTCTCGCTGATCTCTGGCGTTCTCTTCATCGGTTTCGCCGAGGATGCTGCCACCGGCTTCAACCTCTCGACCGGTACCGACCTCATCCAGTTGCCGGTAATTCACCTGCCAGCCTTGGCGACAGGTGTCGTCGTGACGATTCTGACCGCGCTCATTGCGGTCGGCTCAGCGTTCATGATTTCTCAGGATCGCCGCGTTCCCACGTGGATTCCCGCCGCGGGTGCCGTCTTCGCCCTCACGGGGTTCCTCACCTGGGCCGCGGCGGATGAAACTCTGCGCGTTCCTGAGTTGTTCGCAGGCTCGCTCGTGCTCGCAGTGCCTCTCGTATTCGGTGCTCTCGGCGGCGTTATCTCCGAGCGTGTCGGTGTGGTCAACATCGCGATCGAAGCTCAGCTGCTGGCTGGTGCTTTCGTTTCCGCGGTTGTTGGCACCATCACGGGATCGCCGTTTGCTGGTCTCTTCGCCGCTGCCGTGGCGGGAATGCTCGTCTCGTTCTTGCTCTCGGTATTCGCGATCAAGTACCTCGTCAATCAGATCATCGTGGGTGTTGTCATCAACGTTCTGGTCTCGGGACTGACTGGCTTCCTGTACTCGCAGTGGCTCACGGAGAGCCCCGGGCAGCTGAACAATCCTGAAGGCTTCTCCACGCTACCGATCCCGATTCTCAGCGGCATCCCGATCATTGGGCCGGTGCTCTTCAAGCAGACGATCATCGTGTACATGCTCTATGTGATCGTTGCTGCGGTTGCCTTCGCGATGTATCGCACGCGCTGGGGCCTGCGTCTGCGCGCTGTGGGAGAACACCCCAAGGCTGCAGACACCGTCGGTATCAACGTGACGCTAACGCGCTTCTGGAACGTTGCCCTCGCGGGCGCGATCGCCGGTATGGGTGGAGCGTTCATCACGCTGAGCCAAACAGGCCAGTTCGGTAAAGACGTCACGGCGGGCGCCGGCTTCATCGCCCTCGCCGCAGTGATCTTCGGTCGCTGGGACCCGATCAAGGCAACGCTCGCTGCATTGCTGTTCGGTTTCGCCAGCAACTTGCAGAACGCGCTGAGCGTTGTTGGTTCGCCGGTGCCGAGTGAGTTCATGCTCATGCTGCCCTACGTCGTGACGATCATCGCCGTGGCCGGTCTGGTCGGTAAGTCTCGACCGCCAGCAGCATCCGGAACACCATACATAAAGGGGTAACGCTATGACGATCGAGCCGCAATCAATCGACTGGGATGCGCTGAGGCTCGTCGCCAAAGATGCCCTCACCCACGCCTACGTTCCCTATTCGAAGTTCCCGGTCGGCGTCGCCGCAATTGTCGACGACGGCCGGGTAATTTCGGGCGCGAACGTAGAGAACGCCTCGTATGGTCTCACCCTGTGCGCCGAATGCTCCATGGTGTCGGCGCTACACATGTCTGGCGGTGGAAAGCTCGTCGCGTTCACGTGTGTCGACGGCAAGGGCAATGCCCTCATGCCGTGTGGCCGCTGCCGCCAGCTGCTCTTCGAGCACTCTGCCGAAGGCATGCTGCTCGAGACAGTGTCGGGCATCAAAACGATTGACGAAGTAATTCCCGACGCGTTCGGGCCACGAACCTTAGAGGAGTACCGCGGTGAATAACAGCGCAGCAGAATCCGGTATCGAACGTTTCGATGCCGTAGACCTTATCCACACCAAGCGTGACAAGGGTGTGCTGAGCACCGACCAGATCAACTGGCTTGTGGATGCGTACACTCGCGGTTACGTCGGTGACGAGCAGATGGCTGCCATGACGATGGCCATCTTCATCAACGGCATGGAGCGCGAAGAGATTCGCGACCTCACGCTGGCGATGATCGCCAGCGGCGAGACCCTGAGCTTTGAGGGACTGGGCAAGCCCACAACCGACAAGCATTCCACGGGTGGCGTCGGTGACAAGATCACCCTGCCGCTGGCCCCTCTGGTCGCGTCCTTCGGCGTTGCCGTTCCGCAGCTTTCGGGCCGCGGGCTCGGTCACACCGGCGGCACGCTCGACAAGCTGGAGAGCATTCCCGGGTGGCGCGCCGACCTCACCAACGAAGAGTTCTACGCGCAGTTGCGTGGCGTTGGTGGAGTTATCTGTGCCGCTGGTTCGGGCCTCGCTCCGGCCGACAAGAAGTTGTATGCCCTTCGCGACATCACCGGAACCGTCGAGGCGATCCCGCTGATCGCATCCTCGATCATGAGTAAGAAGATCGCAGAGGGCACCTCGGCGCTCGTGCTCGACGTGAAGTTCGGTTCGGGTGCCTTCATGAAGGATGCCGCTCGCAGCCGCGAGCTCGCGGAAACCATGGTTCGCTTGGGTAAGGATGCCGGCGTCAAGACGGTTGCTCTGCTCACGAACATGAACGTTCCCCTCGGCCTCGCTATCGGTAACGCGAACGAAGTACGTGAATCCGTGGAGGTACTCGCCGGTGGTGGCCCCGCTGATGTTCGTGAACTCACGATCGCTCTCGCTCGCGAGATGCTCGCCCAGGTCGGGCACGAAGACGCCGATGTTGAGGCTGCTCTCGACAACGGTCAAGCGATGGATGCCTGGCGCGGCATGATCAGCGCGCAAGGTGGCGACCCGGATGCTGCTCTACCGCAGCCGAAGGAAAGCCAGGTCGTTCTGGCTGACCGTGACGGTGTTCTCGTCGAACAAGAAGCGCTGCCGTTCGGTATTGCCGCCTGGCGCTTGGGTGCCGGTCGTGCCCGCAAGCAGGATCCCGTGCAGCACGCTGCCGGCATCGACCTGCACGCAAAGCCCGGAGATACCGTGCGCAAGGGCGAGCCGCTCTTTACGATGCACGCAGACGAACCGGCTCGCTTTGAACGCGCACTTGAGTCTCTCGAAGGCGCCTACCGCATCGGCGACGCCGGCGACACGGTGCACGATGGTGGTCCGCTGATCGCCGGACGCATCGACTAGCACGTCGGCTAACGACGCAACTCTGAGTCTGAACGAGGGGTCTCATCCGCTGACGTACAGTTGTTGAAATGACGACAGCGGATGAGACCGTTCCCAGCGCTGAACCAGCGCAGAACGCTTCCGGGCGCACCACCGGATCGCCCAGTGAGACCGATAGCGACCACGCCACCAAGTGGCGAGCGTTCTGGGTCTGTGTGGTCGTTGCGGCAATCACGATTCTCGACCTGTCCAAGGTCAACGTGGCGCTGCCCTCGATCGAAGACGCGCTCGGTGCGACTTCAACTCAGCTGCAACTGATTGTCTCTGGCTACGTTCTGACGTTCGGTCTCGTGCTGGTGCCCGCAGGGCGTTTCGGCGACCAACGATCGCGCAAGACGCTGTTCCTTATCGGGCTCTCGGTGTTCACGCTGGCCAGCATCGCCTGTGCTCTCGCGCCGAATGCGGCCATGTTGCTCGTATTCCGACTGCTTCAGGGCGTCGCGGCTGGCATCCAAATGCCTCAAGTGATCGGGCTAATTCAGCAGCTGTTCCAGGGCCCAGAACGCGGGCGAGCGTTCGGCCTGTTCGGCGCCATGATCGGCATCTCGACCGCATTTGGCCCCACGCTGGGCGGTCTCATGATCGCCATCGGCGGCGCGCAGGATGGCTGGCGCTACATCTTCTGGATGAATGTTCCGCTCGGTATCATTGCGCTCATTCTTGCCTGGCGTATCCTGCCTTCGACGGCCAAGACCACCTACGCTCGCCTCGACCTTGACCCCGTCGGCATCGCGATCTTTGGCGTCACTGTGCTCGCCCTCATGTGGCCGTTTCTATTTACGACAGGTGCGCCGACGGATGATCCGAATCGATGGTGGCTTCTCGCGCTATTCGTCGTGGCTGCCGCGGCCTTCATCTGGTGGGAGCGCCGCTACGCCGAGAGCGGTCGTGCCCCACTTGTTCCTCTCGGGCTGTTTCGCATCAGCTCTTTTCGCAACGGCACTCTGCTCGCGACCGTCTACTTCGCCGCTATGCCCGCGATGTTCCTCCTTACGACGCTATACCTGCAATTGGGGCTGGGACTCGAACCGGTATTCGCCGGCATGGTGACGATCGGATTCGCTCTCACGAGTGCGTTCTCCTCGTGGCGCGGCGGCATTCTTGTTGAACGTTACGGACGCTCGCTCGTAGTGGTTGGGCTCGCGATTCTGATGGTCGGCATCGGTGTACTCATGGCCGCAGCGATACTCACACCGCCGGCGATGACGCCGTTCGTGATGGCCGCGGCGATGTTTATCGGGGGTGCAGGTGGTGGGCTCGTCATCTCGCCCAACCAGACGCTCACTCTCCACGACATCCCACCGCTCGAGGGTGGCCTCGCAGGCTCGGTGGGGCAGCTAGGGCAACGAATCGGCACAGCAATTGGAACCGCCGTCGCACTCTCGTTGTTCTACTCAACGCTCTACAACGAGCGCAACAGCGGTGAGAGCACGGTCGAGCTCTACCACCACGCCTATGGCATGGGAATGATCGCGACCACGGTGTTCTTCTCGATCGCCATTCTCATCGGAGTCGTCGATTTAGGGGCGCGCAAGCGGCGCGCCCGCGTTCCGGCGGCGGGCTAGCGGTCGCCTAGCGGTCGGCCAACGACCCAACGACCCAACGACCCAACGACCCAGCGCCGCAGCCGCAGCCGCGCCGCTAATCCGGCTAGAGCTGCGGGTCGCCGATGCGCTCGAGAGCGTCGACAACCATTCCCCAGAACTTGCCATGGTCGAGCTTGCGGGCGACCTGAGTGGTGCAGTCGGCGGGGGCCGGAGCGCGAAAATCGGCCACGGTCATACCGAGTGTGAGTGTGCCAGCGAGTTCGACATCCAGTGGCACCTTGACGACCTCCATGACACTGGGGTCGATGACGAAGGCGACGGCGCAGGGATCGTGCACCGGTGGGTGGTCGAAACCTTGCGCATCACGGTAGGTCTCGCCAAAGAACTCGAGTAGTTCGCCGACGAAGCGAGCGGGGCCGGTGCCGACGGCTGCGATGGAAGCCGCGACCTCGTCGGTCGCGAGAGCTTCGTGGGTGAGGTCGAGGCCAACCATAGTGAGTGGCCAGCACTCGTTGAACACGATGTGAGCGGCCTCGGGGTCGATGACGATGTTGAATTCGCTTGTCGCGCTCCAGTTGCCGACGTTGACGCCGCCGCCCATGAGAACGACCTGCTTGACGCGCTCGGCGATGCGCGGCTCCTTGCGAACAGCGAGGGCAATGTTGGTGAGGGCTCCGGTGGGCACGAGCGTTACGGTGCCAGGTTCGTGGCTCATGACGGTGTCAATGATGAAGTCGACGGCGTGCCGAGCATCCAACTCAATGGTGGGATCGGGCAGCACTGGCCCGTCGAGACCTGACTCGCCGTGAATCGACTCGGCGACCTCAATCTGACGCACCAGCGGGCGGTGTGCTCCCCGAGCGAAGGGAACATCGGTGATGCCGGCGACTCGAGCGATGGCCAGAGCGTTGCGGGTGACTTTCTCGATGGTTTGGTTGCCCATGACGGTAGTGACGCCGAGCAGCTCGATCTCTGGATTGCCGTGCGCGAGCAGCAATGCAATCGCGTCGTCGTGTCCAGGGTCGCAGTCGAGAATAATTTTTTCGGTCATAACGAAAAGCATATATGAAAGCCATCTTCATATATGTAAGATCATGACATGACGAATAATCTTGTCGAGGCTGCCGCGGCGCGGTTGCTCTGGGTTAGATCACGGATGCCGCTGCTGGCTGAAGTGCGCGAACGGTTCGAGCAGACGCAACCGTTCGCGGGGCACCGCATTGGAATGGCGATGCACCTCGAGCCGAAGACCGCAGTGTTGCTCGAAACTTTGCGTGCCGGGGGAGCCGAAATCGTGGCGACCGGCAACCATGGGTCGACGCAAGACGATGTCGCGGCCTACTTGCGTGCGCAAGGAATGACGATTTTCGGTGCCCGTAGCGATTCGGAGCACGAATACGATGCTCATGTCTGGAGCGTGGTGGAATCGAAGCCAGATATCCTCCTCGACAACGGAGCCGGCCTCGTCGCCCGTCTCGTAGAGCTCGGTCAGACCGACCATGTTGTCGGCGGCACCGAAGAAACCACCTCAGGGCGTTACCGGCTGCGAGACGAACTCGCCGCGCATATTCGCTTTCCCATCATCGTCATCGACGAAAACCCGCTGACGGTGATTAACGAGAACAAGCACGCGGCAGGCCAGTCGGTGGTGGAGAGCTTCATGCGCGTCACGAACGTGATGGTCTCTGGGCGGCGCTTTGTGGTGGCGGGCTACGGCTGGTGCGGTCGCGGAGTCGCACAGTATCTCCGCGCGCTGGGCGGCAAGGTCGCCATCGTAGAAGTGGACGAGATTAAGGCGCTCGAGGCTGCACTCGACGGCTATCGAGTGGCGACGATGTTCGACCTTGCGGGATGGGGCGAGGTCTTCATTACCGCTACTGGGCATCCGCAAGTGCTCGCTACCGACTTCTTCGAGATCGTCGCCGACGGGGCGATGCTCGTCAACTGTGGCCACTTCGATTGGGAGATTGACGTCATGGCGCTTCGCGACTTGGCGATTAGTAGCACCATCATCGACGGAGCCATCGAGCGAATCGACCTTCCGGGAAATCGGCACGTGACGTTGCTCGCAGACGGCCGCATGATCAATCTTGCCGGGCGCGAGCCGCGCGGTAACTCCATCGACTCGATGGATCTTGGTTTCATGCTTCAGGCACTCTCGCTTGAACGCATCGCCACGGCGGCCAGGACGCTCGAGACCGGCGCGCAGCCTGTGCCGGACTCGATCAACCGCGAAGCGGCACGGCGGATGCTCGCCGCGATGAAAGCGGACCGCTGATGACGGGCGGCCCCGAGTACACTGCTCCCGCCCTCGATAAAGGGCTCGACATTCTCGAACTTCTGGCCGAGACTGCAGGCTCGCTCAGCCAATCGCAGATCGCAGAAGCCACCGGCCGCAGTACTGGTCAGATCTTTCGGGTCTTATCAACGCTGGAACGACGCGGCTACATTTTTCGAAACAAACAGTCGGGGCTGTACGAGCTTGCGATGAAACTGTTCGATCTCGCCCACCGTCATCCGCCTCTTCGCAGCTTGGTGAGTGTGGCGCTTCCCGTCATGCAGCAGCTCGCCGAGCGCGCCAGACAATCGTGCAACCTCGCCGTGCTCGATGGGGCCCTTGTGCGGGTGCTCGCGCAGGTCGAATCTCCCGCCGACTTTGGGTTCCGGGTGCGGGTCGGTGCAACATTCGACGTGCACACGACGGCGACCGGTGCCGTGCTGGCCGAGCGCGCCCCCACGGTCGATACTCCCGTCGGGGGCGTCGATACTCTCCACCCGGGAATTACCGACATCGTGGCTGCGATCCGCAGCGCGGATGGCGCGGTTCTCGCCGCAATCACAGTTCCCTATGTCGCTAGTGCGTTCAGCGATGTTCCCCCGGAGGCTGTGCGTGAACTTGTGGCTGACGCCGTGAAGCAAATCTCAAATCTTCTCAGCGAGGAAGCTTTCACGAGATCGTAACGTCATCCAGCGAAGCCACAGGGCGCTTTCAGCGATCGGCACGGTAGATTTGTAGGTATGAACGCCGCTGTTGAGAATTTTGTAATGCCCGGAAGTGGCGCCAGCATTACGGCGCTTCCCAAAATCTCCTTGCATGACCACCTTGACGGCGGGCTTCGACCCCAAACGATCGTGGAGCTGGCCGACGAAATCGGCTACGAGCTTCCCGAGACCGATGCGGGCAAACTCACCGAGTGGTTCTCGAGCCAGGCCGACTCTGGCTCTCTCGTTGACTACCTCAAGACGTTCGACGCGACGATCGCCGTGATGCAAACGACCGCCGGTCTCTCGCGGGTCGCGAGCGAATTTGTTCACGACCTCGCCGCCGATGGCGTCATCTACGGAGAAATCCGTTGGGCGCCCGAGCAGCACCTGCAGAAGGGCCTCGATCTGGATCAAGTTGTCGCCGCTGTGCAACAGGGACTCGAAGAAGGTGTGGATGCGGTGCGCTCGAGCGGCCGCAGCATCCGCGTTGGTCAGCTCTTGAGCTCCATGCGCCAGACCGACCGCGGCACCGACATCGCTGAGCTCGCCATCCGTCACCGCGACCGAGGCGTCATCGGCTTTGACATCGCCGGCCCCGAAGCAGGATTCCCGCCGAGCCGCATGCGCGGAGCGTTTGATCTGCTCGCGCACAGCTACATGCCCACCACCATCCACGCGGGAGAAGCGGCTGGCCTCGACAGCATCCGTAGTGCTCTCTTTGACGGTCGCGCGCTTCGTCTCGGTCATGGTGTGCGCTTGGCCGAAGACATTACGATCGCCAACGAAGACGATGAGAACACGTACGTCACGCTGGGGGATGTGGCGCAGTGGGTGAAGGATCGCGAGATCGCGCTCGAACTGAGCCCCTCGTCGAACCTCCAGACCGGTGCCATCGAGCAGTGGGGTGACGAGATGGTCGACCACCCCTTCGACCTGCTGTACCAGCTCGGCTTCCGCGTGACGGTGAACACCGACAACCGTCTTATGAGTGCCACTACCCTCAGCCGCGAACTCGCGTTGCTTACGGAAGCGTTCGGGTACGACCTCACCGACCTCGAAGTATTCCAAATCAACGCCGCCGCGGCAGCGTTCTTGCCGATCGAAGACCGCGAAGAGCTTTCCGAAGCAATCAGCGTCGGTTTCGAGAGAGCGTAGCTATGTCGCTTCCTCCGCTGCCCGAATCAGCGATTGAAATTGGTGCAATCGCCAAGGACTGGCGCACTGCTGTTGCGCTGTCTGGCGAAGCTCTGGCACGTTCCGGCGCGGCTCATCCGGGCTACGCCCTCGAGATGATCCGCATGATCGAGGATCACGGCCCGTATGTAGTGATCGCACCGGGCTTGGCCCTGGCTCATGCTCGCCCCGGCCCGCAAGTCATTTCCAACGGACTGTCGATCGTCACGCTCAAGGAGCCCGTTCGCTTCGGGCACGCGCACAACGATCCCGTTCGAGTCGTGCTGGGCCTCGCCATCACGGAGGCGGGCGCTCACTTGGCCGCCGTTGCTGCGGTGGCCAATATCTTCAACGACTCCTCCGCCATCGACCAACTCGCTGCCGCCACGACCCCCGCCGAGGTGCAACGCATCATGGGAGTGACCCCCGCATGAAGATCGTGACCATCTGTGGTGCTGGTATCGGCAGTTCCGGTGTTCTCAAAGTCAACGCCGAGCGGGCGCTGAAGGCTCTCGATCTCGAAGCCACTGTGGTGGCCGCCGATGTCAGCACCGTGCGCACCGTTGCCGCTGATGCCCAGATCATTCTCACGAGCCAAGAATTCGTCGAAGCGATCGGCAAGACGAACGCCGACGTCATCGTGATCGTCAATCTCTTCGATACGTCAGAGCTCGCCCAAAAACTCGAGGACGCCCTCGGTTAGACCAAGGACGCCCTCTGAGAGTGTCTGTATGCGCGTGAGCGCTAGCTGAGAAGCTCGCGCATTCCTGTCTCGAGCTGACTCGCGACGGCCTCGGCGGCAGCCTGCCGTTCGGCTCCGTCACCGGCCGTGCTCGAGGCATCCACATAAAACTTCAGCTTGGGCTCAGTGCCGCTGGGGCGCACGATGACCCGAGCGCCGCCCGCAATCTGCAAGCGGATGATGTTGCTGGGCGCGAACCCATCAACACCGTTCTCGAAGTCATCGAACGACTCGATCGCGAGGCCGCCCACGCTGCTGGGTGCCGCAGCACGCAAGCGCGTCATCGTCTCGCCGATCTCGGAGATCTGCGCGAAGCGCAGCGAGACCTGGCGCGAGGCGAAGGCGCCGAAGCGTGCGGTGAAAGCGTCGAGACGATCGAGGATCGTTGAGCCTTCGGCCTTGAGCTCGGCGGCCATCGACAGAAAGTCGACCGAGGCTGAGATGCCATCCTTGTCGCGAACCTTATCGGGGTCGACGAGGTACCCAAGGGCCTCTTCGTAGCCGAACACGAGTCCGTCGATGCGGGAGATCCACTTGAATCCGGTGAGGGTGTCGGTGTATTCCATGCCGTAGTCGGCGGCAATCGTGCGCAGAGCCGGAGATGAGACGATGGATGCCGCGAGCACTCCCACGCCCTGGGCGCGTTCCGCTGCACGCCAGCCGAGCAGCATGCCCACTTCGTTTCCGCTCAAGCGACGCCATTCGCCGTCGCGGCCCGGAACGGCAACCGCAAGGCGGTCGGCATCAGGGTCGTGCGCGATAGCGAGGTCGGCGCCGACCTCGCGAGCTTTCGCGAAGCTGAGATCCATGGCGCCAGGCTCTTCCGGGTTAGGGAAGGCGACGGTCGGAAATGCAGCGTCGGGGTGAGCTTGCTCTTCGACCAGAGCGGGAGCCGGGAATCCGGCTTTCTCATAGACCGCTTGGCTGGTCTCCCAGCCGACACCGTGCATGGCGGTGTACGTGTACACAACATCCTTGACCGGTCCGGCCAGAGCAGCCGTGCGTGCGATGTATTCGTCAACGACGCCGTCATCGGTCGTCACGAAGTCCGTCGATCGAGGCAGATCGGCAATCGACCCCTTGGCAACGATGTCGATCGCGTGGGCGATGTCGGCATCGGCGGGGGTCACGATCTGCGATCCGTGGTTGTCGCCGCCCAGATAAACCTTGTAACCGTTATCGATAGCCGGATTGTGGCTTGCCGTGACCATCACGCCAGCACTGACGTTGAGATGGCGAACAGCGAAGGCGAGCACGGGAGTCGGCAGCAGGCGCGGCAACAGAATGGCGCGCACTCCGGCACCGGCCATGATCGTGGCGGTATCGCGGGCAAAGACCTCGGAGTTCACGCGACCGTCGTAGCCGATCACAATGCTGGGGCTCAGCTCGTGAGTGAGCAGGTAGGCGGCAAGTCCCGCAGCCGCCTGAGTGACCAGCACCCGGTTCATGCGGTTAGGGCCGGCACCCAGTTCGCCGCGCAACCCGGCAGTACCGAACGCGAGCCGCGTATCGAAGCGGTGATGAAGGCCAGCGATAGCGGCCTCGTCGCCTTTGGCGGCATCCGCAATCAACGCTTCGAGCTCGGTATGGGTAACGGCGTCGGGGTCTTGCTCGAGCCACGTTTGGGCGGCGGCGATCAATTCGTCGGTGCTGAGGGGTGCTGCACTCATAGTGCGCTCACAATCTGGGCGAGAAGGCCGCTGATCTGTACTTCAGCGTCTTTGCCGGCCTGAATCACTTCTTCGTGGCTGAGGGGAGTGGACTGGATGCCGGCCGCCAAGTTCGTGATGAGCGACATTCCCAAGATTTCCATGCCTGCCTCACGCGCAGCGATCGCTTCGAGAGCCGTGGACATTCCCACAATGTGACCGCCCATCGTCTTGGCCATCTGGACTTCGGCTGGCGTCTCGTAGTGCGGGCCGCGGAACTGCGTGTACACGCCCTCGTCGAGGCTCGAGTCTATTGACTTCGCGATCTCGCGCAGGCGCTTGCTGTAGAGGTCGGTGAGGTCGATGAACGTCGCGCCTTCAAGGGGCGAGTCTGCCGTGAGGTTGAGGTGGTCGCTGATGAGCACGGGGGTTCCCGGCGTCCAGGTTTCCTTGATGCCGCCGGCGCCGTTGGTGAGAATCATGGTCGTGGCGCCGGTAGCGGCAGCAGTGCGTACCGAGTGAACAACGCGACGAACGCCGTGGTTCTCGTAGTAGTGGGTACGAGCTCCGATTACCAGGGCGCGCTTGCCGCTCGGTAACAGGATCGAGCGCAGGGTGCCGACGTGGCCTTCGAGGGCGGGCTTAGAGAAACCGGGGATGTCGGAAGCGGGAATCGTTGCGGTGGTTTCACCGATCAGATCGGCGGCCTTACTCCAGCCGCTACCGAGCGTGAGGGCAATGTCGTGCTTCTCGACTCCGGTCGCGGCTGCGATTGCGGCAGCGGCTTCCTTGGCGACCTCAAACGGGTCTGCAGTGGGGTCGTCGAGGGGGTTTGTGGTGGGCGACTGTGACATGGCATCCACTCTAAACGCTGGGGCAGTGAACTGACCGAGCAGTGCGGCGCGAATGTGAGCAGTTGCGTGCGCGTGTCGCTGGCGTTCGAGCATCCAAGCGAAGCGGGACCGCGGCTATATACGGGCGGTTTGTTGCTGGGCGAGAACCGCGCGAGAATAAGGGCATGGCCTATGAGTTTGAGCGCACCCAACGAATCGCAGTACTCGGTGGTGGCCCCGGTGGCTACGAAGCAGCCCTCGCGGGCGCGCAACTGGGGGCCGAAGTGACCCTCGTTGAACGTGCCGGCGTCGGTGGCTCGGCAGTGCTCACCGACGTGGTGCCCTCGAAGACTCTGATCGCGACCGCCGAAGCCACAAACGCGATTCGGGATGCGGCCGATCTGGGCGTGCAGTTCTACTCCCGTTCCGACTCGGGCCGTGCCGTTCGCCCCGACATCACCGTCAATCTCGCCGCGGTCAACGCCCGCCTCATGCGGCTCGCTCAGCAGCAGTCAGACGACATGAAGTCGCAACTCATCAAGGCTGGGGTGCGCATCATCCATGGCGAGGGTCGCCTCGATGGTCCTCAGCGCCTGGTCGTGTCGACCGGTAAGGGCAAAGCGGCAACCGACTTTGATGAAGTGGATGCCGACACCATTATCGTCTCCGTCGGCGCCCGCCCGCGCGTGCTCGATTCCGCCATGCCTGATGGCAAGCGCATCCTCACCTGGACGCAGCTCTACACGCTGAAAGAAACCCCAGAACACCTCATCGTCGTCGGTTCCGGTGTTACCGGTGCCGAGTTCGCTTCGGCCTACACTGCGCTCGGCGCCAAAGTCACTCTGATCTCGTCGCGTGACCGCGTGCTGCCGGGTGAAGACGAAGACGCTGCCCGCGTGATTGAAGATGTCTTCAAGCGCAACGGTATGACCGTGCTCTCCAAGTCCCGCGCCGAATCCGTCAAGACCACCGCAGATGGCGTGATCGCTACGCTCAGCGACGGCCGCACGGTCGAAGGCAGTCACTGCCTCATGGCCGTTGGCTCACTGCCGAACACGGAAGACCTTGGACTCGAAGAGGCTGGCGTGCAGCTGACCGAATCTGGCCACATCCGCGTCAACCGCGTGGCACGCACGTCAATGCCGTCGATCTACGCGGCCGGAGACTGCTCCGACTTCTTCCCACTAGCCTCCGTCGCGTCGATGCAGGGTCGCACCGCGGTGTTCCATGCCATGGGTGATGGCGTGACGCCGATCGAACTGCGCAACGTGGCATCGAATATCTTCACTCAGCCTGAGATCGCTACGGTTGGCTGGTCGCAGAAGCAGATCGAAGAGGGGCTCGTTCAGGGCACCATCTACAAGCTGCCTCTCGCTTCGAACCCGCGTGCCAAGATGATGGGCATCAAGGATGGCTTCGTGAAGCTCTTCGCCCGCACCGGCTCCGGCACCGTGATCGGTGGAGTCATCGTTGCCCCCAACGCCTCCGAGCTCATCATCTCGATCGCGCTCGCGGTAGAGCACCGCCTTACGGTTGACCAGATGGCTCGCGCTTTCTCCGTGTACCCGTCACTGACGGGCAGCATTACGGATGCCGCCCGCGCCATGCACGTCTCTCACTAGCGTTGCCAGCCCAACAGGGCTCAGCTGCGACGCAGCCTCCGCGCTAGCGATTCCTAGGCCTGCCCTGCGTCGTTCTGGCCTTCGTGGAAGGCGAGTTCGCCCGCGGATGCTGAGCCTTCTTTGAGATCCATGACGTGTTCGACGAGCGTGGTGGCGGTTTGTTCATCGATCACGAGGTCGGTGATGACGCCGGCGCGCAGAGCTGCCAGCAGTGGAACGACCTTGTTGTCGCCGGCCACACTGCAGATGCGGCGGGGGATTGCACGCAATTCTGCGGGGGTCGGCCCGGTTGCACGTGCGTTCAGAGAGAGGTCTTCGTAGCTGCCATCGGCGCGAAGAAATATGGTGCAGACGTCGCCCACAATGCCTTCGCTGTCGAGGGTTTCAATGTCGCTCGCTTCGAGGTAGCCGGCGGAGTAAACGTGGCTGGGCACTTCACCCGCGATGGCGCCGATGGAGAAGAGCGCGATGTCGGCCCGACGTTGATACTCGAGCACCCGCACGATTGACCGTTCGGACCACATGGCATTACGCGTTTCTGCGTAATCGAAGAAGGCGGGCACCGGAAATAGGTGCACTTGAGCATCGAAAGCGTCGCCGAAGTTGGCGATGAGATTGCCGGCGTACTCCACACCGGAGGTGCGCACGTTTGCGGCTCCGTTGAGTTGTACAACGGCGCTTCCACGGGTGGGTTTCTTGCCCAAATGGCGCGAAATTGCAGCCAAAGTGGTACCCCAGGCGACACCCATGATCATGTCGGAATCGAACCAGCCAGTGACCATGCGGGCGGTTGCTTTGGCTACCTGTTCGAGCTTCTCGGCTTCATCGGCGAGGTCTGCGACTGGCACCACGTGAGTGACGATACCGAAGCACGCTTCGATCTTCTTGCCCAGGCCCGGACCTCGGGTGGGTGTGGGGCGCAGCGTGATTTCGACGAGACCGCTCTCGCGGGCATCCCGCAGCAATCGAGACACGCTCGAGCGGGACATGTGCAGATGGTTGGCAATGGTGTCCATCTTGATGTCTTGCAGGTAATACATCGATGATGCGGCGAGCATCGCCTCTTCGCGTTCCATAACGTCCATCCTTGCACGTTCGTGCAGATGTGCTGCTCAGTTTGTCAGTAGACAGGTTCAGCGTAATACGCTGCTGAGCAGTGGATCATCCCAGAAGATTCACAGCCGCCTCGGCGGTAACCACCACCACACGATAGAAGAGCAGTGTTCATGGCTGATCAATCCCTCACCCGCGAAACCCGCGACAGCGCCATCCAGCGATTGATGGAGAGCGTGCAACCAGGTCGTGAACTCGACGTTCTCGTCATTGGTGGTGGAATCACCGGCGCCGGAATTGCTCTGGATGCTGCCACGCGTGGTCTCGACACTGTCGTTGTCGAATCCCAAGACTGGGCTGCCGGTTCCTCCAGCCGCGCCAGCAAGCTCATCCACGGCGGACTCCGCTACTTGCAGATGCTCGACTTCAAGCTCGTGCACGAGGCACTCACCGAGCGCGACTTGCTGCTCAACAACGTGGCACCGCACCTCGTGCGCCCGCTGCCGTTCCTGTACCCCCTGCGTCACCACGTCTGGGAGCGCGCCTTCGTCGGCGCCGGCATTGCCCTCTACGACTTCCTCGCCTCCGTCACAGTCAAGAGCACATCGGGCAAGCGCAGCGTGCCGTGGCACCGCCACTTGTCGCGCAAGCAGCTCGCTGTTCGCTTCCCCGGTCTTGCTCACGACGCCGCGGTCGGCGCGATCGAATACTGGGATGCCAACGTCGATGATGCTCGGTACGTCGTCAGCGTCATCCGCACCGCTTCGGCTCACGGAGCCGGCGCCGCTACGCGCATGCAGGTTGTGGAGATCACCAAAAACGAGAAGGGCGTCGTCAACGGCGCCGTCATGGTCGACCTCGAAACGGGAAAGAGCTTCCCGGTTCGCGCCAAGGCCGTCATCAACTCCACCGGCGTCTGGACTGGTGAGACTCAAGCTCTCGCCCACGAAAGCGGCGGGCTCAAGGTTCTGGCCTCGAAGGGCATCCACATTGTTGTTCCTCGCGAACGCATCAAGGGTGAAGCCGGCCTAATTCTACAAACTTCCAAGAGCGTGCTCTTCGTGATTCCCTGGTCACGCTATTGGGTCATCGGCACTACTGACACCCCGTGGAAAGAGAACCTTCTCAACCCTGCGGCCACCGCCGATGACATTGACTACGTCATTGCTGAAGCTAACGCAGTGCTCGCGAACCCCATCGATCGCACCGACGTGATCGGCACGTGGGCGGGCCTTCGCCCCCTGCTGCAGCCGGGCACGATAGAGGGCACGAACTCTGCGAAGGTCTCGCGGGAGCACACTGTGGCATCCCCGATTCCCGGGCTCACCGTCATCGCCGGTGGAAAGTTCACCACTTACCGCGTGATGGCGAAGGATGCTGTTGACTTTGCGATCGGCAAGGAAGCGGCCAAGGCCAACCCCTCTACGACCGCCACCGTCGCGCTTCTCGGAGCTGACGGCCTCGAGCAAGCAACCGCCAGCGCCGCTGCGCTCGGCGCAAAGTACGGCTGGAGCGACCAGATGGTCGACCACCTGCTGCACCGTTACGGCGCGAAAATCTCCGAGATCGCCGCCATCGCGGAGGCGGAGCCCGCCATGGGCAAGCCCCTCGCGCAGGCTTCCGCTTATCTCCGGGCCGAAATCGCGTACGCGATCACTCATGAAGGCGCCCTTCACCTCGAAGACCTCATGGTTCGCCGCACGCGCATGAACTACGAGTACCTCAACGAGGCCATGGCTGCCGTTCCCGAGGTAGCAGAAATTGCCGCAACGCTTCTCGGTTGGGATGAGCAGACCACCGCTCATGAAGTTGCGACCTATAGCCAGATGGCAGAGGCCGTCGCTGCTGCGGCGCTCACCCGCGACGACGAGAGCGCGTCCGACGTGCGCGAAGCAGCACCGCAAATCGTGCCGCTCGTCACTCCGCCAGCACCCGAAGCAAAATAACCGAACTACTGGAATGGGGTGCGCAAGCACCCTGCGAAGTACAGACGATCAATGGAGATACGCCGACGATGACACAGTACATACTGTCGATTGACCAAGGAACGACGAGCTCGCGCTCGATCATCTTTGATCACGACGCGCGTATCGTTTCGAGCGGTCAGCTTGAGCACGAACAGATTTTTCCTCGAGCCGGCTGGGTCGAACACGACCCGATGGAGATCTGGGACAACGTTCGGGAGACCGTGGGTCTCTCGCTCTCGCGGGCCAACCTGACTTATCAGGACATTGCCGCGGTTGGCATCACTAACCAGCGCGAAACCACGGTGGTGTGGAACAAGATCACCGGCGTCCCGGTCACGAATGCCATCGTCTGGCAAGACACTCGCACCCAGCACATCATCACGGAGCTTGCAGGCAACGACGGCCTTGAGAAGTACAAGGCCATTACGGGCTTGCCACTCGCGCCGTACTTTGCGGGCCCGAAGGTCACGTGGATTCTGCGCTACATCGATGGCGCCCAAGAGGCAGCGGACCGCGGCGAGCTACTGTTTGGAACGATCGACACCTGGTTGCTCTGGAACCTCACCGGTGGCATCGACGGGGGAGTGCACGCGACCGACGTGACCAACGCCTCCCGCACCATGCTCATGGATCTCGACACTCTCCAGTGGCGCGAAGATATCGCCGCAGACATGGGCATCCCGCTGTCGATGCTGCCCGAAATTCGCTCTTCCAGCGAGGTCTTTGGCCACTGTCGCGACCACGGCTCGCTCCCCGGAGTGCCCATCGCGGGCATCCTCGGCGACCAGCAAGCCGCGACGTTCGGCCAGGCCTGCTTCAGCGAAGGCATGGCGAAGAACACGTACGGCACCGGCAACTTCTTGCTGCTGAACACCGGTACGAAGCGTGTTCACAGCAACAACGGCCTGCTCACCACCGTCTGCTACAAGCTCGGTGACGCCGCTCCCGTGTACGCCCTCGAGGGATCGATCGCTGTCACTGGCTCGCTTATCCAGTGGCTGCGGGACAACCTCGGCATGTTCTCTGACGCTCCCGACGTTGAGCGCCTCGCTCTCGAAGTCGAAGACAACGGTGGTGCCTACTTTGTGCCGGCTTTCTCCGGACTTTTCGCCCCCTACTGGCGACCGGATGCTCGCGGAGCGCTGCTCGGCCTCACCCGTTACGTCACTAAGAACCACATCGCTCGTGCCGCCCTCGAAGCCACCGCGTACCAAACGCGCGAGGTTATGGACGCCATGAACGCGGATGCCGGAGTCGACCTTGCGGAACTCCGCGTCGATGGCGGCATGGTGGTCAACGAACTTCTCATGCAGTTTCAGGCAGACCAGCTGGGCGTGGATGTCATCCGCCCCCGCATCACCGAAACGACTGCTCTCGGAGCCGCCTTTGCGGCCGGGATCGCGATCGGTTTCTGGGAGAGCGAGCACGACGTGCTGTCGACCTGGAATGAAGACAAGAGGTGGAAGCCGCAGATGGCTCGCCTCGAGAGAGATCAGCTTTACCGCAACTGGAAAAAGGCGGTAACCAAGACCATGGGCTGGGTTGATGAGGACGTGGAGACCTAATCTGCCTGTTTTACCCATGACGAACGTGCTGTCAGTCACGTTCATAACCACACAGCAATCGATACCCACGAAGGGGTAGGGAATCAATGAAAACCTCGTTAGTAAAGAGGAACAGCTTCTGGCTCGTTCTCTCGCTAGTCATGATGTTGGTCACATCCATCGGTGCGTCCATCGTTCAAACCGGTGCAGGCTCAATCAGCGTGAAGGACATGCGCTGGGAGACCTCATCGGGTCAGATGATGAGCGCGCTGCTCTTCAAGCCTGACACCGCAACCGTCGACAACAAGGCTCCGGTCATCGTGGTGAGCCACGGTTGGTGGAACAACCGCGAAATGCAAGACGCCAACTACGTTGAGCTTGCACGTCGCGGCTACGTTGTTGTGTCGATCGACATGTACGGTCACGGCAACTCCTCGCCGCTGCTGACGGACAACTTGACGCTCGGTGGAACCGGTATGTACGACGCTGTCAAGCTCGTCGCCGACTTCCCCTACGTCGACACCGACAAGATTGGTGTGAGCGGTCACTCGAACGGTGCGCGCGCCGCAAACTTCTCGACCGTGCTCGACAACGCCGCTGATGAACAGCTCATCTCGGCAATCTTGCTCGTCGACAACGACGCTGTCTACACGGATGCCGAAGCTGAGAACGCGTACTTCAACCTCTACGGTGCCCGCGATGTCGGAATCGTTGCTGACCAGTACGACGAGTTCTTCTTCCGTAGCTACAGCGCCGAGGGCGAAGTTCTCACCCCGCCGCGTGACTACATCGGAACCCCGAACGCCCAGTCGTTCCTCCACTTCGGTGCAAACCCTGAAGACGTGTCGTCTGATGTTCGCGGCGCGAGTGAGTTCTTCACCGACTCGGTCGATGGCCAGGACGCCCTGCGCGTTGTGTACACGCCGGCAGAGAACCACCCGTGGGGAACCATCTCCAAGACGACCGTTGCTAGCCAGATCGAGTTCTTCCAAGAAGCGTTTGGTGCTCCCAACGAGATCGCAGCAGGCTCGCAGGTGTGGCAGGTCAAGGAGACCTTCACGCTCTTCGGTCTGATCGGCTTTGGAATCTTCCTGCTCGCCTTCACGCGCGCCATGTTGTCGACCCGTGCTTTCGCTGGTCTGCGCGCTCCGGCTGCTGCCGTTGTTCCGGCTACCCGCAAGGGACTCGCCTGGTTCTGGGGCGGACTGGTTGTTTCGGCAATCATCTCCGGTTGGAGCTGGTTGATCCTTGCTAACACCCCGTGGGTGGGAGCGATCGCGTTCAACGCTGTTCCGTTCTTCATGCCTCAGGGCGCCGTGTTCTTCGTAGCCTTCTGGGCCGCGGTCAACGCGATCGCTGCGATCATCATCATGACGATCTCCTACCTCGTCTTCGGACGCAAGAACGGTCTCGACCTTCGCGCATCCGGAGTTCTGCCGGGCTGGAAGAAGTTCTTCCACGGAATCGGTCTGGCCTTGGTCGTTGTTGTATCGGCCTACGCGATCGTCTTCGTGCTCGACTACTTCTTCAAGACGGACTTCCGCTGGTGGGTCATCGCTGTCAAGGCGTTCACGCCGGACAAGGTCGGCATTGCGCTCATGTACCTGCCGCTCTTCGCGATCTACTTCGTGGCGAACTCGGTTGCGGTCAACGCCTTCAACCGCTTCTCCATCCGCGGTAAGGAATGGATCAACACGGCACTGCTCGCGTTCTTCAACGCTCTGGCGCCCATCGTTCTCGTCATCGCTCAGTACACCAACTTCTTCACCACGGGGTACACGATCGACGGCTTCGGCGGAATCTTCAGCATCTGGCTGTACCCGGTCATCGTCATCTTGGCCGTCACCGCAGTTATCTCGCGCAAGATCTACCGTGAGACGAACAACCCGTACATCGCCGGCTTCATCAACGCGGCAATCGTTACCCTCATCTCGGTAACGAACACGCTCACCGCAGCGTAAGTACACCCTCTCCGATCAGCTGATCGGCTCCAGCAGCGCCCCGGTCACCATCTTGACCGGGGCGCTGTTGTGTGCGGAGCCCGCATGCGCGTGGGACAAATACGGGCGGTGCGGCATCCGCTATTTCGGCGGGCGATGCTCGGTCGCCCGTCGAAAGCCAGGGGGCTTAGGTGACGACGGTGATATCGACGTTTCGGCTGTCGTCCGTCGTTACGGTATGAACCGGCCCCGTGATGGTGACCGTTCCGAGCGGCTCCGCTTCGGTCTCGCAATCGCTGCCGAGCCACAGCCGCACGTCGCCAGGTTCGACGATGCGCGTCAGGCTGCGGTCGCTGAACGCGATACGCGTGGTCGGGATGCTCATCGCGAGAGTGCGCGATTCTCCCGGCTGCAGCGTCACTCGCGTGAACGCCACCAACTGACGCGTGGGCCGGGTAACAGAGCTCACGACATCATTGGCGTACACCTGAACGACCTCGTCACCTTCGAGCGTGCCCGTGTTGGTTACGGTGAGGTGGATGTCGAACCTACCGTCGGCAGCAATCGTCTCCGAGGCGATGCCCGCATCCGAATAGCGGAAGCTCGTGTAGCTGAGCCCGAAGCCGAAGGGGAAGGCGGGAGCCGTCGTGAGGTTGGATACTTCGCTCGGTTCGCCGAGGCGCGGGTGAAGGTACGAGTACGGTTGCGACCCTGCTGAGCGGGGCACCGAAACGGCGAGTCGGCCTGAGGGATTGATGCGACCGGCGATCGCACCGCTCATTGCCGCGGCCCCCTCTTCGCCGGGGAAGAACGCTTGAACGATGGCGGCGCCGCGAGCAGCAGCCCAGTCGATGGCATAGGGGCGTCCGGAAATGACTACGAGTACGACCGGGGTTCCGGTGTCGAGCACTGCTTCGACGAGCTGGCGTTGAACGCCGGGAAGCTCGAGCGAGTCGCGGTCGCAGCCTTCACCTGAAGTGCCGCGGCCAAAGAGACCGGCGTGGTCGCCGACGGCAATGACGGCAACCTCTGCAGTGGTGGCCAGCTTTACCGCCTCCGCAATTTTCGAGGTGTCGTCGTCGTCCACAGCGCAGCCCTGCGCGTAGCCAAGCACCCCGCTGAAATCGTGGCTGAGGCTCTCGAACAGAGTCTCGACTTCAATGCCCATGGCGACATCCGGATGTTGCCCGAGCACGTGATTGGTGAAGGAGTAGCAGCCGAAGAGGGCAGCGGTGCGGTGCGCGTTGGGGCCCACAACAGCAATCCGAGCGTCCGGAGCCAACGGCAGAATGCCCCCGTTGCTCAACAGCGTGATTGACTTTTCGGCGATGGCCGCGGCGATCGCGCGGTGCTGCGGGGGATCGAGATCGATCTCGTCGTCAGTGGCATCTACCGAGAAAGCAGCCGATTCGGGGTCAAGCAAGCCGAGCTGTTGCTTCTGTGTGAGCACCCGGCGCAGAGCCCGATCGACGAGCGCAATGTCGACCTCTCCGTTGTGGACCTTCGCAGCGAGCGGTGCCAAGTAGGCCTTACCCGTGGGTAACTCGACATCGACGCCCGCGGTCAAGGCTTGAGCGGCCGCATCACCCAGATCGCTGGCAACCTGATGCAGCGATTCAAGAAAAGCGACGCCGAAGTAATCGGCGACGACGGTTCCTTCGAAGCCCCAGCGATCGCGCAAAAGGTCAGTCAACAGGGTGGGGTCGGATGCAACGGGAACGCCGTCAATTTCGGCGTACGAGTGCATGACCGAGCCCACGCCCGCATCCAGCACCGCCATCTCAAAGGGAACAAGCAGCACGTCGGCCACTTCGCGCGGGCCGGCATGCACGGGAGCCAGGTTGCGCCCCGCTCGCGAGTTCGAGTACCCGACGAAGTGCTTGAGGGTGGCGATGACGCCCGTGGATTGCAGTCCACGGACGTAGGCAGAACCGAGTTCCCCAACGACGAAAGGGTCTTCGGCAATGCACTCTTCGACCCGGCCCCAGCGCACGTCGCGGATAACATCGAGCACGGGAGCGAGGCCCTGGTGAACCCCGAGCTTGGCCATACTCTCGCCGATCGCGTGCCCCATCTCTTCGATGAGGGCCGGATCAAACGTTGCGCCCCACGCCAAGGGAGTGGGGAACGTGGTCGCTTGCCACGCCGCCAAACCGGTGAGGCACTCTTCGTGGGCAATCGCTGGGATTCCCAGCCGAGTGTTGTCACGCAACCACCGTTGGGTGCGGCCCAACGCGGAGCGACCGGCGGCAGGGCTGACCGGAACCGTACCGAACACCCGAGTGAGGTGACCGAGTCCGTTCTTCGAGAATTCGTTGAAGTCGTCGACGCCGTCTTCCTGTGCACTCTGCATCGGAGCGACACTCTCGCCGTCGACGCCCGCGCCCACCCAAATGCCGACGAGCTGGGCGAGCTTTTCTTCGAGGGTCATCTGCGCGATGAGATTCTCGACCTGATCGTTGGTTTCGCTGGCGTCAGCGGGCGTGGTGATAGAGAGAGTCATGGTTTCTTTCTGGGGTGGAAGCGTGGGGGTGGCGTCGACAGGGAGGGTGATTACCCCTTGAAGGCGCCATCCATGACGCCGGCAACCATCTTGCGGCCGACGAAGATGAAGAGGATTAGCAGCGGAATCGTTGCGAGGAACGATCCCGACATCGCGAGACCGTAGTCAACGAAGTACTGCCGCTGCAGAGCCTTGATGGCCAATTGCACCGTGTAGTTTTCGGGCGACTGAATCACAATGAGCGGCCAAAGGAAGTCATTCCAGGCGGTGACGAACGCGAGGAGTCCGAGCACGAATCCAGCGGAGCGCACGAGGGGGAAGGCGATGCGCCAATAGATCTGCCAGGTGCTGCAACCGTCGATTCTCGCCGCCTGCATGAGTTCGTTGTTGAGAACGGTCGAGAGGTGCTGGCGCATCCAGAAGATACCGAAGGCGCTGGCCATTCCCGGCACGATGAGCGCCTGCAGAGTATCGATCCACTCAAGGTTCGACATGATCATGTAGAGCGGGATTACGGCGAGCTGGGTGGGAACCATCATGGTGATGAGAACGACGATGAAGAGTGGGTCGCGCCCGCGAAACTCCAACTTTGCGAAAGCGAATCCGGCCAGAGTGCACAAGATCATTTGAGAAATTGCGATGCTGCCGGCAACGATGAACGAGTTCAGCAGGCTCTGCACGAACGGCACGGTGGTGAAGACCTGCTCCGCTAGAACGAAAAAGTTGCCGCCGGGCACGATAGTCGGAGGCGTTTGGGATACCGCAGCGGAATCGTTCGTCGAGACGACGAACATCCAATAGAGCGGAAATGCGCTCAAGAGTACCGAGCCAAAGAGGAACGCATAGGTCCACCAGCGCACGCGACCGGCGAAAGCACGTTTGAGGGGGCGATGTGGAGTGGTGGCGACAGAGTCGGGGGTGGAAGTAGTCATGATGGCGTCCTTATTCGTCTGAGGTGATGCGACGAGAGAGCAGATAGTTGATGACAGAGAACACGACGATCAGGGCGAACAATGTCACACCGATTGCGGAGCCATAGCCGAACTGGAAGTTGCCGAACCCTTGCTCGTACATGAACAGGCTGAGGGTCTGGAACTGGCGACCGGCACCGCCCGTGAGGCCGGGAGCGGAGAGCAGCAGAGGCTCAGTGAAGACCTGAAGTCCACCAATCGTTGAGACGATGATGGTGAAGATGATGACCGGACGAAGCGACGGAATCGTCACATAGAAGAACTGCTTGAACCCTCCAGCACCATCGATGGCGGCAGCCTCATAGATGTCCTTCGGGATCGCTTGGAGCGCCGCCAAGTAGATCAGAGTGTTGTACCCGAACCAACGCCAGAGCACCATGGTCGAGACCATGATGTGGCTCGCAAAGGTATTCGCGGCGAAGTCAATGGATTGAACGCCGAAGAGGTTGAGGAAGCTGTTGATGAGGCCGTAGTCGCGACCAAAGAGCGACGCGAAAACGATCGTTGTCGCCACAACCGAGGTGATGTACGGAACGAGCATCGTCATCCGGAACAGGTTGGCGAACTTCAATCGAACGTTGTTGAGTAGCTGAGCAAGGAAGAGGGCGAGCAGCAGCTGCGGAACAGTCGAGAGAATCCAGATGCTGAAGGTGTTGCGCATCGCGTTCCAGAAACGCTCGTCGCCGTAGAGGGTGACGAAGTTATCCAGGCCGATGAACGTCTGGCCGCCGATCGGGTTCCAGTCGAAGAGAGCGACATAGAACGTGAAGACGGTGGGGAATAGGCCGAACACTGCGAAGAGCGCGAAGAATGGCGCAATGTACATGTACGGGGCAAAAGCATCCATGCGCGTCGCCGACTTGATGCGACGGCGAGGCTTGAGACCGGTGCTCTTGGTGCTCTTGGGGCGCTGAGGCGCGGGGGCAGAACGGGGAGGGGCAGACAGAACCATGGCGAACTCCTTGACAGGGGATGGGAAGGGGCGGGCCCACGAGAGTGAGCCCGCCCCGGGAGCACTAGCCGCCTAGGGCAGTCTTAACATTCTTGAGTGCGTTGGACCAGGCATCGGCCGCAGGTTCTTCACCGTTCTCGACCTGCGAGAGCGAGTTCAAGATCGCGGTGTCGATGATGCGCTGCTGCGGACCTTCGAAGATCGGCTCGATGGATTCCACGCTGTTGGCGTAGATCGGTCCGACGGGGGCATCGTTGAAGAACTCACTGGTGAAGTTCTGGATGTCAGGGGTGTCGTAAAGTTCCGGGGTCGACGGGAAATTGCCGTGGGCCTGGAAGATCTCGAGCTGACGCTCCGGCGACATGAGCCACTCGATGAAGGCGAATGCCTCTTCGGGGTGGTCCGACTTAGCGGGGATAGCGAGCTGACTACCGCCCCAGTTGCCGGCGTTCTCGGGAACCGCTGCGATATCCCACTTTCCTGAGGTGTCTGGCGCCTGCTGAGAAATGTAGGTCATCATCCACGCTGGAGCGGCGAGCACGGCGAAGTCACCGTTGTTCATGCCAGCGTTCCACGCTTCACTCCATGATGGGGTGCGCGAGCTGATGTCCGAATCGATAGCCTCGAGCGCATAGCCAAACGCCTCTTGCACGTCAGGGTTGCTGTCGTAGATGAGGTCGTCGTCGCCACCGGCGCCGTAGTACATTTCGCTGCCCTGGCGCACCGCGGGGTTGAAGATCGCGCTGTTAACGTTGTCGATCATGCCCTTGCCGGTGGCTGCGCGGTACTCTGCGCCGACCTCGATGAAGTCGTCCCACGTGGGCCAGAGTGCACTGACTTCGTCACGGTCGCTGGGGAGCCCGGCAGCTTCGAAGAGGTCGGTGCGGTAGGCCATTGCGAGCCCGCCCACGTCGGTCGGGATGCCGACTACCGATCCGTCAGCGGCAACGCCCTGAGACCAGCGCCAGTCGAGAAAGCTGCTTTCGATGTCGTCTGAGCCGAGAGTACGCAGATCGACGAAGTTTTGCGGCTGAGCCTTGAACTGAGACATATAGCCGACTTCGATCGCCGCTACGTCTGGTCCCTTGCCGCCGGCGAGGGCGGTGGTCAGTGCCTGAGCTTGCTCGTCAGATCCTCCGGCATTGGTGACCTTGAGGATGATGTTGGGGTTTTCTTCTTGGTACGTTGCGAATGCTTCGTCGAGGCCCATGCCACCGAAGGTCCAGACGTCGAGTGTGATCTTTCCGTCGGTGTCACCTCCGCCCGAGCATCCGGCGAGAAGCGCGAGAGCTGCGGCTCCGGCGATCACTGATTTGGCAAATTTTTTCGCTGTCATTGCGTCCTCCACATTGAGGTGTGATTGGGAATTACGGGGGCATTCGTCTCGGAGGCGATCGTCGAGGTTGGGTCGAGGAAGCGCTTCCTTGATGAAGTAGTGCAACCGTATAGGCTTATGTCGGGAATCACAACAAAAAGATTGCGCTTCCCTAAAACTCATACTTTTACGCGTTGCGGATTCCTCGAACTACGACCACGCAGGGGATGATATGCACATGGTTACCCTCGACGACGTCGCGCGTGAAGCCGGTGTATCGCGCACTACGGCCTCTCGAGCGATCAACGGCAAGCTCACGGTTCACCCCGAACGCAGTGCTGCAGTGCAGCGCGCGGCCGAAAAGTTGGGCTTTCGGCCCAATCCGGCGGCCCGCTCGTTAGCTCGCGGTCGCCACGACTCTGTGGCTCTCATCGTCTCCGAGACAAACATCGAGCAAATGACAAACTCGTTCTTCGCCATGGCGCTGCACGGCGCTATCCGCGAAATCGCCAAGACAGAGCAGCAACTCGTGATGCTGCTCCGCGCCAACGATGAGAGCGACGAGAAGTTCCTCCGCTTTCTCGAAGCTAGCCATGTTGACGGAGCTATGGTGATTCTCGAATCTCACAACACCGAGCTCCCACGCTTGCTCGCGCAATCTGCTCTCCCCGTTGTCTTCCTGGGTCGCCCCGTTGAGTCGGTGGACTCCGAGTTGTCGTACATCGACTCTGACAATGCCGGCGGCAGCACGCTCGCCGCCGAAGCCCTGATCGCTGCGGGCAGGCGTCGCATCGGGGTCATTGCTGGTCCGAGCGGAATGGGAGTCTCTCAAGACCGGCTTCGAGGATTTCAGCAGACGCTCGAGGCTCACGGCCTCGATAGTTCCCTCGTCGCCGAAGCGGACTTTCAGACATCCGGGGGCGCGCAAGCGATGGAGACGCTGCTCGACCAGCATCCTGATCTTGATGGAGTGTTCGTGATGTCCGACCTTATGGCGGCGGGCGCAGTGGGGACGCTTAAAGCACGGGGACGTCGAGTGCCCGAAGACATTTCGCTTGTTTCGTTCGACGACACCGTGATCGCGACCACTCTTGAACCTCGGCTGACGACGGTGAGACAGCCGCTGAGTGAGCTCGGTGCGCGCATGGTCACGGCGCTCGCCGAACGGATCGCTGCTCCGACGGCGGCTCCGATCAGGGACACCTTGCCCACTACTCTCGTGCGGCGCGACTCGGTCTAGCTCACCGCGGCCGCGAGCCCCGCATCCACCCAACCGCCATCTGGCGGGTGCCTGCTCCACAATCGTGGAATAGTGGATGCCCAGCTACGGTTTTGCCTACAGACGTGATCGGCGTCTCAGCGAAAGGGAGCTCGTGAATCAGCAGGTTCAGTTTGGACTCGGCACATTTGGCGACGTCACGGTAGACGAAAATGGTGCGCCGCTCAGTCAGGCGCAGGTCATCCGCAATGTCGTAGCTGAGGGAGTGCTGGCCGACAAGCTCGGCGTTGACTACTTCGGTGTGGGTGAGCATCACCGCGATGATTTCGCGATTACCGCTCCCGAAACCGTGCTCGGCGCACTCGCCGCTGCGACCACGAATATCCAACTGGGCTCGGCCGTCACGGTCTTGAGCTCGGATGATCCCGTGCGCGTCTATGAACGCTTTGCCACGGTGGATGCCCTGTCGAACGGCCGCGCGGAGATCATCCTCGGTCGCGGCTCTTTCACCGAGTCGTTCCCGCTCTTCGGCTACAACCTTGCTGACTACGAAACGCTCTTCTCCGAGAAGCTCGACCTCTTCTCCGAGCTCATCAAGGAAGAGCCGGTGACGTGGTCGGGCACTTTGCGCGCCGGCCTGAATAACCAAGAAGTCTTTCCGCGCACCGAATCCGGTTCGCTCAAGACTTGGATCGGTGTCGGCGGAAGCCCCGAATCTGTCGTTCGAGCCGCCCGCTACGGGATGCCACTCGTGCTGGCCATCATCGGCGGCCAGCCCGAACGGTTCGCGCCCTACGCGCAGCTCTTCCACAACGCGCTCGCCGAGTTGGGGCAACCCGACCTGCCGATCGCCGTTCACTCGCCGGGCTACATCACCGACTCCGATGACAGGGTCGTCGAGGAGCTGTGGCCGCACTACAAGACGATGCGTGACCGCATCGGTCGCGACCGCGGCTGGCCCGAGTCGAGCGTTGATGAATTTATTGGCGAGGTGAAGCACGGCTCCATGTACGCCGGATCGCCGGAGACCGTGGCACAGAAGATCGCGAACACGATCTCTGCCCTCGGCATCCAGCGATTCGACATGAAGTACAGCGCAGGAACCCTGCCTCACGAACGCATGATGCGCAGTATTGAGTTGTACGCCACCGAGGTCATTCCTCGGGTGCGGGAACTGCTCGCCGAGAAGGCCTAGTCGGCCTTCGGCTCCTCGGGGGTGGCAGCCGGGGCGTCAGCGTTGACCGTTTCGGTGGCTGCTGGCGCGGCTGCGGGGGCCGTCGCGGTTGTAGAGCGTCGGTGGGAGCGAATAGATGCTCGCACGATCACCACAATGATGCCTGCGATGATCGCGAGGAAGACGATCCAGGGCAGCAGCACTCCAAGCAGCACGAGCAGTCCTGAGAAGAAGGCGACGAGCGCGGCCCAGCCAGCGTCGAGGCCGTCCAAGAACGTGTTCGGCTCGGTGCTGGGGGCATCCGCTTCGGAGACAAGGCTCAGCGTGAGCGTTGACATGGCGACTTGGTCGTCGAAGTATCGTTTTTGCGACTTCAAGCTCTCGAGCTCACCTTGGCGATCGGAGATTGCGGTCTCCAGCTTGATGAGGGTGTCGGTGTCTTCGGCCTTCGTAAGCAAAGCGAGCAAGCGGTCAACGGAAGCGTCGAGAGCAGTAATGCGTGCCTCAAGATCGCGCGACTGCATCGTGACGTCTTGCGCATTGATCGACACCTCTTGCAGCTCGCCCAACTCCTTGAACTTGTCGAGAGTAGCGGTGAGGTCGGATGCCGGAATGCGCAGCGTAAGCATCGAACTGCCACGGTTGCCCTCCGAAGGCGCGTATTCGTTGCGGCCGTCGACGCGGCCGCCCACCGACTCCGTGATGCGGATTGCTTCAGCGCTTGCTTCGTCGGGGCTCGTTACTGTCACGGCCATGTAGCCGGTCGTGATGACTTCGCGGCTGATATCAGCTTCGGGGGCGAGAGCACCGTCTGCGGCGGGGGCATCGATTCCCTGGTCGTTGCCGGTGGTGCCGGAAAGTCCTTCACCCGTCTCTTCCACGAGATAGTCGCCTGACTCGCTCGACGACATGTCGCTCATGCCCGCCGAGCAACCGGAGAGAACAAGGAGGGAAAGTGCCAGTGCTGTAGTGATCTTTAGTGTGCGCCTCATGCTGTCAATCGTGGGCTGTGTGGTTCAGAAAAACTACCCAACGTTTGTCACGATTCGGTCGTCACCACCCGATCGTTATTGTTCGCAATATCTCTGCGCGGTGGACGCGAGCTTCACGTTGCCTGAAAGCACTCTCGGTATTTCTTGAAAAATTGGATGCCGCTCGTGTCCGGCGGATATCGTGAAATAGTGCCTCAACGAGAGGCGCTGAACGACACGGATTACTTACATCGGAGGAATCATGGGTCTCATTGATAACGCGAAGGATGCCAGCGAGGCGACTGCAAAGAAGGTCGGAGAATTCGTCGACGACACCAAGGAACGCGTCAGCGACGCGGCCGATCAGGCAGGAGCAGATGCCGAGGTGAAGAAGGCGGAAGCCGACCTCGAGCGAGCGAAAGCCGAGAGCGAAGCGACGGAAGCGAAGAACGAGTACAAAGAGAACCTTCGCTAAAGTGGTTCGCTAACTCAGCATCCACCCGCCTAGGACTGGGATACTGAGCACATGGGTTTATGGACGGCGTTTCGACGGTGGGTTACCCCGTCGAAAGCGCCGCTGCTGAATATCGCTGCAGATGAGGGCGAAGGCCCCGTGATTATCTTTCTTCACGGGATCGCCTCATCTGCGGCGACGTTCGCCCACGTCATCCCGCAACTCTCCGACCGCTACCGCTGCATTTCGTTCGATCTGCTTGGCTTTGGTGAATCGCCAAGTCCGGCGGATGCCACCTTCACGATCGAAGAGCACGTTGATTCCATCCGTGCCACGATCAATTCGCTGAAGCTCGACGCCCCCTTCATTCTGGTGGGGCACTCCCTCGGCAGCTTGCTTTCTGCTCGCTACACAGCGATGCATCCCAGCAAGGTCAGTCGACTCGTGCTGGTGAGCCCGCCCATTTATGTGCCGCCGAACCAGATCGGGGATCCGCTTGTGCGCGCGCGGGTCGGTGCGTACATGCGCGCCTACGAGTTCTTGCGAGACAACAAAGACTTCACGATGGCCACCGTCGACACCCTGCGGCGCCTGTTTCAGTTGGAGGACATTCTCGATGTCTCAGAACGCAACTGGCAGGCGTTTGTGATGAGCCTCAAAAACTGCATCGAAACCCAAACAACCGTGAGCGATATCGCTTCGGTGCGGGTGCCGATCGACGTGGTCTATGGGTCGCTCGATCAGTTCATTGCGCCGGGAACGATGCGCATCGTCGAGCAAATGCGGCAGGTGACGATGCATCGCGTCGAAGCGAACGATCACCTTGTGCGCAAACGCTTGGCTAAGCGCCTTGTCTCCGTGATAGACAGCGGTCACGAACTGGCGGCGAAGCACGATTAGGTGTGGCTGGTCCCGCGCGGTCAGTACGTTTCGAGCACCATGGTGACGGCCCAGACGACGCTCGCACCGATGAGGGCTGCAAAGACGAGGAGCCAGAACACCGAAGGAACACCGGTGCGCTTGAACAGCAGGTAGGCGTCGGAGGTGCTCAGCTGGTTGCGGCGGCGGGTGTGCACGCCGATCACGGTGGCGAGGCCGCGCACGCTACCGACGAGCAGAGCGATCGCAATCACGAGCAGCACGTAGCTCTGCTGTTCGGGCGTTGCCCAGAGCCAAACGGCGGCGCTCGCGGCGGCGGAGACGGCGACGACGAGAAAGCCGAAGAGGTTGCGAATCACGAGCAGCGTGAGCAGGAGGATGATGCCGCCGATGAACAGGGCCATAGCGGTGTAGCCCTGGGTGACGCACCAGAGTTGCACGGCGCCGACGATGGCGGGGGCGGGATAGCCAAGGGATCCACTGATGACGGAGCCGAGTTTGCCGCGACCGCTACTGACGGCCTCGCCGGAGTGGTTCATCCGAATTTTCATACCGTGCACGAAACGACCGGTAAGAATCGCGCCGACGGCATGGCCGAGTTCGTGCACGAGAGTGGTGAAGAGTCCGAACCATTTCCAGATGGGGTTCGGGATGCTCAGAACGGCCGCTGCCGCCACGATCACGATCAGCAGGGTCGGCGAAATGTCGACCGGGGTCGTGCGGGCGAGGGAGTCGAGAAGGGCATCCATTCGGGAATTGTCTCACCTCGAACCCACGAGTGAGGTCTTTTTGGGACTCCCACGCCGCGTCGAGATCGTTCATAGAAAGTCCATAGAGTTCTCCGGCTCAATGGGGACCAGCGTGAAGAACACCACGCTTCGCAACAATTCAGGAGCCCCGCCATGAGCCAACTCACCATGATCGCCCTCGACCTCGTCGCCGTCGGTCTCCTCACTTTCGCTCTGTACTTTGCGCGCCACCGCCGCCGCGACTTGGTCGTCGCCTATCTCATCGTCAACGTCGGGGTGATGGCAGTCACGGTCATGTTGGCCGATAGCGCCGTCGGTGTCGGCCTTGGTCTCGGCCTGTTCGGAGTTCTCTCGATCATCCGTCTCCGTTCGTCGGAGATCGCGCAGCACGAAGTCGCGTACTACTTCGCTTCCCTCGCTCTCGGCCTCATCGCCGGACTCGGTGCCGCCGGGTTCGCGAGCGACACGACGTCGCTCGTCTCGGTCTACGTCGCACCAGCGTTGATGGCGATGATCCTGCTCGTGATCGCTTTTGGCGATAGCCCGCACCTGTTCCGGGCATACCGTCAACAGACGGTGACTCTGGATGCCGCCATTGCCGACGAGCCCGCCCTCCGGCTGCGTCTCGAGAACCTGTTGGGTGCCCGCGTGCACTCGCTCACCATCAACAAGCTTGACCTTGTCAACGACACCACGGTGGTGGATGTTCGCTACCGCCTTACCGCGCCAACCCGCGGTGTCGCGACGGCGATGCCGCGGACTCTCGATGACGCTCTGGAAGGATCACGTCGATGAGCACGCCATCCACGACACAGTTCGCGACGATCTCTTTAGAGGAACTGGCCGAACGTGCATCTCTGCTGACGCGTGTTGACCGCAAATATGTGGTGCCTGCCTCTGACCTCGCAGTGCTGCTGGCGGAACTCGAGTCTCAAGCGCGGGTGCTCGAGATCGACGGGCGACAGCACTTCGACTACGAGTCGGTGTACTTCGATACTCCGGAGGCAGCGAGTTACCTGTTGGCCGCGCATCCGCGACGTCGTCGTTTTAAGGCTCGCACTCGCAGCTACCTCGATACCGGTGATTGCTACCTCGAGGTGAAAACGAAGGGCTCGCGCGGAACGACCGCGAAGCAGCGCCTTCCGTATAGCTTCGATGAGCGTAATAGCCTCACTGCCGAAGGCCGCGAGTACATCGACGAGCTGCTGCAGGACGCCTCCGTCGACGGGATCGACACGGGCAGCATGGAGCCCGTTCTGACCACCCGCTACACCCGCACGACCCTCTTCTTACCGGGAAGTGGCAGCCGGTGCACGATCGATAGCGAACTCGCGTGGGAGTGCGACGCAGACATGGTCCAGCTCGATGACACGGTGATCGTAGAAACGAAGTCGTCCGGCCAAGCCAGCGAAGTAGACCGACTGCTCTGGAGGATGGGCCACCGCCCCGATCGCATCTCCAAGTTCGCAACGGGCCTCGCCGCTCTTCGCCCGGAGCTGCCGCGCAACCGGTGGTCGCGCGTGTTGCGCCGCCACTTCATGCCTGCACTCGACAGCGTCGCAGCCTAAAAGTTGCTCCCTAAACTCGTCGCCAGTCCGTGACCGCCCCTTGCGGACTGGCGACGTTTATTGCGTGGTCGCTCTGTGTCGCCAGGGAGGCGTAGCGTTGAGGCATGGACATTCGCACTTTGGGCCGCACCGGCCGTTCTGTATCCGCTATCGGTTTGGGCACGTGGCAGCTGGGGGCCGACTGGGGTGACGTGAGCGAGGCGGATGCCCGCAGCGTGCTCGATACCGCGGCGGATGGTGGGGTCACCTTCTTCGACACTGCCGACGTCTACGGCGACGGTCGCAGCGAAAAGTTCATCGGCAGTTATCTTGCCGATCGCCCCGAGCTCGACATCACTGTCGCGACCAAGATGGGGCGCCGCGAAGCGCAAGACCCCAGCAACTTCACCCTCGCGAAGTTCCGCGAATGGACGGATCGTTCACGCCAGAATCTCGGCGTAGACACTCTCGACCTCGTGCAATTGCACTGCCCGCCCACCGCCGTTTTCGGCATGGATAGCGTCTTCGATGACCTCGACGTGCTCGTCGCTGACGGCGCCATCGCCGCCTACGGCGTGAGCGTCGAGACCGCGGATGAGGCGCTCGCCGCCATCGCGCGACCGAACGTTGCGAGCGTGCAGCTCATCCTCAACGCCTTCCGCCTCAAGCCCTTGGATGTTGTTCTTCCGGCCGCCGTGGACGCCGGTGTAGGAATCATCGCCCGGGTTCCGCTGGCCTCCGGTTTGCTCAGTGGCAAGTATCGCGTCGACACGACGTTCGCTGAGAATGACCACCGCACCTACAACCGCAACGGCGAAGCGTTCGACGTGGGGGAGACGTTCTCGGGCGTCGACTTCGAGACGGGCGTTGCTGCGGCCCAGGAGTTTGCCGCGCTGCTCGCTGGCGAACCGGCCGTCGCCGATTTCTCGACGCCGCAGGTGGCGTTGGCATGGGTTGCTCAGCAGCCAGGCGTGAGTTCGGTGATTCCGGGGGCGCGCAATGTCGCACAGGCGCAGTCCAACGCGGGCGCCGGTCAAGTGCCTGCTCTGAGCGACGGTTTCATGTCCGGGGTGCGCGACATTTACGACCGCCACTTCCGTGCTGCGGTGCATCCGCGCTGGTAGTCGCACCCGGTGAGAGTGACCGCGTCACGCCCTAAATTATGTGGCGCGGTCGCGGTCGTAGCCGTTCTGGCTGCTACTGGCGCAGCGTGCTGATCGGCTCCGTGTCAGGGATGGGGCTCGCGTCTTTGCCGCGCAGGTCGGGGTGCCAGCCGCGCAGCAGCGTTGGTACGAGAACTCCGAGGGCTGCAATCACGGTCGCGGCCCAGAAGCCACCGATGGGTCCATTGGCGTCGATGAGGAATCCAGCGATAGCCGAGCCGAGCGCTGCACCAATGAGTTGACCGGTGCCGACCCATCCATACGCCTCAGCGGTGTCGCTGAACTTCACACTCGCCGACACGATCGCGAAAATGACGGCGAACGCGGGAGCGATACCGATACCCGCGATGAGCAGCATGATGGCGAGCCACCAGAAGTCGAGATAGATCATCGCCAACGCCATGCCCACGAAGACGATGAGCATGCGGCGCGCGAGCGCCCACGGTCCGATGGGGAGGTGGCCGAGGAAGAGCCCGCCGAAGAGCGAGCCGATTGCCCAGATGCCGAGCACGATTCCGGCTTGCGGGCCACCGTGGCCGAAGACAGCGACGACGGATGCTTCAACGGCGGATGCTGCGCCGACGAGGAGGAAGCCGGTGATCGTTGCGAGCATGACGGGTGGTTTGCGCAGCACGGTGCCGAACGAGCGCTTGCTGCGGGGGATGCGCACTTGGCCGACTTCGGGGCTCGCGATGAACCAGATTCCGCCCAAGATGAGGAAGGCGCCCGCGACGAGGATCGCGAGCGTTGTGGAAATCTGCACGGCAATGAACGTGGCAACGACCGGGCCGGCAACCCAGATGATTTCTTGAGCCGAGGCATCCAGCGAGAACAGCGGGGTCAGCTGCTTGGAGTTGACCATCTTGGGGTAGATCGTGCGCACCGCTGGTTGCACGGGTGGGTTGCTGAGCCCGCCGATGAGCCCGACCACCATGAACATGCCTACGCTCAGCGGCGCGAGCGCAATCGTGAAGATGGCCGTAGCCGAAATGACAAGGGTGAGGATGAGAACTTTGCGCATTCCCCAAATGCCCATCCAGCGGCTGGTGAGAGGGCCCGCCACAGCTTGCCCCACACTCGTGGCGGCGAGCACGAGGCCGGCAGCACCGTAAGAATCGTGAATCTGTTCGACGTGAAGAAGGATCGCCAACGAGAGCATTCCGCTCGGAAGTCGGGCAGTCAGCTGCGCGGCAATAATCCTGGCGATGCCCGGAGTTTTCAACAGGTCGATGTATGCGTTCACAAGGGTTCCAGCTTAGCCGTCGCAGTGGGCCGATTTTAGGCCGCTCATTGCCCGTTTTTCGGGGGTGTTCGCGGTGTCAGTGGTTATCCATAGGCTGTGGACAACTCCGCGAAGTTATCCACACCTGTGGAGGACACGCCCACTACATCTAGGGTTGGCGACCGGTGGCACCCACGATATATAGTGGTGGAACCGCTTGATCGGGGATCGCGGTTTTCAAGGTTTTACGGGGATTTAGGGAGTATTCGTGGCAATCACAGTCGTCAAGCGCAACGGACAGCGAGAGCCGTACGACGCGAACAAGATCAACATCGCGATCGAAGAGGCCGCAGAGGGGCTCGACGAGAACATCACGTGGGTTACTCAGATCGCTTCTGAGCTCGAATTGACGCTGTTCGACGGCATCACCACGCAGCAGCTCGATGAAGCTGTTATTCAGGTTGCACTCCAGAACGTTAAAGATGACCCGGCCTTCGACACTGTTGCCGCCCGTCTTCTCCTTAAGACCATTTACAAGCGCGTTCTCGGTGACTACACCGACGCTGCTGACCTCAAGCGCCTGCACAAAGAGCACTTCGGCCCCAACGTCATCCGTGGCGTAGAAGAAGGTCTCCTCGACCCCCGCCTTACGAGCATGTTCGACTTGGATGCTCTCTCCGAGCACCTCGAGCCCGCTCACGACGAGCTGCTCAAGTACATCGGCGTTGTCACGCTCAACAACCGCTACGGCATCAAGGGCCGCAACGGCGACGCTCTTGAAGTACCGCAGTACTTCTGGATGCGCATCGCCATGGGCCTCTCGCTCAACGAGGCCAACCCCAACGAGGCAGCGCTCAAGTTCTACGAGAAGATGTCCAGCCTCGAATACTTGGCTGCCGGCTCCACTCTCGTGAACGCGGGAACGATCTACCCGCAGCTCGCCAACTGTTTCGTCATGGAAATGCAAGACGACATGGAGCACATCGCGAAGACGACGCGCGATGTCATGTGGCTCACCAAAGGCACCGGCGGAATCGGCCTTTCGGTCACCAAGCTGCGCGCGCAGGGTTCGCCCATCCGCTCCAACAACACCACCTCCACCGGCCCCATCCCCTTCATGCACACGATCGACTCGATCCTTCGTGCCGTGAGCCGCGGTGGCAAGAAGTTCGGCGCGCTCTGCTTCTACATGGAGAACTGGCACATGGACTTCCCGGAGTTCCTCGAACTCCGCAGCAACTCTGGTGACCCCTACCGCCGCACCCGCACCGCCAACACGGCCGTATGGATCAGCGATGAGTTCATGAAGCGCGTTCAGAATGATGACTCGTGGTACCTTTTCGATCCGCTCGAAGTGACCGACCTCAACGAGCTCTACGGCCAGGCATTCTCCACGCGTTACAACGAATATGTAGCCATGGCCGAAGCTGGCGAAATGCACATGTTCAAGAAGATCGGTGCTCGCGAGCAGTTCAAGTCGATCCTGATCTCGCTGCAGACCACCAGCCACCCGTGGCTGACCTTCAAAGACACGATCAACAACCGTGCGCTCAACAACAACACGGGCACGATCCACCTTTCCAACCTCTGCACCGAAATCACGCTGCCGCAGGATGAAGACAATGTCTCCGTTTGTAACCTTGCGTCGATCAACCTTTCGCGTCACCTTCTGCCCGAAGGCGGAGTTGACTTCGTGAAGATCGCGGAGAGCGCCCGTCTGGCTGTTCGTCAGCTCGACAACCTCATCGACATCACGCGCTCCAGCGTGAAAGAGGCCGACTTCTCTAACGAGCAGAACCGCGCCGTCGGTCTGGGCGTTATGGGATTCACCGACATCATCGAGAAGCTCGGCTACAGCTACGAGAGCGAAGAGGCCTACGACCTCATCGACGAAATCATGGAGCACGTCTCGTACGCCGCGATCGACGCCAGCACCGAGCTGGCCAAAGAGCGCGGTTCGTACACGAACTTCGAAGGCAGCCGTTGGTCAGAGGGCCTCGTGCCGCTCGACTCCATCGCGCTCACCGAAGCCGACCGTGGCATGGAGATCAAGGTCAACCGCAAGACGCGTCTCGACTGGGATGCCATGCGCGAGAAGGTCAAGGGCGGAATGCGTAACGCGACGCTGATGGCAATCGCTCCCACCGCATCCATTGGTCTCGTTGCCGGCACCACACCCGGTCTCGACCCGCAGTTCTCGCAGATCTTCAGCCGCTCGACTTCGAACGGTAAGTTCCTTGAAGTGAACCGCAACCTCGTTGCGACCCTTCAGGAGCACGGCCTGTGGGAGCAGAACCGCGAAGCTATCTTGCGCAGCCAGGGTGACGTGCAGAACGTTGCCGGTATCCCCGATGACATCAAGGCCGTGTTCAAGACGAGCTTCCAGCTCTCGCCCTACTCGTTCCTCGAAGTTGCCGCTCGTGCCCAGAAGTGGATCGACCAGGCCATCAGCCGCAACATGTACCTCGAGACGCGTGACCTCGGCGACATGATGGACATCTACTCCGACGCGTGGTCGCGCGGCGTCAAGACCACTTACTACCTGCACATGAAGCCTCGCCACCAGGCGGAGCAGTCCACTGTGAAGGTCAACAAGGCAGAAGAAATTTCGTCGGGCAAGGCTGCAACAGCCTCCGCATCGACATCAACCGCGGGCTCAGCTCCCGCCCGCCGAGGCTTCGGCGGATTCGCAAAGAAGGCAGAATAATTATGAATCGCGAAAACACGACAGACGACTACTTCGTACCGGTCGATCCCATGGACGACCTCCAGTGCGATAGCTGCCAGTAATGGGAATCTTAGGAACCGGCCTGCAAGACGGCCTGCTGCTGAAGCCCATCAAGTACCAATGGGCCATGGACCTGTATGACCAGGCCGTTGCTAACACCTGGTTCCCTAACGAGATCCAGCTGGGCGAAGACATCGCCGACTTCAAGAAGATGACCGATGAAGAGCGTCACGCAGTGACCTTCCTCATGAGCTACTTCAACCCGAACGAGTTGCTCGTCAACAAGGCCTTGGCCTTTGGCGTGTACCCCTACGTTTCGGCCGCAGAATGCTCGCTGTACCTCGCGAAGCAGATGTGGGAAGAAGCGAACCACTGCATGAGCTTCGAGTACGTTCTCGAAACCTTCCCCATCGACCGCGAAGCTGCGTACAACTCTCACGTTGACGTCCCATCGATGGCTCGCAAGGAAGAGTTCGAGATGAAGTACATCCGTCGTATGACGGAGCAAACTCTCGACATCGACACCATCGCAGGCAAGCAGGACTTCATCCGCAACCTCGTTGCCTACAACGTGGTGCTCGAAGGCATCTGGTTCTACTCGGGCTTCATGGTTGCCCTGTCGTTCCGTCAGCGCAACCTGCTGCGTAACTTCGGTTCGCTCATGGACTGGGTTGTTCGCGACGAAAGCCTGCACCTCAAGTTCGGAATCAACCTGATCCTCACAGTGATGGAAGAGAATCCCGAGATTTTGACGGAAGAGTTTGCTGACGAAATTCGCCAGATGATTCTGGATGCTGTGGAAATGGAAGAGGCCTACAACCACGACCTGCTCCCCGGCGGCATCCTTGGTCTCAACGCCAACTACATCAACCAGTACGTCAAGTACCTGGCTGACCGTCGGTTGGAGGAGCTCGGCTTCGATGCGCACTACAAGGTGTCGAACCCGGCCAAGTGGATGGCGACAGCCAACGACACTCTCGAGCTCGTGAACTTCTTCGAGTCGACCAACACCTCGTATGAGGCCAACGCCTCGGCAACCACCAAGGTAAAAACGGAGTGAGCCTGACCGTTGAGTGGGTCGACTGGCTCGACCCACGCGCGGTTACCCAGCGTGAACTGATGGAGGTCGAGACGACGGCGATGTACGCCGATCGTCAGGCCGCCCTCGATGAGATGGGCCGCAGCGCAGTAAATGCTGCGTTGACGGTCTCGCCCGGCGACGTCAGTCATACGCTTCTCGCGCTCGATGGCGATACCGTCATCGGTCACGCCGCGCTGCGCCGGTTCGGAAAGTCCTTTGAAGTTAAGAAGGTCTTCGTTGGCTCGAACCATCGGGGCAAGGGCGCTGCCCGCCGCCTCATGAATGAGCTGGAAGGTGTAGCTCGCGCAGCTTCGGCTCGCTCGCTCGTACTGCAAACCGGTCACGCTCAGTTGCCCGCTATGGCGCTCTACGAAAGCCTGGGCTACGTACACATCGAGCCTTTTGGCGACTACGCCAACATCCCATTTGGTATCTGCTACGAAAAGACTTTGTAGTCCGTTCAGCTTCGCCACCTAAGCTGCACCGGATGGGGGATACCCCTTATCCAACTAACCCGGAACAATTGCACTGTGAGACTCTTTCGGCGGCGCCCGCGCCTCAACTTGGGCAAATTTAGGGCGCCCGAGCCCGTAGAAGAAGCGCCCATCGAACGTGTTGTCGAAGAGGGCGTTCTCATCGCGCGCAACGCGGTGCGAATGGCGGTCAAGAATCGAATCATCGTCGACGCCGCTCGCGATCACCTCGACTACGACGACGGTGCGCTGGCTGGCCTCGTTCACGTCGAATTCGACCACTTGGCTGACCAAGCGGAACGGCTGCTCAAGGTCACGCGTACGGAACGCAACCGTGCAGTCCAGGAGGGGCTCACCGAGGGGCTTCGCCAAGCATCCATGGACGGCGAACTGATCTCGAACATCATCGACGAAGCGCGCGAACTGGCGTGGAGCGAGATCGGGACCGCGATCATCGGCAAATTGCGCGACGCGTACATGCCGGCTGCCGATCCGCAATATCAGAAGGACCGCGAAACTCGACTGCGTGAGCTACGCACGATCAACTTCGCAGAGCTGCAAGCAGCGAACGAAGGTGAGTACTAGCTCCGCTGGCGCGTCGCGCCCACTAATGACGCGGCCGTGCCTCTGCCGCATAATTTCTGCACGTCATGCAGGATTTCGACGGCCACCCCCTAATGGATACCGGATCGTTTCTCACCAAACGATGATCTGAGCGCAGCCGGCGGTAGGCTTCCTTGGTCGGCGTTGAGGCGAGGCGCGTCCGTTCCGGATTCGATCTTCGTAACCGACGCCGCTATTCATCGGGAAATAGAGAAGGTTGAATCATGAGAATCAAGTACGTGACTCCGGCACTGGTTGTCGCCGCAGCGCTCATGCTGTCGGGTTGTGTCGACAACAGCACCACCACCGAAACCACCACCGGAGGCAACACTCCCGACGTCGGAGTGAACGAAGCTGCAGCCGCTCTGTTGCCTGACGACATCAAGGACGCCGGCGTGCTCGTGATCGGTATTGACCCGACCTACGCGCCCAATGAATACAAGGACGATGCTGGAAACCCCATCGGGTGGGAAGTTGACCTCGCCAACGCGATGGCCGCGACCCTTGGTCTCGAGACTCAGTACGAGCCCTCCAGTTTCGACAAGATCATCCCGAGCGTCACCGGCGGTAGCTACGACATCGGCTTCTCGTCGTTCACTGATAACGCAGAGCGCGAGAAGGTCGTCGACTTCGTGAACTACTACGAAGCGGGCATCCAGTGGGCGCAGGCAGTTGGCGGCGACGTTGACCCCGCTAATGCGTGTGGCTTGACCGTTACTGTTCAGACCGGAACCTACGAAGAGACCGACGAGCTTCCGGCGAAGTCGCAAGAGTGTGTGGATGCGGGCAACGAGCCCATCGACATCCTCAAGTTCGACACGCAAGACGAAGCCACGAACGCGCTTGCTCTGGGCCGGGCCGACGCCATGAGCGCTGACTCACCCATCACGCAGTACGCCGTGAGCCAGGTTGAAGACAAGATTGAGCTCGCAGGCGACTCCTTCGACACCGCGCCCTACGGAATCGCCGTCGCTAAGGACTCGGAGCTTCCGGCCGCTCTCCAGGCTGCTCTGCAGTCGATGATCGACGACGGAACCTACAAGTCGATCCTCGACGACTGGGGAGTCTTCAGCGGTGCTGTCGACAGCATCACCATCAACGCGGCAACCGCTAGCTAAGTAGATGGCTGCATCAGGCTCTAACCGTTCGGCGACACCTGACATGGTGTCGCCGAACGGCGCCGATCAAGCGGAAGCTATTCAGGCGATTCGTCTTCGTCACCCTTGGCGCAACGTTGTCGCCGTGATTCTGGTGGCGATGCTCGCGCTCTTCGTGCTGGACGCTGCCCAGCGCGACGCGTATGGCTGGGACAACTTCGCCAAATACATCTTTGATCAGCGCATCTCGCAAGCAGCGGGCTACACGCTGTTGCTCACGGTGTACTCGATGATCATCGCGATCATCTTGGGCGTCACTCTTGCCGTCATGCGTCTCTCGGACAACCCGGTGGTTAAGGGTATTGCCTGGCTCTACCTCTGGGTCTTCCGCGGCACTCCTGTCTACGTGCAGCTCGTATTCTGGGGTCTCTTCGCGACGATCTACTCCACGATCGATATCGGCATCCCCTTCACGGAGCCGTGGCTTTCACTCGAAACGAACGACCTCATCAGCGTGTTCTGGCTCGCTGTGATCGGTCTGGCGCTCAACGAATCTGCCTACATGGCAGAGATCGTGCGCGCCGGCATCCTCTCGGTCGACAAGGGCCAAGATGAAGCTGCTACCGCGCTGGGTATGTCGTGGATTCAAACCATGACTCGCGTTGTCATTCCCCAGGCCATGCGCATCATCATTCCGCCCACGGGCAATGAAGTTATTTCGATGCTCAAGACCACCTCGCTGGTCACGGCCATCCCGTTCAGCCTGGAGCTCTACGGTCGTTCGCGCGACATCTCCGTTGTGATCTTCGACCCGATTCCGCTGTTGCTCGTCGCCTCTGCCTGGTACCTGCTGTTCACCTCGATTCTCATGGTGGGCCAGTACTTCTTGGAGAAGCGCTTCTCTCGCGGAGTTGGCCAGGCTCGCCCCGAAAAGACGGGGACCGAGACGGGGGCAATCACGCTGAAGACCGGTGTCATTACGACTCCGGGAGCGGCAGCCGCTGGCGAGGCTGGTTCTGATGCCAGTGCCGACCTGAGTACCGATCCTGAAGGAAAGGAGCACCAATGATGAACGCAGCTACAAGTAGCGTGCCCATGGTGCATGCCGATCGTGTCTCGAAGAGCTTCGGTTCTAACGAAGTCCTCAAGAGCATTTCGCTGTCGGTACCGCAGGGCGAGGTGATGTGTTTGGTCGGGCCAAGTGGTTCGGGCAAGTCAACCTTCTTGCGCTGCATCAACCATCTTGAACGAGTGGATGCCGGTCGACTCAGTGTCGAAGGCGTTCTGGTCGGGTACGAAGAGCGTGGCGACAAGCTCTATGAGCTCAAGCCGCGCGAAGCTGCTCGCCAGCGTCGGGATATCGGCATGGTGTTTCAGCGCTTCAATCTGTTCCCGCACATGACGGCCCTCGAAAACATCATTGAGGCGCCCATCCGGGTGAACAAGGTCAAGAAAGAGGCCGCGGTCGCGCACGCTCAAGAGCTGCTCGCTCGCGTCGGCCTCGCTGATAAGGCGGATGCCTACCCGGCTCACTTGTCGGGTGGCCAGCAGCAGCGTGTGGCTATCGCGCGCGCTCTCGCCATGGAGCCCAAGCTCATGCTGTTCGATGAGCCGACCTCGGCGCTCGACCCGGAGCTCGTGGGCGAAGTGCTCGACGTCATGAAGGGTCTCGCCGAATCCGGCATGACCATGATCGTCGTCACGCACGAGATGGGGTTCGCGCGTGAAGTCGCCGACCAGCTCGTGTTTATGGATGGTGGCGTTGTCGTGGAGTCGGGCGATCCCGACGAGGTTCTCGGTAACCCACAGCACGAACGTACGAAAGCGTTTCTCTCCAAGGTTCTCTAACCTCAGACGAGGCTCGCGACGTGTCGAGGATGCTGGCTGTGACCAGTGTCCTCGACGCCGCGCAATTGGTGGCTGCTAGCGCGGCTGCATCCGGATCGCACCGTCGAGCCTAATCACTTCACCGTTGAGCATCGGGTTCTCGACGATGTGCTGCACGAGCGCAGCGTATTCGGCCGGTCGTCCCAGGCGAGACGGATGCGGCACTTGCGCGCCGAGCGAATCTTGCGCCTCCTGCGGCAGGCCTGCCATCATCGGCGTCTCAAAGATGCCCGGAGCGATTGTCATGACGCGCACCAAGCTCGCCGCGAATTCGCGGGCGAGCGGCAGAGTCATCCCGGCGACACCCGCTTTAGACGCGGCATACGCGGGCTGGCCAATCTGGCCATCGAAGGCAGCGACGGATGCCGTGTTCACGATCACGCCCCGTTCCCCGTCGATCGGCTCGGTCTCGACCATCGCTGCCGCAGCCAGCCGGATGACGTTGAACGTGCCCACAAGGTTGATGCCGATCACGGTCTCGAAGGTCTCTAACGGCAGCACACCCTTGCGCCCGAGCGTCTTGCCGGGAGTTGCAACTCCGGCGCAGTTCACGACAATACGCAGCGGAGCCACCGAGCGCGCTAGGTCGACGGCAGCCTGAACGTCAACCTCGGAGCGCACGTCGGTGGGGGAGAACCGGAAGCCATGTTCGGCGGCGATTTCGAGTCCACGCGAGCTGGGCAGATCGGCGATGGTGACCTGCGCGCCCTGCGCGGCGAGAGCGTGAGCGGTGGACAGTCCGAGTCCACTGGCGCCGCCGGTGATGAGCGCTGCGGCATCCTGAATGTGCATTAAAGCCTTTCGATGAGGGTTGCGTTGGCCATGCCGCCGCCTTCGCACATCACTTGGAGTCCGAAGCGACCGCCGCTGGCGTCGAGGTGATTGACAAGAGTCGTGAGCAGGCGCGTGCCCGAGGAGCCGAGGGCGTGGCCGAGCGCGATGGCACCGCCGCGGGGGTTCACGATCGTGGGATCGACGGGGAATTCTTTGAGCCAGGCGAGGGCCACCGAGGCGAAGGCTTCGTTGACCTCGATGCTGTCGATCTGGTCGAGCCGGATGCCGCTGCGCTCGAGTACGCGATGCGTAGCGGGAATGATGCCGGTGAGCATCTCGATGGGGTCGGAACCGACGACTGCAAAGGAATGGAAGCGCGCGCGAGGCGTCAACCCCAGAGCCGCGGCCCGCTCTTCGCTCATGATCAGCGCAGCGGAGGCGCCGTCGGTAAGCGGCGATGAGTTGCCGGCGGTCACGCGCCATTGAATCTCGGGAAAACGCCCGGCGGTAGCGGCATCGTAGAAGACGGGCGCGAGCGCAGAGAGCTTCTCGGCGGTGGTGCCGGGGCGCACGGTTTCGTCGCGATCGAGGCCAGCGAGCGGCAGAATCTCCGAGCTGAAATCGGAGGCCGCGGCACGAGCGTGGGAGAGGGCCGCATAGACGTCGAGGTCGTCGCGTTCCAGGCCCCAGCGCGCGGCAATGAGCTCTGCCGAGATGCCCTGCGTGACGAATCCTTCGGGGTAGCGGTTACGGGTAAGGCGGCTCATTCCACCTTGACCGAGCGTCGCTTGCCCAATCGGGTGGGTGCTCATGAGCTCGACACCGCACGCGATGACGATGTCATTGACCCCGGCCATGATCGATTGAGCGGCGAAGTGCGCGGCCTGCTGACTGGAGCCGCACTGGCGGTCGATCGTGGTGGCCGGCACCGACTCGGGGAACCCCGCAGCCAGCACCGCAGTGCGGGTCACATTGGCTGCCTGGCGGCCAGATTGTGTGACGCAGCCGCCCATCACATCGTCGATGGTGGCGGGGTCGAGATCGTGACGATCAACCAGACTGCGCAAGACGACGGCCAGAAGATCGACCGGATGCTCGCTGGAGAGCGCCCCGCCGGGTTTGCCCCGGCCCGAAGGCGTTCGAATCGCGTCAACAATGACTGCCGTTGTCATGGCTCAACCCTAACCGCGAGGGCGGATGCGGGGAAGAGCGGGGTGCTGCTCGTAGAGCAAAGATATTCGGACTGTACGCCCGAAAAGCAGGCACGAAAAAGCGGGCCCGCACTCGCGAGCCCGCTGATTCACTACGGTTAGGCCGGTTCGACGCCAAACGCGCGGGCCAGCTTGTCGATCTTTTGGGCACGACCAAGGCGGGGCAGGTCGCTGCCGTCGCGGATGACGCGGCCGCGAGCCTCGAAGTCGTCCAAGAAATCGCGCGCCCACGCCACATCAGAGCGTGTGGGGCTGATGACCTCATTGATGATCGGCAGTTGCTCGATGTCGAGGCAGAGCTTGCCGGTCATGCCGAGAGAAACGGCCATGTCACCTTGTTCGCGCAGAACCGGGTGGCTCGTGCCGACGGTCGGCCCGTCGATCGGGCCGGGAAGGTTGCCGACCCGGCTGGCAATGACCAAGCGCGAGCGGGGGTAGGCCATGGCGAGGTCATCGGCGCTGGCGCCGGTGTCGCGACGGTAGTCGCCGCTACCGAAGGCAAGACGGTACGCACCGCGGGCGCGGGCGATCGAGACAACTTCTTCGATTCCGAGAGCCGACTCCACGAGGGCGATCACGGGAGTGGCGCCCTTGAGACGGTCAAAAGTTTCAGAAACGTGAGCGGCCGCTTCTGCCTTGGCGAGCATGACGCCGCGCAGGCCAGGAAGGCCGGCGAGGGCATCCACATCGTCTGACCAGAAGTCAGAAGCACGGTCATTGATGCGCACCCAGCCGCTGCCGCCATTGCTCAACCACTGCACGACAGCGTCGCGGGCACTCGGCTTCAAGCGCGGATCAACAGCGTCTTCAACATCGAGAATGATCTGGTCGGCGCGCGAACGCTCGGCAGCGTCAAAGTCTTCGGGGCGGGTAGCCGCAACCAGGAGCCACGAACGCGCAATCTCAGCGGAAATCTCGGGGCTAGCGGGGGTGGTGGTAGTGCTTTCGGACACGCGTGAGCTGCTTTCTTTCAGAAGAGAGGCTACGATTTCGCGCCACTCGCAGCCTCAAGAGTAGCCGGTGGGAGCCTCCTGAGGCTGAAAATACGGCTTCAGGAAGCGAGCACCTTCGCGATGCGCTGAAGGCTCACCGATTCGGCCGTTCCGAGGTGCTGAGCGAAGAGACTCAAGCGCAGTTCTTCGAGCATCCACCGGGCGCGGGCAATCTGCGGTTCGGGATGCTGCTCCAGCGGCAGCGTGCCGCCCGCGTCCTTGTAGCGGCGGGTCGCCAACTCGACTTCGGACATCCACCCGCGGTCGCGGCCAGGGTTCTCGGTGAGCTTCGTGACGCGGTGCTCGATGCCCTTGAGGTAGACGGGGAGGCGGCGCAGTTGGGTGAGTCCTGTCGCCGAAACGAAGCCGGGGAACACGAGTGCATCAAGCTGTTCGCGCGCATCGCCGAGGGGTGCAATCAGATGCATGCTGGTCGCGGCACGAATGGCTTTATCGGCCAGTCGAACTCCCGACACTATGGATGCCACGAGGGAGACCGTTGCAAAGAGCGAGTCCACCAGCCCTGCCGAAATTTCGTTACGCAGCGCCTCGAACTCGGCCTGTTCGAACACCTCGCGATCGCCGATTACGGAGTCGACACAGGCGCGCAAGCAGTCGTCGAAGAGGGCGTTCGTCGAGCGGTACGGGCTCTGCGCTAGCACGAGCTTTTCGTTGCCCGTGAGATGTTCGTTGATGTACCCGAGCGGCGAGGGGATCGCTAGCAACAACAAACGACGAACCCCGCCCTGATGGGCAATGCCCTGGTCATAGGGAGTGGACATGAGGCGAATCGAAACCGAGTCGCCGACATCCACGAGCGCGGGGTAGGCCCGAATCGTGTTGCCACCGTGCTTGGTGTCGCGAGAGCGATCGAGCGTGCCGAAATCCCACGCGGTGATGCCGGAGCGTTCGAGCGTCTCCGCCGGGCGGCCGCCTGCAGGCGGTGCGGCGCCTTCAACGGCCCGCGCGACGCTCTCGCGGGCGACCGGCTTGAGGCTGGCCTGCAGGCTGCGCAGTGACTTGTTGGCGCCGACCTTCTTGCCACGCTCGTTGATCACGGCGAAGGTGACCTTGAGATGCGGGGGCACGCGATCGAGATCGAAGTCGGATGCCGCAACCTTCACATAGGTCAGGCGAGCGATTTCTTTGGCGAGATAATCAGTCAGGCCGGGGCCGTCGTCGAGGGCGGCAGTCGCCGGATCGTCCGGCACGCTCTCGAGCAGACGCCGGGCCCAGTCGGCGGCGGGCACGACGTTGCGACGGATCGGCTTCGGCAGCGACTTGATCAGCGCAGTCACGAGTTCTTCACGCAGGCCGGGAACCTGCCAGTCGAAGCCTTCGGGGCGCAGCCCGGCGAGCAGCGGGAGCGGCACCGCGATGGTGACGCCGTCATCGTCGGTTCCGGGTTCAAAGCGATACGTGAGGCTCAGCGTTTGATCGCCGCGCACCCACGTGGTCGGGAAGGCGGTGTCGTCGACTTCAGCGTCATCCGCGTTCTCGAGCAGGTCATTCGTGGTGAGCGTGAGCAGGTCGGGGGAATCGTGGCGCGCTTTCTTCCACCAGCCCTCGAAATCACGAACGGAGGCGACGGTGGCGGGAATGCGCTTGTCGTAGAACTCGAAGATGGTTTCGTCGTCGTGCAGAATGTCGCGACGGCGGCTGCGTTCTTCGAGCTGTTCGAGGTCTCGACGCAGCGCGCGGTTGGAGGCGTCGAAGCCCCACACCCGCTTGTCGCGCTTGGTGAGGTCATCTTCGCCCTCCACGAGAGCGTGGCGAATGAACAATTCGCGGGCTGCAGGCAGATCGACGCGGGAGAACTGGATGCGCCGGCGGGCGGCAAGCGTTACGCCATAGAGAGTGACGCGTTCGAACGCTACGGCAGCACCTTGCTTCTTCTCCCAGTGCGGTTCGGAATAGCTGCGCTTCACGAGATCGCCAGCAAGCTTTTCGGCCCAGACAGGATCGATGGCAGCATTCGTGCGAGCGAAGAGCCTGCTCGTTTCCACGAGCTCGGCGCTCATGATCGCGTTGGGTTGTTTCTTCGCGAGGGCCGAGCCGGGGAAGATGACAAAGCGGGTTTGACGCGCGCCAATGTAGTCGCGCTTCGCGACGTCCTTGAGGCCAATGTGGCTGAGAAGACCCGCCAACAGCGAGCGATGGATGCCGTCGGGGTTCGAGTGCGCGTCGCCAATAACCAGCCCAAGCGGCTTGGCCATCCGGCTCAACTGGCGGTACACGTCGTGCCATTCGCGCACCCGCAAATAGTTGAGGTATTCGTTCTTGCACATTCGTCGGAACTGGTTGCCCGAGAGCTCTTTCTGCTTCTCTTCGAGATAGTTCCAGAGGTTGAGCAGGGTGAGAAAGTCGCTCGTGGGGTCGATGAAGCGCGCGTGCTGCTGGTCGGCTTGCGGGCGTTTATCGAGGGGGCGCTCGCGGGGGTCTTGAATGCTGAGCGCGGCGACGATCGCCATGACTTCGCGCGTCGTGCTGTGCTGCTTCGATTCGATCACCATGCGCGCGAGGCGAGGGTCGATGGGAAGCTGCGTGAGTTGCTTGCCGATGCGGGTGATGCGCGGGGCAGCATCTTTCGCGTCCTTGCTGCTTGCGCCCGTGCGCGGGCCGTTAGCGCTCGACGACGTTTTCGTGCTGCGGATGCCCGCAGTGTTTTCCACGGCACCCAACTCGGTCAGCAGGTCGAGACCGTCTTTGATGCCGCGCGAGTCTGGCGGCTGCAAGAAGGGGAACTCGGCAATGTTGCCGAGGCCGAGCGACACCATCTGCAGGATGACCGCGGCGAGGTTGGTGCGCAGAATCTCGGGTTCCATGAACTCGGGCCGCGCGTTGAAATCCTCTTCGGAGTAGAGGCGGATCGCAATACCGTCACTCGTTCGTCCGGAACGCCCCGAACGTTGGTTGGCGCTGGCCTGGCTGATCGCTTCGATCGGCAGGCGCTGAATTTTGGCGCGCGTGCTGTACCGGCTGATGCGCGCGGTTCCGGCGTCAATGACGTAGCGGATGCCGGGAACGGTCAGGCTGGTTTCGGCCACGTTGGTGGCCAGCACGATACGGCGCCGCGTGCCGGGAGTGCGCCGTGACTCGAAGACCCGGTGTTGCTCGGCGGCGCTCAGGCGACCGTAAAGGGGGAGCACCTCGGTGCCTTCGGAGAGCTTGCCCGCGTTGATACGGCCGCGGATCGCCTCTTCGGCATCCCGAATCTCGGTTTCACCCGAGAGGAACACAAGCACGTCGCCGTCGCTCTCGCGGGAGAGCTCGTCGAGCGCGTCGTTGATGCCCTCCAAGTAGTCGCGATCGGCGCGGTTGGCGGCAGCTTCTTCGGCGTCCTCGGATTCGAGATCGTCGCCAACGTTTTCTTCGGCGACGAGCGGGCGATACCGAATCTCCACCGGGAAGGTGCGGCCAGAAACCTCAATAATCGGCGCGCCATCGAAGTGCTTCGAGAAGCTCTCGGGGTCGATCGTGGCACTCGTAATGATGATGCTGAGATCCGGGCGCCGGGCGCGCAGCTGCTTGAGGTAGCCGAGCAAGAAGTCCACGGTGAGGCTGCGTTCGTGGGCCTCGTCGATGATGATCGCGTCGTACTTTTTGAGGTCGCGGTCGCGGTGAATCTCATTCAGCAGGATGCCGTCGGTCATCAGCTTCACACGCGTGTTTTTGCCCACACGGTCGGTGAAACGCACTTGGTAACCGACGAGGTCACCCATTTCGGTGCCGAGCTCTTCGGCGATGCGCTCGGCCACCGTGCGCGCGGCGATCCTTCGCGGCTGCGTGTGCCCGATGGATGTCTTACCCAGTTCCAACAAAATCTTGGGTAGCTGGGTGGTTTTTCCGCTACCGGTCGCTCCCGCGATGATCACGACTTGGTTGTCGCGGATGGCCGCCAAAATGTCATCTTTGCGCTGGCTGACGGGCAGCTCGGGCGGGTACGTCACAACAACGTCAGCGGGCGCGGAGGATGCAGTGCTGGCGGAGTGAACGTCGGAGGCAGACATAGCCCTTCAGCTTACGCGGTGTGGGCGTCGACTAGGGCCTCGGTGACAGCCAGCGTCGCAGCATCCGCGTGACCCCGGGCAGCAAGACGTACGTCATGATCGGCGTCAGGCAGAGCGTCGTGAGGAGCACTCGCACGACGATCGGCAGCGCATCCCAGCCGGGAACCAGCATCGTCACGAGCAGAGTGAAGAGAAGGTTGAGCGGGAAGAAACCCAGCCAGATGGTCACGGCTTGCTTCCAGCGCGGGGGAGCGGCGGGCACGGGCGAAACGAGGCCCGCCTGTTCAACGGTGACCTCGGTTGGCTCATCGAACCAGCCTTCGATTCCGGTGCGGCGTTCGGTGCGCTGATCGTGCACGAACCCGCTGCCGCTCTGCAGCCACCACGCGCGTTCGGGCGATTGCTCCCAGTGCAAGAGCGCTGCGTCATCCGCGAATCGGTACAGCATGTGCCACGTGGTGCTGTTGGTGCCAGCGCGCACCCAACCCGAGCCGAGAAAGCCGGGATAGCTGGTGGCAAGGTTAATGCCGGTTTGCATCCAGGCGGTGGCTTCCGCAATGCGGGCCGGGTCGACGGTGCGTTCGATCGAGATCGTGATCGGGGCATTTTCGGGCGACATGAGCGCCCTCCTTCTCTGTTGTCCAGCGGCAACAGTGACGTCCGGTGTGGGCTTCGCGGGTTTCAATTCTAAGTCGGATGCGCGGCTTCGAGCCTGTGCATATGTTAAGTTCTCGCAACGCGAAAACTGCTAATCTCCGTCACCCGATCGTTACCCCCACTGTGGGGTAGACACAGTAATCCACGCAGGAATCCGTCGTTCTTGTTGCGAATTGTGCTAATCGTCAGTTTCTATTGCTCTCACGTTCAGGAATACGGTGTAATGGCGGCCATGGGATTGGTCTACGCCGTCCCTTCGACCACCTTTCTACTGGAGGAAAGATGAAGAAGAAGCGCGTCTCAGCTGCTATAGCTGTACTCGCGGCTGGAGCCCTCGCCCTAACAGGGTGTACTCCGCCGTATGAATCAGAAGTTATCGCCGATACCGAAATCACGGTGGCGTGGAATGACCTGATCGACAACTTCAACGGAAGCAGTGCAGCAGGTAACAACACGGCGAACAATGTTGTGCTGTACATGATGAACTCGACATTCCTGTACTACAACAGCGAACCTGCTCTCGTTCGTAACACCGACTTCGGTTCCTTCGAGAAGACCAGCGATGACCCACTGACGGTCAAGTACACCCTCAACGACAACGTCACCTGGTCTGATGGAACGCCCATCGACTCCGCTGACTTGCTGCTCGCTTGGACTACCATTTTCGCCGGCGTTGAGGATGCTGAGGGTGCTCCGCTGTTCACCCACGCCAACCCGCGTGGTGACCTCGCTTCGGCTCTGCCGGAGATCGACGACAAGAGCATCACGATCGTGTACGACAAGGCCTACGTTGACTGGGAGCTCCAGTTCGACATGGGTGTTGCCGCTCACGGTGTCGTAGAGCTGGCTTACCCCGAGATCACTGATCCTGAGGAAGCCAAGAAGATGTTCGTCGAGGCAGTTCAGAACGACGACGTCGAGTGGCTGACTCCGGTCGCCAAGGCGTGGAACGACGCTTACCAAGCGCCGAGCACTCCCGACAACGAACTCGTCGCTCTCTCGAGCGGTGCCTACGTTCTCGACGAACTCGTAGAGAACGAGTACGTTGCGCTCAAGGCCAACCCGCTCTACACGTGGGGTCCGTCGCCCAAGTACGAACGCATCATCGTCCGTCAGATCGAAGACTCGACCGCTCAGGTGCAGGCCATCGAGAATGGTGACGTTCAGATCGCCGCCGGCCAGCCGACTCCCGACGTGCTTGAGCTCGTCAAGGGCTTGGGTAACGCTGAGTACGTCACTGGTGATGAGGCCACGTATGAGCACATCGACCTCACGTTCAACAACGGTGGTCCTTTCGACCCCGCCACCTATGGCGGAGACGAAGCGACGGCAAAGGCAGTTCGTCAGGCCTTCCTGAAGATCATTCCCCGTCAAGAAATCCTCGACAAGCTGATCGCCCCGCTCAATGAAAATGCCACTCTGCGTGACTCGGTACTCCAAATTCCTGGTGCTCCCGGCTATGACAAGATCGCATCCTCGAACGGTTCGGACGGCTACGCCGAGGTCGACATCGATGGCGCCAAGAAGCTCCTTGCTGACGCTGGGGTGACCACTCCGGTTGAGGTCAAGTTCTGGTACCCCGAGGGCAACGTTCGTCGTGCATCGGAGTTCGAATTCATCCAGCAGTCGGCTGCTCTTGCCGGCTTCACGGTTGTTGACGACTCGGAGCCCACGTGGGCATTCACCGACAAGGAAGCACTGCCGATCAACCCCCACGACGCGGTTATCTTCGGGTGGCAGTCGACGAGCCTCGCGCTCACCGGTTCTGACCAGTACCTCGGTAGCGGCCAGCCCAGCAACTTCGGTGGATACTCCAACACCGAGGTAGACGGACTCCTCAAGGACCTTGAGACCGAGCTGGACCCCGAGGTTCAGACCGAGATCCAGGTTGAGGTCGAGAAGCTGGTCTGGGAAGACGCGTACGGCGTCACCCTCTTCCAGTTCCCCGGAATCACCGTCTGGAACAACTCAGTGACGAACGTGGACCCGAGTCCGCTGTCGCCGACCTACTTCTGGAACTTCTGGGAGTGGGCACCGGCCGACTCCGAGTAATTCCTCGGTAGCGCTCACGAGTGGGTCGGGCTTCACGCCCGGCCCACTTGTGAGTCCGTCGTCATGCCGCTCGTCGGCACTGTTTTGTTCTGTTGTGCACGCCCCCGAAATGAGGATCTCCGGTGCTGACCTTTGTCGCCAGACGCCTTGTAGCCACTCTTCTTGTTCTCCTCGTGGCTTCATTCATCGTCTATGTACTAACCGCCAATTCCGGTGATCCGCTTCGAGATCTTCGAGGCAGTCGAGATCCCAGCGCTCAAGATCAAATTGCGTACTTGAGTGGCCTGCTTAACCTCGATCAGCCTCCCGTGCTGCGCTACTTCTCCTGGCTCGGAGGAGTAGGGGCGTGCTTCATCGGCCAGTGCGACCTCGGCATCTCTGTCGCCCGCGGCCAGCAGCCCGTGATCGAAGCCATTGGTGGAGCGCTCGGCTCCACGCTTCAACTCGTGCTCGCCGCCACGATTCTCGCGATCGTGATCGGTGTCGCCATCGGAATGACCACCGCGCTTCGCCAGTACAGCGGTTACGACTACGTCGTCACGTTCCTCACCTTTGTCTTCTACTCGCTGCCCATCTTCTGGGTCGCGGTGCTCCTCAAAGAGTTCGGCGCTATTCAGTTCAACTCGTTCCTCGGCGACCCCGTCATACCGTGGTGGTCGATACTCATCATCGGGCTCGTGATGGGCTTCATCGCCTCCTCCGTCGTCGGCGGCGAGCTGCGAACGCGCGTCATCTCCTTCGTCAGCGTCGGCGGCGGTATTGCTGCGTTGCTCATCCTTCTCGATGTCACGCGCTGGTTTGAAAGCCCCTCGATCGGCTTCGTCGGAATCGCGCTGATGTCCGTGGCTACGGGCGCGGTCGTGCTCTTCGCCTCCACTGGCTTCCACAACCGGCGGGCCCTGCTCGCGGTCGGAATCATCGTGGTGCTGACCGTCATCCTGAGCTGGCCGTTCCAGTTCCTCTTCTACTACGTCAACAGCCCGTGGACTGTGCTGCTCGTCCTCGCCATCATGGTGGGGCTCGGCCTCCTCGTCGGCTTCTTCGTCGGTGGTGATGGCAAGGCCGTCGTAGCTCGCACCACGGCCATCGTCGGTGGCTTGGGAATCATCCCGCTCGTGCTCGACCAGATGTTCATCCGCTGGGATGAGTACGTGGCGCGCATCCCGCTCAGCAACGGTGTGATCGCCACGATCGGTGCCTCGACTCCCGCCATCCGCCGCGTGGATGACACCTGGCTCAACATGCTCGACTCGCTGACCCACATGCTGCTGCCCACCATCGCGCTCATGATCATCTCGCTGGCGGCTTACACGCGCTACGCTCGCGCCAGTCTGCTCGACGTCATGAACCAGGACTACGTGCGCACGGCGCGTGCCAAGGGCCTCGGCGAACGCACCGTGGTGATGCGTCACGCCTTCCGCAACGCCATGATCCCGATCGCGACCATCATCGCGCTCGACTTCGGGGCGGTGATCGGTGGAGCCGTAATCACAGAAAGAGTCTTCGCCTGGCAGGCGATGGGTTCGCTCTTCAGCGAGGGGCTCAACCGCATCGACGTGAACCTCGTGATGGGATTCTTTCTCGTCACGGGCATCCTCGCCGTTATCTTCAACGTTATTGCCGACCTCTTATATTCGGCCCTTGACCCCAGAATTCGGGTGAGCTGATCATGACCGATAAGAACCCCATCGCCGACGAACAATCGGTGGGCCAAGAGCTCAGCATTGAACAGCGAGCCACGGTCGGTCTGAGCCAGGGCGCGATTGTGCGCCGCCGCTTCCTGCAGCACCGCGGTGCCGTTGTCTCGGTCTTCGTGCTGCTCTTTCTTGTGCTGCTCGCGTTCACCTCGGTGGGCACCGTGATTGGTGGCACCGGAAAGCTCACACCAGACCTCACCGGTACACGTCTTATCGTCGATGGTTTCCGCATCCCCGGTTGGTGGGGATCCACGTGGTGGGAGCGCTACGACATCATGCTCCCCGGCGGCGCTCCGACCTTCACGTGGTGGCCATTCACCTTTGGCGAGCATCCCTTTGGCCAGGACAACACGGGTAAGGATGTCTTTGCCCGTGTGATGCGCGGCATGCAGCAGTCGCTCAACGTTGTCTTCATCGTCGGAATCATCTCGACTGTCATCGGCGTCGTTCTCGGAGCCCTCGCGGGGTACTACCGCGGCTGGGTTGACCAGGTCATCATGCGCATCACCGACGTGATCATCATCGTGCCGCTACTTATCCTGGGTGCCGTTCTCGGCCAGACGATCGGTGGCGATGCGTTCTTGCTCGCCGTCATGATTGGGCTGATTGCGTGGACCGGCATGGCACGACTCGTGCGCGCCGAATTCCTGAGCCTGCGCGAGCGTGAGTTCGTGGACGCAGCACGGGTGGCGGGTGCCAGCGACTTCCGCATCATCTTCCGCCACATCCTGCCCAACACGGTCGGTGTCATCGTGGTCAGCGCGACGCTGTTGATGAGCGCCGTGATCTTGCTTGAGACGTCTTTGAGCTTCCTCGGCTTCGGCATCACCGATCCTGATATTTCCCTCGGCCAGATCATTAGCCAATACAACGAAGCGTTCAAGACGCGCCCGTGGCTGTTCTGGTGGCCAGGTCTGTTCATCGTGATTATTGCGCTGTGCATCAACTTCATTGGTGATGGTTTGCGCGATGCGTTCGACCCCCGCCAGAAGCGTGTGCCGCGTCAGCGCAGCCTGGGTTCCGAGATCGGCAACTTCTTCAAGGCCTACGTTCCCGGATCACGCCCCGGAGCGCGTCCCGGTGACGGAACGTCAAACAAGTGACCGCGGTGCAGCTAGTTGAACGTTGTGAGCACGCTGAGCAGAGTCAGCGCCACGAGAGCCGCGATAGTGCGCCAGTGCCACGAGACTCGCAACTTCGTGAACTCGCTGGTGGCGGCATCCAGATGACCGGCATCCCGCAATTGCTCCCAGTGGGAGCGGATGACGAATGCGGCCTGACCGGAATCCGACGTCACGAGATCGCCGGGTCTCACCGTGCCCGCGAGGTAGCTCGATTCGGGCAGGTTCTTACCGTCTTGGCGCACAGCGCTGAACACGGCATGACGGCCCGGAGCGGGCGCGGCCCACGCTGTGACAGTGCCGTGCGGGGTCTCCAGAGTGAGCGCGTACTTGGTGTCGATACGGCGAATCTCGGGCCACGCGACCTCGATGGTGCGCAGCACGTTGCGCAGGGTGACGCCCGACTCTGTGACGCGAACGTTTGGGCACCAGAACATGGCCCACGTGAGCAGGCCGAGCAGTCCGAAGACGGGCGCGACCTGCAGAGCATCCAGCCACCGGCCTTGACCGGCCGTGACCAGAAGTCCCGCTGCGAACGCAGCAATGACAACAATCGAAAGTACGCGCCCGAATCGCGAGTGCAGGGTGAAGTTTGGCGACACGGAACCATGTTCCCACGACAGCCACGCATCCAGGGTGAAAGGCGAGACTCCTGATGACTAAAGCAGCAACTACTGGGGCTACCACTAAGGTTCCCGCAATCGAGGTCACCGACCTGGGCGTCGACTTCTGGGTCGAGGGCGAGTGGGTGACTGCCGCCAAGAACGTGAGCTACACGCTCCAGGGCGGCGAAGTTCTCGCCATCGTGGGCGAATCGGGGTCGGGCAAGAGCACGAGCGCCATGGGGCTACTCGGACTCCTGCCCGAGAATGGACGCATCTCGGGCAGTGTGAAGCTCGCCGGTGAAGAGCTCGTCGGAGCATCCCTGCACCGCCTGCGCCAATTGCGCGGTGCCGGTATTGCCGTGATTTTCCAAGAGCCCATGACAGCGCTCAACCCCGTGTACACGATCGGTTTTCAGATCGTTGAGGCGCTTCAAGTGCACAACGCCGGCATGCTGCGGGTGGATGCCAAGAAACGTGCCCTTGAACTGCTCACGATGGTGGAACTGCCCGACCCGCAGAAGGCATTCGACTCCTACCCGCACCAGTTGTCGGGAGGGCAGCGTCAACGCGCCATGATCGCTCAGTCGATCTCGTGCGACCCCCGCGTGCTCATCGCCGACGAGCCAACGACGGCTCTCGACGTGACGGTGCAAGCTGAGATTCTGGAGCTGCTGCACCACTTGCGCTCGAAGCTCGACAGCGCAATTATCCTCATCACTCACGACATGGGCGTGGTTGCTGACCTCGCGGACCGCGTGATGGTTATGAAGGATGGCGAAGTTGTGGAGACGGGAACAGCAGATTCGCTGTTCGCCGGCGCCACGCATCCGTACACTCAGGCCCTGCTCGCCGCCGTGCCTCACCTCGGTGAAGCCGGCGAAGCATCCGCCTCGAAGGATGACCGCGAAGTTGTTCTGACCATGTCTAACGTTGCCGTGGAATACCCCAAGCGCGGCCGGGTACCCGCGTTTCGTGCCGCCGAAGGCATCAACCTCACTATTCGGCAGGGCGAAGTGCTCGGTCTTGTGGGGGAGTCGGGTTCGGGTAAAACCACCATCGGTCGTGCCGTCGTCGGGCTGCTGCCCGCGGTGGAGGGCACGCTCGACATCGTGGGCACCAACATGGTGGGCATCAATAAGAGCAATCTGCGCGCCGTTCGACGAGACATAGGCATCGTCTTTCAAGACCCGGGTTCATCCTTGAACCCACGGATGCCGATAGGCGAGAGCATCGGAGAACCGCTGCGCCTCGGTGGCGGCTTCAGTCGCAAAGATGAGGAAGCCCGCGTGAGCCTGCTTCTTGACAGAGTGCAGCTTTCCTCGCACATGCGTAACCGCTACCCGCACGAACTCTCGGGTGGTCAGCGCCAGCGCGTCGGAATTGCTCGCGCGCTCGCGCTCAGCCCCAAGCTGCTCGTCGCCGACGAGCCAACGTCTGCGCTCGACGTTTCGGTGCAGGCCAAGGTGCTTGAGCTCTTTCAGGAGCTGCAAAAAGAGCTGGGTTTTGCGTGCCTATTCGTGACCCACGACCTCGCGGTGATCGATATTCTGGCCGACCGCATCGCCGTGATGCACCGCGGCAAGATTGTCGAACAGGGAACGCGCGATCAAGTGCTGCGCAATCCCCAAGAGGCGTATACGCAGCGCCTCATCGCTGCCGTGCCGCTGCCCGATCCCGAAGAGCAGCGTCGCCGCCGAGCGGAACGGGAAGCCTCTCGCGCCTAACGGCTAGTGGAGGCAGCAGGGCGGCGTCGAACCCGAGTCCCGCCGCCCTGCCTCCCGTAACCAACCAAGCCCTGAACGAGACATCTATCGTTCGGTGCTGGCCGGAGCTAAAGCGGACGCCGGTTCTGCGGCATCCGGGTCGGTGATCGCTCGAATCTCTTCCGTGGTGAGTGGGATCCACGGCGTACCGTCGGGGTCCGATGAGAATGCGGCCGGACTGTCGCCCTGATTCCACCACTTCGACTCGTACGGAACTCCGTCGAACAGAATGCGGTCACCCTCTTCGTAGACGGAAGTTCCATCCCAGGCAGGGTAGGTGCCCGCGGGTACGGTGGGAACCTCTACGGGGGTTTCGCCTTCCAAAACGGGGCCGACAAGAGTCCACGGGGTTTCCCACGAATTCAGTACGGGGTTGTCGGGAAGGTCGCCTCGGGTCCACCATTTCGCTTGGTAGACGTTGTGGTGCCAGACGATCTTGGTGCCCTCAAGGTAGGTGGCGTCTTCAGTCCAGATGGCATACGGGCTCGTTGCCGGGTCATCCACGAGGTCCGAAGGATCGGTAGGTTCCTCGGTGGTGATGGTCTTGGCCGAGGTTGCGACGTGGCCGTCGAAGCCATCGGCGAGAACGTCAGCGAAGAAGAGATCACCCTGCGCAACACCACTGCACGAGTCAGAGACTCGGGTGACGTCGGCATAGTTGGGGCCGCAGGTCGTATCGCGGTTGAGGGACCACATGGACATCCGGCCGAGGCCCTGTTCGAGCGCAAACTCGTTGAGAGTGGTTGCATCGTCCATCGTGAAGACTTCGGCTTCGTTGTCGTTCTGGCCGATCATCGGGGTCGCGCCGAGCTTCGTCCACAGGGTGGCATCTGTCAGTTCGATGCCGGCCTGGTCATAGAGCACACCGAGCTGGCGGTGCGTTTCTTGAAGCGCCCGAATGGATGCGTCGCCGCTCGTTTCTCCAGCGTCCATGCTCTCACCGAAGTTCATCGTCATGATGTTGACGCCCGAGATATCGACACCGGCATCGAGCATCTGGGCTACAGCGGTTGTGCCGTCTTCGGTGAGACCGAAGGTGGCGGCGGGGAGGGTGAGCCAGACAGCGAGGTCATCGCCGGCGGCACGGCGCGATTCTTGCAGGCTCGCGATAGCCGCCGCGCGACGTTCACCGGCAGCGGTGTCGCTGAGGTTTTCGCCCTCAATGTCGAGATCAATGGTGGTGGAGGCGTAACGGTCGAGCACGGAACTGTACGCCGCGACGAGAGCGTCGTGATCGGTGCATCCGGTCGCAAGTTCATCGTTAAGGAGCCCACCGAACGAGACACCGACGTCGCCGCCTTGCTGCTGCAGTCGGGCGATGCGCCGGTCGAGGTCGAGCGAGACCGCCGCTTCATCCATTGTGTAGGCGGTGCCCCACGTGGGAGTGCAGGCGTCGTCGGTCGCCGCGACAATGAACGAGAGCATAACCTCTTGGCCGCTCTCCTTGGTGGCAGATTCGAACTCGTAGCTGGGAGTGGCCGTGACGTCGACGTACGCCGCGAACCACGGGTCGGGCGCCGGTGCGGCCTGGGTTGATGCCCATGCTTGGTAGCCGAATAGACCCCCGGCGGCAACACCGACGGCAAGAATCAGCGCGATAATAAGGCGCCAGAAGGACAGGCGATGCGTAGCAGAACTCATGAGCGAACCTCTCTGGTTTCGTCAATGGGCGGGAGCATTTCGGCGAAAACGATCGAGTCCCGCACCTTGCGATGCGATCCGCTGTCGTCTCCGTAGTAAAGGATGGAGCGCCAATCGAGTGTGGTCGATTCGGGCGCAGGCGCTACCTTTTGTGTCTTGGCTTTGCGCTCAACAAAGAGTGGACGAGTGATGCCCAACCAGATGTCAACAACGGCGTTCCAGAGTCCGATATAGGAGATCACGGCCAGAAGTGCGAGCACCGTGTTGAAAGCCGCGAAGGCAGCGTTTCCCCAGTTGCCGGCGTTGAAGTCGCGCCAGAACGTAAAGGCAGAGAAACCGATGATCACAAACGGCGCGATCACATAGAGCAGCGGCGTTGCGGTGCGATTGCGAACTTTGGGGGTGCGGGCGAACGGAATCTTCTTACTCGTGATGGCCTGCTCAATTGACTTGAGTACGCCAGCGAGATTCACCGGGAGCAGGATGAGGTTGAAGCCGTAGATGCGGAAGATATCGGTGAACTTGTAGCCGCTATAGCGAAGGTCACTTCCCATCGCTAAGAAGTACGGCACCGCGGCGAGTAGCACGACCGGGCTCAGGAGGCGGCTGTCGTACGGGTAGGCGAGCAGGAACACGAGGCCGAAGCTGGCCCAGGTGATCGACGTCATGTAGTTCACGCGCAGGAAGAACTCGGTCCACGGTACAGTCTCGCCACGGGCACGACGCTCGCGCAGCTGACGCATGAGTTTCGGCATGATCAGCAGGCCACCGTTGGCCCAGCGGCGACGCTGAACCACCAGAGAACCGAAGTCGGGCGGGGTCGCGCTGTAGCTGAGGCGCTCGGGGTAGTTCACGAGCGTCCAGCCGTGGGTGCCCAGGTCGATGCTCGATTCGGTGTCTTCGATAACCGTGCGATCTTGAACGTACCGTTTGACGGTGAAGCCGCCCTCGGTCTCGGTCTCGACAATGTCATCCAAAGCAGCCTTGCGGATGACGGCGTTAGCTCCCACCCAGAAGGTGGCGCCGTAATACGACTTGCCCTGATGAAGGATGTGCTGCAGGTCGGTTGTTGCCCCCGCGAGCCGCTCGATCCGTGTGCTCGCGCCGCGGAATGAGGAGTACGGCGTCTGAGTGACAGCAACGCGAGCGTTGTCTTTTTGCTCGAGGAGGTACACCAGACGCAGGCAGTAGTCACGCAAAAGGAGAGAGTCGGCGTCAAGGGTGAGAAGGTATTCCGAATCGGGAATGGACAGGTCGCCAGCGTCGGCGAGGGCGACGGGCCGAAGCACAGTGCCGTCCGGAGTTTCTTCGGGGTGGTAGTTGCCACCCATGAGACCGATGTAGGCGTTGAGGTTCATCGCCTTGTTGGCCTCGTGCGAGACCGACGCGTAGAGCTTGCGCTCAAAGGTGGAGAGCTCGGCATCGAAGGTGCGCGCGAGGCGACGGTAGAGCTCGTGCAGCCGAGTAGCGGGCGGCACCATGCGCTCGGCGAGAGCCGCCGACAATGCATCGGCGGTCAAGTTCAGTTCGCCCGCGAGACCCTGAAGAACTTGGGTGACAAAGAACTCGTCGACGTGGTCGATGCGCTGCTCGTTGTCCGCTTTATTCTCAAGCCAGGCAGCGGCCCACTGGTATTGGCCGGCAAGATCTTCGAGCTCGGCGATGCCTAACGGGCGTTGCTGACGCAGCCGAGATTCGAACGTCGCGAGTGCGTCAGCGAAGCGCGCACGCGGCGCGGCGAGCTCGCGCTGAATTTCGTCAGTGATCTGGCGCGACTTCGACAACTGAGCCGCGGCATCCGGGTCGTCGGGAAAGGGAGGATCGTCGAGCAGGAGCACAACGCGCAAGCTGGGGTATTCCTGCAGGCAGGCGGACCAGAGAGTGGCACGAACGACATCCGGCTCTTCGCTGTAGCTGGGAACCAGCACGGTAATAGAGCCATCGTTGTCGGCGAAGTGCCGATCGAGTTCGGCGCGCGGCACGCGAGCGTGCGCTCGGAAGCGTTGGTAAGCGCCGTGTCGAGCGATCAGGTACATGAGCGCGGAGAACGTCAAGAACGTCACCACGATCAAGTACGAAATCGCTTCAGCAGTAAAGCGAAAGCTTTCGGTGCCGTTGTTGATGAACTGACGCAGGATCGTATAGATCACGTAGGTCAGCCAGAACACCACGGTGGCGACAATGGCAAGGCGAGCGAGCGCGATGGTGCGATCGCTCGGCGCGGGATGAACGGTGGGTAGCGGTGCGAGGCGCGATTCAGCACCCCACTGGCGACGCCGGGCAGGCGCAACCATAGGATTTTTGGGCATGGTGGTTAGGTCCCTTTGTGCAAGATCGGCGAGTTTCGGGTATTCACCGTCGGGTATCTTGCACGCCCAGTATTAGCACTGGGTTCGGTTCGTGCAAAAAAAAGACTACGCCTCGACTAATTGGTCTACTCGCCAAAAGCCGTCTAGTAAGCTGCGGAAACGCTTTGAATAACGTTGTTCACCCGGGGAGGAACGTATGCCTCGCACCATCGCCATCATCGGCGCTGGTCCTTCGGGACTTGCTGCTGCCCGCGCACTCGATAAGGCGGGTATCGACTACGTCGGTTTTGAGTCTGCTGCCGACGTCGGAGGGCTGTGGAACATCGACAACCCTCGCAGCACGATGTACGAATCTGCGCACCTCATTTCGTCGCGCACCACGACTGAGTTTCGCGAGTGGCCGATGCAGTCGACCGCTGATTATCCGAGCCATCGCGAGCTGCGCACGTACTTTCGGTCCTACAGCGATCGCTTCGATCTCGGCCAGAAATACCTGTTCAACACGACGGTAGAACGGCTCGAGCCCACCGACGACGACGGGTGGAATGTCACGAGCGTCACGCGAGGCTACGTGCCGCGCACGAAACGCTTTGACGGCGTGATCTTGGCGAATGGCACGCTGGCGAACCCCAGCATCCCGAAGTTTGATGGCGAATTTGCTGGCCAGATCATTCATTCGAGCGAGTACAAGAAGGCACGTATTTTTGAGGGCAAACGGGTGCTGATCGTCGGCGCCGGCAACAGCGGCTGCGACATAGCGGTGGATGCCGTGCACCGTGCCGACAGCATCGATCTGAGCGTGCGACGCGGGTACTACTTCGTGCCACGCTACCTGTTTGGAAAACCGGCGGACACGCTCAATCAGGGGCGTCCGCTGCCGGCACGAATCAAGCAGTTCGTCGATACTCGGGTGCTGAAGGCGTTCACCGGGGATCCGGTGCACTTCGGGTTCCCGCGCGCAAACTACAAGATCTACGAATCGCATCCGATTGTGAATACTCTCGTGTTGGGCCATCTTGGCCAGGGCGACCTTCGAATTGTGCCCGCACCGGAACGTTTCGACGGCAACACCGTGCACTTCACTGATGGCAGCAAGGCTGACTACGACCTCATCGTGTTGGCAACCGGTTACAGCCTCGCGTACCCCTTTGTGGGGCGGGAGTACCTCAATTGGTCTTCCCTCGCCCCGGAGTTGTATCTCAACATTTTTCCGCCGAGCTTTAACGGTCTCTATGTCTTGGGAATGATTGAGGCGAGTGGCATCGGTTGGCAGGGGCGTTACGAACAGGCTGAGCTGCTGGCGGCCTATCTCGCGGCTCAAGACGAATCTCCCCGCGCCGCGGCTCACTTTCGTGAGCAGGCCGAGCAGCCGTGGCCAGACCTTACCGGCGGCTACAAGTATTTGGCGCTGGAACGCATGTCGTATTACGTCAACAAAGATGCCTACCGGCGCGCAGTGAAGCACGCTCGCGAGGCCCTCACGCGCAAAGCCCGTGAGATTAAGGCCCATGAGGCTCAGGCCCGCCAGGCTCGGACCCGCGAGATTAAGGAACAGGCATGACCATCGATGATGCGATTCTGAATTTCAGCCCGGGCTCGCTCATCGCGCTGAGCATTGTGCTCGGCCTCATCATGTTCGGCATCGCCCTCGACACGAGCATCGAAGATTTTCGCGCTGTGCTGAAGGCCCCACGCGCCTTCGCAATCTCACTCGTCGCTCAGCTCGTACTCTTGCCCGCCGTCACGTTCGGGCTCACCCTCTTGCTGCAGGTTGGGCCGTCAATCGCCCTCGGGATGATTCTCGTCGCGTGCTGTCCGCCCGGAAACATTTCGCAAGTGCTCACCTATCGAGCGCGGGGCAACGTCGCTCTCTCGGTGTCTATGACGGCGGTCACCAACGTGATTTACATTGTCATGCTGCCGGTGAACCTGTCGCTGTGGGGAGGATGGCATCCCACCGCATCCGCGATTCTTGAAAACGTCAGCCTCAACGGCTGGCAAATGTTGCTCGAGATCGTGCTGATTATTGGCCTGCCCTTCGTGCTCGGTTTCGCAATCAAAAACCGCTGGCCTGCCTTCGCTAAGAAGGTTCAACCCACAGTGAAGTGGATCAGTTTGCTCGCGCTGCTCGGGTTCATCATCGCGGCTCTCGCGGGCAACTTTGCATTCTTTATTGCCTACGTCGGCGTCGTTCTGCTCGCCGTGTTCCTGCACGATGCCGTTGCGCTCGGTCTCGGTTACGCCAGTGCGCGACTGGGTGGCCTCGCTCTCTACGAAGCCAAAGCGGTCACTTTTGAAGTCGGGATTCGCAATGCCGGCCTCGGCCTTGGTCTCGTCTTCACCTTCTTTGGGGGACTAGGCGGAATGGCCGTTGTGGCGGGATGGTGGGGTATCTGGGACATCATCGCCGGGCTCGCGCTCGCCACATGGTGGGGGCGTCGGAAGGCTCGGGGCCGCTCAGACACTGCGGGGCCGAATTCCGGTGAGCCCGCGAGCGAAGCGGAGGCACACGCATGAGTCGAGTTCTTGTGACGGGTGGCACCGGGTTCTTGGGCACCTCGGTAGTAGCCGGGTTGGCTGCATCCGATGCCATTGATTGTGTCGTGAGCGCTGATATTCGTGCCCCCAACCCTGGCGTACGGCTGCCGGGGGTGCTGTACGAACGCGTTGACGTGACGGATGCTCCTGACCTGCCCGAGCTGCTGCGTCGCCACGAGATCGACACGGTCGTTCACCTCGCCTCCATCGTGAACCCGGGCAAGAGCACCACGGTGACTCAAGAATTCGCGGTTGACGTTGAGGGGTCACGGGCGGTCTTTGCCGCGTGTATCGAGGCCGGAGTTTCACGAGTGGTGGTGTCATCGAGCGGAGCTACGTACGGCTATCACGCCGATAATCCGGCGTGGATCACCGAGAGCGACCCCCTGCGGGGAAATGACGACTTTCCTTACAGTCGCCACAAGCGAATGGTCGAAGAAGCGCTCGCTGAACTGCGAGTCACGGCTCCCCAGCTCACGCAGACCATTTTTAGGATCGGAACCATTCTCGGGCCGGGCTTGGAGAATCAAATTACGGCGCTGTGGGATTCTCGACGTCTGCTTTCCGTCGCCGGTTCGGATAGCCCCTTCGTCTTCATCTGGGTGGATGACGTCGTCGCCGTGATGGTGAAAGCGGCAACGGGAGGACCAGCAGGAATCTTCAACGTGGCGGGCGACGGCAAGGTGACGGCACAAGAAATCGCTCAGACACTCGGAAAGAAGCAGCTCGTCGTGCCAGCGTGGGCGCTCGCGGCTGCGCTCTGGGTGGGGCACGCTGTGCGCTTGACGCCGCACGGCCCCGCTCAAGTGAAGTTTTTGCGCTACCGCCCGGTGCTCGCCAATCAAGCTCTCACGCGCGAATTCGGCTATCGACCGAGCAAGACCAGCCGGGAGGCGTTCGCTGCGTATCTCGAGGCTCGCGCTGCTCACGAGAGATGAACCCGCACCCCGGCGAATCTGTATACAATTCATCCAAAATTAGGCTTGATTTCTCCTTGTTCAGGCCTAGACTGAGAGTCTTGTATACAAACCTGCGCTGGGGTTAGACCGTCTCGGCGCTGGGCTCGCGGTTTCGGGAGGTGCGCATGGCAACACCAGTACGAGCCAGTGACCGCGCCTACCAAGCCTTGCGCGACGACATCGTCGAATGGCGACTCGCGCCCGGCACCATTCTGGGTGAGGTTGAGCAGGCTGCTCGGCTGGGTGTCTCCCGCACTCCGCTACGCGAAGCCCTTTCGCGGCTCATGACGGACGGGCTCGTGGCAAGCCAGAGTGGCCGCGGACTCGTGGTGACGGATGTGTCGGTGAAGAACATCCGCGAACTCTTCGATGTGCGCAAAGCGCTCGAAGTGAAGGCCGTACGTTTGGCTGCTGAGCATCACAGCGGTACGACGTTCGCTGATCTTGAACGTGAGTTCGACGCTGTGCCCGCCCTGCTGGCCGGCGATGACAGCGACCGCAGCGCGTACTTCGATCTCGTGCGTCGTTTCGATGCCGCCGTCGATGACGCTGTCGAAAACGACTACCTCACCGGCGCGCTCAACTCGCTGCGCACCCATCTGGTGCGCGTGCGTCGTCTCGCCAAAGACAATCCCGAGCGACTGGCTGCTGCCGCTCGCGAACACCTTCTTATCGTGCACGCCATCGTCGCTCGCGACGCTGAGCTTGCCGCGCACGCCACTCATGTTCACCTCCATCACGCGCTCACGAGCGCTCTAGCCATGGCCGCAGAATCTCCGCTGCGTGCCTCCAACTGAAAGGCTCCACTGTGAAAGACCACGCCCTCCGCGTTTACCGCAGCGACGAAAATCTTGCTCGCGAAGATCAGCTCGCGCACAAGATTGCTGAAATCGCCGCCGAACAGCTTGAACCCACGGATGCCGTGACCGATATGGTCATCAACCGCGTGATCGACAACGCTGCTGTTGCCACCGCCTCCCTCACCCGCGCGCCGGTCGTGTCTGCTCGCGCGCAAGCCGAACGCCACCCGTTTACGCCCGGAGCCACCGTGTTCGGTTCCGACGAGCGCGTGAGCCCCGAGTGGGCCGCGTGGGCCAACGGCGTTGCCGTGCGAGAGCTCGACTACCACGACACCTTCTTGGCGGCCGACTATTCGCACCCCGGCGACAACATCCCGCCGATCTTGGCGGTTGCTCAGCACACGGGCCGCACCGGCGCTGACCTGCTTCGCGGCATCGTCACCGGTTACGAAATTCAGATCGACCTCGTGAAGGCGATCTGCCTGCATAAGCACAAGATTGACCACGTTGCCCACCTCGGCCCGAGCGCCGCCGCCGGCATCGGAACCCTTCTCGGCCTCGACACCGAAACCATCTTCCAGGCCGTGGGCCAAGCGCTGCACACGACGACCGCCACGCGCCAGTCGCGCAAGGGTGAGATTTCTACTTGGAAGGCACACGCTCCCGCTTTCGCCGGCAAAATGGCCGTCGAAGCAGTCGACCGTGCCATGCGCGGCCAGACCAGCCCCACCCCGATCTACGAAGGTGAAGACGGCGTTATTGCGTGGATGCTCGACGGTCCCGACGCGCACTACGAAGTTCCGTTGCCCGAGCTGGGGGAGCCGCGCACCGCGATCCTCGACTCGTACACGAAGGAGCACTCAGCTGAGTATCAAGCGCAGGCGTGGATCGACCTCGCCCGCAAGCTCGGGCGCGAGCATCCTGAACTGGTTGAAGCCAACATCAACCGCATCGTGCTGCACACGAGCCACCACACGCACTATGTGATCGGCTCGGGTGCGAACGACCCGCAGAAGTACGACCCCAACGCGAGCCGCGAGACGCTCGACCACTCCATCCCGTATATCTTCACGGTTGCCCTGCAGGATCAGGCGTGGCACCACGTCAAGAGTTACGCTCCGGAGCGCGCGAACCGCCCGGACACGATCGCTCTGTGGAAGCGGGTCACCACGGCGGAAGACGCCGAGTGGACGCGTCGCTACCACTCGATCGATCCCGCGGAGAAGGCGTTCGGTGGTCGTGTCGAAATTGAGCTGACCGACGGTAGTCGCATCGCCGAAGAGATCGCTGTCGCCGATGCGCATCCGCTCGGTGCTCGTCCGTTCGCGCGCGATCAGTACATCAACAAGTTCCGCATGCTCGCGGATGGCGTGCTCGCGAACGACGAAATCGAGCGCTTCTTGGACGTCGCTCAGCGCCTGCCCGAGCTCTCGCCAGCTGAACTCGGCGGGCTGACCGTGCGCGGCAACTTCCCCGCCATCACTGCCAAAGGAATCTTCTAATGCTGTATGCCCAGACCGACCCCGCCACCAAGCGCGCCCAGTTTCGCGAGCGCCTCGCCAGCGGCGAACTGCTACGCGTGCCCGGTGCGTTCAACCCGCTGAGTGCTCGCCTTATCCAAGACAAGGGCTTCGACGGCGTCTACATTTCGGGTGCCGTCATCAGCGCCGACCTGGGGTTGCCCGACATCGGCCTGACGACTCTCACCGAGGTGGCCGGCCGTTCGCAGCAGATTTCGCGGATGACCGACCTGCCGTCGCTCGTTGACGCCGACACCGGCTTCGGCGAGCCCATGAACGTCGCGCGCACCGTGCAGACCCTCGAAGATGCGGGGGTCTCCGGGCTCCACATCGAAGACCAGGTCAACCCGAAGCGCTGTGGCCACCTCGATGGCAAAGCGGTTGTCGACACGGACACTGCTCTCAAGCGCATCCGTGCGGCCGCCGACGCGCGCCGCGACCCGAACCTGCTGATCATGGCTCGCACCGACATCCGCGCCGTTGATGGTTTGGATGCGGCGATGGACCGCGCCAAGCAGCTCGTTGATGCGGGCGCCGACGCGATCTTCCCCGAGGCGATGAAAGACCTCGGCGAGTTTGAAGCGATGCGCAATGCCGTGGATGTTCCGATCCTCGCGAACATGACAGAGTTTGGTAAGAGCGAACTTTTCACGACAACACAATTGAGCAATATCGGCGTAAACATTGTTATTTATCCCGTAACCCTGTTGCGTAGTGCCATGGGTGCTGCAGAGCGCACTCTCGATGCAATCAACGCCGACGGCACTCAGCAGTCTGCTGTCGGTGAGATGCAGACGAGGGCTCGCCTGTATGAACTGCTCGATTACGAAAGCTACAACTCTTTCGATTCATCAGTGTTCAACTTCACTCTCGATAACCACTTTTAGATCACAGTTTCCACCACTCTTGACTCGACAGACACCACCGAGGAGCACCATGACTGACTCAAACGGAACCCCCGAAAACGAGATCCGCAAGGGCCTAGCCGGCGTCATCGCTGACACCACAGCGATTTCCAAGGTCAACCCCGAAACGAATTCGCTGCTCTACCGCGGCTACCCCGTGCAAGAACTAGCCGAGAAGTGCACGTTCGAAGAAGTTGCCTACCTGCTGTGGCACGGCGAACTGCCGAACGGCGAGCAGCTCGAGGCATTCCAAGCCTCCGAGCGGGCGCAGCGTCACCTCGACGCGCACACCAAGCGCGTGATTGATGAGTTGCCGCTCACCGCGCATCCGATGGATGTCGTGCGCAGCGCCGTCAGCGTGATCGGTGCCATGGATGACACCCTCACCGACCCCGCGAGCATGGTCGACGAAGAACTCAACCAGCAGCGTTCGCTCACGCTTCTGGCGAAGCTGCCGGCGATCATCGCGTACGACCAGCGTCGCCGTCGTGACCAGGAACTCGTGGAGCCGCGCGATGACCTCAGCTATTCGGCCAACTTCTTGCACATGACCTTCGGTGAGGTTCCTGACCTCGTCGTCGTGAACGCGTTTGATGTGTCGATGATTCTGTACGCCGAGCACTCCTTCAACGCGTCGACCTTCACCGCTCGCGTTGTCACCAGCACGATGAGCGATCTCTACAGCGCGGTCACGGCAGCAATTGGTGCACTCAAGGGCCAGTTGCACGGCGGAGCGAACGAGGCGGTCATGCACGTCTTCGACGAGATCGGCACCGCCGCTAATGCCGAGCAGTGGCTCGAGACGGCGCTCGCCGAGAAGCGCAAGATCATGGGCTTCGGTCACCGCGTGTACAAGAACGGTGACTCGCGAGTGCCCACCATGAAGGCAGCGCTGGAAACTCTCATCGCTGAGTACGATCGCCCCGACATGATGGAGCTCTACGAAACTCTTGAAGAGGCCATGACGAGTCGCAAGAACATCAAGCCGAACCTCGACTACCCGAGTGGCCCCGCCTATAACCTCATGGGCTTCGACACCGACATGTTCACGCCGCTGTTCGTCGCCGCGCGAATCACCGGCTGGACCGCTCACATCATGGAGCAGGCGGCTTCGAACGCGCTCATTCGCCCCCTCGCTGCGTACTCGGGAGTGGACGAGCGCCACATCGGTTAGAAATTAGCTCGTTCGCTAGGAGCTTTATCTGCGCGGATGGAATCGTCAGTCGTGAGTGGCAAGATGGGGAAATGACTGTTCCCCAGATTGAACTCAACGACGGCAATTCCATCCCGCAGCTCGGGTTTGGTGTCTTCAAGGTTGACCCCGCAGAAACCGAGCGCATCGTCACTGACGCGCTCGAGGTTGGCTACCGCCACCTCGACACCGCCATGATTTACGGCAACGAGCAGGGCGTTGGCAACGCCATCAAGGCCTCGGGCATCCCGCGTGAAGAACTCTTCATCACGACGAAGCTGTGGAACAGCGACCAGGGCACAGACTCTGCTCGCGACGCCATGGATCTCAGTCTCGAGAAGCTGGGCCTTGACTATGTGGACCTGTACCTCATCCACTGGCCTCGCCCCGATCTCGACCGTTACCTCGAGACTTGGCTCACGCTCGAAGAGTTGAAGGCAGCAGGCAAGACGCGTTCGATCGGTGTCAGCAACTTTCACCGTGCCCACCTCGACAAGATCATCGCGGGCAGTAACACGGTGCCTGCGGTTGACCAGCTTGAGTTGCACCCGGCATTCGCGCAGCGTGATCTGCGCGCCTACGGTGCTGAGCTTGGCATGCACATCGAGGCGTGGGGTCCACTCGGCCAGGGCAAGTACGACCTGTTCAGCGAGCCTGCTCTGCAGACCGCGGCGGCTGCCCACGAGGTTTCGCCTGCTCAAGTCGCGATCCGTTGGCACCTGCAGAGCGGCATCATCGTGTTCCCCAAGTCGAACTCGCGTGAGCGTATGGCTGAGAATTTCGATGTCTTTGGCTTTGAACTGGATGCGGAACAGATGGCAGCTATCGACGCTATCGACCGCGACCAGCGTGTGGGAACAAACCCCGACGAAGCGACCTTCTAAGGCGCCTTTTCTGCTGTGAGCAAAGGCCGGCATCCGCGTCCCTCCGGGCGTTGGAGGTCGGCCTTTGTCGTGCGGCGCGGGTGACGGGCGCTGTTAGAATTTCTACTCAGCTTAAAAGTGGCCAGTGCCGCGTGACGAAAGCGAGCGACTGTGGACAATCCCGGCGTCTTCCACAGCCCGACAGAGGGCTGGGCATTCATCCCTTTCATTGGCGTGCTCGCTGCGCTGGGGTTTGCCGTAATTGCCGTGCTGATCTGGTTTGCCGGATCGGGTTACCGTCTGCGCGCCTTCGTGGTGACCGCACTTGCGATCGGCATCGGATTTGCTAGCGTCACGGGTCTCGTCGGGGCAGCAGACTCATTCGACGAGCGATATGCGCTGTCGTTCGCGAAGCACAGCGTCGCCGTGAAGACGTGGGCGCTTGAGGAATACGGGCTCACGCTGAGCTCGGATGACGTCGCTGACTTGGTGGCGGGGCGCCCCATTGCCATCGACGAACGCGGCAGCGATCGCAACGTGGTCTTGCAGCCCGTTCCGGGGAGCTCGAGCGTTCGACTCGTGGGCCCAGCCGGTATCCCACTCAACTTCGCGCGCTAGGCGTTGAGGGCTCAGCGGGTAGCGTCGAGCGCTACACGCTGACAGCAACCCCGGGCGGCGTCTCCACGAGCAACCCCGTCCCCGCGAACGCAGCCTCGAGGTCGGCACGGGTTTCGGTGAAGTGTTCCCACCCCTCGGTGTGGAGGCCAACCACATGGTCGACGCCCAAGATTCTGGCGGCTTCTGCGGCATCCGCTGAGGTCAAAGTGAGAGGGCCAGTGACGGCGGAGATACGGGCAGCACCCGCGAAGAGCACCGCGATGCTGATGTCGGGGAAGCGGTCGGCGATTTGCTGCACGAGCGGCAGGGAGGCGTTGTCGCCGCTGACGTAGATGGTGGGTTCGCCCTCGGCCTGCAGCACGAAACCGGTGACCGGGCCGACGCGCGCTTCCGCACCGGGAGGGCCATGCAGGGCCGGCACTGCGGTGACGGTCACTGCGCCGACTTCGCGGGATTCCCACGAGTCGAGACCGACAACACCGCCGCCGAAGAGGTCAGAGCCCGCCTTCATGGTGCTGATCGTCAGCACGCCCGTGGCGAGAAGTTCGAGTCCCTCGTAGTCGAGGTTGTCCTGGTGTTCGTGATGCGACAGCAACACCAGGTCGACAGCGCCAACATCCGCTCGGCTCAGTGCCGGACCCGCCGTCTTGGTGAGCGGCACACCGCCCTCGTCGGGGTAAAGCTGCGGGGCATCAAAGGTGGGATCAGTCACGATGCGCAATCCCGCATATTCGAGCAACGCGGTGGGGCCACCAATGTAGGTCACGGTCAACTTCGACATACTCTGAGACTATGCCCAATCGTCTGGAATCTGCTGCGAGTCCGTACCTGAGATCACACGCCACCAATCCGGTTCACTGGTGGGAGTGGTCTGCCGAAGCTTTTGCTGAAGCGCAACGCCGCGATGTGCCCGTGCTGGTCTCCATCGGCTACTCCACCTGTCACTGGTGTCACGTGATGGCGCGCGAATCGTTCAGCGACCCCGTGCTGGCCGCCTACCTCAACGACAACTTTGTGGCGATCAAGGTCGACCGCGAAGAGCACGCCGAAGTGGACTCCACCTATCTGGCGGCGGCATCCGCCTTCACGCCCAACCTGGGCTGGCCCCTCAACGTCTTCGTCACCCCCGCGGGGCGAGCCTTCTTTGCCGGCACCTACTGGCCGCCGACCGCGGTGGGGCAGCATCCGGCATTTCGGCAAGTGCTCGAATCGGTGACGGAGGCGTGGACCGCGCGGCGTGAGCAAGTGGAGACGAGTGGGGCCGCGATTGCTCAGGCGCTCGCCCAGAGCCGCGGTGTGGAGAGCGAACTCGTCACCGACTTTGCTGACGTGATCGATGCGCTTGCTGCCGCCGAAGATCTCGAGCATGGCGGATTCGGGGACGCCCCCAAATTTCCGGTCACGCCGGTGCTGCGATTCCTTCTCGATCGCGGGGCCCGCTCCGCCGAACACTCGCCCGAGGCAGCCGGCCTTGCCGACCGCACGCTGACGGCGATGGCGGCATCCGCCCTGCGCGACCCGGTCGATGGCGGCTTCTTCCGCTACTCCACCCAGGCCGACTGGACCGACCCGCACTACGAACGCATGCTCTACGACAACGCCCAACTGCTCGCCGCCTACGCGCTCGCCGACTCGGCCGAGGTTGCCACGGGCGTCGCCGAGTTCTTGCGCGACCGGTTGCTGCTGCCCTCAGGAGCCTTCGCGTCGGGCCTCGACTCCGAAAGCACCGTCGACGGCAAACGCGTCGAAGGCTTCTACTATTCGCTGGACGCCGCCAGCCGCGCTCGCGTCGAAGCCCCGCCCCGCGACGACAAGATTCTCACCGGCTGGAACGGTCTCGCCATCGAAGCTCTTGCCTTGGCCGGCGCCCGTCACGGCGAGGCCGAGTGGATCGCGCTGGCTCGCGGTGCCGCTGACTTTCTGCTCGCTGAGCATGTGCGTGGGTCAGGGGCGGGTGCTCTTGCTGGTGCAGGAGCCGGCGCGGCTGCGGCTGCCGGCGTCGCTGGGGGGCGACTCGTTCGCACCTCGATCGACGGCATCCTCTCCGACGCGGCCGCAACCCTCGAAGACAGTGGAATGCTCGCGCAAGGCCTGCTCGAACTCTCGATCGCGACCGGCGAGGTTCGCTACGCAATCGCCGCCCGCGACCTCATCGACGGCGCGCTCGCTGCCGGAGCTGCAGGCTCGGGAAGCTCACCATTCGGCCTCCCCGGTGGCAGCGACTCGGTGCTCGCTGCGCAAGGTCTCTCGACCGAAGCCGACATCAGCGACGGAGCCCACCCCAGCGGTCTCAGCGCCATGGCCGCCGCCGCGCACACCCTCTTCGCTCTCACCGGCGACGCCCAATACCGGGATGCCGCCGAGGCATCCATGAAGCTGGTCGGCCAACTCGCAGCCCAGCAACCCATCTCGTTCGGAACCGCCCTCACCCTCATGTCGGAGCTCGGTGCACCGCTGCGCCAACTCGTCGTCGTGACGGAGGATGAGGCTAGCGGCGAGCTCACTCGTCTCGCCCGCACGCTGCACCGCGCTGGGGGCATTGGTGTTGCGGTCTCGCAGGCTCAGGCCGACGCTTTTGCGGCATCCGGTTTCGAGTTGTTTGCCGCGCGCACCGCTATAGGCGGCGCACCGACGGCCTACCTCTGCGAAGAGTTTGTGTGCCGCCTACCGCTCACTGATGCGGCTGCGTTGGAGGCGCTGCTGAGTGCGAACTAGCGGTTGTAGACGTCGCGTCGATGCCCGAGGGTGACGACAACGACGAGCAGCACCTCATCCTGAATTGTGTAGACGATTCGGTAGTCGCCGATGCGCACGTGAAATCCGGGGCGCCCCTGAAGTGCCTTGGCGCCGGGAGGTCGCGGGTCGTGGCTGAGCAGCGCGATCGCGCCACGAATTCTGTCGCGATGCTGATGGTCAACTCGTGTGAGGGCACGCGCCGCGGCGGGCGTGACCTCAATGCGGTAGGCCACTACCAGCCCAGATCTGTCTTGACCTGATCCCAGGGAACGTTCGGGCCCTCGTCGGCCATCGCTTCGTCGAACGCGGCAACGTCTTCAGTATCCTCTAGCGCATCCATCATGCGCTCATACTGCTCTGGGCTTACGACTACGGCCGCGCGCTGTCCACGGCGCTCGATGAAAACTGCTTCGCGCTCTGAGGTGGCGATGACCTCGGAGAAGTTCTTGCGGGCATCCGCGATGCTGGTGGTCGACATGAGTCAATTGTACGTTTAGGGCCTTGAAATGTACATAAGGGTGTTCTGCGCAACCGCGAGGGCAATCGCGCTGGCGAGCTACAGAATCCCGAGCGCCTGCCGCACGTGTACATACTGCGTGAGGAATGCGCGTTCGTCGAGGCGCTTGCGGCGCATCCAGGACGTCACTTCGCTGTTGCTTTTGCTGGCGTTGCACGAGCCGCAGGCGGGCACGACATTGCCGACGGTGTAACTGCCGCCGCGGGAGATCGGCTGAACGCAGTCTTTCTGCAACGGGCAGTCGGTCGCGGCACAGTAGGCGCAGCCGCCCCACTCACGAGTGATCTCGTTCCACTGTTCAGCGGTGAGGTCGTTGTCGGCGGCATCCACTCGACGTTTGCGGCGTCGGGCGGCGCGAGCGCGTCGAGTCTGAGCCACAGCCATACCGCTAAGTTACTGCACCAACCCCGAACAGCGGCCTAGGCTGAAACGATGGATGGTCTTCTTCCCGGCGGAAACATGAACGCGGTCGAACGCAGCGGCGACACCGTGCTGCGCAACGCTGGGCCGTGGACGCCGACGGTGCACCGCTATCTCGACTATCTTGCTGTCGCCGGGGTCGATTGGGCACCGCGACCGATCGGTATCGAGGGCGCTCGGGAGCGTCTGTCGTTCATCGAGGGCGACGTGCCGCTGTACCCGTTACCCGATTTTGTGTGGACGGATGCCGTGCTTCGGGAGGGCGCCCGTCGCCTTCGCCAGTTGCATGACGCCAGCATCGGTTTCGGGCTAGACGGCGCCGTGTGGCAATCGCCTGCGAAAGTGCCCGCCGAAGTGATCTGCCACAACGACTTTTCGCCGCACAATCTTGCCTTCGTTGACGGAAGGCTTGTGGGAGCAATCGACTTCGATATGTGCTCGCCGGGACCACGACTGTGGGATCTCGCGTACTTCGCCACGCGGGCAGTCCCGTTGACGTCGGTGACTCCCCACAACGCACCGGGCATCGAAGACGCTCGCCGCCGAGTCGAAGTTCTCTTAACAGCTTATGGATCGGATGCGACGTGGAGCGACGTTCTGCGGGTGGCGATCATTCGCCTTCACGACCTTGCCCAGATGTCCCGCGACAAGGCCGTTGGGCTCTCGAAGCCGCAACTGAAAGACGATGCCGCGGAGTACGAGCGCGACGCGCGCTTTCTGCGCGGGCTGATGGATGACGAGCGTCAGGTTCGTTGAGGTTGTAGCTGTCCCTCGCCTAGCGCTCCTCACGACGCCGGAACCGTCGCGGCGAGTGACCTCAGGACACTAGCGATCTAGGCTGTGCTGCATGAAGATCATGAGCGCGCGTAAACCCCGCAACTGGCACCGAGCCCACGACGACTCTCTCACGACCGGTCAGCGAGCGGCTGACACGCTGCGCAATTCGATGGGCAGCTGGGTCTTCGTAATCAGCTTTATGGCGTTCATGCTGATCTGGGCCGGGGTGAATTCGCTGACGGCGGCGACGTGGGATCCGTATCCGTACATTCTGCTCAACCTGTTTCTCAGCATGTTGGCCGGTCTCCAAGGCGCGATTCTGCTGATCTCCGCCAAGCGCCAAGACAGCATTTCTGCGGCGCTGGCCCAACACGATTACGACGTGGATGCCGCGGCGAAGGCTGACATCGAAGAGGTGTTTGCCCTCAACCAGCAGCAATCAATCGTGATCGCTGAACTGCATGAAATTCTGAAGCGGCTCGACGAGGACCGCGCGGCGTGGATCAGCGTGCGCGAGAAGCTCGGCGGAGATTCGGCGCCGTCGGCCTAGACCCGCAGGCAGCGCGAGCTGTTGCCCGCAGGGGTGCTGGCGCTCGGCCTAGCGCCCCGCGCGACGCGAGGAGATAACTCCGGTATCGAAGCCCATGAGGTTGAGCCCGCCGTTGAAGCGGGCGTGCTCGACCTTGAGGCAGCGGTCCATCACGACAGTGAGGCCCTGCGATTCGCCGTAGACGGCGGCTTCTTCGTTCCAGATGCCGAGCTGCACCCAGACCGCCTTCGCGCCGATCGCGAGCACGTCGTCGATCACGGCGGGGATGTCGCTGGCTTTGCGAAAGACGTCCACGATGTCGGGCACTTCGGGTAGCGACGCCAGGTCGGGGTAAGCCTTCTGGCCCAGAATCGTGTCGGCATTCGGGTTCACGAAATACACCGTGTAGTCGGTCGACTGCAGCAGGTAGGTGCCCACGAAATAGCTCGACCGCGAGGGGTTGGGGGAGGCCCCGACGATCGCAATGGACCTGGCGCCGCGCAGGATGGCGGCACGTTTTTTGGCATCCGGCCCCACCCAGGTGCGCTGCGACTTGAGCAACTTCGCGAGCGGTGAGCTCGCGGGGAGGTCGCACGTGAGCCCATTGCTGAGTTGGGTGGTTTGTACTTCTTCGGTCGACATCGTTAGCCCTTCGTCGCAGCGGTCAACGCCTGGTCGAGGTCGGCGATGATGTCTTCGGGGTCTTCGATACCCACACTGATGCGCACGACACCCGGCAGCACGCCGCCGTCGATGAGCTGCTGCTCGGTGAGCTGCGCGTGCGTCGTCGATGCCGGATGAATCACTAACGTTTTCGCGTCGCCAATGTTGGCGAGATGGCTGGCCAGCTCCACGCTCTCGATGAACTTTTGGCCCACCTCCCGGCTACCCTGAGTGCCCGTCGCGCGCACTTCGAAGGAGAACACCGAACCGGCGCCCTTCGGTAAATACTTCTGAGCACGCTCGAAGTGCGGATGCCCTGGCAGTCCTGCCCAGTACACGGTTTCGATGCGCGAATCGGCCTCGAGCCACTCGGCGACGATGCGGGCGTTGTCGACGTGAGCTTGCATCCGGAAGGGAAGAGTTTCAACGCCGGTCGCGAGCAACCAGGCCGAGTGCGGGGCGAGGGCGGGCCCGATGTCACGCAGCTGTTCCGCGCGCAGGCGAGTGAGGAAGGCGTATTCGCCAAAGTTGCCGCTCCAGTTGAGACCCCCATAGCTCGGCACCGGCTCGTCGAAGAGGGGGAAGCGGTCGGTGGCCCAGTCGAAGCGGCCGCTCTCCACGACCACACCGCCCAGAGTCGTGCCCGCGCCACCTAAAAACTTCGTCGCCGAATGCGTGATCACGTCGGCACCCCACTCGATCGGGCGGCTTAGGTAGGGAGTCGCGACTGTCGAGTCGATGACGAGTGGCAGATTGTGCGCGTGCGCGACCTCGGCCAACCCCTCAATGTCGGCAATCTCGCCGGACGGGTTCGCGATGGTCTCCGCGAAAATCAGCTTGGTCTTGTCGGTTATGGCCGCCGCATAGTCTGCGGGGTCGGCGGAGCGCACAAACGTGGTTTCGACCCCAAAACGACGCAGCGTGACATCCAACTGCGTGATGGAACCGCCATAGAGGTTGGCGCTCGAGACGATGTGATCTCCCGCACCCGCCAGCGCCGCAAAGGTGATGAACTGCGCGCTCAGTCCACTGCCGGTGGCGACGGCACCGAGTCCGCCCTCGAGAGAGGCGACCCGTTCCTCGAAACTGGCCACCGTCGGGTTAGCAAGCCGGGAATAGATGTTGCCGTACTTCTGCAGCGCAAAGCGAGCGGCGGCATCCGCGGTGTCATCAAAGACGTACGCGCTCGTCTGGTAAATCGGCAGGGCGCGAGCTCCCGTCGCCGCATCAGGAATGTTGCCCGCATGAATTGCGCGCGTGCGAAAACCATAGTTGCGGTCGGAACCGCTCTGCTCAGCCATAGCCACAGGCTACCCAACCGGATGCCGTCGCCGCGTCCGCGACGTAACAGAACGCCACGAAGGTGGCTGGCCTAGACCCAGGTCGGCAACCACCAGCGCAGGCGCAGCAGGTCGTAGTCGATGACCTGACCGGTCCAGAGCGGCCAGAAGAAGACGCTGACAGCGATCGCGACGACCACAAACACGGCGACGACGCCGAGGCCGCTCGTGCGCCGATACCGATCGTCGTCGCGGCTGCCGAGGATCACCCCGAGCGCGGCGACCAAGGCCAGAATCAGGTACGGCTCGAACACGATGGTGTAGAACTGAAAAACGGTGCGGTTCAGATAGAGCAACCAGGGCAGGTAACCGGCGGCGACGCCCATCAGAATGAACCCGGTCTGCCACTGGCGGTAGCGAACCAAGCGGTATACGAGGTACAGCATGGCGGCGGTCGCAGCCCACCAGATGATGGGGTTGGCGATTCCCGAGATGGAGGCGCCGCAGGCATCCGCGAGACAACCGTCGTCGCCGCGCGCAACGTTTTCGTAGAACATGCTCGTCGGGCGGATCAGCAGTAACCAGGTCAGCGGGTTCGCTTGGTAGGGGTGGGGTCGATTTTCGCCCACGTGATAGCTGTAGACGCTCGACTGAAAATGCCACAGGCTCTGGATGTCGAGGGGCACCCAACTGAGAACGCCTGTCCACGCATTGCCGTCGGATTCGGCCCAGTCGCGGTCGTAGCCATTGTCGCTGAGAAACCAGCCCGCCCACGTGCTGAGGTACACGAGCAGCGCGACCGGAACGGTGAGCAGAAAGCTCACGGGTGCTTGCTTGAAGAGCGTGCCGGAACCCCAGAAGCCGATGCCAGCCTGACGGCGAGCGAGAGCATCCACCACCAGGCTGTAGACGGCGAAAGCGGCCAAGAAGTAGAGGCCATTCCATTTGACGGCGGCGGCAAGGCCGAAGGCAACGGCCGCGAGCATGAGCCACGGTCGCCACCACAGAGCCGGGCCCCATTCGGTGCTCGCGCCGCGGAGCCCGCGGCGACTGATCCACAACGCCAATCGTGTGGCTGAGTGCTCCCGATCGAGCAGCATGGCGCCGACGCCGAGCAGGGCAAAGATCATCACGAAATTGTCGAGCAGCGCGACGCGGCTCATGACAATCGCATTGCCATCGATGGCCATCAGCAGCCCGGCGAGCGTCGCGAGCAGCGTGGAACCGAACAACTTCTTGGCGATCAGCATGAGCACCACGATGGCGAGGATGCCGACGATGGCCGTCGCAATGCGCCACCCGAAGGGGTCTTCGCCGCCGCCCGGCAGCATGCCCAAGCCGATCAACCACTTGCCGAGAGGCGGATGCACGACGAACGACGGATCGTTCAGAAAGATGTTGGCCTTGCCGCTGTTGAAGAGCGCATCCGCTTCGGCCGGCCACTGCGCCTCGTAGCCGAGGTTCACGAGCGTCCACGAATCCTTCACATAGAAGGTCTCATCGAAAACCAGCGACGACGGATGCCCGAGACCGACCAGTCGCGTGAACGCCGCGATCAGCACCACAATCGCCGGCCCCGCCCACCCGAGCCAGCGGCGGGTCAGCGGATTTCTCGCCGCCCACCAGTCGTCAAGGCGCGAGCCCGCGGCGGCGTAGCGGCGACCGACGGAATCGGGGTGCGCGGCATCAGCGCCGTCCGCCGGCGCAGGCGTATCTGCACCATGACCTGCACCTGCACCTGCACCTGCATCCGCGTCAGGCGTAGTCGAAAGCCACGGCGAATCATTCGCCAGAATGGCGTCGAAGTCGCGCGGTTTGCTCTGGTTCACTCCGCAATCGTACTCAGCGTCGCGCGTTCGTGGGGCGCGGTAAAGGTCTGCCAGATCCAGTCGGCGGCGGTGCGCGCCGGCGGTCGGGGTGTCATAGCGAGCCAGGCGTCGATGATTCCGAAGGTTGCGCCGGTAATGCTGGCACTCGCGATGTCGAGGCGCACGCCGTCGGGGGCGGTGGGATCGTGATCGAGGATTCCTTGGCGCACGATGAGATTAAGGCGTGTTCGCAGTCGCGACGCCACAAACGCTGAGCCGCGGGGGCCGAGCGCACTGGCGTACACGGCGGCGTTGCCGTCAAGGTGAGAAAGGTAGTTGAGAAGGGCTGGCGGTGGGGCGGTGCTGAGCGGGTCAAGATCGACCAGTTGCACTCCCGCTTCGTCGGCGGCGGCTTCGATGGCGAAGGCCAGCAGGGTCTCTTTGTCGGGGTAGTGCTGGTAGAAGCTGCTGCGATTGACGCCGGCCCGTTCGACGATTTCGCCGACAGTCACTTCGTCGAAGGGGCGCTCCTGAGTGAGGGCGAAGAGCGCCTGTTGCAGGCTTCGACGGGTTCGTTCGACTCGGGCATCCATTGGTCGATTGTCGCAGAGGTACCCCACAAAGGGTGAGTTTTCCGACAATTGTTGGAAAACTCAGGGTAGGTCAAATATCATGGATCGCAGCCCGAAGACGTGCTCGTTTTTGTGTCCCTAACGAGAGGTCTCTTTCAGCATGGCTGAACTTCTGTACCGCCTTGGCCGGCTTTCGGCCCGCCGCGCTTGGCTCTTCATCATCAGCTGGCTCGCCGTTCTCGGCCTAGCAGTCGGCGGCTTCGCCCTCTTCGGCGGCACACTCTCCTCCACCATGACGATTCCCGGCACCGAAACCGAACGCGTCGCCTCTGAACTGACCGACCAGCTGGGCGACGTCGGCGGCATCTCTGCCACCGTTGTCTTCGGATCCGAAGATGGCAGTGCCTTCTCCGAGACTCAGCGAAGTGAGATCACGGATGCTCTCGCCGGCCTCACGTCTAAACGCGATGTCACCGACGTCATTGACCCCTTCGAAACCGACGCTCAGCGCGATGACCAAGCGCAACAGATTGTGGACGGCCGCGAGCAGATCGAAGCCGGAAAGCAAGAATTGGCTACTGGTCAAACTCAGCTAGACGCGGGTGCTCAAGAACTCGAAGCCGGCCAGGCTCAACTGGATGCTGCGATCGAGCAGGCCAAAGCCGCCGGCTTCTATGACGCCTCGATCGCGCAGTTCGATGCGCAGCAGGCCCAGCTCGACGCCGGCAAGGCCGAGCTCGACGCGCAGCAGGCAACGATTGACGAAAATATCGCCCTGATCGATGAGCAAGAGCGCGAGCTCGGCTTTGGCGAACGCCTTCTGGATGCCGCCTCAGCGATCAGCTTCGTCTCCGACGACGGGGCCACAGCGCTCGGCCTCATCACCTTCGACAGCGAACTGCTCGACCTCTCGGGAGAGACGAAGAGCGCGATTGCGGCCGCACTGGATGCCATTGATATTGACGGCGTGACTGTCGACTACTCGTCATCCATCACCACGTCGACCGATGGCCTTTTGGGCATCGGCGAGATCATCGGTGTGCTGTTGGCCGGGCTGGTTCTGCTCGTACTGTTCCGTTCGTTCTTGCCCGCAACGTTGCCGATCGTCTCGTCGATCATTGGCGTTGGGGTGGGCGTCGCAGGCTCGCTCGCCTTCTCCGGCGTTGTCGATATGACCTCCGTCACCCCGATTCTGGGCGTGATGCTCGGCCTCGCGGTCGGTATCGACTACACGCTCTTCATCGTGCAGCGCCACCGTCGCCAACTAGCGGCGGGCATGGATCTGCACGAGTCGATCGGGCTCGCTAACGGCACCTCGGGCAACGCAGTACTGTTCGCTGGGTCGACGGTTCTCGTCGCCCTGCTCGCGCTGAACGTGAGTGGCGTTCCGTTCCTCGGCGTCATGGGCACCGTGGGTGCTGTCTGCGTTCTTATCTCGGTGCTGATCGCCGTGAGCCTGACCCCCGCGCTCCTGGCGCTTCTTGGCGAGCGAGTTCTTTCTCGCAAGGCCCGCGCCAACATCGGTCACGAATCGCACGTGCTTCCGCCGGCTCGCGCCATGCGCACGAGCCGCGCGGTGGTCATGCTGATCGTGGCGACGCTCGGACTGCTGATCGTCGCGATCCCCGCGCTCTCGATGCGCTTGGGCCTGCCCGATGGTTCGTCAGAGCCTGCCGATTCGACCCAGTACCGCACCTACACGGCAATCGCCGAGGAATTCGGGGCTGGTCAGAACGGCACCCTCCTGGTGACCGCGACCCTGCCCGCCGGTGTTGCCGAAGACGCAGAACTCGAAACTCAAGCCGATCTGGCCGACCAGCTGTTGGCCTTCGATGACGTGGAAGCCGTCGCGCCGATCGGTGTCTCCGATGATCGGGACTACTTCGCGTTCCAGGTCGTTCCGGTGGAAGGGCCCACGAGCGTGTCGACGGGAGAACTCGTTCATGAACTGCGCGACAGTTCTCCGCTCGCGGGAGACATCCAGCTCGGCGTTGCTGGCTCGGCCAGCGGAAACATCGACATTTCTGAGAAGCTCGCCAATGTGCTGCCGCTGTACCTCGCAGTAGTCGTGGGGCTCTCGCTGATCATCCTGATCCTGGTGTTCCGTTCGCTACTCGTGCCGGTTATCGCGACCGCGGGCTACGTGCTGTCGCTGCTGGCAGCATTCGGCGCGATGGTCGCCGTGTACCAGTGGGGCTGGTTGGGAGCGCTCTTCGGCGTCACCGATCCGGGTCCGCTGCTGAACTTCGCCCCGATCATCATCATGGGCGTGCTGTTCGGTCTTGCGATGGACTACCAGCTGTTCCTCGTCTCAGGCATGCGCGAAGCGTACATTCACGGGGTGCCCGCTCGGGCCGCCGTCATGAGCGGACTGCGCAGTGGTCGCGCGGTCGTCACCGCCGCGGCGATCATCATGATTGCCGTCTTCGGAGGATTCGTCTTCTCGCACTTGGCGATCGTTCGCCCGCTCGGCTTCGGCCTCGCCATCGGCGTGCTCTTCGACGCCTTCGTGGTGCGGATGATGCTGGTCCCGGCCCTGATGCACCTGTTCGGCAAGTCGGTGTGGTGGTTGCCTCGCTGGCTCGACCGCATCCTGCCGAGCGTGGATGTCGAGGGCTCAGCCCTCGAGCGCAGCCACCCCATCCATGCTGCTGAACCGGATGACGCGAGCAGCGACTCGGTACCAACCGCCCGCTAACACCCGCATTCACAGAGCACCTGCACCACACAGCACCTGCACCACACAGCATCCGCACCCACGGTGTTCACTGCCCGGAGAAGCTTCGCGTTACAGCGGAGTCTCTTCGGGCAGTAGTGCGTTCGGCCCCGCTCCGGGGGCGCCCGGCACACGGGATGCCGCTCGCACTGCCCCAATGGAGGCGGCGATCACGAGCGCGATTCCGAATCCCTGGACCAGCGTGATGTTTTGGCCGAGCACGAAGAATCCCGCACCCGTCGCGATGGCCGGAGCCAGTGCCATGAGTACCGAGAAGGCGGCAGCAGAGATGCGGCGCAGCGCAATGAGTTCGAGGGCGTAAGGGATCGCGGAGGAACAAATCGCCACCGCCAAACCGCGCACCAGAATTGACGGCTCGAGTAGCGTGCTACCCGCTTGGGTGATGCCGAAGGGGAGGCTGATGATCGCGCCGATCGCCATGGCGATGGCGAGGCCATCCAAGCCAGCAAAGACCTGGCCGGTCTTGCGAGACGCCAAAATGTAGCCCGCCCACGACACTGCGGCGGCGAGGGCGAAGGCGACGCCGACCGGGTCAAGGGCCCCGACGCTACCGAGGCTCAGCAGGGCAACCCCCGCGAATGCGAGCACCGCCCACAGCCAGGCGCTAGCGCGACGAGCGACGATGACAGAAAGCACGAGAGGGCCGAGAACTTCGATCGTAACGGTCGCGCCGAGATCGACTCGAGAGAGAGCTTCGTAGAACAGCAGGTTCATTCCGCCGAGCGAAATACCAAAAACGAGAGCCATGAGCCAGGCGCGTTTCGAGATCGCGCGCAGGTTGGGGCGCGCGATGGCGAGAAGAATTGCCGCCGAAAAAACCAGCCGCAGCGAGACCATGCCCGCGGGCCCCACCTCGGGAAAGAGCAGCACAGCAACCGAGGCTCCGACGTCTTGAAAAATGAGCCCGAAGACAACGAGCATCACGGCGCCCAGAGGGGTACCTCTCAAGGGCGGGGGAGTCGACATAGTGCAACACTACGACCTCAGAACGGATGCTTTGCGCACGTCAGGCCCAGACCATTTTCGGCCGCGCCACGCGCGACGAAGACGGGTGGGAGAATGGGGGAGTGATCATTCTTGCGGCGACTCCCATCGGCAATCTGGGCGACGCTTCTCAGCGTCTCATCGAGGCACTCACGAACGCCGAGGTGATCGCGAGCGAAGATACCCGCACGACCATCCATCTCATGCGCGCTCTCGGCATCGACAACCGCCCGCGGCTCATTCCGCTGCATGAACACAATGAGTCCGAGAAAGCCGCCGAGATCGTTGAGCTGGCTCGCGACGCCGACGTTCTTGTGCTCAGTGATGCCGGGATGCCCGCCATTAGCGACCCCGGATTTCCGCTCGTTTCGGCCGCAGCCGCAGCCGGCGTCACGGTCACGGCATTGCCCGGACCGAGTGCCGTGCTCACTGCCCTCGCCGTCTCGGGCTTGCCGACCGACCGCTTCAGCTTCGAAGGTTTCTTGCCCCGCAAGGGACGGGTCGCGTACTTCCGTGGCCTTGCTCGCGAAGAACGCACGATGGTGTTCTTCGAGAGCCCCAACCGGCTGCCTGCGGCGCTCGCCGATCTCGCTACTGCCCTGGGCGATGACCGTCGCGCTGTCGTCTGCCGCGAACTCACCAAGATGTACGAAGAGGTCGCTCGCGGCACCGCCGCTGAGCTCGCCGAGAAGTTCAAAGATGGAGCCCGGGGCGAGATCTGTCTCGTGATCGAAGGCGCTGCTCCCGCGACATCCGATCTGCCAACCGCGGTCACCTACGTACTCTCACTCGTCGCTGACGGTGCTCGCTTGAAAGAAGCGGCAACCGAGGTGGCCGAGCAGACCGGGTTGAGCAAGCGCGAACTCTACGAAGCGGCGCTGCAGGCCAAAAAGAAGTAACCCGAGGGCCCGTAGTGGTTAGGCCTGTGCTTCGCAGGCGACCTTCAACTCGTGGTGGTCTTGAGTCAGCGCTTTCTTTGTGACACCGAGAAACAGCAGCCCGACGACGCTCAGGAGGCGTGCCCCGAAGGTCAGCGGCGTCATCGTGAAGCGGTAGTCGAGGCGGGTGCCGCCGTGGCTGGGCATAAACAAATAGATGCTTTGGTAGTGAGTGCCGCGCGACTCCGCGTCAACGGTGTAAGTCACATCCTGCTCGTAGTCGGTAACCCACATCACTTCGGTGGCTTCTTTGCCCGCGAAGCTGCGGGTTTCGCGCCACTTCGTGCCGACATCTAACTGCGCGGGGCCGTCGAGTACTTCGAGGGAAAGGATGCCGCTGATGTTGGTCGAGGCGCGGTCTAGGTCACAAAAAACCCCAAACACGCGGTCCACCGGGGCGTCGATGTAGACGTGGTCGGTGATCTTCATGGAGGCTCCCTTGCGCGGTATCAAGACCGGGCGTTCTGCGACGATATCGCAGTGCGCCCGGTCTCCAGCCTACGACTTTAGGTGGCCACTGGTACTTGAGCGGCAGCAGACGCCACGGTTTCGCTCTTTCGCGTGAAGCGCTTGAGCGCGATGACGATCAGTGCCGTGACGACCATTCCCGCGAGAATTGCGACGAGGAACATTGGGAACGGGTTGATCGCGAAGAACACGAACAGCCCTCCGTGGGGAGCCTGCGAAGTGACGCCGAACGCCATGATCAGGGCGCCAGTGACGGCGCTACCGATGGCGCTGGCGGGGATCACGCGCAGCGGGTCAGCGGCAGCGAACGGGATGGCTCCCTCTGAGATGAATGACGCACCGAGCAACCAAGCTGCCTTGCCGTTTTCTTTCTCAACGGGCGAGAAGAGGCGCCGAGCGAGAACGGTCGACGCGAGAGCCATCGCGAGCGGCGCGACCATTCCGGCAGCCATGACGGCGGCCATGATCATCCACGGCGCCTGATTGTCGACGGCACCGGCACCAAGACCAGCAACGGCGAAGGAGTAGGCAACCTTGTTCACGGGGCCACCGAGGTCGAAGCCCATCATGGCGCCCAGAATGATGCCCAGAACGACAGCGGATGCTCCGTTCAAGCCGTTGAGGAAATTGTTGAGGCCAATGGTGAGGGCGGCAATCGGCCCACCGAGGATCAGCACCATGAGGCCGGAGGCGAAGATGGATGCCAGCAGCGGGATCACGACAACGGGCATGAGACCGCGGAACCAGGCCGCAGTTTTGCGCTGTGCGAGCCAGTGAGCGGCAACACCCGCGAGGAGTCCACCGACGATACCGCCGAGGAAGCCCGCGCCCATGAGGCCCGCAACCGCACCGGCCGTGAAGCCGGGAGCGATACCCGGGCGGTCGGCAATCGCGTAAGCGATGTAACCGGCAAGGGCGGGGACGAGGAAGCCCATCGAAGCGGCACCGATTTGGAAGGCCGCGGCGCCGAGGTACGCCCTGACTCCACCGTCGGGCAGGTTCCACAGGCTGTTCTGCGTGATGATGTCGCCCGCGGTGTCAGTGATGAGGTACCCACCGAGCAGGAAGCCGAGCGCGATCAGCAATCCGCCACCGGCCACGAACGGAATCATGTAGCTCACGCCGGTGAGCAGCGCGCGCGTGACGGTCTGGCCGAAGTGTTCGTCGCTCGAGGTGCTCGCGGCGTCATTGGCTACCGAGTTGCTTGCTTCGCCGCCGGCCACGCGGGCAGCGTTGGGGTCGCTTGCGGCGGCGAGAGCCTCGGCGATCATCGCGTCCGGCGCATCGATACCGCGCTTCACGGGCGACTGCACGAGAGCCTTGCCGGCGAATCGGGCCCTGTCGCGAACATCCACATCGACAGCAAAGATGACAGCGGATGCCGCAGCAATGACCGCAGGATCGAGCGGCGTCGACCCCGACGAACCCTGAGTCTCGACGTGGAGTTCCACGCCAGCACGCTCAGCGGCGGCCGCGAGTGAATCGGCGGCCATGTAGGTGTGGGCGATGCCGGTCGGGCACGCGGTGACGGCAATCAGTATGGGGCGCGCGGCGGCATCGGCGTTGGCCGCAGGGTGTCCGGCAGCAGCGGCAGCAGCACCAGCAGCAGCCTCAGTGCTCGAGCCAGCTCCAGCACCACCAGCAGCACCGGCGGGCGCGGCCTTCTCTTCGGGCGCAGTGGCTTGCTCCACGAGCGCGACGATGTTTTCGCGAGTCGAGGCGGCACGCAAGCTGTCGACGAACTCGGGGTTCACGAGCGAGCGGGCGAGAGCCGAGAGCACCGTGAGGTGTTCTTGGTCGGCACCGGCCGGGGCCGCGATCAAAAAGATGAGGTCGGCGGGAGCATCCGCAGCACCAAAGTCGACGGCGGGCTTGAGTCTTGCCATCACGAGGGTCGCCTCGGTGACCGCTTCGGAGCGGCAGTGGGGGATCGCGATGCCGCCGGGAACGCCGGTATCGGTCAGTTGTTCGCGGGCCCACGCGTCATCGAAGAGCGAGTCGGCGTTGGTGGCGCGTCCCTGTTCGGCGACGAGATTCGTCAGCGCGCGAATGACACCCGCGCGATCGGTGCCGAGGTCGGCATCGAGCAACACGAGCTCGGGGGTGATGAGGTGCGACATTGCTTTCTCCTTGTATCCAGCAGTCGTGGTGCTGAGGTCGTAGTTCTGAGGTCGGTGGTGCCGAGGGGCTAACGCTGAGGTTTAGCGGGCGGCGGGGCGGCCGAGCGGCTGAACGTCAGCGGTCTCGGGATGAGTCTGGTCGAGGCGCGGCATGGTGCTGCCGGGGAGGGAGGCGGCCGCAGCGCCATGAGCAACGGCCTGTGCAAGACGTCGTTCGGCGGTGTCACCGCGCTGATCGGCCACAAGGTAGCCGGCCAGTGAGGCATCTCCGGCTCCGACGGTGCTCTTGGCGGCGACGGGAGGCATGGTGGCTCGCCACGTCTCGTCGGCGGTCACGAGGAGCGCTCCGCGCGATCCGAGGGTCGCGAGCACGGCGTGGCAGCCGCGAGCGATGAGGCCGAGCGCGGCAGCGGCCGCGGCATCCGGATCGCTCTCGAAGGTGTCGGGGAGGCCCGTTATTTCGGCGAGTTCCTCGGCGTTGGGTTTGATGAGGTCAACACCCACCCCCGAATCGATGAGGGCTTTCATCGGAGCACCCGAGGAGTCGACGGCGATGCGGGGCAGCGGCCCATCCGTGCCCGCACGAATGGCGAGAACAACACGAACGTAAAAGTCGGAGCTAAGGCCCGGCGGGAGCGAGCCAGCGAGCACGACCCATTCGGCGTCGAGCGCGTGTGAGACCACGAGATCGATCAACGCCGCGTCGTCGGCTGCGGTGAGCTGTGGACCAGGCTCGTTGATCTTGGTCGTCGTTCCATCGGGTTCGGCGATCGTGACGTTGGAGCGCACCCGCCCTGCAATCGGAAGGCCCGCGATTGGCAAGCCCGCGGTCGGCGTCTGCTCGGCGCGCAGGGCAACGAGCATCGGGTCAGCAGCATCGCCGGGCAGCACCGCAATCGTCTCGAGCCCCGAAGCGATAAGCGCACGCGAGACGTTGACGCCCTTGCCGCCGGGCTGCTCGCTGCTGGCTACCGAACGCTGCACCGCGCCGCGGTCGAGAGCGGAGGCGAGTTCGATCGTGCGATCGAGGCTGGGGTTGGCGGTTACGGTGACGATCATGCGATCACCGTGTCAACATCCGCGCGCTCGAGCGCACGCGTCAGATCGTCGTCGGGGGAGTCATCGGTGATGATCGTGTCGACCTCGGAGAGTGAGGCGAAACTGATGAGCGTTTCGAGGCCGAGCTTCGAGGCATCGACGAGAGCGATGGCGCGTCGCGAACCGCGAGTGAGGGCGCTCTTCACGGCGGCCTCGTCGGGGTCGGGAGTGCTGAATCCGAACTCAGCGTGAACGCCGTTGGCACCGACGAAAGCGATGTCGGGGCGGATGTTGGCGAGTTGGGAGAGGGTGGCAGAGCCGACCGCGGCGCCGGTGATGCCCCGCAAGCGGCCGCCGATCAGCTGAACCTCGATGTGCGGGTTCTCGCTCACGGTGGCAGCGATGGAGAGTGAGTTGGTAATTACCGTCATCGAACCGGTGGATGCCGCGGGCTGCCAGTCACGCAGGTGCAGCGCCAGGCGGTTCGTCGTGGTTCCCGAATCGAGGCTGATCGCGCCCGTAAAGGTTGACGGAATCAGGGCCATCGCGGCGAGAGCAATGCGCTCTTTGGCGTCGGAGTTGCGGTCGGTGCGGGCCGCAACGCTTTCTTCGATGCGACTAATCCGAGCCGCCGAGACCGCTCCTCCATGCACGCGACGCAAAACGCCCCGTGCTTCGAGCTGGTCGAGGTCCCGGCGGACCGTTTCGCTTGACACGTCGAACGTGTGAGCGAGGTCGATGACGGTGACGCGACCGGCTTCAGCGAGCTTGCCCTCTATGTGCTGTTGCCGCTCTTCTGCGTACATCCGCAATCTCCCCTGATTGTCAACGCACCCGACTGCGTTTCTGTGAGGATACGCCCGTTCCTGTGGCATTACAACACAATTACAGATAAACCCACAGATTCCCACATCGTGGGGCGGAGCATCCGGCTCTCACGTCGCGCGCTCGCAGCCCCGGGCGTAACCGGCGGGCACGGGCGAATACAATGAAGGCATGTCTGCCGGCGACTCCTTCTACATTGCGACGCCCATCTTCTATGTAAACGACGTTCCCCATATCGGGCACGCGTATACGGAGGTGGCCGCCGACGTTCTTGCGCGCTGGCACCGTCAGCGGGGTGAAGACGCCTGGCTGCTCACGGGCACCGACGAGCACGGCCAGAAGATTCTGCGCACCGCCGTTGCCAACAACACGACTCCGCAAGAGTGGGCCGACCGTCTCGTCGCCGACTCCTGGCAGCCGCTGCTCGAGACCATCGACATCGCCAACGACGACTTCATTCGCACGACCGATGAGCGTCATGAGAAGGCCGTTGCCACGTTCTTGCAGCGCCTGTACGACGACGGCCACATCTACGCGGGCGAGTACGAGGGCTACTACTGCGTTGGTTGTGAAGAGTACAAGCAGCTCGACGACCTCGTCACGGCTCCCGATGGCGACTACAAGGGCCAACTTGTCTGCGCGATTCACTCGCGCCCCGTAGAGATCCTCAAGGAGAAGAACTACTTCTTCCGGATGAGCGACTTCGGGCAGCGACTGCTCGACCTCTATGAAAGCCAGCCCGACTTCGTTCAGCCCGCGAGCGTGCGCAACGAAATCATTCAGTTCGTCAAGCAGGGACTCGACGACCTCTCGATCTCGCGCTCCAGCTTCGACTGGGGTGTCAAGGTTCCGTGGGATGAAAGCCACGTCGTGTACGTTTGGTTCGACGCTCTGCTCAACTACATCAGCGCGATCGGTTACGGCGTCGACGATGAACAGTTCGCCAAGCGCTGGCCTGCCGTGCAACTCGTCGGCAAAGACATCGCTCGTTTCCACGCGGTTATCTGGCCCGCCATGCTCATGGCAGCAGACCTTCCGGTGCCGCGTGCCGTCTTCGGCCACGGCTGGTTGCTCGTCGGTGGCGAGAAGATGTCCAAGTCGAAGCTCACCGGTATCGCTCCGAGTCAGATCACTGACACCTTCGGTTCGGATGCGTTCCGCTACTACTTCATGAGCGCCATTACCTTCGGTCAAGACGGCTCCTTCAGCTGGGAAGACCTGAGCGCGCGCTACCAAGCAGAGCTCGCCAACGGCTTCGGCAACCTTGCCTCGCGCGTCATCGCGATGGTGAATAAGTACTTCGATGGGGAGATTCCGAAGCTCAGTGAGCTCACGGCATCCGACGAAGCAATTATTGCGACCCAGAAGCGTGCCACCGAGAACTCGAACGCGTTCATCGACAAGTTCGCCATCAACGACGCACTCTCGTCGGTGTGGCAACTCGTGGATGAACTCAACGGGTACATCACCGAGCAAGAGCCGTGGGCGCTGTCGAAAGACCCCGCCAACCGCGAACGCCTCGGCACCGTGCTGGCCACAACCGTCAACGGTTTGGGCACGCTCGCCATCCTGCTGTCACCGGTGCTGCCCAAGGCAACCCACAAGCTCTGGACCGCCATTGGTGGTGTCGGCGAACTGCGCGAGCAGCGCATCGACGACGCTCAGAACTGGTCGCACTCCGGTCGCGTCACGGCTCTCGAATCGTCGCTGTTCCCGCGCATTGAAGTGGATGCCGAGAGCAGCACGGCGTGACCGAACCGTTCATAAGGCAGCGTCACCGCAGCGCCGACGAGAATGCCTCCGAGAAGACGCAGTATCCGCCGCTGCCGGAGCCTCTCGAGGGCGTTGTCTATGACAATCACACGCACCTCGAGATCGCTGACGGTGGGCCCGACGGAGCGCTCGACTTCACCGAGCACCTCGCGCGCGCAGCCTCGGTCGGTGTGCGTGGCGTCGTGCAGGTCGGTACGGATGTCGCCACGAGTCGCTGGTCTGCTGAACTGGCAGCCACCAACCCGCGGGTTCTCGCGGCGGTCGCCATCCACCCGAACGACGCCCCCGAGCTCGAAGCAGCGGGGGAGTTGGATGCTGCGCTCGCCGCCATCGATGAACTTGCCGCGCTTCCGCGAGTGCGCGCCATCGGCGAAACGGGGCTCGATTTCTTTCGCACGGACGACGAGGGTCGCCCCGCGCAGTTCCGCTCTTTTGAAGAGCACATTGCGATCGCCAAGCGGCACGGCCTTGCGCTGCAGATCCACGATCGCGACGCCCACGACGCCGTCATCGAGACGTTGTTGCGGGTCGGTGCTCCCGAGCGCACGGTCTTCCACTGCTTCTCGGGCGATGCCGCAATGGCACGCATTGCCGCCGACAACGGCTGGTTCTTGTCCTTCGCTGGAACGGTGACGTTCAAGAACGCGGCCAACCTTCGCGAAGCGCTTTCGGTGATCGATCTCGACCGCATCATGGTCGAAACCGATGCTCCCTATCTCACGCCGCATCCGCTGCGTGGCCGGCCGAATGCGCCGTACCTGATGCCGCACACCGTGCGCGCGATGGCGGCGCATCTCGAAATCAGCGAGCTCGAACTCTCGGCGCAACTCGCGGCCACCACCGAGGCCGTTTATGGTTCGTGGGATACCGAACTTCCCGACGGCACTGCGCCAGCACCAGCGCGCTCGGCAGCATCTACCCCACAGAACGCAGGCACACGATGAGCACCCTTCTCGGCCCCGCCGAGATCCGCGATCTCGCTGATCTGCTCGGCATTCAGCCCACCAAGAAGCTGGGCCAAAACTTCGTCATCGATCCCAACACAGTGCGCCGCATCGTCAAAGCCGCGCACGTCGTCTCGGGTGAAACGGTGGTCGAGGTCGGTCCCGGGCTTGGCTCGTTGACGCTCGGAATTCTCGAGACCGGTGCATCCGTCGTCGCCGTCGAAATCGACAAGCGCCTCGCTGCCCAGTTGCCGATCACGGTTAGCCAGTTGCAGCCGGATGCTCAGCTCACGGTCATCACTGACGACGCGATGCGCGTCACCGAGCTGCCCAACGAGCCCCGCGTTTTCGTCGCCAACTTGCCGTACAACGTGTCGGTGCCCGTGCTGCTGCACTTCTTGGAGCACTTCGATTCGCTCGACCGCGGTCTCGTGATGGTGCAGGCTGAAGTCGGCAATCGCGTCGCCGCCGGCCCCGGCAGCAAGGTTTATGGTTCGCCGAGCATCAAGGCCGCCTGGTACGGAGAGTTCTCCACCGCTGGGCTTGTGAGCCGCCAAGTTTTCTGGCCCGTGCCCAACGTCGACTCCGTGCTCGTGCGTTTTGAACGCCGCGAACAGCCCGGCACGATCGAGGAGCGTAAGGCAACGTTCGCTCTCGTGGATGCCGCCTTCCAGCAGCGTCGCAAAATGTTGCGTCAGTCGCTCTCGAGTGTGTTGGGCAGCTCAACGGCTGCGTCCGACCGGCTCATTGCGGCGGGCATCGCGCCGACCGCCCGGGGCGAGGAGCTCACGGTTCTCGACTTCCTGGCCATCGCGCGCGCTGCGTAGCCAACACCGCACTGCGTAGCGAGCAGGAACGCTGCGTTCTGAGCAGTGTGGCCGCATCCACCATTCCGTTTGGTGCCAAACGACGGTAGGTTGGCCTCATGTCGGAAGCAACGAACCCCACCCCCAGTGACCGCGACGTTCTGGAAGGAACGGGGCGGCATCCCGACGAGTGGTTCGCTTTTCTCGATATGGCCGGGGCAACGAAGTGGCAGCACGCTGAGTTTCTGACGTGGTTTGAAGCCAATGCCGCGCAGGTCAGCCCCGAGTGGGCCGAGTCAGTGACGGCGCGCTACGCGGCGGTACGAGGGCTCAGTATTTCGCAGTAGTTTCAGCGCGGTAACGAGACCTTCACGATTTTTCGTGGCGGCCCGTTATCCCCAGCCTGCGCACAGACCGGTCCGTTCCACAAGGTAAGTTTGGTTCATGACTTCCGTCCCGGCAGCCTCCACCATGGTTCACGCTCGTGCCCCCGGCAAGATCAACGTCTTCCTCAAGGTCGGCTCATTGCTCGACGACGGCTATCACGACGTCGCCATCGCGTACCAAGCGGTTTCGCTGTGTGAAGATGTGCGCGCTTTCCAGGCTGACGACTTCTCGGTATCGGTGACCGGCGCTGTCGATCTTTCTCGTGTGCCCACCGATGGCTCAAATATTGCGATCAAGGCTGCTCGGCTGCTAGCCCGCCGCACGGGGTATCGCGGCGGCGCGCGCCTTGAGATCGAGAAGCACGTTCCGGTAACCGGCGGCATGGGCGGTGGCTCTGCGGATGCCGCGGCAACTCTCTTGGCGTGCGATGCGCTTTGGGGCACCGCGATCTCTCGCGAAGAAATGTTGAGCCTTGCCGCCGAGCTCGGTGCCGACGTGCCCTTCGCGCTCACCGGCGGAACCGCTATCGGAACCGGTCGCGGCGACCAGCTCAGCCCCGCACTCGCCAAGGGCCAGTTTCAGTGGGTTTTGGCGCTCTCTAACGAGGGGCTGTCGACCCCCGCGGTGTACACCGCTCTCGACGAGCACCGCCAGCAGTATGCCCAAGATATTTTTCCCGCCGAAGTAGCGCCTTCGGTTGACTCCGATGTGTTGCAAGCTTTGCGTGCCGGCGACCCGCACATGCTCGCTGAGGCCCTTCATAATGACCTTCAGGCTCCCGCCCTCAAAATGGCGCCCTCGCTCGCCGGCGTGATCGAACTCGGCGAGAAAAACGGGGCGCTCGCAGGTATCGTTTCGGGCTCCGGCCCGACGGTTGCGTTCCTCGCGGCTGATCTCGATTCAGCCCTTGAACTGCAAATTGCACTCAGTGCGGCGCAAATGAATGTGGTGCGAGCGACCGGTCCCGTGCACGGAGCGCGAATCATTACCGACTAACCGCAGTAGGCTTGCCCGAATGGCACACCTTCTTGGCGCTGAGTCCCTTCATCTTGAATTTCCGACCCGCGTAATCTTCGACAATGTCACGATCGGCCTCGACGAGGGCGACCGTATCGGTATCGTCGGTCGCAACGGTGACGGCAAAACCACCCTTATGCGTATGCTCTCGGGCAAGCTCGACCCCGACGAGGGGCGCGTAACCCGGCGCAACGGCGTCACCCTGGGCATGCTCGATCAGGCCGATGAACTCGATGGCACCAAGACCGTGCACGAGACCGTCATCGGCGACATCGATGAGCACGTGTGGGCGGGCGACCCCAAGGTTCGCGACGTTATTGCCGGACTTGCTGCTGACATCCCGTGGGAGGCCAAGGTTGGCGATCTCTCCGGTGGTCAGCGTCGACGGGTCGCGTTAGCCGCTCTGCTGATTGGCGACTGGGATGTCATCTTCTTGGATGAGCCCACTAACCACCTCGACGTCGAAGGCATTTCGTGGCTCGCGGGCCACCTCAAGCGTCGCTGGTCGACTAACGCCGGTGGGCTGCTGGTCGTCACTCACGACCGGTGGTTCCTCGATGAGATTTGTACCGCCACATGGGAGGTTCACGATCGCCTGATCGAGCCCTTCGAGGGGGGCTACGCGGCCTACATTCTGCAGCGCGTTGAGCGTGACCGCATGGCGGCCGCCTCTGAGTCGAAGCGTCAGAACCTCATGCGTAAAGAGTTGGCATGGTTGCGTCGCGGTGCTCCCGCGCGCACGACCAAGCCCAAGTTCCGCATCGATGCGGCCAACGATTTGATCGAAAACGAGCCGCCAGCCCGCGATAGCGTCTCGCTGTCGTCGATGGCGATGCAGCGACTCGGCAAGGATGTCGTCGACCTCGAGGGCGTCACCGTCACCTACCCGGTAATCGATCCGGCGTCGGGCGTCTCCAGTGAGAAGACGGTGCTCAACGACGTCACGTGGCGCATCGCTCCCGGCGAGCGCACGGGCATCCTGGGCGTCAACGGTGCCGGAAAGTCGACGCTGCTCTCGCTCGTCTCCGGAACGCTCCTGCCGACCAGCGGTCGTGTGAAGCGCGGTAAGACCATCAAGGTTGCCACCCTCACGCAGCAGCTTGCGGAGCTTGAAGACATCTGGAATGAACGTGTTAGCACGGTCATCGGTCGCCACAAGAGCACCTATGTCACGGGCGGCAAGGAGATGACGCCCACCCAGATGCTCGAGCGCGTTGGCTTCACGAGCACGCAGCTCTCCACCCCGGTGAAAGATCTCTCGGGTGGTCAGAAGCGTCGCCTGCAGCTGCTGCTCATTTTGCTCTCGGAGCCGAACGTTCTGATTCTCGATGAGCCCACTAACGACCTCGACACCGACATGCTTGCGGCCATTGAGGACCTTCTCGACACCTACCCCGGAACACTGCTCGTCGTGAGCCACGACCGGTACCTGCTTGAGCGCGTCACGGACCAGCAGTACGCGGTGATGGAGGGCGGCTTCCGCCACCTGCCGCGTGGTGTCGATCAGTACCTCGAATTGCGCACGCAGCAGCTCAAGGGCTCCACTGGTGCGAGCGGTGCTGCCGCAGGTGCTCCGGATGCCACAGCCGCGAAAGCGAAGCCGAAGCTGGGCGGTGCTGAATTGCGCAACTCGCAGAAGGAGCACGCTGCTGCCGCTCGCAAGATGAAGAAGTTGCAAGATCAAATTGCAGATCTTCACCAGCGCATGGCGACCCATGACCAGTCAGACTTTGCCGGTTTGGGCGCCCTCGTGGGCGAACAGCAGGCTCTACAGGAGGCTCTCGACACTGTCGAGACCCGCTGGCTCGAACTCGACGAACTGCTCTCTTAGGCTGCGACTGTCGGCAGCGCGACGTTGAGACGGAACCCTTCGGGCCCGTTCTCGGCGTTGACGCCGCCGCCGTGGGCTTCGACAATGCCACGCACGATGGCAAGGCCGAGGCCCGCGCCGCTCGAACCGCTTGACTCCTTCTCCGGGGTGCGCGCTTCGGTCGCGCGCCACCCAACCTCAAACATGTGGCTGAGGTCTTCGCTGGCGACCCCGCTGCCCTGATCGAGCACTGACAGCACCAGACTGGTGTCGTCACGTTGGTCGGCGCTGACGAGAATCTGCGAGTGCGCGGGGGCGTACCGGATGCTGTTGGTGAGCAGGTTCACGACCACGCGCGTGAGCTCGTGGGGATCGGCCCACAGCATCCGCCCCTCCACGCCAGCATGCGTGATTTGGATGCCGCGGGCCGCCGCCAACTGGCTGACGTCGGCAACGGCATCCGACACAATATCGAGCAGTTCCATGTTCTCGGGGCGGAGTTTCAGGGTGCCGCTCTGGATGAGCGAGAGCTCGAAAAGGTCATCAACGAGGCGGTTCATCGTGCCGACCTGAGCGCGAATCTGGCGCAGGTAATCGCTGGGGTCGTCCACGACTCCCGCGTCGAGCGCTTCGGCGAGGGCGCTGATGCCGGTCAGGGGAGTGCGCAGGTCGTGCGAGATCCACGCGAAGAACTGGCGGCGCGATGCGTCGAGCCGAGCAATTTCATCGCGGGCGGCAGCGAGCTTTTCGGATGCCTCCGAGAGCTGGGTAGAGACCTCGGCGACCTCTTTCCACGTGCCCGCAGTGGGCTCGACCACGTGGCCAGCACCGACTCGCGCCACGGATTCGCGCAGAGCAGCGAACGCCCGCCGCACGGCTCGCCCACTCACGAGCGCGGCCCCGAGACTCATGAGCGCCGAGATGCCGACGACTCCGAGAACGATTTGCAGGTCGTGGCTCGTGAAGTGCATTTGCGCGGTGATCACGACGGTAGAGAGCGCGATCGAGAGGATCGCGCCTATCACGACCACCGTGAACTGGAACGCGATCGTGCGGCGGCGATTGAGGCGCAGCACGAGCATCGCGACCAGCATGACCGCGGCGGTGCAGACCGCGGCGGTAGCGAGAATGAGGAGCCATTCGCTTAGGCTGAGAATCATGCGGCATCCTTCACAGTGAAGCGGTAGCCCTTGCCCCACTCCGTGAGGAGAAAGCGCGGGTATCGGGCGTCGGGTTCGATTTTCTCGCGCAGCCGGCGCACATGCACGGTGACGGTGGAGGCTTCGCCAAAACTCCAACCCCACACCTCTCGCAGGATGTCGTCGCGGCTCAGCACTCGCTCGGGGTTTTGCAACAGAAAGAGAAAGAGCTCGTACTCGCGGGTCGTGAGTGTCATTTCGTTGCCCTCGAGCAAGATCGAACGACGCGCCTGGTCGACGCGAAAAGGGCCAAGCGTAAACGGTTCGGATGACACATGCGAGCTGCGTGAGCGGCGCACCATGGCGTCCACGCGCAGTTGCAATTCCCGCAACGAGAACGGCTTTGCGATGTAGTCATCGGCACCGTGTTCAAGACCATCGATGCGTTCTTCCACGGCATCCAGAGCGGTCAGCATGATGATGGGCAGTTGCGCGGATGCGGCGCGCGCCTGGCGACAAAGTTCGTCGCCGCCGACACCGGGCAGCATTCGGTCGAGGATAAGCACGTCGGGGAGGGGACCGCGCAGAGCATCGCGCGCGTCGATTCCGTCGCTAATGCCCGTAACGGAATATCCGCGCGCACGCAGGTATTCGGTGACAACCGAAAGCACTGTCGCATCGTCTTCCACGATGGTTACGCTCGCCTTGTTCTCCATAGCCCCAGCCTAGAGCGGCCGCCCGAGGGAATACCGGTTTCAATTCTTACGCTCTTGAAACATCCGTCACTTTCGCCGTATGCCCGGCTTAGGTTCGTAACCGTCACCGCGTCATTGACTCGCTGGCTTCATCCACACACTACGAACTTAGGAAACTCCCTCATGAGAAAAACAGCTATTCCCGCCGCCGCCATCCTCGCCCTTTCGCTCATGCTCAGCGCCTGCAGCGGTGCAGCCACTGACACCACCAGCAGCGAATCCACTGCCCCGGAATCGTCGACGACGGAGACAGAGGCCGGCACGGACACTGACGCGGAAATGATGCACGAAGAGCACACCGGAACCTTCGAAGGCGCCGGCGAGCACTCGGTCGCAGGAACCGTAACTGTCAGTGGCACGGAGATCGTACTCGAGGGCTACTCCTCAGACGAAGGCCCCGACCTCAACATCTACCTCACCAACGGCAATGACGAGGACGCCGTAGCGGGTGGCATGCAGATCGACGCCGTCGCCTACGACGAAGCCAGCCAGACCTTCACCTTCGACGCTATGGATGTTTCCGGTTACGACACCGTCGTCATCTACTGCGACAAGGTCAAGGCAATCTTCGGATCAGCACTCCTCTCATGATGAACCGTGCGCTTTCCCTCGTCGCTTCCGTCATCACGGGAGCGGCGAGGGTCGGCCTCGGCATCCTGTGGTTGAACGAAGGTCTCTTCAAGATCAAGGCAGGATTCGACGGCGCCGACATCGGCCTGGTCGTCGACAGCACGGCATCCAACAATCGGGTAGCCGACGGCTTCGAAGCGTTCACCGCGACCTTCCTCGGCGGCGCCCCCGGTTTCTTCGGCTGGGCCATTCCGGCTCTCGAGGTCGGACTCGGCATCGCCCTCATCCTGGGCGTGCTGACTTTCCCAGCCGCACTCATGAGTGCCGCAACGCTCTTGTCGTATTGGTCGGCCGATCAGCTGATCGAGGAGTATCCCATCATGCTGGCACTCTCCGTGGTCACGGTGGCTTTCGTCGTTAGTGCTTCTCGGATCTCGGTCACCACGATCGTCGAGAAACTCGTGAAGCGAAAGAAGCCCGAGACCCGGTGGTTCTCGGCTCAGGTTCGGCGCTGGCTCTAGCGAGTGCGCTGGCTCTGGCTAGTGCGCCGGCTCTGGCGTTCGCGCTGGCGTTAGCCCAGAGCGGCCACTCCTGCGGCGCGGGCGATTTCTACCGCGCCGTAGGAGAGCAGGGCAATAACCGCCCACGAGATGAGTGCGACCACAAGGGCCCGACCGCCCGTACGGACGAGGTTGCCCATGCTGATCGAGGCGCCGAGCCCAAAGAGGGCCATGCCGAGAACTAGCTCTTGGCCGTAGCCAGCAGCCTCCAGAAAACCGTCGGGCAGCGGAACGAACGTGCGCACCAGCACCGCCGCCAAGAATCCGACAACAAACAGGGGCAGGATGGCGGGGCGCTTGACCTCGCCGCGATCAGCAGCAGGCTCACCCGCAGTACTCGCGGCCGCAGCCTGCACGCGGTCAGCCCGCGCGGCCACGACGCCAGCGAGCGCAACCATCGGCGCGAGCATGGCGACTCGGGTCAGCTTGACGACAACCGCAACAGCGAGGGCGGTTGCTCCCGCTATCTGAGCCGTAGCAACAACCTGGCCGACATCGTGCACGCTCGCGCCCACCCACATGCCGAACTCGGCAGTATCGAGGCCGAGAAGCGGGCGTAGCGCAGGGAGCAGGGCGATCGCGAGGGTGCCACACAGCGTGACAAGCGCGATCGGGGTGGCCGTGTCAGAGTCCTTCGCGCGCGTAACGCCCGCCATTGCACCGATGGCCGAGGCGCCACAGATTGAAAATCCAGCCGCAATCAGCACGGGCTGCTGGCCGGGCAGGCGCAGCATCCGTCCGAGCCCCCACGTGAAGAAGAATGTGATGACGACGATCGCGACGATCATGCCGAGCACGAGCCAGCCCAGTTCGGCGATGTTCACGAGGCTCAACTTGAAGCCAAGCAAGACAACACCGATGCGCAGCAGGCGGCGAGCGGCGATCGCGAGCCCGGGCTTTACTTCCGCTCGAACCGAACTGCGCCACGGCAGGGCGGCGAACAGGATGCCCAACACCACGCACGCGGTCAGCGTGGGAATAGCCGGCACAAGAAAACTGATGAGTACAGCGAGAGCGAAAGCGGCAAGTGCGAGACCGAGCCCGGGGGAGTTGCGGCGAAAAGCGGTCGGGACTTGCAGGTTATTCACCGTCGAGGCTCAACTTTCTGAGCAGCGAGCTCAATCGTTCTTGTTCTAGCGGAGACATGCGGGCGAGCAGCACCGTCTCGTCGTGCACGAGTGAGGTGATCGCTTCGTCGACGCGTTCGCGCCCGCTCGCCGTCATCATCACAATCACGCCGCGGCCATCATTGGGGTCAGTGCGTCGCTCGACAAGTTTGCGCGCCACCATGCGGTCGATGCGGTTCGTCATAGTGCCGCTCGACACCATCGTCTGCTGCACCAAGGCGGTAGGGCTCAACTGGTACGGCGCGCCCGCTTTGCGCAGGGCTGAGAGCACGTCGAACTCCCACGGCTCAACGCCGGCAACGGCGAACGCCGACCGGCGGGCCCGCTCGAGATGCTTCGCGAGACGACCGACGCGGCTGAGAACATGCAACGGCGCAAAGTCGAGATCGGGGCGCTCGCGCGACCACGCTTCGACAATTCGGTCGACTTCGTCGCGTTGGGGCATCCGGTTATTATCTCAGCTTCGATGCCCGGATGTGTGCCACAAACGCACCCCCGAACACCAAAGAAACGTGTGCGAAGCCTCCGAATCGGGCTAAGTGCACGACAGAGTGCCAATGATCTGGCAGAATTGATGCGCGCCTTCGGGTGCGGTCCGCTTTGGTGTAACGGCAGCACGGCAGCCTTTGGAGCTGTCCAGTCTAGGTTCGAATCCTAGAGGCGGAGCTTTATGAGGTTCTAGAAACCCAAGCGCTCCTATTGTCGAAAACCCTTCTAGAAGGATTTCAGGGCAAAGAAAAAGCCGGAACCCGACGTCACGTCGAGGTTCCGGCTTTTTGCTTTCTCAGGCCGGTCGGGCGACCTGCGGCGTTTGCTGGGTCGAGGACCGTGCAGCCGGCTGCTTCAGGGGTTGCATTGGGGTTATTGCGCGACCTGCGTTGAACCCTGAGTTGGGGGCTGGCTGGCGGCTGAATGCCACTGTAATCTCTGGATGATTCCTGACTCGCTCACCGCTTAAATCCGAGAGGCTTGGCCGCCAATGTATCGCCGCTCTGTAGTTGTCCTGTTCGTGGCTGTGCTCGCGCTCGCGGGGTGTTCGTCCTATTTCGACAGCCAAGACGACTATCAACCATCTCCGGAGCCCCTTCAGGCCGAAGGCGAAAACTCCGCAGATCAACAACCCGCCGAAAGCGAAGCGAGAGGGGGATGGCTCTGTATTTGGGAGCCGACTTATGACGACGACTGGCACGACGACTACCTATGTTCCAACGGCACGAGCATCGATCGTCCTTATCTGATTCCGGACGATCCGTTCGTGGAATCGGAGGAGCTCGACGCCGCGGCCGCTGCTTACCAGGACAGCTTGAACCGCTAACCGCGCGATCCCGAAGAATATCTCGCTTCTCCTCGTTCCCGAGTTTCTGGGTGCGCGTTCTGAGCGCCGCTCATTCAGGGCAGAATAGAACTATGACCGAACACAAACTCGCCGTCATTGTTCTCGCCGCTGGCCAAGGCACTCGCATGAAGTCTGCCAAGCCCAAGGTGTTGCACCGCCTTGCCGGCCGCGAGCTTATCGGCCACGTTGTCGCCTCGGCGCGCGAGCTGAACCCGGATCACGTGATCGCGGTGGTTCGTCACCAGCGTGATGAGGTGGTGGCGACGCTCACCGAGCTCATGCCCGACATCCTGATCGTTGATCAAGACGATGTCGCCGGCACTGGTCGCGCTGTTGAGGTCGCGGTCGATTCTTTGCCTGCCGACTTCGACGGGGATGTCGTTGTCGTCAGCGGTGACGTCCCGCTTCTCGACTCGGCCACCCTCGCGGCATTGCTCGAGCAGCACCGCGCGCAGTCGGCCGCAGCTACCGTGCTGTCAGCGATTCTTGATGACGCCACCGGCTATGGCCGCGTCGTGCGTGATGCTCACGGCGGCCTCGATCGCATTGTGGAGCAGAAAGATGCGAACTCTGACGAGCTTTCGATCACTGAGATCAACTCGGGCACGTATGCGTTCCAGGTTGGTCCGCTGCGCGAGCAACTCGTGCGCATCACGACGGATAACGCTCAGTCCGAGAAATACATCACGGATGTCGTTGGCCTGCTTCGCGGAGTCGGCGCTACCGTGGCTGCGATGCCCGTTACCGCCGGTTGGATGGTCGCGGGAGTCAACGACCGCGTGCAGTTGGCCGAAGCAGCTCGCCGCATGAACGAGCTCATCGTGCAAAAGTGGCAGCGCGCGGGAGTCACCATCGAAGACCCCGCCACCACGTGGATCGACGCCGACGTCACACTGAACGCGGACGTCGAAATCCTGCCCGGTACTCAGCTGAAGGGCGCCACGCTCGTGCAGTCGGGCGCCATCATTGGCCCAGACACCACTCTGGTCGACTGTGAAGTTGGCGAGAATGCGGTTGTGAAGCGCACGGATGCCACGCTTAGCGTGATCGGTGCCAACGCGTCTGTCGGCCCGTTCGCGTACCTTCGCCCCAATACAAAACTCGGCGTCAACGGCAAGATCGGCACCTTCGTGGAGACCAAAAACTCCACCATCGGCGAGGGCAGCAAGGTTCCGCACCTCAGCTACATCGGCGACACCGAAGTGGGCGAACAGTCCAATGTGGGTGCCGGCACCATCACCGCGAATTACGACGGAGTGAACAAGAACCGAACGGTGGTGGGCGCCCACGTGCGCACCGGGTCGCACAACGTCTTCGTCGCTCCGGTTAGGATTGGTGACGGAGCGTACACCGGAGCCGGCTCGGTCATCCGAAAAGATGTACCGGCAGGCTCCTTGGGCATCACCGTCGCTCCGCAGCGCAATATCAGTGGCTGGGTTGAAACCAATCGCGCGGGCACTGCAGCGGCTCACGCAGCCGCCGCAGCAACCGACGAAAACAACGCCTGACCGAAGTACGCCGTAACCGCGGCAGAGAGCGAGTCCCCCCAGTGGCCAGCATCAAGATCTCCGGTCAAAAACGACTCGTGCTTGTTTCCGGGCGCGCACACCCGCAGCTCGCGATCGACATCGCCGCTGAGCTGGGTAGCGACCTCGTACCCACTGACGCACGCACCTTTGCCAATGGTGAGATTTATGCTCGCTACGACGAGAGTGTTCGCGGTTGCGACGCCTTCGTCATCCAGTCGCACACCGAGCCCATCAATGAATGGCTCATGGAACAGCTGATCATGGTGGATGCCCTCAAGCGAGCCTCTGCCAAGCGCATCACCGTTGTCTCGCCCTTCTACCCGTACGCCCGTCAAGACAAGAAGGGCCGTGGCCGCGAGCCGATCAGCGCCCGTCTCATCGCTGATCTCTACAAGGCTGCTGGCGCCGACCGCATCATGAGCGTCGACCTGCACGCTGCCCAGATTCAAGGCTTCTTCGACGGCCCCGTTGACCACCTCTTCGCCATGCCCGTGCTCCTCGAGCATTTCCAGAAGCAGCTCGACCCTTCCACCCTGACGGTCGTGAGCCCCGACATGGGCCGCGTTCGCGTCGCCGACATCTGGAGCGACAAGCTCGGTGCTCCGCTGGCCATCATCCACAAGCGCCGCGACCCGCTGGTCCCCAACCAGGTTACGGTTCACGACATCGTCGGTGACGTCGATGGCCGCGTCTGCCTGCTCGTTGACGACATGATCGACACCGGTGGAACAATCGTCAAGGCTGCAGAGGCGCTCAAGAAAGCTGGCGCCCTCAAGGTCGTTGTAGCGGCAACTCACGCCATCTTCTCTGACCCGGCTCCGACAATCTTGCAGAGCGACTTCATCGACTCTGTCGTTGTCACCGACACCCTGCCCGTGCCGGAACACAAGCGGTTCCCCACCCTCACCATTTTGCCGATCGCTCCGCTGCTGGCTCGCGCCATCCACGAAGTATTCGACGACGGATCGGTGACCTCGATGTTCGACGGTGCCGCCTAAATTTCTCGACGTTTTTAGTGCCCCAGATGTAATCGGTTGCACTGTTGGCGGCATACAGTTAAGTCATGACTGCGTTGTCCGATCGACCCTGGTTCTCTAGCTACGCCGAGGGCGTTGCCCACGAAATTACATTGCCCGAAGGGTCGCTGTACGATCTCGTGGCGGCGACCATTGCGGAGTATCCGCGTGCTGTCGCGCTCGAATTCTTCGGCAACGAAACCACGTACGCCGAACTCGGCGAGCAGATCGACCGGGCGGCTGAAGGGCTGCGTTTGCTGGGCGTTCAAAAGGGCGACACTGTCGCTCTCGTTCTGCCGAACTGCCCCCAGCACATCGTCGCTTTCTACGCCGTGTTGCGTGTCGGCGGCGTCGTCGTCGAGCACAATCCGCTGTACACGCCGCGCGAGTTGCGCCACCAATTTGAAGACCATGGCGCCCGCGTTGTTATCGCGTGGAACAACGTCGTTAACACTCTGCAGGAGATGCCGGTGGATGCCGCGGCCGAAACGATCATCTCGGTCGATGTCACACGAGCCATGCCGCTGAAGACGCGCACTCTGCTGCGCTTGCCCATCGCGAAGGCGCGGGAATCGCGTGCGGCTCTCACCACGTCAGTGCAGGGCACCATCGTGTGGGAAGACCTGCTCAAATCCGAACGAATCGACGAGCGCATCGTGCGCCCCGTCGCGAGCGATCTTGCGCTCATCCAATACACCAGTGGCACAACGGGCAGCCCCAAGGGCGCGATGCTCAGCCACCTCAATCTCTCGGCCAACGCGGCTCAAGCACGGGCGTGGGTTCCGGCTGTTCCTCGGGGTAGCGCGGTCATCTACGCCGTACTGCCGATGTTCCACGCCTATGGCCTTACGCTCTGCCTCACGTTTGCGATGAGCATGGGCGCGCGTCTCGTGCTCTTCCCCAAGTTTGACCCGGAGCTAGTCTTGGCGGTCATCAAGAAGCGACCGGCCACCTTCTTGCCAGCGGTGCCTCCTATCTTCGAAAGACTTACAGCCGCGGCAGATGCGGCGGGAGTGTCGCTCAAAGGTATTGAGGTCGCGATCTCTGGAGCAATGCCGTTGTCGCCCTCCGTCGTGCAACCGTGGGAGGCACGTACTGGTGGAACCTTGGTTGAGGGCTATGGCCTCTCTGAAACGAGCCCCCTTCTCATTTGCAATCCGGTGGGCCCCACACGTCGCCCCGGCTCCATCGGGCTGCCGCTACCGAGCACCGAGATTCGGGTCGTGGACCCGGAGAATCCTACGGTCGACCGAGCACCGGGCGAGGAGGGCGAGTTGCTGGCCCGTGGCCCGCAGGTGTTCTCCGGCTATTGGGATAAGCCAGAAGAGACAGCCGTGGTCTTCGTGAAGGCGACTGACTCAGGCTCAGACTGGTTCCGCACCGGCGACATCGTCACGGTCGATCCGAGCGGGTTCGTCCGGATTGTCGACCGCATCAAAGAGCTCATCATCACGGGGGGTTTCAACGTGGCGCCGAGCGAGGTCGAGGAGGCCCTTCGGCAGCAGCACGGCATCGCCGATGCCGCCGTTGTCGGTCTGCCGAGCGAACACAGTGGCGAAGATGTCGTCGCCGCGGTCGTGCTGGCGCCGGGAGCATCGCTCGACGAGAGTGCCGTGCGCGAGGCGTTGCGGCAGAACCTCGCGGCGTACAAAGTTCCTAAGCGAATCGAAATCGTGGATGAACTGCCGCGATCCCTCATCGGCAAGATTCTGCGTCGTGAAGTGCGAGAGCAGCTGCTCGCGAACGACTAGGTGTTGTCTGCCGGGCTCGTCGGAAGTACGGCGGGGCCGGGGATGAGGCCGAGTGAACGCAAGAGAGTTTCGCTACCGTTGAACGAGATCGCGTAACACTTCCAACCGGGATCGCCGTCGCCCGTGAGCGCGAAACGAACGTCGTAGGACACGGCCTGGGGCGCAAGGTATTCGGTGTAGATAGCGCACGTTCGATGCGCAGTGTTGTTTGCGGTGCCTGCTGCGGAAACGATGCCGGGAACAACGAGGCCGATGAGGCCAAGAACAACAACGACCCGCATCACGGACTTGAAGGCGCGTGATCGTAGCGGGCGTTCTCCGTGGGGTACGTAGCCGTCGAGTTCGGGGTTTTCGTCAGACAAGCTCATGGTCATGCCATTCTGTCACTGACCGCTGAGGATCGCCCCGCGCGGCCGCTCAGAAACGGCGATGGCGGCGAACCGAGGTCCGCCGCCATCTTTGTTAGTGCAGGTAGTGAGTGAACCCGCTTAGTGCGAGTCCGTCGCTTCGATTTCGCTACGGTCGCCCGACCACAGTGTGTGGAAGGTGCCATCCATGTCGACGCGCTTGTAGGTGTGAGCGCCGAAGAAGTCGCGCTGTCCCTGAACGAGGGCAGCAGGCAGGCGCGGTGCGCGCAGGCTGTCGTAGTAGGCAAGCGACGACGAGAATGCGGGGGTCGGGATGCCGGCGGCGGCAGCGCCACCCACCACACGGCGCCAGGAATCCTGCGTGCCTGCCATCGCGTCGGTGAAGTACGGCGCCGTGACGAGAGCCACGAGACCGGGGTTCTCGGCGTAGGCCTCGGTGATGCGGTTCAAGAAGCGCGCACGGATGATGCAACCACCGCGCCAGATCTTGGCGATCTCGCCCTTCTTGATGTCCCAGTTGTACTCTTCAGCGCCGGCGACGATCGCGTCGAAGCCCTGGCTGTACGCGATGATCTTCGAGGCGTAGAGAGCCTGGCGAACATCCTCAATGAAAGCTGCTTTTTCTTCGATGGCGGGCACCGAACTCGGGCCGGGCAGCGCTGCGGCTGCCGCACGCTGAGCAGGCTTCGACGAGACGGCGCGAGCGAACACGGCTTCGGCGATGCCCGAAACGGGTACTCCGAGGTTGAGGGCGGTCTGTACTGTCCACACGCCGGTTCCCTTGGAACCAGCCTGGTCGAGAATGATGTCCACGAGGGGCTTGTCGGTCTTGGCGTCGACCTGGCGCAGAACCTCGGCGGTGATCTCGATGAGGTAGCTCTCGAGCTCGCCCTTGTTCCACTCGGCGAAGATGTCGGCGATCTCGGCCGGGGTCGCGCCGGTGCCCTGGCGGATGAGGTCGTAGGCCTCAGCGATGAGCTGCATGTCGGCGTATTCGATGCCGTTGTGAATCATCTTGACGAAGTGACCTGCACCGTCGGTGCCCACGTGGGTAACGCAGGGCTCGCCTTCGGCAACAGCGGCGATCGACTTGAGGATCGGGCCGAGGGTCTCCCACGCTTCAGCGGAACCGCCGGGCATGATCGACGGGCCGAGCAGTGCGCCCTCTTCGCCACCGGAGATTCCCGCACCGACGAAGTTGATGCCGGTTTCGCGCACTGCCTTCTCGCGGCGGATGGTGTCGGTGAAGAGCGCGTTGCCGCCGTCGACGATGATGTCACCGGGCTCGAACGCTTCGGTGAGAGCGTCGATTACGGCATCCGTGCCCTTGCCGGCCTGCACCATGATGATGGCGGTGCGGGGCTTCGACAGCGACGCCGCAAATTCTTCGTAAGTGGATGCCGGAACGAAGTTTGCTTCGGGGTGCTCAGTGAGCAGGGTCTCGGTCTTCGAGTAGGAGCGGTTGTAGATGGCAACGGTGTTGCCCTCGCGGCTCGCGAGGTTGCGGGCGAGGTTGGAGCCCATAACTGCGAGCCCTACTACGCCAATGTTTGCGGATGCTTGCTCAGCAGCGGTCATATCGTTCACTCCTTGACTCTGGGACAAAGTGGCGGGCCGATTCAGCACGGCTGGCTGGCCCAGTGATCAAGCCTAGGGCACACCGCGCAGCAGGCTCGCGGCATCCATTCAGCCTTCCTCGTCGTCGTCATACTTGCCTTGCGGAAACGCAGGGGGCGAGGAGTAGCGTGGCACCATGACTCAACCAGTGATCGTTACCGCTATTTTTCACATTCGCCCCGACAGCAGGGATGCGGTTGTTGCCGCGCTCCACACCGCGCTTCCTCTTGTGCATGACGAGCCCGGTTGTGAGCTCTACGCCATTCACGAAGCGGCGGATGGCACTCTAGTCATGATCGAAAAGTGGGAGTCGGAAGCGCTTCTCGACGACCACGGCAGCAGCCCCGCTGTTGCTGCTCTTGTCGGAGAGATTGGTCAGTACCTGACCGCTGAAGTCGCTGTCACTCGCATGACCGCGATTCCTATTGGGACGTCGGGCAAAGGCGCGCTCTAAGCCGCTAGTAGCGCTCGGGCTCCGGCCCGAGCGTGAAGCGTCGCCCAGAAACTTCCGTTGGCGTGATCTCTACCCAGACGTATTTAAGCGTCGGGATCAGCGGTGTCAGCGGTAGTTGGTCGGCGTCGTAAATCTCATCTTGAGATTCGACGATGCGCGCCGTTCCCTTGGCCACCACGCTCCACGCAGTGTGCGGGCCCACGTAGTCGGTCTCGAAAGCGACGCGATCATTGATCGTGAGCTTGAGCAGTTTGGTCCCTTGCGCTGTTCGCAACATCAGTCGATTGTCGACGGCGATGAAATTCACCGGGGTTATCTCAGGCTCTCCCTGAAAGCTCACAGCGATCCTGCCCAGAGTGGCGGTGCGCAGCAATTCCCAGCAGGTCTCCGGTGTGAGTTGCTCCACCGGATCGTTCAGGTTCTCGCTCATAGCAATTCCTTCCCTTGCCTCATTCTCCCACCGCCACGCGGAGGAAGCTAGGGGATTCTGCCGGGGAACTCTGCCCGGGGCGGGCGCGAGAGGAACATCCGCCCATCCTTGTTAGGAGATATTTGCTCAGACAGTTTGTAATAAGTCTGTTTTAAGGCACACTGGTCAGATTGATATCAGACGTAACGATGCGTCGAATGTTAGGAAGACCGTGGCTTCACAATTTCCACCCCTCATCGTGATGGGTGTCTCTGGATCAGGTAAGTCGACCGTTGGCGCAGCCCTCGGCGCCGAATTGGGCATGCAGTTCATTGACGGCGACGACCTTCACCCTCGCGCCAACAAAGAGAAGATGGCCGCCGGTCATGCGCTCAACGACGAAGACCGCGCACCGTGGCTTGAGATCATCGCCGAACGAATCGGCGCCGAACTCGCTGACGGCAACCCCATCATCGTTGCCTGCTCTTCGCTCAAGCGCTCGTACCGCGATACGCTCGCGGCCCATGCGCCCACGACTGTTTTTGTGCACCTGCGCGGCGAACGCGAAGTCATCGCCGAACGCCAGTCGCACCGCAATCACGAGTACATGCCCAACAGCTTGCTCGATTCCCAGTTCGACACGCTCGAACCCCTTCAGGACGATGAGCGCGGTGTGCTCGTCGACCTCACCCAGACTCCGGACGACATTGTCCGGTCCATCAAAAAAGACCTCACCGACGCGTTCGTCGACTGAGCTGCACAAAAGAAGTTAGGACAATGATGACCGACCTCCAACTGCTGTGGGAGTTGCCCACGTGGGGCCTTCTCCTGCTGGCCGCAGGCGCGATTGCGCTGTTGCTGCTGCTGATCATCGTGGGCCGCGTTCACGCGTTCCTCTCTCTGATCATCGTCAGCCTCGTGACTGCCGTGGCTGCCGGTATTCCGACGAACCAGATAATCCCGACTCTCACGTCGGGCTTCGGTGGCACTCTCGCGAGCGTTGCGTTGCTGGTCGGTTTGGGAGCCATGCTCGGGCGGATGCTCGAAATGAGTGGGGGAGCGCAAGTGCTCGCCGATTCGCTCATCGGTCGTTTTGGTGAGAAGCGTGCACCGTTGGCCCTCGCTGTCGCGTCTCTCATGATGGGTTTCCCCATCTTCTTCGACGCCGGTCTTGTGGTCATGTTGCCGATCATCTTCACCGTGGCTCGTCGTCTCGGTGGATCGCTGCTCTTCTATGCCTTCCCCTCGGCTGTCGCATTCTCGGTCATGCACATCTTCGTTCCGCCGCACCCCGGCCCCGTCGCCGCTACCGGTCTTCTCGGTGCCGACGTCGGCCTCGTCCTCATCTTCGGTCTCATCGTTGCCCTGCCCACCTGGTACGTCGTCGGTTACAAGTTCGGTACCTGGACCGGTAAGCGCTTTGACATCGCCATCCCCGACATCCTCTTTGGAAGTCAGGATGACGAGAAGGCTGCCCAGTTCAAGTCGAACCCCAAGCTCGGCACGATTCTCTTCTTGCTCCTGCTGCCCCTCGTTCTGATCTTCATGAACACCGGCCTCAACGCGCTCGCTACTGCTGGTGTCGTCGACATCGAAAGCCCCGTTGTTCAGGTTCTTCGCCTGCTCGGTGAAACCCCGATCGCGCTACTTATCACCGTGGTCTTTGCCATGTGGTTGCTCGGCTGGAAGCGCAACAAGGAGCGCACGCTCATTGAGACGATCGTCGACAGCGCGCTCGGCCCGGTCAGCTCGATCATCCTCATCACAGGTGCCGGTGGAATGTTCGGTGGCGTTCTTCGCGCCAGCGGAATTGGTGCCAGCATTGCGACCTCGCTCGAGTCGATCGGCATGCCGCTCATCGTGGCGGGTTTTGTGATCGCTGCGATCATCCGTGTTGCTCAGGGTTCGGCCACGGTGGCACTCACCACGGCGGCAGCGCTCATTCAGCCGGTAGTGATGGCCGATGCCAGCCTCAACCCCGTCGAACTGGCAGCCATCGTGCTCGCGCTCGCCGCCGGTTCAGTGTTTGCTGGTCACGTCAACGACTCGGGCTTCTGGTTGGTCAGCCGCTTCTTCGGCATGGACACCCAGACCACCCTGCGCACGTGGACCGTTGGCCAAGCACTCGTCGGTGTCATGGGCTTCGCGATCGCGTTCGTCATTTTCATCGTCGCCGGAATGTTCTAGGAGATAGCTGTGGCATCCACTCTGTTTGACCTCACCGGGCGTATTGCCCTCGTTACCGGATCCAGCCGAGGAATCGGGCGCGTTATTGCGCAAGCCCTCGCCGAAGCTGGTGCCACGATCGTGCTGAACGGTCGCGATGAAGAGCGGCTCGCCGCAACTCACGCCGACTTCAGCGCCGAGTTTGGGGCCGAACGCGTCTACGCTCGCGCGTTTGACGTAGCGGATGCCACGGCTGTCGCCACCGCAATCGCCGAAATCGAGGCCTCCATCGGTGCGATCGGGGTGCTCGTGAACAACGCGGGCATCCAGCACCGCGAACCAATGCTCGACCTCGCCGTGGAGGACTGGAACCGCGTCATCTCCACCAACCTCACCAGCGCGTTCCTCGTCGGGCGCGAAGTCGCCCGGCACATGCTCGAGCGTGGCGAAGGCAAGATCATCAACATTGCGTCGGTGCAGACCGACCTTGCTCGCCCCACCATCGGGCCGTACACGGTCTCGAAGGGCGGCATCCGCAACCTCACGCGCGCCATGACGGCGGAGTGGGCGAGTGGCGGGCTGCAGATCAATGCGATCGCTCCCGGCTACATCCACACCGAGATGACGCAGGCGCTCGTCGACGACGACACCTTCAATAACTGGATTCTCGGGCGCACGCCTGCCGGTCGCTGGGGAACTCCCGCCGACCTGGGCGGCCCCGCCGTCTGGCTCGCCTCGAATGGATCCGACTACGTCAACGGCCAGGTCATCTTTATCGATGGCGGCATGACGGTCGTCGTCTAAGACCCTGCTTCACCGCCGCGCGTCGCTGCCGGCACCGTTCTACAGAAAAGATTGTCATGACAAGTGCAGCCCCCGCCGAAACTCTCGCGGTCACGATTCACGCTCAAGATGACTTGCGCGTGGAGAGCATTCCGTTGGCCACGCCGGCCGCCGATGAAGCCGTGATCCAGATTGCGTTCGGCGGGGTCTGCGGGTCTGACCTGCACTACTGGTCGCACGGTGCGGCGGGGGAGTCGATTCTCAAGGCGCCCATGATCCTCGGCCATGAGGTTGTCGGCACCGTCATTCAGCAGGCCGCTGATGGCACGGGCCCTGTCGCGGGAACGGCCGTGGCCGTGCATCCGGCAACCCCCGGTGGTACCGAGCCGCGCTGGCCCGAAGACCGCCCGAATCTTTCTCCCGGCTGCACCTACCTCGGCAGTGCCGCGCGCTTTCCGCACACCGAAGGTGCGTTCGCCGAGTTCGTGACGTTGCCGAGCCGGATGCTGCGAGCACTCCCCAGCTCGCTGACTTTGCGCGACGCCGCTCTCGTCGAACCCGCCAGCGTGGCCTGGCACGCCGTCTCGCGTGCTGGTGACGTTCGCGGAAAACGGGCTCTCGTGATTGGCGCCGGCCCGATCGGTGCGCTCATCGTTGCGGTGCTCAAGCGTGCCGGAGCGAGCGAGATCGTGGCCGTCGACATGTTCGCCGGCCCCCTCGCCATTGCCCGTCAGGTCGGCGCGACTGACACTCTTCACGCCACCGATGCGGATGCCATCGCCGCCGTCGACGCCGACATCGTCTTCGAATCCTCGGGCAGCTACCGCGGTCTCGAGTCTGCCGTGCGCGGTGCCACTCGTGGTGGCCGCGTTGTCATGGTGGGGCTTTTGCCCTCAGGCCAGCAGCCCGCGCTCATCTCGCTTGCCATCACCCGCGAGCTCGAACTCGTCGGGTCTTTCCGCTTCAACGACGAGATCGACGAAGTGATCGCGGCGCTCGCCGACGGCAGCCTCGTTGTGGGGCCGATCGTGACCCACGAGTTTGCGGCATCCGATGCTCACGAAGCGTTTACGGTTGCCAAGGACTCGGAGAACAGCGGCAAGGTGCTGCTGCGCTTCTAGGGTGCTGGGTTTGCGGCGTGCAGCGTTTCTAGCGCGCTGAGTTTCTTGCGCGCTGAGTATCTAGCGCAGCGTCTAGTCGAGGAAGATGCGGGGCTCGCCAGCCCAGATGGGCTCGACCTCTTCGATCGTGCGGCTCATGATGCGTTCCATCGCGGCGTAGGCGTCGGCCGGGCGCTTACCCTGAATGGCATCCGCAACATCCACGTGCAGCTGCAGCGCTTCTTCGTGGGGTGTCGCTGGCATGAGCCCACGGTGGGTGCGGCCCGTGAGCACTTCGGCGATCACGCGGTCAAGGCGGGCAAACATTTCGTTGCCACTCGCAGCAAGAACGAGCGAGTGAAAGCGGATGTCGAGCTCGAGAAACAATTCGAGGTCGCCTGAGCGGCCCACGGCCCGCATTCGCGCGGCCAGCGCCAGTAGCTCGCCGGCGGCCTCGTTGGAGGCGTGCAGGGCTGCGAGCTTCGCCGCCTGGGGCTCGATCGCGCTGCGCAGCTCGGTGAGCGAGCGCAACTGGCGTCCGTTCTCGACCTGCTCAAGCCTCCAGCGAATCACGAGCGGGTCGTAGAGACTCCACTCCGACATCGGAAGAACGCGCATTCCGACTCGCTTGACGGAGGCGACCATGCCAAGCGATTGCAGCACGCGTACGGCTTCGCGAACGACGGAACGTGAGACGCCGTACCGCTCTTCAAGCTGTTCGGCAAGGATCGTAGATTCGGGGGAGATCTCGCCCGAAACGATGCTGAGCCCGAGATCGTTGAGCACGCGTGCGTGAAGACTTCCGGGCATGCTTCAAGAGTAGTGCTTCTGTAGCGCTCATTGAGTGGCCCTGCGAGCCCGAATTCGTGGCTGACAGCTGGCGCAAACCGTGTAAACTCAGCAGTTGAACTTCGGCGAGGGAACCATCTGGTTCCGTTATCGACGCGGCGGGCAAGTCTCAGGGCTATTTCCTCACAGGGCTTTTCCTCACGCGGCAGATCTACGGTCTGCCGGCGTTCGAGTTGAACTACAGACAATGATCTGGGCACTGAGCCCGCCACGAGCACTTTGTTCGTCGCAGGCACTGAGCCCTCTACAGACTTCGGTCTTAACAGGAGATAACTATGGCTAAGCCAGGCGTAAACCACGTTGTTACAGATGCTCGTGATTCCTTCGGCAAGGGTGCTGCACGCAAGCTCCGTGCTGCCGGCAAAATTCCTGCCGTCATCTACGGTCACGGCACCGAGCCCATCCACGTTGCCCTCCCGGGTCACGAGATCGGCCTCATCCTCCGCAAGTCGAACCAGATTCTGGACCTCGACATCAACGGCAAGAGCCAGCTCGCCCTCGTGAAGGACGTTCAGAAGGACCCCGTTCGCCAGATCATCGAGCACATCGACCTCGTTGTCATCCGCAAGGGTGAAAAGGTCATCGTTGACGTGCCGATCCACGTTACTGGCGAGTCGGCTCCCGGCACCCTCGCGAACCTCGACGCTCCGACCATCTCGGTCGAGGCAGAAGCAACTCACATTCCTGAGTACTTCACCGTCGACATCGAGGGCCGCGAAGAAGGCGCTCACATCTACGCCGCCGACATCGAGCTCATCGAGGGCTCGAACCTGCTCTCCGACCCCGAGCTTCTCGTTGTCGCCGTCAGCATGCCGCGTGCATCGGTTGAGGCCGAAGCTGCTGAAGAAGAAGCCGCCGCTGTTGCTGCAGAGGCCGCTGCAGGGGCTGCTGAATAATCAGATTCTTCCGCAAGCGAGAAATCGTGGATGACCAATGGTTAGTAGTCGGGCTCGGTAACCCCGGGCCCGGCTACGCCGGTAATCGCCACAACGTGGGCCACATGGTGTTGGCCCATTTGGCTGACGAGCTGTCGGCCACTTTCAAGAACCACAAAGCGAATGCTGCCGTGGCAGAAGGCCGCAGCTTCGGCGATGGCCCCAAGCTGATTTTGGCCAAGCCCAATTCGTTCATGAACCTGTCGGGTGGCCCCACTGCCGCACTGATGAGGTTCTACAAGATTCCTGTTGAGCGCCTCATTGTCGTGCACGATGAACTCGACATCGACTTCGACACCGTGAAGCTCAAGACCGGTGGCGGGCACGGAGGCCACAACGGCATCCGCGATATTGCTGCCGCTGTCGGCTCTCCTGACTTCACCCGCGTTCGCGTCGGTATTGGTCGCCCTCCCGGCCGCCAGCCGGCCGCTGATTTCGTGCTCCGTGACTTTTCGGGTGAGGAGCGCAAGGTTCTGCCGAACCTGCTTGGCGATGCTGCGGATGCCGTAGTCATGGTCGCTCAAGAGGGTCTCGAAGCGGCCCAGCAACGCTTCCATAGCCCGCGCTAGTTCTGCCGGCGCGAGCCCGTCTCGTGCCGAGCGACTACGTCGCTCGGTGCCCCGCGTAATTCTGCTGCGCTGTGGGTGAACTCTCATCGCAGCGTCGGTGGCCGCGAGTAGAGTAAACCGGTGACTCTCGACGGAATTATCTCAGCACTTTCGCGCGCCCAAACCGTAGAGAGCGCCCTGCGGTACTCCGAGCGCAGCGCTGACTTCTCTCTCGTCGAAGGGCTACGGGCGCCCCTCATTGGTGGCCTTCTTACCGCGACCGACGCACCGCGCTCGATGCTCGCGGTTACCGCGACCGGCCGCGAGTCTGAGTCACTACGCCGCTCTCTCGCCAGCTATCTTCCCGACGCTCAGATCGTGGAGTTCCCCGCGTGGGAAACTTTGCCGCACGAACGCTTGAGCCCCAGCGCCGAAACCGTGGGTAAGCGGATGCAGGCGCTGCGCGACTTGGCGAAGTGGCAGGCGAACCCGGTGGGCCAGTTTGTGCTGGTGGCATCCGTTCGAGCAGCACTGCAACCTATTGCAGACAACCTCATCACGATCGAACCGGTCATCCTCACCAAGGGCGGTCGCAACTACGACCTCTCCGCTCTGTCAGCGCGACTCGTGGCACTGGCATATTCCCGAGTCGACATGGTTACTCGTCGCGGTGAGTTCGCCGTGCGCGGCGGCATTCTCGACGTGTTTGCTCCCAACCATGAGCATCCGCTTCGTCTTGAATTCTTCGGTGATGAGCTTGAGCAGTTGCGCGAGTTCTCGGTGGCTGACCAGCGTTCAATCGACGGCGACATTGAGTACGCCGAGCTTGTGCCGAGTCGTGAACTGCTCCTCAGTGATTCGGTGCGGCAGCGCGCTCGCGAAATGCAGCACGAGTTTCCAAGCCTTTCGACGATGCTCGCGAAGATTGCCGAGGGCATTCCGGTCGACGGCATGGAGTCGCTCGCGCCCGCGCTCGTCGACAAGCTCGTGCCGCTGACGCACTACCTTCCTCCGGATGCCGCGATTGCGGTTCTTTCGCCCGAGAAAGTTTCTTCGCGTGCAGTGAACCTCGCCGAGACCAACCAAGAATTCTTGAGCGCGGCGTGGAACGCCGCGACCGCTGGGGCCGAAGCGCCCATTGATTTGGACGCCGGTGACTTTGTCACTCTGAACAAGCTGCGCGCCTCCGCCGGGGATCGTCCCTGGTGGACCCTCAGCACATTTGATTCGGGCGAAGCGGATGCCGCGAACCTGATCGATGCGGCCGAAGAAGCATCCGAATACGTGCGTATCGATGCCACCGCCACGCCCTCGTTCGCGGGAACCCTCGATGGTGCTCTCGACCATGTGGGTACGCTGCTCGCTGACGGCTGGACGGTCGCGATCGTTGCCGAAGGTACCGGGCTCGTGGAGCGCACGGCCGACCTGCTGGGGGAGCGCGAGCTCTCGGGCCGCGCGGTTGAGGCATTCCCCGAGACCACGGAACCCGGCGTCGCGTACTTGCTTCGCGCATCCGTCGACCATGGTTTTGCCATGCCCGAAGCCAAGCTGGCGGTGTTGAGCGAAGGTGAGTTCTTCGGCCGCTCGGTCGGCTACGCCTCGCGGCCAGCGCGCAAGCTCGCCACCCGCCGCAAGAATGTCGTCGACCCGCTGCAGCTCAAGAGCGGCGACCACGTCGTGCACCAGACCCACGGCATCGGCAAGTTCATCGAACTCGTCACCCGCCAGGTCAGCACGGGCGGCCGTAATGCGGTCAAGACGCAGCGCGAATTTCTCGTGCTTGAGTACGCGCCCAACAAGCGCGGGTACCCCGGTGACAAGCTCTACGTGCCCACCGATCAGCTCGACCTGCTGTCGCGCTATGTCGGCGGTGAGGCACCCTCGCTCAACAAGATGGGCGGCACCGACTGGTCGGCGGCCAAGAGCAAAGCGCGCAAGGCCGTTCGCGACATCGCAGTTGAGCTCGTTAAGCTCTACAGTGCACGCATGGCCAGCAAGGGCCACGCGTTCGGGCCGGATACCCCGTGGCAGCGCGAGCTTGAAGAAGCCTTCGCGTATGCCGAAACTCCCGACCAGTTGACGACGATCGACGAAGTTAAAGCCGACATGCAAAGCCCGGTTCCGATGGACCGCCTTCTCAGCGGAGACGTCGGATACGGCAAGACCGAGGTCGCCGTTCGTGCCGCCTTCAAGGCTGTTCAAGACGGCAAGCAGGTCGCGATGATCGTGCCGACGACCCTGTTGGTGCGCCAGCACATGGAAACCTTCGCCGATCGCTTCGCCGGCTTCCCCGTGCACTTGCGGGCGCTCAGCCGCTTCCAGACCGAGAAAGAGTCACGCGAAACCATTGCCGGCCTCGCCGACGGCACCGTGGATGTCGTCATCGGCACACACCGCTTGCTCTCCAAGAGCGTCGCGTTCAAAGACCTCGGGCTCGTCATCATCGATGAGGAGCAGCGTTTCGGCGTTGAGCACAAAGATGCGCTCAAGAAGCTCAAGACCAACGTCGACATCCTGGCGATGACCGCGACCCCGATTCCCCGCACGCTCGAGATGGCCGTCACGGGCATCCGCGAAATGTCGACTCTTGCGACGCCGCCCGAAGACCGCCATCCGATTCTTAGCTTCGTTGGCCCGTATTCCGAGCGTCAGGTTGGCGCGGCCATCCGCCGTGAGCTGCTGCGCGAAGGCCAGGTCTTCTACGTGCACAACCGCGTGAGCTCGATCAACCGGGTGGCGGCCAAAATTGCCGAACTGGTGCCGGATGCTCGCATCGCGATCGCCCACGGCCAAATGCCCGAAGCGGCGCTCGAGCAAGTGATGGTCGACTTCTGGGACCGCAAGTTCGACGTGCTCGTCTCGACGACGATTGTGGAAACTGGGCTCGACATCCCGAACGCCAACACGCTCATTATCGACCGTGCCGACAAGTACGGCCTCAGCCAGCTTCACCAGTTGCGCGGGCGAGTGGGTCGTGGCCGCGAACGCGCCTATGCGTATTTCTTGTATGACGAAGAGAAGCCGCTGAGCGAGACCGCGCACGAACGCCTCGACACGATCGCCGCGAATAACGAGCTCGGCGCCGGAATGCAGATCGCCATGAAGGACCTCGAAATTCGTGGTGCCGGAAACCTGCTCGGTGGCGAACAGTCTGGCCACATTGCCGGGGTGGGTTTCGACCTGTACTTGCGGATGATCGGCGAGGCCGTCTCCACTTTCCGTGGCGATGTCGCCGAAGGTCAGACCGAACTGCGCCTCGAACTGCCGGTGGATGCCAGCATTCCCGAAGACTACGTCGAGAGCGAGCGATTGCGACTCGAGGCCTACCAGAAGCTCTCCACGGCCAGCTCGCCCTCGGCATCCGCCGACAGCATCGATCGTGTGCTCGACGAGCTGACCGACCGCTATGGCGAGCCACCCGAGGAAGTGAAGCACCTCATCGCGGTCTCGCGTTTGCGTCGGATGTCGCAACGCTTGAAGCTGAGCGAAGTGGTCGTCATGGGAGACAAGCTGCGCATCGCGCCGGCCGATCTTCTCGACTCCAAGCAAGTGCGATTGCAGCGCATGTACCCGGGCTCGAAGTACCACTCGGCCGCGTCGACGGCGATCATTCCGCTGCCGACCGGTGCCGACGATGGCGCGCTCATCGACTGGGCGAAGGATCTTCTGGTGTCAGTGTTTGGCGCTCAAGACACCGTCGAAGAGCTCAAAGAAGTCGCACTCGCGGCCGAAGCTGCCGAGAAGCTTGCCGTCGACAAGGCGGCAGCGAAAGCGAAAGAGGCAAAGGAAAGCAAGGATGCCGGCTCCGCATCCGCACCGAAGAAGTAGCTAACCGGTAGCGGTGTCAGCCGGGGCGCGAATCTTCGGAGATAGGCTCCGCCGGTGCGGCCTCCACGGAGACGGGCGCCGGGGCTTCAGGAGCCGGCGTTTCTGGCGCTGCTGCGGCGGCCTCCGTTTCGAGACTCACAGGCTTTGGCTTCGGCGTAAACGCGAGCGGATTGCGGCGACCATCAATGCGATGAACGCCCCCGATGGCCATCGGGATGAGCACGAGCGAGCGCAGGTCGATCAGTGCGTGGGCGATGATCGTCACGAGAATACTGCCAGTGAGCACGTAGATGGCCATGAAGATGGCACCGAGCACCGTGGTCACGATGATGCCTGCCAGACCTTGGTACGAGTGCATGAGGCCGAACAGCAGCAGGCTAGCGATAATCGCGACGACGGCGTTGCCAGTGGTAGCGAACAGCAGCGCGGGTAGTGCGAGGCGAAAGAGTAGTTCTTCGACGACTCCGGCGTTGATCGAGAGTAATCCGCCCAGCACGAGCTCTTGGCGGTTGCGCGGGAGGATCGCTTGAACGTCGCCGACGGCCACCACCTCTTCGCCCTCTTTGCGCACCGCGATGATTGCGAGAACGGTGACCGCAATGAACCCGATAGCGAGCCCGATCAGCACCCCAGCGGTCACGGTGGGGTGGGCGGCAAACACGTTGAGTAGCCAGGACACCCATGACCAAGCCTGTACCTGGCGCAGCAGGGGAGTGGCGAATGCTCCACTTGCCAGTAACGTAACCAGAGCGAGACCACCGAACAGCGAGAACGAGATCAGCAGCCAGCGGCGCAGCATGAGCTGGCGACGCTTCGTGGTGCGAAAGCGCTTAAAACGACGATATTCGCGTTGGTCACGGCGAAACGTTCTTATCGCAAGGGTCGCAAGGACTCCAAGGAGCACGACCCAGAGCAGGGCGAGCATGAGCGGGTGTGCGGGGTCAAGCATGCACCAATCGTGCCACGGGCTGGCTGGATGCTCGACCCGGTCCACGCGCTCCGTGTGAGTCGTGCGGGCACGCGGAGGTCAGCAGGCGCCCCACATGCCGAGCTTTGCGGCGTAGGCGTCGTCTTCCGCGTCGCGCAGTTCGGGCCAAAAGCGGTCGTTGAGCCCGACCTTGAGGGCTTCGGCAGCGCCGAGTTCGACCATGGCAAGGTTCACGAGCGTGCCGTCCTGAAGGTAGACGTACAGGAGCGAGCGGCCGTAGCGGTCCTCGGGCTCACGGTCTTCGAGCGCCCATACGTCCGTGCCCTCCGGGAGGAAGTCGCGCAGGAGGTCCCGGGCTTCGATTCCGTAGCATTCTTCGGCATCCGGCTGCTGTTGGCTGGCGAGTTCGGGGGTGTCGAGCCCGATCATGCGTACCTTCAGCTCCTCGGTGCCGTCGTCGAGGTAGAGGGTGTCGCCATCGTGCACATAGTTGACGGTCGCCGCGAAAGCGCCCGAGGGGATGTCGTTTCCGCTCGTGGCTTCAGCTTCGCTCGCGGCAGTATCGGTGGCGGATGTCGTCGGTGCTTCGGATGCCGAACCCGAGCTCTCCGCGCTTCCCACCAGCGATGCGCCATCGCTCGTTGCACCCGGCGAGGTGGCGCCAGAATAGGCGGCAGCGGCGGCGCCGCCCACGAGGGCGAGAACGATGATGACGCCCACGAGGCGAGTACGTTTTTGGGGAGCAGACACGCCACGATTCTCGCATGCGGGCGGGCTCAGCGGCGCGAGTAGGGTTGCCCTGGCAACGTAACGTTACCGACTTGTCGTTCCGCTAGTCCGCGTCGCCAATGCGGTGACCCTTTCCGAGGTGGGAGGCAAGGGCAAGCGCGGCGGTGGCGCCGAGCTGCTTGCCCCACCGCGAATGGACCGTTCTCCAATTGAGGCTGTCTTGAATGAACTCGGTACAGGTCTCCAGGCTCGGAAACGGTGAGTAGCTGATGCCGGGAATACTCTCGGTGACGGTGATCGAGGCTCGGTTGAGGCGAGTAATCTGCAGCGCGAGGAGCCGTTGAACGAAGCGAGGCATAGCCCGAAAGCGGAACATCGGCGGCACCGCGGCGATGACCACGGGGCAATCCGGATGTCGGCCTCGGCGCACGGTGTCAATGATGGTGCGCAGTCCGGCACTCCACTCGGTGGCGGTAGTTCCGAGGAGTACATCGGGCGGGCCGAGCACAATCACGACAATGTCGACGTCGAGGTCAGCGTGAGCGATCTCCGTGGCGGTGCGAGCCATGGTGAGTTCGGTATCAGTGATGGCGGTCCACGTGCATCCTGAGGCTAGCTCGCGGGCAACATTCCGGGCGGTTTGCGAGACGACTCCGAGGCCGTGATTGAGTACCCCGTAGCTCGACGCTGCGGAGTCTCCGACGAAAAGCATCCGCACAGGTGCGGGCGCGTCAACTTCGCCTGCGGGGATCCCGATGGGGAAGAGCGCATTGGCGGTGTCGACACGATACGCCAGCAGGTTGACCTTCAGCAGCGGCCGAAAAAGGTGGATGAAGCCGGCGACCACACGACGTGTCAGAGGAGCGGACGAGGGGATGCCGGTGGCGCGCTCGGGAGACGTGTTCTTCGGGTCCACGTTTCATATAGTGACCGACGACGGGCGCGGTTGACCTCGCGACATACCCCTTTGGTGTTCGTGATTTCCTCTTACTTTCGAGAGTGGGAGGATGGATCTATGACCGAGCCTGTTGCGCCCCATCCTGAACTCGACACCCTCATCGCCACGCTCGAGCAGCTGAGGGCCCCGGGCGGGTGCGCGTGGGACCGCGATCAAACGCATGAGTCACTCGTGAAGCATCTCGTGGAGGAGACGTACGAACTCGTCGAGGCGATCGAAAGCGGCGACGACGCTGACATGGTCGAAGAGTTGGGCGACGTGCTCTACCAGGTGCTCTTTCACGCCGACATTGCGGCCGAGGCCGGGCGCTTCACGCTCGAAGATGTGGCCGCGAACATGACGGCCAAAATGGTCGGTCGGCACCCGCACGTGTTTGGCGACACCACCGCAGAAACCGCGGATGACGTGATCGCCGTGTGGGATGACCTCAAAAAAGTCGAGAAACCACACCGCACGAGTGTCACCGACGGCATCCCCGCGAAGATGCCCGCGTTGGCGTTGGCCGACAAACTTCTAGGCCGTGCTCACAAAGTAGGGCTACTGGATGCCACGGCTCCCGGCGCGATCAATGTCACGGAAGAAGACGAACTGGGCCCGCTGTTGCTGGCGATTGTGGCATCCGCGAAAGCTAATGGCTTGGACTCAGAACGAGCGTTACGCACGGCTCTTCGGCAGCTGACTGAGGAGATCAAGGAACACGAGACGTCGAGCTAGGTCTCGACGCTCCCCGAAACCCGGAAGGGTGGTGCCCCCCTTAACCCGAATAAGGAGGGCACCGGCGCAATGCCAGCAAACGAGACATGTGATCGCACGTCGATCGTTTACAGAATGGCATCGCGCGTTGATGAATCGGTAGGATTACCCGTCCTGCCGATCCAGCGCTGGAGAAGCCCTTGGTGAGAGGGTTTCACGTTGTTGTGGTGCCGATAACAGGTTTCTGGCACAAGGAGAAATCATAACCGGTGCTTCGTTCATTAGCAAACAACCGTTATGTTAATAACCATGGCACGCAGACCCGACCCGACGCGCAAGCCAGCCCTTGTTCAGCAAATTATTGCCCATCTTGCTGACAAACCGCTGTCTAGCCTCACATTCCGTTCGCTCGCGAAAGCGCTCGACGTCAGCACCTTTACGCTCGTCTACCATTTTGGAACGCGGGCCGAGCTCATCCGCGAGATCGTTCACGCCAACGCGCGTGGGGCGAGCCCCGAGGAAGCTGCCGGGCTGCCCGTTCACACCCTCGACGATTACTTCAACAGCCTGTATCTGTCATGGCAATGGACGCAGCTGCCCGAAAACTTGCACCGCCAGCGTCTCGAACTCGAAGCGGGGCTGCTCGAGGCTGTTGAGCGCGACGAGCTCAGTGTGACGCGCCCACTGTTCGCCCAGTGGATCACGATGGGCTCTGCAGCGCTCGTCGCGTTCGGCCTCACCGAAGAGCAAGCTCAGCTCGAGGCACGGCTTCTCGTGAACATGTTCCACGGCGTACAGTTCGACCTCGTTCTCAATCAGAACCGCGAAGCATCCGCCGCCGTCTTTAACGCCGCAGTCAGCCACCACCGTCAGCGAATCGAGCAACTGCTTGCTGAGGTTGCGCGGTAGCAGCGAACCCCTGTCGCGTGCGAGAGAATAGGAACCATGGCGTCAACGGTTAATCCTCCCCGCGGTATGCGGGACTTCCTTCCGGCAGAAAAGGCTCAGCGCGAGCGCGTTCTCGGCGTGATCCGGGGCAGCTATCGCGCGCACGGGTTCGACGAGATCGAAACCCCCGTGATGGAAGACAGCTCGCGGCTGCATGCTGGCTTGGGCGGCGACAACGAGAAGCTCGCCTTCGCGGTGATGAAGCGCGGGCTGACGGCAGAGAAGTTGCAGGCGGCATCCGATGCTCTCGATCTTGCTGACCTGGGGATGCGGTTCGACCTCACCGTTCCGCTTGCTCGGTTCTATGCGACCCACCGTGCTGAACTGCCTAAGGTGTTCCGTTCCATTCAGATGGCGCCCGTCTGGCGTGCCGAACGCCCGCAGAAGGGCCGCTACCGCCAGTTCGTGCAGTGCGATATCGACATCATGGGCGAAGCGGGCCCCAGCGCTGAGATCGAACTCATCACCGCTACGGCGGCGACCCTCGACGCTCTCGGAGTGCAGGGCTGCACCATCCGGGTCAACGACCGTCGCTTACTCACGAGCTCGCTCAGCATTCTCGGCTTCCCTGCCAAGGAGCACGAAGCAGTTCTCATCACCGTCGACAAACTCGACAAGCTCGGTGCCGACGGAGTCATTGCTGAGCTTCGCGAGCGCGCTTTTCCGGACACTCCGGTGGCGGCGCTCGCCGAATTCCTTCGGCGCCCGGCCCCCGACACCCGTCCTCAATTCAGCGCGGATGCGATCCGTGCCGCGCTGCCCGCCGGAGTCACCGAAGAGGTCATCCTTGAACTCGCGGCGATCGGTCACGCGGTTGAAGCGGGTCGCGGCGATTCCGGCTCGCTCATTGAATTCGACCCGTGGTTGGTGCGGGGGATGGGCTACTACACGGGCGCCATTTTTGAGGTCGCGCATCCGGCACTCGGATATTCGCTCGGTGGCGGCGGGCGCTACGACGGAATGATCGGCCGTTTCTTGGGCAGTGACGTTCCCGCTGTGGGGTTCTCGCTTGGTTTCGAGCGCCTGGTTGACCTCGTTGAGCTTGGCGCGGCAACCGACGACGATCAAGTCGCCCTCGTGTACGACGCCGACGTTGAGGCGGCGACACTCGTGCGTCTGCAGGCCGCGTTGATCAAGGACGGCAAGCGAGTGCGGCTCGAGGCGCGGCCCAAGAAACTGCCGCAGCTTCTCGACCAGCTCCGGGATGCCGGTTTCACCAGTTTCGCGACGGTCCGTGCAGAAAACGTGAGCATTGATAGCCTTGAGTTCAAGCCGCTGGGTGGTTAGATAGCACCCGCTTTTCGAGGGAGAACAGTGAACGCTCAGGTCAAACCGATTCTCGTCTTTGTCTCCCTGAGTTTCGGGCTCGCGTGGGTGTTCGCTCTGCCGTTGTGGTTTACCGGCGGTCTCGAAAATCCGTTCTTCCCGGTGTTCGCTCTCGCGATGATGTTTACGCCCGCGATTGCCGCGCTTGTTGTCGTCTTCTTTGTGGAGAAGCATCCGGATGCCCGCTCCCGCCGTGCGGCGCTGGGGCTCGGTTCGGTGCGCCCCATCGGCAGGTTCCTGCGCTATTTGGCGCTAGCACTCGTCATTCCACCCGCTCTCATTCTGGCGGCGCTCGCCGTCGGAGCGCTTGTCGGCGTCTACCCGGCCGATTTCGTTAACTTCTCCGGTTACCAGACGATGCTCGACGGCCAGCTTGAGGCGCTTGGCCAAGCACCGCTAGCGGTTCCGATCGAGCTGCTCGTGGCGGCACAGTTCCTCAACGTGGCGATCGGTGCTGTCATCAACACCATCCCGGCACTGGGAGAAGAACTCGGCTGGCGCGGCTGGCTGCTGCCCAAACTGCTGCCCCTCGGCATCGTTCCCGCCATCGTGATTTCGGGAGTGATCTGGGGGCTCTGGCATGCGCCCCTCATCCTGCTCGGCTACAACTATCCGGGCGCTCCGGGGTGGCTCGCGCTCACGGCCATGGTCGGCATGACCATCGTCGTTGGCGGCGTTTTTGCGTGGCTGCGCATCCGATCTGTGTCTGTCTGGCCTGCCGCGCTCGCACACGGTTCGTTCAATGCCGCTGCCGGGTTTTCCTTCGTCTTCATCATGGTCGGTGAGAGTTTTGACCCGCTTCAGGCCAGCATCCTGGGCTGGACCGGATGGCTCGTACCGCTCGTTCTCGTGATCGTGCTGATTGCCACGGGACAGTTCCGCCCCGCCCCGCCGCAGCCCACCGTGCCTCGTAACGAGTCAGCGCCTGTCGCTGGCGCGGAGTAGGCTTTCACACGGACATCCACCACTAATAGTCCAAACAATCTTTCTTAAAGGAGATCCCCTGTGGCCTTGATCGAAGCAGTTGGCGCCCGCGAAATTCTTGACTCTCGGGGCAACCCGACCGTTGAGGTCGAAGTTTTGCTCGACGACGGTGTGGTTTCCCGCGCCGCAGTTCCCTCGGGAGCATCCACTGGAGCATTCGAGGCTTACGAGCTTCGCGATGGCGACAAAGGCCGTTACCTCGGCAAGGGCGTACAGAAGGCCGTTGACGCGGTTATCGACGACCTTGGCCCCGCCATCGAAGGCCTCGACGCCTCCGACCAGCGTCTCGTCGACGCTGAGCTCATCGCGGTTGACGGCTCAGAGAACAAGAAGAACCTCGGCGCCAACTCGATTCTCGGTGTGTCGCTCGCCGTGGCGAAGGCTGCTGCTGACTCGGCAGACCTGCCCCTCTTCCGCTACCTTGGCGGACCGAACGCTCACGTGCTCCCCGTGCCGATGATGAACGTCATCAACGGTGGATCGCACGCCGACAGCAACGTCGACATCCAAGAATTCATGATCCTCCCGCACGGCGCCGAGACCTTCAGCGAAGGCCTTCGCTGGGGCGTTGAGACCTACCACGTGCTCAAGGATCTTCTCAAGAGCAAGGGCCTCAGCACTGGCCTCGGCGACGAGGGTGGCTTTGCCCCCGACCTCTCGAGCAACCGTGCCGCACTTGACCTCCTCATGGAAGCAATCGAGAAGGCTGGCTTCACGCCCGGCAAGGACATCGCCGTTGGACTCGACGTCGCTGCGACCGAGTTCTACAAAGACGGTTCGTACACCTTCGAGGGTGCCTCGAAGTCGGCTGGCGAGATGAGCGCGTACTACGCCGAGCTCGTTGCTGCGTACCCGCTCGTGTCGATTGAAGACCCGCTCGACGAAGACGACTGGGAGGGCTGGGCTCAGCTCAACGCCGAGATCGGTTCGAAGACTCAGATCGTCGGAGACGACCTGTTCGTCACCAACCCGAAGCGTCTCGCCAAGGGAATCGAGCTCGCCACGGCAAACTCGATCCTCGTCAAGGTGAACCAGATCGGTTCGCTCACGGAGACCCTCGATGCTGTGTCCATGGCTCAGCGCGCTGGCTACACCGCTGTTATCTCGCACCGTTCCGGCGAGACCGAAGACACCACGATCGCTGACCTCGCGGTAGCGCTCAACACTGGCCAGATCAAGACCGGCGCACCGGCTCGCTCCGAGCGCGTAGCAAAGTACAACCAGCTGCTGCGCATCGAAGAAGAGCTCGGCGATGCCGCAGTTTACGCCGGCCGTTCCGCCTTCCCGCGGTTCAACGGCTAGCACTCACTAGCGTCGTCTAGCATCGAACGCATGGCTAGGCGAGTACGAGCAAAAAAGGTAGCGGTGTCGTTGCCCGAGGAGAGCGCGCCAGAACACTGGCTGCGCACGATTCGCTTCTCGGGCTTCACCGTGCTCATGCTTGGTTTGCTCATACTCGCCGTCGTCGTTCTTGCGCCGAACCTGCGCATCCTGATCGAGCAACAGCAAACGATCGCGCAGCTTCAGGCGCAGGTCGATGAAGCGCAAGAATCCGTCGACGATCTCGACGTGAACGTAGCGCGGTGGGATGACCCCGCGTATATCGAATCGCAGGCTCGGGATCGGCTGTACTACGTATACCCGGGCGAAGTGAGCTATCTCGTCACCGGCGACGCCGATCAGGTCACCACAGCAGATGGCGTGCCCGTGAGTACGAGCATCCAAACGACTCAGATCGATTGGGTGCAATCTCTCGTGTCGTCCATCTACACTGCTGGTCTCACCGACAAAGCCCCCGACGATCTCACCGACCCCGCAACTGAAGGACCTGAGCAATGACCACCCCACCGTTTGACGCCGTCAGCGATGAAGATGTGCGCATTGTGTCGCTTCAACTCGGGCGCCCTGCTCGCGATGTGATCGGTATCGCCGCGCGCTGCGTGTGCGGCGCTCCCACCGTCGTGTCAACGAAGCCGCGCCTGAGCGATGGAACGCCGTTCCCCACTATCTATTACCTGTGCCACCCGGCCGCGACGGCATCCGTCTCAACGCTCGAGGCCGAAGGCCACATGCCTGAGCTGGCCGCGATGCTGGAGGGCGAAATCGGTGCTCAGTACCAGGCGGCGCATGAGGCATACATCGCTGATCGCGATGGAATCGAAGTTGTTGCCGAGCTTGCCGGCGTTTCAGCCGGCGGAATGCCGACTCGAGTGAAGTGCCTGCACGCCCTCGTCGGGCACACGCTCGCGGCAGGGCCGGGCATCAATCCCATCGGCGATATCGCTCTTGAGCGCGCCTCGTGGAACCCCGCCATTTGCCAGTGCCCCGACTACTCAGAGGCCGCTGAGGAGAGTACCGCTGAGCAGAATGCCGCAGCGGGCAAGGCGGCGGAGAGCGGCCAGTGAAGCTCTGGGCTGCCGGCCTCGTCGTGATGGCGAGTTTGGCATCCGTATTGGTAGCGACACCCGCGCACGCGGATGCGGTGCGCGACCAACAGTATTGGCTTCAGGAATACGGCATCGAGGCTGCCTGGAAAACCACCAAGGGTGCCGGAGTCACGATCGCCGTCATCGATACCGGTGTTGACGGCACGGTGAAAGAACTTGCCGGCGCAGTCACCGGGGGAACAGATTTTTCGGGTGAGGGCGCCCCCGACGGGCAGAAGGCTGTCGGCGAAGACAACCCGGCCCACGGCACGCTTGTGGCGTCTCTGGCCGCGGGGCGAGGCACCGGAACGGGTGCTGGCGTGATCGGCGCAGCTCCCGAAGCCAATATTTTGGCGATCTCGATCGGTTTCACGGGCGGCCCCATTAGCTCGGATGACCAAATTGCTCAGGCAGTTCGCTACGCGGTCGATCAGGGTGCCGACGTCATCAACCTCTCACTCACTCGCGAGACTCTCGACTGGCCCACGAGCTGGGACAGCGCCTTCCTCTACGCCATGCAAAATGATGTGGTCGTCGTTGCGGCCGCCGGTAACCGGGGCAGCGGCACGACCTCGGTTGGTGCTCCCGCCACAATGCCGGGAGTGTTGACCGTCGCCGGCGTCGATGTGAATGGCGTCGCCAGTTTTAATGCCTCAACGCAGGGCATCACGATCGGTGTTGCAGCTCCGAGCGAAGATCTCGTCGGCGTTGCGCCCGGCGGATCACACGTGCTCTGGAACGGCACCAGTGGAGCAACGCCGATTGTCGCTGGCATCGTCGCGCTCGTGCGTGCTGCGCATCCAGAACTGGATGCCAATAATGTGATCAACCGCATCGTGGCTACCGCGCACGACACGGGTACTCCCGGCACCGACGCTATCTATGGTTTCGGATTGATCGATGCTGAGGATGCCGTGAACGCCAACGTGCCCTTGGTTGACGAGAACCCGATGGGAAGCCTCGCGGAATGGATCACGATCTACCGCCGCGCACAATCAACTCCCGCCCCGGTGCCGACGTTCAGTCCCACGCCGCAGCCGGTCCCCGAGAACGACACGACGACCATTGCGGGCCCGGCAAGTCCCTTGGGAACGCTGTTGCCGACCGTCAGCATGCTTCGTAATGTGGGCGTTCCGCTCGCCGTTTACGGTATTTTCTTCCTCATTTTGGCTGGTTCCGGCGTTCTCGCCTGGCGCCGGTTTAGGAGTCTGCGCGAGAGGGAGTAAGTTTGGTGGCGAACTTCCCCTTTTAGGAGACTCTAACTCGTGCCAAAAATCTTGATTGTCGGCGGCGGTTACGCCGGTTTTTACACTGCTCGTAAGCTCGAAAAGTGGCTACGCCGCGGCGAAGCTGAGGTCACCATGGTTGACCCTCTTCCCTACATGACGTACCAGCCTTTCCTGCCCGAGGTTGCTGCAGGCTCGATCGAGCCTCGTCACGCGGTTGTTCCTCACCGTCGCCACCTGAAGACCACCAAGGTCGTCACGGCGAAGGTCACGGGAATCAACCACGCGACAAAGACCGCAACGATTCAGCCCGAGGTGGGCGACTCGTGGGAGATGGAATACGACCTCGTTGTCGTGACCGCCGGTGCCGTTTCGCGTACCTTCCCCATCCCCGGTGTTGCTGACGAAGCCATCGGTATGAAGACGATCGAAGAGGCAGTGGAGGTGCGTGACCGCATCCTCACCAACTTCGATAAGGCATCCAACTTGCCTGCTGGCCCCGAGCGCGACCGTCTACTGACGTTCGTTGTTGTCGGTGGCGGCTTCGCCGGTATCGAAGCCTTCGGCGAAATGCGCAGCCTCGCCTCATCGCTGCTGGCGCTCTACCCGAACCTCAAGTTCGAAGACACTCACTTCCACCTCATCGAGGCTATGGGTCGCATCATGCCTGAGGTTTCGCTTGAGACGAGCAAGTGGGTTATCAAGAACCTCGCTGACCGTGGCGCTCAGATTCACCTCGACACCCAGCTGAAGTCCGCTGTGAATGGCGTGGTTGAGCTGTCGACCGGCGAAAGCTTCGAGTCCGACACCATCGTGTGGACCGCTGGCGTTATGGCGAACCCCGTGGTTCGTGCCACCGACCTTCCCATCGAAGAGCGTGGCCGCATCCGCGTGCAGGCTGACCTCCGTGTCATCAACGACGACGGAATCGTCGAGGGTGCCTGGGGCGCTGGCGACGTGTGTGCTGTTCCTGACCTCACCGGTGGTGGCGTTGGCGGCTTCTGCGTTCCGAACGCTCAGCACGCTGTTCGCCAAGCCAAGCTCATGGCCAAGAACATTGTGGCTTCGCTTCGCGGCGAAGAGCCCAAGGACTACTTCCACAAGAACCAGGGTGCGGTTGCCGGTCTCGGCCTGTACCACGGTGTCTTCCAGTCCGGCAAGATCGCGATCAAGGGCTTCCCAGCCTGGTTCATGCACCGTGGTTACCACGGCATGGCGATGCCGATGTTCGAGCGCAAGGCTCGCGTCTTCAGCAACTGGATCACGAACTTCTTCTGGGGTCGCGACACTGTCTCGATCGAGGCTCGCGTAGAACCGCGCCGCGCATTCGAAGAGTTTGCGTCACGCCCCAAGTAGTGTGACTGCAGGCTCCGCGCGCGAGTGTGGAGCCTGCGTGCCCCGATAGCCCAATTGGCAGAGGCAGATGACTTAAAATCATCACAGTCAGGGTTCGAGTCCCTGTCGGGGCACAGTGTTGTTAACGAACTGAAGGCGGTCGCACTGCGGCCGCCTTCAGTTGTTTAATCGGGTATCTAGGCGGGCAGAATTTCTGCCAGTAGCTTCTGGATGCGCGCCTTGATGTCGTCACGGATGGGGCGCACGTCTTCGATGCCCTTACCGCGAGGGTCGACGAGTTCCCAGTCCTCGTAGCGCTTGCCGGGGAAGATGGGGCAGACGTCGCCGCAGCCCATCGTGATGACGACATCCGAGGCCTGCACCTGGTCGGTGGTCATGAGCTGGGGGACCGCCTGGGAGATGTCGATGCCCTCTTCGGCCATCGCAGCGATGGCGGTGGGGTTGATCTCATTGCCAGGCTCCGAGCCACCCGAACGAACTTCGACAGCACCGTTCGAGAGCGCCGTCATATAGCCGGCGGCCATCTGGGAACGACCCGCATTGTGGATGCAGACGAACAGGACGACGGGCTTAGTGGCGGGGGCAGTCTCGGTAGTCATAGGCAAAGCATAGATGAATATCTATGCTTTGCGCGAGCGCTGCGGGTGCAGGAACGCGATAGTTCACGCAGCGTTCACCGGCGGCAGCGAGCGAAGCAGCTCGCGCACCCGGGTGTCGATGTCGTCGCGCACGGCTCGCACGCCATCCATCGCCATGGCGGCGGGGTCGGGGAGTTCCCAATCGAGGTAGCGGCGGCCGGGGTAGATGGGGCACGCATCGCCGCAGCCCATCGTGATGACGACATCCGCGCCGCGCACGACCTCATCGGTGAGGGGCTTCGGGTATTCGCCATCGACCGAGACGCCGATCTCATCGAGGGCGGCCACAATCTTCGGGTTGATTGACTCGGTCGGTTGTGATCCCGCGGTCAGCACGCGAACTCGATCTCCGGCGAGGGAGCGCAGGATGGCAGCGGCCAGCTGGGAGCGACCGGCATTTTGCACGCACACGAAGAGCACGCTCGTCGGGCGGGTCGCGCCGGGGGTAGTGGCCTCTGCCGCATTCTCCGCTGGCGCGTCGCTGGAGGCTGGCGCGTCGCTGGATGCTGGTGAGCCTGCGGTCGCTGTGGTGTCGCGGTGAAGCCGAGCCGCTTCCAGTGCCCCCAGGCGGTCGGCCGCGAACCGCGATGTATGGGACGACAGGTGGCGATCCCTCGGTGCTCCCTGCTGGAGAAGCTCATAACTGCTCGCGACATAACCCGCGATGGTCTCGCGGGAGAAGGTGCCAGCGAAGCGCAAGGCGAGGTCGCTGCTGATTCGTTCGAGAACGGCAGGGTCGACGCTCACGGGCACGCCATCGCTGGGGGAGCGTTGCACAAAATCAAAGACATCGGCAAGGCGCGACGGCACGAGGGAGTACCAGACCTGGCGCCCTTCCTGAGTGCTCTGCAGGATGCCGTCAGTTGCCATGATGCGCACGTGGTGGCTCACGGTGGGCTGGGTGAGGCCGAGACGAGCGGCAAGGTCGGTGACTCCGCGCCGGCCGTCGGTGGCATCCATGAGTAGGCGCAGAATCTGCACTCGGGTGGGGTCAGCGATCGCACGCATGCTCTGGGCGATGCGTTCGGCTACCGCGCGTTCGCTTTCGGGAGCGGATGACTCGGTCGCAGGCATGGCACTCAGTCTAAGCGAGGACACGCGATTCATAGACAGTTATCAATGTTTCGGTATGATCGCCGAATGACCGCGCCTCGCTCTTTCGCTCTTGCCCGCCGACTGACCGCTGAATTTATCGGCAGCGCCGGCCTCGCCGCGGTCGTCATCGGTTCCGGTATCGCCGCTCAACAGCTCTCCCCGGGCGATACGGGGCTGCAGCTTTTGGAGAATGCCCTCGCGACCGCCTTTGGACTCGGCGTGCTCATCCTCGTCTTCATGACGGTCAGCGGCGCGCACTTCAACCCAGTCGTCTCGATCGTGGATTCGCTCAGCGGGCTGCGGTCGTGGCGCGATACCGCGTTCTACATCCCGACCCAGATCATCGGATGCATCGCCGGCGCGATCCTCGCCAACCTCATGTTCGCGCAGGCTGCTGTCACGTTCAGCACGACCGTGCGCCTGACGCCAAGCCACTTTCTCAGCGAGGTCGTCGCTACCGCCGGACTCATCGTCGTGATCTTCGCCCTCGTGCGAACCGGCCGTGCGAACCTTGCGCCGATCGCTGTGGGCACGTACATCGGCGGCGCGTACTTTTTCACGAGCTCCACGAGCTTCGCCAACCCTGCCATCACCATCGGTCGGATGTTCAGCGACACGTTTGCGGGAATCGCCCCCGGCTCGGCCCCCGGCTTCATCGCGGCCCAGCTCATCGGCGCCGCGATCGGTTTCGGCCTCGTGCGGTGGGTGTTCCCCGAGCGTCGAATCGCGTAACCTCAAGCAGATAGATTCTCAATTTATGGCGATGGGGTCACGATGATCGACAACTTCAGTGTGTGGCACTTCGTCATCGTCGCGACGCTGATCCTGCCCTACGCTGCGAGCGTCTGGGCCATTATCGTCACCGCCCGTGAGACGACCCTGTCGATGTTCTTTCTGCTCGTGTGGGCGGTCGTGCTGCTCGCGATTCCCTATTTTGGGCTCATCGCATGGGTGTTCTGGTGGAACGCCGGAAAACGTAGTCGCGCGAACCGCAGTTCTTAGTCGCGCAGCGGTGATCCGACAACCTCGAAGCGGTGGCCGCCCATCTCGCCGCTCAGCAGCGGCATCGCTTCTTTGATCGCGGCCTGCACGCTCGCCAGCTGCAACGAGAGGGCGTGGGCCTCGGCCGATTCCCACAGCTCAGAAACAAACACCGTGTCGGGCTGCTCGCCGCTTACCCCAACCTCGTAACTGAGGCATCCGGCGCTATCGAGGTCTGTGCTGCGACGCGTGAGAATCGCGACGACCTCATCGCGGTGGCCGGGCTTCACTCCGAGGGTGCCTACGTTTACGAAAGTCATGATTACACTCAACGCCACTGACGCGCGACGGTCAAGCGGGCAGCCGCGAGGAGCGCCGAGGCCAGCGCACCGGCGCAGAATGAGAGCCGCAACCCTGCGCGGCCCGTTGTGCTGCGCGCGCAGTTCTGGGAAAGTTGAGCCACCACGGCGCCGCTGCCCACCCCGGTCGCGCTGTGCCTCGACAACCGCCGCCGTGGCCCGAAGGAATCCGTGAAGCTGCTCAGCACCCCCGCAACGCTTTGGCACACCCCCGAGCACTATTGGCAGACTCTCTCTGACGCCACGCACGCGCTCGATGCTCCCTATGGCGTGCTCTCGCTTGAAGCGCTCTCGCACAATGCCGCCGACATGGTTCGGCGGGCATCCGGAGTGCCGATTCGTGTCGCGAGCAAGTCAATCCGTGTTCGTGAAGTCATGGATGCCGTGCTTGAGCTTGACGATTTTCGGGGCGTTCTGGCCTACACCCTCACTGAGGCGCTGTGGCTGGCAGAGACCATCGACGATGTGGTCGTTGGCTACCCCTCGGTCGATCGCGCGGCCATCGCAGCGCTCGGCACGAGCCCGGCGCTCGCCGAACGCGTGACGCTCATGATCGACTCGGTCGAGCACCTCGACTTCGTCGACTCGGTGCTGTCGCCGCAGCACCGCGAGACCATTCGGGTGTGCATCGATGTGGATGCCTCGTTCCAGTCCCCGCTGCTCGGTCACGTCGGAGCACATCGCTCTCCCGTGCGCTCGGCGGCGCAAGCGCGCACTCTGGCCAGTACCGTAGTGCACCGTGCCGGCTTCACGCTTGTCGGAATCATGGCGTACGAAGCGCAGATCGCGGGCGTCGGCAACCGACCGCCCCATAAGGCCGCGTTCGGTCGCCTCCTCGATGTCATGCAGGCGGCATCCGCCAAAGAGCTTCGCGAGCGTCGCGGCGAAATCGTGGCGTCGGTAAGCGAGATTGCGGAGCTCGAATTCGTGAACGGCGGCGGCACCGGTTCACTCGAATCCACCGCCGAAGACACGTCGGTCACTGAGATTGCGGCCGGCAGCGGCCTGTTCGGACCGCACCTGTTCGACAACTACAGCCACTTCACGCCGGCCCCGGCGGCAGCATTCGCGCTCGCCGTCGACCGCAAATACTCGCTCGATATCGCGACGGTGCACGGTGGCGGGTGGATCGCCTCGGGCGAAGCCGGCGTCGACCGGATGCCCCAGCCCGAGTGGCCCGAAGGCCTGAAGTATGTGCCGCGCGAGGGCGCCGGCGAAGTGCAGTCACCTCTGACCGGCCCCGCCGCTGAGCACCTCGAGGTGGGGGACCGCGTCTGGTTCCGTCATTCCAAAGCCGGCGAACTGTCGGAGCACCTCAACGAATTCGCGGTCGTAGCCGATGGTCGCATCGTCGACACCGTGCCGACCTATCGCGGCGAGGGTAAAGCCTTCCTATGACGACATCGAACCGCGGCAGTGCTGCCGCCCCGCAGAACGCCGCACGATGACAACGCCCGAGTGGATGCCGCCCGCGGCTGCAAGCGCCGCGAGCACGGTTCCGGCATCCCTCCGTCCCGGCTCCGGCTGGCGCAATTGGGGTCGTTCTGAGAGCGCCCATCCTGAATTTGCGGCTCGCCCCGAGAGCGTTGACGACGTTATCGCGGCGGTGAACTTCGCGCGCGACTCAGGCGTCACGGTCAAGGCCTGGGGTGCCGGTCACAGCTTCACCTCGATTGCGGCAACCGACGGCCTGCACCTCGACGTGGGCGCGCTCGCGGGCGTGATCGCGGTCGGGGGCGCCGACGGCACGCAGCCCACTCACGTCACGCTCGGGGCCGGCGCGAACCTCCACGAACTTCCTGCGCTGCTCGAACCGCTCGGGCTCGCGCTCGCCAACATGGGCGACATCGATCGCCAGACAATTGCCGGCGCAATCTCGACCGGTACCCATGGCACGGGGGCCCGCTTCGGCGGCATCGCCACCCAAGTGCGCGGTGTCACCCTCGTGACGGCGGCGGGCGAGGTGCTGCGCGTGAACGCGAATGAGAACCCGCAGCTGCTGCCTGCCGCTGCGCTCAGCTTGGGTGCCCTCGGCATCCTTGTCGACGTCACGATCGAGTGCGTGCCGACTTTTCTGCTGCACGCGGTGGAGCGCCCCGAACCGTCCGCCGTCGTGCTCGATGAGTGGCTGCAGCGCAGTGACGAGACCGACCACTTCGAGTTCTTCGTCTGGCCGCACACCACGACGGCTCTGACCAAGAGCAACACGCGTCTGCCGGGTGATGCGCCGCGGCATCCGCTCAGCCGGTTTTCGCGTTGGTTTGATGACGAGTTCATGGCCAATGGGGTCTTTCGTGCCATCAGCGCCGCCGGCCACGCAGCGCCAGCGATTATCCCGCCGATCAACCGGCTGGCAGTGAAGCTCTCGGGCAATCGCGAGTTCACCGACGTGTCGACCAACGTCTTCGTCACCGATCGCACGGTTCGGTTTCGCGAAATGGAATATGCCCTCCCCATCGAAGCGGTGCCGGATGCCGTGCGCGCCATCCAGAAGCTGATTGCAGACAAACGCTGGAGGGTTTCGTTTCCGATCGAGGTGCGCTCGGCTGCTGCGGACTCCTTGCTGCTCTCTACCGCGTCTGGGCGCGCCACCGGATACGTCGCGGTGCACCGGTATTGGCGCGAAGACCCCGCCGAGTATTTCCGCGAGGTCGAGGCGATCATGATGGCGCATGACGGCCGACCTCACTGGGGAAAGTTGCATAACCGGCCAGCCGAATCGCTCGCGACGGCGTATCCGGGATTCAATGAGTTCTTGAGCATTCGCGACCGGCTCGATCCGGGGCGCGTATTCGCGAACGATTATCTGCGCCAAGTGTTGGGGCAGTAGCTGCCTAGGGCCGAAGTCAGGCTCACTACAAGTAGCGAGAGGGCACGATTATCAAAGCCATTGTGTGTGGAGCAGGAATTTCGGGGCTCACGGTCGCCGGTCAATTGGCCGAGCGCGGCTGGGAGGTCACGCTGCTCGAGGCTGCGCCCGAACGTCGCACGCAGGGCTACATGATCGACTTCTTCGGACCCGGCTATGACGCCGCCGAAAAGATGGGCATTCTGGAGCGTTTGCGCGAGCTGAGCTACTCGATCACCGAGGCGCGCTTTGTGCGCCCCAACGGTCGTAGCCAGTCGCTCGATTATGGAGTGGTCGCCGCCAATGAGGGTGGCAAGCTCCTGAGTCTCATGCGTCAAGACCTCGAGTTGACACTCTTCGAAGCTCTGCCCGACTCCGTCGATGTGCGGTTCGGCAGTGCGGTCACCGCGGTGGAAGATCGCACCGACTACGTCACGGCGGTATTGGCCGATGGCACGCGCATTTCGGGCGACATCGTGGTCGCGGCCGACGGCATCCATTCGGCTGTTCGTTACAGCATCTTTGGCGATTCGGCGGCGTTCGACCGTCAACTCGGCATGCACACCTGCGCCTACACGTTCGATTCACCGACGTTGCACGCCAAGCTTGGCGACAGCCTGATTTCTACTGACGAGCTGGACCGCATGGTCGGGCTTTACGGTCTGCACGACGGCCGGGTAGCGCTCTTCGCCGCGCACCGTGTCGAGGACACCGTGCTGCCCGCTAACACCCGCGAGGCCATTCAGGCCGCCTATGCGGGCATGGGCGACGACGTGGCTGAAGCGTTAGCGAAGTGCCCGGAGCCGGCCAAGATTTACTACGACCAGGTTGCACAGATCGAGTTACCGGTGTGGAGCCGCGGTCGAGTCGTCTTCGCGGGGGATGCCTGTCAGGCGGTGTCACTGCTCGCCGGGCAGGGTGCATCCTTGGCGATTGCCGGCGGGCTGCTGTTGGCCGAGAAAGTTTCGGGCGATCGCGAACCGAGTGCGGCTTTCGCCGAATACGAAGAAGAGTGGATGCCGGTGGTCGCCGATAAGCAGGCCGCTGGTCGTCGTGCCGCGAACGGCTTTCTGCCGCACACCACGTTTCAGTTGTGGAAGCGTCGCGTGGGGCTCGCGCTTCTCACGACGCCGGTCATTGGCAAGTTCGTTACGTCGTCTGTCACGGGGACAAAAGCACTGAATCAGTGAGCGATTCGCTCTCTCGTGCCCGCATTTCGCGGCAGTTGTCGACCCGTGATTGGGGGCCGCGAGCGGCTCTTTTTCTCGGTGGAGGCACAGCAGCGCGTTCTATAGTTGAAGCATGGAATTCCTGATCGTAATCGGCGTCATCGTTCTGCTCGCAGTCATTGTCGGCATCTACCTGTGGACGACGTACAACGCGCTCGTTACGCTCAACGTTCGTGTTGACGAGGCGTGGAGCGACATTACGGTGCAGCTCAAGCGTCGTGCCGATCTGCTGCCGAACCTCATCGAGGCGGTCAAGGGCTATGCAGCTCACGAAAAGGGCGTCTTCGAGTCGGTTACCAAGGCTCGCGCTGAGACGCTGAACGCTCAAGGCCCCGTCGATGCTGCCGCTGCTGAAAACCACATGCAATCGGCCCTCAAGAGCATCTTCGCGGTTGCTGAGGCGTACCCGCAGCTGCAAGCTAGCCAGAACTTCCTGCAGCTTCAGGGCGAACTTGTCGACACGGAAGACAAGATTCAGGCCAGCCGCCGCTTCTACAACGGTGGTGTGCGCGAGCTCAACACCAAGATCAAGATCTTCCCGAACACGTTGTTCGCTCGAAACCTTGGTTTCCACGAGCGCGAATTCTTCGAGGTTGCGGATGCCGCTTCCATCGCAGAGCCCCCTCGCGTTCAGTTCTAATTCTTCGTCTTTCTAACGGCGTGACCAGGATGTCTAGATGTATCGCGCGATAGCGAAAAATAAGCGCAACACTGTTCTGATCATCATTCTGTTCGTCATCCTTATTGGGTTCCTCGGCTTTGCGCTGAGCTTTCTGATGGGTGGCGATCCGATGACGATCACGATCGGCACGATCATTGGTGCGGGAGTCTTCACCCTCATCCAATACTTTGCAGCGGGCAGTCAAGCTGTCGCGATGAGTGGCGCGGTCGAGATTCAGAAGGCCGACAACCCGCGGCTGTATCGCATCGTCGAAAACCTGTCGATCACGACCGGTACGCCGATGCCAAAGGTGTACATCGTGCACGATCCGGCACCGAACGCGTTCGCTACTGGGCGGGATCCGGAGCACGCGATTGTGGCGGCAACAACCGGTCTGCTCGACATCATGACGGATGCCGAACTTGAGGGCGTCATGGCGCATGAGCTCGGTCACGTGCGCAACTACGACATCCGCGTGTCGATGATCGTGTTCGGTCTCGTCGTTGCGGTTGGTTTCATCTCGGATATCGCGCTGCGCTTCACCCTGTTCGGTGGCCGCGGCAATAACCAGAACAGCAACCCGATCATGATCGTGATCGGTTTGGCCGCTCTACTCATTTCGCCGCTGGTCGCCGCGGTCGTGCAGGCGTCTATCTCTCGTCAGCGTGAATATCTGGCCGATGCAACGGGGGCGCTCACGACGCGTCATCCGGATGCGTTGGCGAGCGCCTTGCAGAAGCTGGGCGACTACGGTCGCCCGATGGTGAAGCAGAACTCCACCATGGCTCACATGTGGATTTCTGATCCGACGAAGCCCGGCATCATGGATCGTCTGTTCAGCACTCACCCGCCGATCGCGTCGCGCGTGGAGCGGTTGAGCAAAATCGGCGGCGGTTTCTAGCTAACGCTGCAGCTCTGCCGTGCAGTGACTGTGCGGTTCGCTAACGCGCGCTGGCTGCGAGTCAGCGCTGCAGCTCGGCCTCGATGGCGGGGGAGAGGGTGCCACGGCCGGTCACGCTGATCTCGCCCATACCTTGCCAGCGTGCGATCTCGCGCAGGGTCGGCACGATTCGTTCGGCGAGGGCTCCGGTGCCTCCGGGCAGGGCGTCGAGCCCGGCTTCGTGCCAGGCGGATTGCACACGGAGCACACCCGCGTGCCGATCGGTCTTGAGGTCGATGCGGCCGACGAGCGCGTCATCCACAAGTACGGGCAGCGAGTAGTAGCCGAACTGACGTTTCGGTTCGGGCGTGTAAATCTCGATGCGGTAGTGGAACCCGAACATGCGCTCGGCACGCTTGCGGTCCCAGACCACGGGGTCGAAGGGCGAGAGCAGTGCGACGTGGTCGATGCGGCGGGGGATTCGCGCCTCCCGGTGTAGCCACGCGGGCTGGTCCCAGCCGCGTACGATCACGGGAACGAGCTCGCCAGCATCCACGAGTTCGTCGATGGCGGGGCGCACGTCGACACCTTTGAGGCGAAAGTAGTCGGCGAGGTCGGATGCCGTGCCCACGCCCAGCGCCCGTGCCGATTCAGCAACCAGGGCCCGATGCGCGTCGGCGCGGCTCACTTCGCGTTCGCGCAGCTCGGCCGGAACAACGTGTTCCGTGAGCGCGTAGGTGCGTTCGAAGCGGGTGCGGCCGGCGGTGACGACATCGCCCCAGCGGAACAGCATCTCCAGCCCTTGCTTCACATCAGACCAGCCCCACCAGGGGCCGGTGCGACGGTTGGCGTCGTGCTCAATCTCGCGGGCGGTGACGGGGCCGGTGTTGGCAAGTTCTTCACGTAGCCACTGCAGCATGGGCTGGTTGTTGCGCACCCATTCGTAGCGCTGGGCGTCGCGTTGGCGCAGCGAGTCCATCTTCCAGCGCCACAGTGGCCACGACTCGAGCGGAATGAGCGCGGCTTCGTGAGCCCAATACTCGACATACCGGCCGGGGCTGCGCGGCGTTGGCTTGCGGAACGTCAGGGCATCGAGCGCTGCTTTGTCGTAGTGCCCGAGGCGGGCGAACACTGGCTGGTAGTGACTGCGCTCGAACACGTTCACCGAGTCGAGTTGCAGCAGCCGGAGGCGGTCGAACAGCAGGTTGAGCTGGCGCGTGCCCGCGGGGCTGGCCGCGGTCGCGGTGCCGCGCCCGAAGCCCTGGGCAGCGAGCAGCACTCGGCGCGCTTGCTCTGCAGAGAGGGAATCGGCCACGCAACTGACTCTACCGAGCGGCGGCGACATCCACAGCGGCCGTGCTGAGGGAAACTCGAGACCCACTGTGTTTGTGTCGTTCACGGTTCGTTTACCCGGATGACAGGGAGCGACGCCTCCTGCTGCGTACCGTCAACTCCAGATCGTTTCGGTACCCTCTGCCCGCACACAGCGCGGGCGGCCGAGGTGGTCTTTGGAGGAAGTCTTGTTCACTAAGCGCACCCTCGCCGTCGTTGCACTCGTTGCAGCATCGGCGATCTCACTCAGTGGTTGCAGCACCACCGAGGCAGCAGCAGGCGATGTTGACGCATCGACCGCCACCACCGCCGAAGACTTTGGCGGAATGGACGCTCTTATTGCAGCCGCTCAGGCTGAGGGCGAACTCAACGTCATCGCGTTGCCCGACAACTGGGCAAACTACGGCGAGATCAAGGCTCTCTTCGAAGAGAAGTACGACATCATCGTCAACTCCGCTGACCCCGACGTTTCCAGCGCCGAAGAAATCGCTGCTGCGGACAACCTCAAGGGCCAAGACACCGCGCCTGACGTCTTCGACCTCGGAACTGCTGTTGCGCTCGACAGCCTCGACTACTTTGCTCCCTACATGGTCGCCAACTGGGATGAGATTCCCGCTGACAATAAGGAAGCAACCGGCCTCTGGTACAACGATTACACCGGCAGCATGTCGATTGGCTATGACTCCAACTCGGTTCCCGAGCCTACGAGCCTCGACGACCTGCTCAAGCCGGAGTACCGCGGCGCTGTAGCGCTGAACGGCGACCCCACGCAGGCCGGAGCCGCGTTCGCTGCTCTCGGACTCGCCACGGTTCACCGCGGCGGAACGCTCGACGACTTCACTCCCGGTATCGAGTTCTTCAACGAGCTCAACGCCGCTGGCAACTTCATCCCGGTCAACGTCACGGGAGCGACCATTGCTGCCGGCGAGACCAAGGTTGCCTTCGACTGGAGCTACAACAACCTCGCTGCGGCAGCAACGGTTGATGGCTGGAAGGTAACGACTCTTCCCGGCGCCGTCTACACGAGCTTCTACAACCAGGCCATCAGCGTGGATGCTCCGCACCCGGCTGCTGCTCGTCTCTGGCAAGAATTCCTCTACAGCCCTGAAGCGCAGAACCTCTTCATCGTCGGCGGCGCGTACCCGGTCACGATTCAGGCACTGCAGGATGCCGGAACGGTCGACACCGCAGCACTCGACGCCCTCGGCGCTCTCGAGGGTGAACTCGTCACGCCCACCCCGGAGCAGGCCGAGAAGAACGCAGAGATCCTGGCTGAAAAGTGGACTGTGGCAATCGGCTAACGCTGATTCCCTCGAGCACTCTTAGCTAATACATCGTGTCGCTAGCCACCGCGCCAGCGCCCGCTCAGGATGGTGTCGAGCTCACCGCTCGGCACCATCCTCGCGTGGCCCCGGCCAAGAAGCCGTCGAACCGACGTCGTCGCCTCGCTTATGCGGGGCTGACGCCGTTCGCGGCCTACGTTCTAATCTTTCTCGCCCTGCCGACCATCCTTGCGGTGGTCACGGGCTTCTTCTCCGACGACGGTTCGCTGACGTTCGACAACGTGACGGGGCTGTTCACCCCGACCATCCTCGCCACCTTTGGCAGTTCTTTCTGGCTCTCCGGGGTCACCGCTGTCATCGGTGCCGTCGTCGGCGCTCTCATTTGCTACGCGATGCTCGGCACCAAGGTTGGCGGCCTGCTGCGCACGATCATCGAGTCTGCAGCCAGCGTGCTCGCCCAGTTCGGCGGTGTGATGCTGGCGTTCGCCTTCATCGCGACGATCGGCGTGCAGGGTCTCGTCACGGTCATCCTGCGCGACACCTTCGGCATTGACATTTTTGCGGATGGCGTGTGGCTCTATCAGGTGCCCGGCCTCATCCTTCCCTACGTCTACTTTCAGGTTCCCCTCATGGTGATCACGTTCTTGCCCGCCCTCACGGCGCTGCGCCCGCAATGGGCTGAGGCCAGCGCCACGCTCGGCGGTAGTCGCTTCGCGTACTGGCGCCACATTGCGGCTCCCGTGCTCGCCCCGGCGTTCCTCGGCTCGCTACTGTTGCTCTTCGCCAACGCCTTCTCGTCGTTCGCCACGGCTGCCGCCCTCATCAGCCAGGGTTCGCAAATCGTGCCCCTGCAGATCCGGGCTGCCCTCGTGAGCGAAACCGTGCTCGGCCGCGAGAACATGGCGGGTGCCTTAGCGCTCGGGATGATCGTGGTCATGGTCGTCGTCATGTGGGCGTACTCGGTGCTGCAGTCCCGCACCTCGCGGTGGCAGAAGTGACCGCCGACGTGGCCGCGCCGCTGAGCTCGCGCGCGAAGACCGCGAACCAGGCCGTGCGCATCGGGGCCGAACCGAGCCCCCTCGTCCGCCGCCTCATCCTCGGCATCATCGGCGCGATCTTCCTGATCCCGATCATTGCGATGATCGAGTTCACCTTCCGCAACGGGCTGGCCGGCGACTACACGACGAGTCACTGGACGGGACTCTTCAGCGAAGACAGTGCCCGCACCTACCGCGGTCTATACCAAGCGATCGAGAACTCGCTTGTGCTCGCCGCCGTTACCGTGGGCATCGTGCTCGTGCTTCTGCTGCCGACGATGGTGCTCGTGCATCTGCAGTTTCCGCGGCTCAAGCGCACGCTCGAGTTCATCTGCATCATCCCGATCACGGTGCCCGCCATCGTGCTGGTTGTGGGGCTCGCGCCGGTCTACTCGGTGGTCGTACAAGTGCTTGGCGGCTCCACCTGGACTCTCGCCTTCGCCTACGGCATCACCGTGCTGCCGTATGCCTATCGCGCCATACAGGGCAACCTCGACGCGATCCCGGTGAAGACCCTCAGCGAAGCGGCGAACACCCTCGGCGCTGGCTGGCTGACCGTGCTGTGGACAATCTTGCTGCCCAACCTGCGTCGCGGAGTGCTCGCGGCATCCTTCATCTCGATCGCCGTTGTGTTGGGGGAGTTCACCATCGCGAGCCTGCTCAACCGCCGCAACCTGCAAACCGCGCTGCTGCAGGTGTCACAGTCCGACCCGTGGGTAGCCGTGATTTTCGCGCTCGCCGCCCTTGTTCTCGCTTTCGTCTTGCTGCTGATCATTGGCCGCCTTGGCACAGCTTCGCCCTCTAGGAGAAAATCATGACCGCCACGTTTACCCTGACGGGCCCCACGCCAACGTCCGATCCTGCCAACACCGCACCGCCCACGGGAGCGACGGTTCAACTCAGCGCGGTCGTCAAGGCCTTCGCCGGGCACACCGCCCTCAACAGCATCGATCTCGAAGTCGCCCCCGGCGAACTCGTGGCCCTGCTCGGCCCCTCGGGCTGCGGCAAGACAACAGCGCTCCGCACGATCTCGGGGCTCGAGAGCATCGACAGTGGTGGCATCCTGATTGACGGTGTGGATGTCGCGGACACTCCCACCAACAAGCGCGACATCGGAATGGTCTTTCAGGCCTACTCGCTCTTCCCGCACATGACGGTGCTCGAGAACGTGGAATTCGGTCTCAAAATGCGCAAGGTCGCCGCCGCTCGCCGCCGCGAACGTGCCCTCGAAACCTTGGAGATGGTCGGCCTCACGAAGCACAGCGAACGCTTCGCTCACCAGCTCTCGGGCGGTCAGCAGCAACGCGTAGCTCTCGCCCGCGCCCTGGTCACACGCCCCCGCGTACTTCTGCTCGATGAGCCGCTCAGCGCCCTCGATGCCAAGGTGCGAGTGCAACTGCGCGAAGAGATCCGTCGTCTGCAAACAGAACTCGGGATCACGACCGTCTTCGTCACGCACGACCAAGAAGAGGCGCTTGCGGTGGCCGATCGTGTCGCCGTCATGCGCGACGGTCGCATCGAGCAAATCGGCACGCCAGAAGAGCTCTACGCGACCCCCGCCAACGCTTTCGTCGCCGACTTCGTTGGCCTCAGTAACCGGATGCCCGCCGAGCTGATCGACGGCAAGGTGCACCTCCACGGCTGCACCCTTGACCTTCTCGGCGATCCCATGCCCGACGGCCCCGTCCTGGCGCTCGTTCGCCCGGAGGACATCGCCCTCTCCACCGAGGGCATCGCCGGCACGGTTATCTCGTCGAGCTTCTTGGGCTCCCTGCGCCGCACGCGCGTGCGACTCGACGACGGCACCGTCGTCGCGATCCAGCACGAAGTGGAACGGCATCCGCTGCCCGGTGAAGCTGTCACAGTGCGCCTGAAGGGTGCCCCGGTGAGCGCGCTACCGCCCAAGGCGAAGAAATAGCGGCCAGCGCTCGTGGCATTTCCAGCGCATCAAGTGCACACTCCAGCACAACTAAGATAGGCACGTGGTATTCGGTCGACGGGATAAATCAAACAGTCGGGTCCAGTCACGCGCCAGCACAACAGACGCCGCTGAGGTTCCCGCCGGGCTTTCGATAGCTGCTGCCTACTCGTGGCGCATGCTCGTGGTTCTCGGTGTGGTTGCCGTGCTGATCTACCTGGTGATCACCCTCAAGTACATCGTGATCCCGTTCCTGATCGCGATCCTGATCGGGGCGCTGCTCGTTCCCGTGGTCGGCTTCTTAGTGCGGATGAAATGGCCACGCTGGCTTGCCGTCACCGTTGTACTCGTCGCCTTTTTCGCTGTCGTCAGTGGCCTCGTCGTGGTCGTCGTTGGCCAAGTGCGCGCGGGATTGCCCTCACTGCAGATTCAGTCGGCGGCCGCCTACGAGAACCTGCGGGAGTTCTTGCGCAGTTCTCCGCTGCAGCTCAGCGATGCCGACCTTGACGGCTACCTCTCTGAGATCGTGGATGTCGTGCAGCGGGATTCCGAAGCCCTTGTCTCGGGCATCCTCTCGGTGGGTTCCACCGCTGGTCATGTTCTGACCGGCGCGCTGTTGAGTCTGTTCGCCACGATCTTCGTGCTGATCGACGGCAAGGGCATTTGGGCCTGGACCGTTCGACTGTTCCCACGCCGCGCGCGCACCGCGGTCGATGGCGCGGGTGTTGCCGGCTGGCTCACCCTGACGACCTTCGTCAAGGTGCAAATCTTCGTTGCCGCCGTTGACGCCGTCGGAATCGGTGTTGGTGCCTGGATCCTCGGGTTGTTCTACGGCGGCTTCCCGCTGGTCATCCCCATCGCCGTCGCAGTGTTTTTGGGATCGTTTATCCCCGTCGTCGGTGCTCTGGTTACCGGCGCGCTCGCGATCTTCATCGCGCTCGTCTTCTTGGGCCCGCTCCCCGCCGTCATCATGTTGGGAATCGTCTTGCTGGTGCAGCAGCTTGAGGGCCACATTTTGCAGCCCCTCGTGATGGGGCAGGCCGTGAAGGTTCATCCGCTCGCTGTCGTCTTTGCGGTGGCCGCCGGGTCCTTCGTGGCGGGCATCCCCGGTGCACTCTTTGCGGTGCCTCTCGTCGCTGTCGTCAATGTCATGACCAAATACATCGCCAGTGGCAACTGGCGAGTTCAGGGTCGCCCTACGATCTCGGATGTGCTCGGAAATGGTAAATAACCGGATGCCCGGCCCCACGCTCGCTGACTACGAAGCAGCACGCGTTCGGGTGGCCGAAGTGGCCGATGTCACCCCCATGCAGACCTCGCGTTTTCTCGCGGAAATCTTAGGTTCCTCGGTCTTCCTGAAGTGCGAAAACCTTCAGCGCACGGGCTCGTTTAAGCTGCGCGGTGCGTACAACCGTCTTGCCGGTCTCACCGCCGAAGAGAAAGCGCGGGGAGTGGTGGCCGCCTCGGCGGGAAACCATGCTCAGGGCGTCGCTTTTGCGGCTCGTGAGCTGGGCATCAAGTCGACCATCTTCATGCCCGTAGGCGTGCCCCTGCCCAAGCTGCAGGCCACGCGGGACTACGGGGCTGAGGTCATTTTGCGCGGCCACACGGTCGAGGAGCCGCTGCGCGCGGCCGCTCGCTTCGCTGAAGAAACTGGCGCTGTGCTGATTCATCCCTTCGATCACGAAGACGTGGTGGCTGGCCAAGGCACTCTGGCGCTCGAAGTGTTTGATCAGGTACCGCAGGTCGACACCATCATTGTGCCGATCGGTGGCGGCGGACTCGTTTCCGGGGTAGCCGGCGCGATCAAGCAGCGTGCCCGTCTCGAAGGGCGCAACGTGCGCGTCATTGGTGTCCAGGCCGCCAACGCCTCCGCCTACCGTCCTTCGCTCGACAAGGGTGAAATTGTCGAAGTTCGAACCACCCCCACGATCGCTGACGGTATCGCCGTCAGCCGCCCCGGCGTGCTCAACTTCAGCATGGTCCGTGATCTTGTGGATGAAGTCATCACGGTCTCCGACGACCAGATCGCCTACGCGGTGCTCGTTCTTCTCGAGCGTGCCAAGCAGGTCGTAGAGCCTGCCGGTGCCGTCGGAGTCGCCGCTATCCTCGCGGGTGCTATCGCTCCGAGCGGCAACACTGTCGTGGTGCTCAGCGGCGGCAATATCGACCCCATGATGATGGAACGCATCATCAGTCACGGCCTTTCGGCATCCGAACGCTACCTGCGTCTGCGCATTCCGCTGCCTGACCGCCCCGGTCAGCTCGCGCGTATCTCAGCCCTCGTGGCGGAGGCGAGCGCCAACGTTGTCGAGGTGCTGCACTCGCGGCACAACAGCAAAGTGCAGTTCAGCCAAGTTCAGCTCGAACTGCACATTGAGACCCGAGGCCCCGAGCACGCGGAGTCAGTACTCGCGCGGCTCAGGGACGAAGGGTTTGACCCTCAGGTCGACTTCTAGCCAGGCTAGATAGTTAGCCGGAGTAGGTCGCGATCTTAATGATCTTGACGGTGATTTCTTTGCCGTTGGGCGCGGTGTACTTCTTGGTTTGCCCGACCTTGAGACCGTTGATGGCTAGGCCAAGGGGGCTCTTCTCGCTGTACACGTCGAGATCGCTGTCTTCGGCAACGATCTCACGGCTGCCGAGCAAGAAGGTGCTCTCTTCGCCCATAATCTCGGCCGTAACCAAGATTCCGGGCTCCACGAGGCCATCGTCGTCGGTGACATCGCCTACGACGGCGTGACGAAGAAGCTGCGTGAGAACGCGGATGCGGGCCTCAATCTTGCCCTGCTCTTCCTTGGCAGCGTGGTAGCCACCGTTCTCCTTGAGGTCGCCCTCTTCGCGCGCGGCCTCAATCTTCTTCGCGATTTCATACCGTGCTTCGCCGGTGAGTTGTTCCAGTTCGGCGGTGCGACGATCGAACGCCTCCTGGGTCAACCATGTGACGTCGTTATCTGCAGCCACTGTGTTTCTCCCTATACAAAAGAGAAACCGGCCGAAGACGACCGGTTTCGAGATGATTTGCTACAGCCTAGGTGAGCCAGCACCGGTAGATCAAGCCTGACACTGCTTGTTCTGTCGTAAGCACGGTGGTGCTCAAGTCGCGGTTGCGCTGATCGCTGCCTGGAACATCCACCACCTTCCAGCCGATAATGGCGAAAGTGGAGTTGAGAGCCTGAACTGCGCAGCGAGCATCCGTGTTCTCCGGCACGTTAAATTGCCAGCGGACATCGATCGCGGTGTCATCGATGATCTCGTAGCCGGTGTCTTTTGCCTCGAACTGGGCAGGTGCTTCGAGCAGCCCGCCCCACACCAGCCACGCGGCGAAGACCACGACGAAGCCCACTGCGGCGCCAATCACGATGATGCGATTGTTGCGTTTGGCTTTCGGGCTGCGACCGTAGCGGGCATCCAAGTCGGTGGATGCGGTGCCGGCAGTTGCGGCGCTGTCAGCGGTGCCAGCGGGCTTACTGGATGCTTCGGGCACGCGGGGCTCCTTCATACGACGGTATTCTTGTTACTACAAGGCTATTCGCAAACTCGCGTGATGAAATCATCGAGTGAACACCCCAGAGGACAACAGTTGATTTCTTTCACTTCGCTCGCAACCAGCGCGATTCTCTGGACGGCAACTCCGAGCCCCGAACCGACGCTGTACCCGGCGTTCGAGGGCGACCCCAACTCGGTCACGCCGGGAGTCGTCGGCTTCTTGGCAACCGCATTCATCGCCATCGTTACCGTGCTGATCATCGTTGATATGAACCGCCGCGTTCGCCGAGTTCGCTACCGCGAGCTTGCGCAAGACACGATTCGTGCCGAGCAGGATGCTGCGGCCTCCGATAGCGCTGCCACGCTGGGTACCGCGGTCGACGCCGACCCCGACCTCAACGCTGATGCCGATCTGAGCGCCGACGCCCGCGACGGCGACACCCCTACACAACGGGCGGATTAGTCGCGACGAGAAAGATGCCGACCCAGTGGCAAAGGAACGCCAGTAGCGTCAGCGTGTGAAAAATCTCGTGGAAGCCGAAGACCCCGGGAATGGGGTTGGGTCGCTTCATGCCGTAGACCACGGCCCCCACGGTGTAGAAGAGTCCACCAGCCAAAATCAGCGTCATCATGATCCAGTTGGCTTGAAAGAAGTCGACGACGAACATCATCGCGGCCCAGCCCAGCAGAACGTAGAGCGGAACGTAGAGCCAGCGCGGGGCGCCCACCCAAAAAATGCGAAAGCCGATGCCGAGAGCGGCACCGCTCCACACGAGCCAGAGCAGCAGAGTTGCCTTCTCAGGAGGCAGGGCCAAAACCGTGATCGGCGTATAGGAACCGGCAATAAGCAAGAAAATATTGGAGTGATCGAAGCGCTTCAGCAGCATCCGCGTCTTGTCGCTCCAATTGAAGCGGTGGTACAACGCAGAGATTCCGAACAGCATGAGCGACGACGCCACAAACACGGCTGAACTCACCTTGGCCGCCGTACCGTCGGCCATGACTATCAGGATGACGCCCAAGGCAATGGCGATGGGGAACGTGCCAGCGTGAATCCAGCCCCGCCACGTGGGCTTCTGGTCGGCAGGGTCGTTGAGCATCACATCGTCGACGAGCGGAATCTCGGGCAGACGCGACGCATCTTCTTGTTCGACGGCCGCTGCGGCAGCTGAATCGGCAGCATTCTGGTTCATCCTCACAGTTTACGCCCGGGCAGGTTTGACTTGCTGGGCGCCGCAGTGGTCTAACGTAGTCCCGTGAGTAAGCGACAGTCACCATTCGGTCGCGGTTTTCTCTATGGTCTGTACCAAAAGAAACTGCGTCGCCAACTAGAGGGCCAGCAATTGCCGCGCCACGTAGCCATGATCATCGATGGCAACAGGCGTTGGGCCAAGCTGAAAGACCTCGAGACCGCAGCTCACGGCCACCGCGCCGGAGCCGCGAAATACCGCGAGTTTCTCGTGTGGTGCGACGATCTCGACATCTCGGTAGCAACGCTCTACCTGCTTTCGACCGACAACCTCACGGGGCGTTCGCCGGAAGAACTCACCGAGTTGTTCACGATCATCGGTGACCTTGCCGAAGACCTTTCGCACTTCAGAGACTGGCGCGTTCAGCATGTGGGGTCGGATGCCGGACTCCCCGATCAACTCAAAGCTCAGCTCACCGCAGCTCACGATCGCACCGCCACGAACACCGGCCTGCACGTGAACCTCGCCATCGGTTATGGCGGTCGCCACGAAATTGCCGAAGCTATGCGCCGTATCGTGCGCAAACACAGCGCGGAGGGGCACAGCCTTGAAGCGCTCGCCGAACTTCTTACGCCCGAACTCATCGGCGAGCACCTTTACACGAAGGGTCAGCCCGACCCCGATCTGGTCATCCGTACCTCGGGCGAGCAGCGGATTAGCGACTTCATGCTGTGGCAGTCTGCGCACAGCGAGTTGTATTTCATGGAGGCCCTTGGCCCCGATTTGCGCGAGGTCGACTTTTTGCGCGCACTGCGAGACTTCTCACGCCGCAATCGCCGCTTCGGCGCTTAGCTTCTGCACGTTTCTCGTGGTTGGCCTGTCACCGGCGTGCCACGAAAGTGACGCAATGGTGTCTAGTGGCGTGTCGTGGCGCCCACGAGGTGCTGCAGGTTTAGCGTTCAAGACATCAGGTATGGCGCCTGATCGAGACGGCCACGTAAGTTCGTTTTCGTAAAGTACTGGCCGTCTTCGCAGACTGGATCCGAGTGCTCGCACTCGGGGATGGAGTGCACGTTGGCCGACCTAGCAAGCCCCAAGACCACGATCACCACGTCGAAGGCGGGAGGTCGAGCTCAGCGGCAAGCCGAACGTACCTACGTTCTGGATACGTCAGTTTTGCTCTCCGACCCCAGCTCGATCAAGCGGTTCGCCGAACACAATGTTGTTCTGCCCGTGGTGGTGATCTCCGAACTCGAAGCTAAGCGTAACGACCCAGAGATCGGCTACTTTGCCCGCCAGGCGCTGCGCAGCCTCGACGAGTTGCGCATCAAGCACGAGCGCCTCGACTTTCCGATCGCCGTTAGCGATGCCGGAGGCACTCTGCGCGTTGAGCTCAACCACTCCAACATGTCGGTCCTGCCCTCCGGGCTGCAGCTTGGCGATAACGACTCGCGAATCCTTGCCGTTGCGCTCAACCTCTCCAATGAGGGGCTGGATGTCACGGTCGTGTCTAAGGACCTTCCGCTTCGAGTGAAGGCGGCATCCATCGGTCTCGCGGCTGAGGAGTATCGGGCCGAACTGGCCGTGGATTCCGGCTGGACTGGCCAGGCTGAGATTGAGCTCAGCGGAGATCAGGTGGCGACGCTCTACGACAAAGAAGAATTGCACACCAGAGCCATCGCCGAACTGCCCGTGAACACCGGCCTCGTGGTGCACTCTGAGCGCGGCTCGGCACTGGCCAAGGTGACCGCCCGCGGCAAGATGGCGCTCGTGCGTGGCGACCGTGACATTTTCGGGCTGCACGGTCGCAGCGCCGAACAGCGACTCGCGATTGAGATGCTGCTCGACCCCGAGCTGGGCATTGTGTCTCTCGGCGGTCGTGCCGGCACGGGTAAATCGGCGCTCGCGCTGTGCGCTGGCCTCGAAGCGGTGCTCGAGAAGCAGCAGCACCGCAAGATCATGGTGTTCCGTCCGCTGTACGCGGTCGGCGGCCAAGAGCTGGGCTACTTGCCGGGGGATGCCTCAGAGAAGATGAACCCGTGGGCTCAAGCAGTCTTCGACACCCTCGGTTCTGTCGTCTCCGAGAATGTGCTCGAAGAGGTTCTCGACCGTGGCTTGCTCGAAGTGTTGCCGCTCACTCACATCCGAGGCCGTTCTCTGCATGACGCGTTTGTCATTGTGGATGAGGCACAGTCGCTTGAACGCAACGTGCTGTTGACAGTGCTCAGCCGCATCGGCCAGAACTCACGAGTAGTTCTGACCCACGATGTGGCGCAGCGCGACAACCTGCGAGTGGGCCGCCACGATGGTGTCGCGTCGGTGATTGAAACTCTCAAGGGACATTCCCTGTTTGGCCACATCACCCTCACGCGCTCTGAGCGCTCCGCCATTGCTGCTCTGGTCACTGATCTGTTGGAGGGCAACGAACTCGCCTAACAATTAGCTCTCAAAGTCTGAGCGCGCCGCGGAGGAGTCGGCGCGGTGCGCTCAGGCGACGTAAGGTTTTCTCGTGGGCTGGGTTTGGTGGTTTATCGCGGTGCCCCTCGGGGTAGCTGCCCTCTGGGCAATTTTTGCACCCCGAAACCAGTGGCGCAGTCTTTTTTCCTGGTCGGTAGCCAACGCGCACACGGCTGAACCGGGCGGAGCGGCTTACGCTTCGCGCCAGATCTTGGCGGCACTCGCTTTGGGGTCGGCGCTCACCATGATCGTGATTGCCATGGTGGCCACCATGGTTAATGAGCCGCAAGAATCCAGCTCCCCGAGCGATATCCAGAACATGTGGGGATCGCCAGCGCCCCTGCTCGTGTACCGCACTTTTCAGACGGCGAAATCAGTGGACGACTCGCTGGTCGACGTGCCGATCGAGAGTTACCTTTCGGTCAACGACGACGAATACCCGCCGTTGTACCTGCTCGAATTGGAACCGTTTTCACGCCTTGGCACTACCGGCATTCCCGGGTATATCGGCAGCGAGCCGGCCGAGACAGACTCGACCATCACGCGAGCAGATGTCGTGATTCACGTTCGTGGACCGCTACTGTGCATCCCGCGTCGCGTCGTCGCGGTGGAGACACCAGACGTGGTTCAACTCGCTGTGCAATACGGTTTGCCGACTCCGAGCGATGGTTCGAAGCCCGACAATGTCGAGGCCTGCCCGGTGGGAGAGGACCTCTCGGGGTCAGTTTTGATCCCGGTACGACTCAAAGATCCGATCGGAGAGCGTTCCGTCCAATCTCTCGACGGAACGCCCCTCGCGATGGCTGATTCGGAAGGTTAGCCAGGCGTCGTCATCGACAGAACGTCGAGGGCGGCATCCAACTGTTCGATGGTGACTTCGCCACGTTCGACAAAGCCGAGGTCGATCACTGCTTCGCGCACGGTGATGGACTGGGCAACAGCGTGCTTGGCGATCTTCGAGGCTGCTTCGTAGCCGATGATCTTGTTGAGCGGGGTCACGATCGACGGCGACGACTCGGCAAGAGCCAGCGCACGCTCGAGGTTCGCTTCGAGGCCGTCAACGGTCTTGTCGGCGAGGGCGCGCAGCGAGTTGGAGAGCAAGCGGCTCGACTCAAGCAGCGAGGTTCCCATCACGGGAATAGCAACGTTGAGCTCGAAGGCTCCGGATGCTCCGCCCCAGGCGATCGTCGCATCGTTACCGATAACGCGAGCACAGACCATGAGCACGGCCTCGGGGATGACGGGGTTGACTTTGCCGGGCATGATCGACGAGCCGGGCTGAAGGTCGGGAATCTGCAGTTCGCCGAGACCGGTGTTGGGGCCTGAGCCCATCCAACGAAGGTCGTTGCAGATCTTGGTGACGGAGACTGCAATCACGCGGAGAGCACCGGATGCCTCAACGAGGGAGTCGCGAGCACCCTGAGCCTCGAAGTGATCTTCGGCCTCGGTGATCGGCAGACCCGAATTCTCGGCAAGGATCTCGATAACGCGCTGCGGGAAGCCGAGGGGAGTGTTGATTCCGGTGCCCACAGCAGTGCCGCCGAGGGGAACTTCCGCAACGCGGGGGATAGCCGACTGGATGCGGGCAATGCCGAGACGAATCTGGCGGGCGTACCCGGCGAACTCTTGGCCGAGGGTGACGGGCGTGGCATCCATGAGGTGGGTGCGGCCAGCCTTGACGGCGCCCTTCCACAGTTCAGCCTTCACGTCGAGGGCAGCAGCGAGGTGCTCGAGCGAGGGGATGAGGTCGCCGATGAGGGCGCCCGTGACGGCGAGGTGCACCGAGGTGGGGAACACGTCGTTCGACGACTGCGACGCGTTGACGTGGTCGTTGGGGTGAACGGCGCTGCCGAGCGAGTCGGAGGCGAGTCGCGCCAGAACTTCGTTCATGTTCATGTTCGACGACGTGCCGCTACCGGTCTGGTAGGTGTCGACGGGGAACTGGTTGTGGTGCTGGCCGTCGATGATCTGGTCGGCGGCGCCCACGATGGCATCCGCAATCCCGGAGTCGAGCTTGCCGAGTTCACTGTTGGCGATCGCAGCGGCGCGCTTGACGCGAGCCAGAGCCACGATCTGAGCCGGCTCGAGGCCGGTGCCCGAGATGGGGAAGTTCTCCACAGCACGCTGCGTCTGAGCGCCGTAGAGGGCATCCTTGGGCACGCGTACCTCGCCCATGGTGTCGTGTTCGATGCGGTATTCGGTGGAACTCGTCACAGCGTTGTAATCCTTTGTTTGCGAGCGAACGTGGTGGAAGCGTTAGACCGTGCCGATGACGAGGTCGGGGACTGCCCGGCCTTCAAGCAAACGGTAGTTGGCGCCTACTACGGCAAGCGTACCGTCGGCCACAGCGTCGCTGATGAGTTCAGAAGCGTTCATCAGTTCGAGGATGGTGGCGCGCAAGTGAATGCGCCCGACGTCGTAGGCGTTGATGTTCGCCACCTCGACAGAACCGGTGTCGCTGCCGGCGACGCGACGCACGGCAGGCACGATCTTGGAGATGAGCGACTGGATGTGTGGGGGCAGTGCCGGAGCGTCTTCCGTCTGCGATTCGATGGCAGCAGCAACCGCGCCGCACTCGTCATGACCCAGTACGAGAATGAGTGGCACGTGGAGAACGCTCACGGCGTACTCGAGAGACCCGACAACGGAGCTCGAAATGACCTGGCCGGCGTTACGCACGACGAAGAGATCGCCGAGACCTTTGTCGAAGATGATTTCGGCGGCGAGACGCGAGTCGCTGCAGCCGAAGAGTGCCGCGTGAGGAGCTTGCTCATTAGCGAGCTCGGTGCGACGCTCTACATCTTGGCGCGGGTGCGCGGGCTCGCCAGCGACGAAGCGATCGTTGCCGCGCGACATTTCTTGCCAGACCTGGGCGGGGGTTCTGGTTGGGTTCGTCATTGCGCCTCCGAGTCGGCAGCAATCGCTGCAGCGAGTAGTTCGAATTCTGCATCGGCAGCGGTGCCGTGAAGCACGACCGTACTGCCGGCAATCTCTGCCGACATTGAGTATGCGTAGTTTCCGGTGTCAGCGGAAGAGCGGCGATCGTAAATTGTCCACTGGATGCCGTCGATGGTGGTCGTCTCCGTGGCGAGAGCGCCATCCGTCACAATGCCGAGCCAGGTCGGGTTCGCGTCGATACCCTGCTCGAGCGCAATGAACTGAGCGGAAGCGGAGTCAGTGGCCGCCGTGATGAAGCCGATGTACCAGGTCTGAACGGATGACGTCGTGCCGAGTCGTGCCGAGTTTGAGTACCACTCGTCGGGCGTTGCCGGCGCGAGCAGTGGTTCGTTGGCATTGGTTTGGGCATCGGCCGCGATCTGTTGGTAATCGGCCGTGACGGGGGTCTCGGTGCTCGGGCGCACCACAACAAGCACCAAGAACAGCACGATGACGAGCGAGGCGAGGGTGGCGCCTACAAGATTGAGCAGCGTTTGGTTGGCGCGATGCTTGCGGGAGGTCTCGGCCTTGCGCGCGAAGGTCTCTTCGGGAGTTTCGGGGCGGCCTAATCCTGCAACTTCGCGCGGTTCGGTGCTCTTAGCCATTACTGGTTGTCGCCCGAATCGGCGTCGTCACCCAGACCGGCGGTGCGAGCGGCATCCAGGCGAGCGCGGGCACCCACGAGCCACTCTTCGCAGCGCTGAGCGAGAGCCTCGCCACGTTCCCAGAACGAGAGCGATTGTTCGAGCGTTGCCGAACCCTGCTCTAGCTCGCTCACTACAGAGATGAGTTCATCCCGAGCCTCTTCATAGCTGAGCTCGCTGACGGGGGTTTCGTTGGGGGTAGCCACGATGTAATTCTACTGTTCTCTAGTGGTCTGCCGGCTGGCCGGAGACGGTGGTGGAAATCTTGCCGTCGGCGACGGTGAGCAGTAGCTCCGTGCCATTGGGGGCGTCGGCGGTGGAGCGCACTGCGGTGCCGTCGGGCAGCTGCGCGATCGCGTAGCCGCGCTGCAAAGTTCGTTGCGGGGAGAGGGCACGCAGCTGGCCCGTGAGTTCGGTGACGCCGAAGTGAGCCTTCTCGATCGCGCGTTCCATGAGTTCGTTGCTGCGCGAGACATAGCGTGACAACTCGTCGGCGTGCGCATCGACGAGCGATACCGGGTTCGCCAGCACGGGGCGCGTGCGCAGCGACTCCAGGCGATCACCTTCATGGCTCAAGCGTTGCGTGATGCGCAACCGCATTCCGGCGCGCGCTTGCTGCACGCGACTCAACTCTTCTGCGACATCCGGCACGACCCGCTTCGCCGCGTCGGTGGGGGTGGATGCCCGCAAGTCAGCAACCTCATCGAGCAGCGGCCGGTCGTTCTCGTGACCAATCGCCGACACCAGCGGAGTCACGCAGGCCGCAGCCGTGCGCACTAACGCTTCATCGCTGAACACGAGCAGGTTCTGAAAATCACCACCGCCGCGGGCGACGATAATGACGTCGACCTCGGGGTCGGCATCCAATTGGCGGATGCCCTGCGACACTTCATTGACCGCACGCTCTCCCTGCACCGCTGCATGCGCGGTGCGAAACTTCACGGCGGGCCAGCGCAGCTGAGCGTTGCGAATGACGTCTTTCTCAGCGTCGCTGTCTTTGGCGGTGACTAGCCCGATGCAATTGGGCAAGAACGGGAGCGGCTTTTTGTGCTCGAAGAGACCCTCGGCGCGCAGCTTCTGGCGCAGCAACTCGAGCTTCTCGAGAAGGTCGCCGAGGCCAACATGGCGCATTTCGAGCACCTGCATCGTGAGCGTGCCGCCCTTGACCCAGTAGTTGGGCTTGACGAGCGCAACAACGCGGTCACCCTGCTTGAGATCTTTGGGCAGCTTGGTGCGCACCGACGACCAAATGGTGAACGAGATGGTGGCGTCTACTTCAAGGTCTTTGAGCTTGCCGTAGATGTTGCCGCCCGAGCCACCCCACTGGGTGATCTCGCCTTCGACCCACGCGGTGCCGAGTCGTTCAATCCAGCCGCGAATCTTCTGCGACAGTACCGATACCGGCCACGGCGTATCGACGGTGGGCGGGCCCTCTGTGATCGTCACCTAGCCTCCTCAAGCTTGTGTTTATAGGGTAGAGGATGCCGCTGATACTGCCCTCCGTTCGGCTTCCGTGCAGCAGTCTTCGGTAGAATCTTTTCTGTGAGCACCATTTCTAACGGAAGCGCCCAAGCGCTAGCGATGCCCCCGATGCCCGCCCGCCGAGAGCAATTGAAAGATTTGCCGGTTGCGGGCGCCAAGCGCGTGGTCTTAGCTGCCCCGCGCGGCTACTGCGCCGGCGTCGATCGCGCCGTCATCGCGGTAGAGAAAGCGCTCGCCAACTACGGTGCTCCCGTCTATGTGCGCAAGCAGATCGTGCACAACATCCACGTCGTCACGACGCTTGAAGCGCAGGGCGCCATTTTCGTGGATGAGGTTGAAGAAGTTCCCGAAGGGTCGACCGTTGTCTTCTCCGCCCACGGTGTCTCGCCTGCTGTCGTCAAGGGTGCCGCCGACCGCGAACTACACGCGATCGATGCAACCTGCCCGCTGGTGACCAAGGTGCACCGGGAAGCGACGCGCTTCGCTCGCGACAACTACCAAATCTTGCTGATCGGTCACGATGGCCACGAAGAGGTCGAAGGCACGATGGGTCATGCGCCCGAGCGCACCATCCTCGTCAACAGCCCGGCCGATGTGCCCAACATCGTCGTCGACAACACCGACAACCTCGTGTGGCTCTCGCAGACCACGCTGAGCGTCGACGAAACGATGGAGACGGTTCGACTGCTGCGCGAACGATTCCCCACGCTGCAAGACCCGCCCAGTGATGACATTTGTTACGCCACTCAAAACCGCCAGGTCGCCATCAAGAAGGTCGCTGAAGACGCTGACCTCGTGATCGTGGTCGGTAGCGCGAATAGTTCCAACACGGTGCGTCTGGTCGATGTCGCTCTGGAGTACGGCGCGAAGGCCGCTTACCGCGTCGATTACGCGAGCGAAATCAAGCAGGAGTGGCTCGAAGGCGTCTCCACCGTTGGCGTGACCAGCGGAGCATCCGTTCCTGAAGTTCTCGTTCAAGAAGTGCTCGCTGACCTTGCCGAAGCGGGCTACGGCGACGTCTCGACAGTGGTCACCGCAGAGGAAGACCTGATGTTCTCACTGCCCAAAGAGCTGCGTACCGACGCGCAAGGCAACCCCGACGAACGTGGCCTCGGTGGCCGCAACCGCAAACTTGATTGGCAACAGGGTTAATGACTGATCCCCGCCCTCGCCCGAAATACGGCGAATACGCACCGCTGCCCCCAGCAGCGCCCGAAGGGGTGACTGAGCCCAGCACAGGCGCCCAGTACCCAGCCCCTGCGTTGCACACGGCAGTGCCCCACGTAATTCCGGCGTCGGTGCCAGCCGCTCCACCCGAGCGCCCGCGGCGCATGTGGGATGTCCTACTGACAGCCACGCTGCTGCTTTTTGGCGTCGTGGATGTCATCAACGGCTTCGGTACGGCCGCCAATCTTGGGCCGATCTTGCGCGAGGGCCTCGCGGCTCAAGGCTTCGACGGCTTTGCCGCGGATGAGGCTGCCGCCGAGGCGGGAGCGGTCGCGAACATTGTGCGCGTCATCGCGCTCGTGCTCACGATTGTGTTCGCGCTCATCCAGATTCAACGCACGAAGATTGCCTTCTGGATTCCGCTTGTCGGAGCCACGATCGCGACCATCGCCCTGTTCGTGGCCATCTTTGTTGCCGTGCTGAGCGATCCCGGCTTCATGACCTACGTCGACAGCCTCCAGCCGCAGTAGCGCTGCGCCACTAGTGCGGACCGCTGTTGTAGCGCTGCCTTAACGACAAATGGGGGCCGGCCCGAAGGCCGACCCCCATCTGTGAGGAAAGTTACTTGCTGGAGTGGCCAGCCGAACCCAGCTGCTGGGTGGCTTCGACAACGCGGAGGGCGAGAGCCGACTCTGCTGTCTTGCCCCAGGCGCGGGGGTCGTAGATCTTCTTGTTGCCAACTTCGCCGTCGACCTTGAGGAAGCCGTCGTAGTTCTTCAGAACGCTGTCAGCGATGGAGCGGCTGTAGGCGTACTGGGTGTCGGTGTCGATGTTCATCTTGATGACACCGTTGGCAACGGCGGTGGCGATTTCTTCATCCGTTGATCCCGATCCACCGTGGAACACGAGGTCGAGCGGGTTCGCGTCGGTGCCGTACTTCGCGGCGATACCGGCCTGAATTTCGCCGAGCAGTTCCGGGCGAAGCTTTACGTTGCCGGGCTTGTACACACCGTGCACGTTGCCGAAGGTGAGGGCTGCGATGTAGCGGCCCTGCTCGCCAAGGCCGAGGGCGTCGACGGTAGCGATGACGTCATCCAGCGTCGTGTAGAGGCTGTCGTTGATGTCGTGGCTGACGCCGTCTTCTTCTCCGCCGACGACGCCGATTTCAACTTCGAGAATCGAGTTGATGGCCTTCATGCGGGGGAGGATTTCGCGCGCGATCTCGAGGTTCTCGGCGAGAGGAACAGCCGAGCCATCCCACATGTGCGACTGGAAGATCGGGTTGCGACCGGCCTTAACCTCGGCTTCGGATGCCGCGATGAGCGGGAAGACGAAGTCATCGAGAGCGTTCTTGGGGCAGTGGTCGGTGTGCAGCGCAACCGTGACGGGGTAGTTCTTGGCTACCTCGGTGACGAACGCGGCGAAAGCGAGCGCTCCGGAGGCGCGTGCCTTGACGGACTGGCCAGCGAAGTAGTCTGCGCCACCCGTGGTGACCTGGATGATGCCGTCAGAGCCAGCATCGCTGAGGCCCTGAAGCACGCCGTTGATGGTGGACGACGACGAAACGTTGATGGCGGGGTAGGCGAAGGAGTTCTTCTTCGCCTTGTCGAGCATTTCTGCGTACTGGTCTGGGGTTGCGACGGGCATTGTTGTCTCTCCTCATGCGGTACCGACTACCGCTCTGGTCCGGCTCGCGTCGATTCTATCCACCTGCTCTGGACGGGCGCGAACTGTTGCACGTTAGTGCGATCTCTGCGGTAATGCTCAAAGCCGGTGCAACGATTCGGATAGGCTGGGGCTGCGCTGACCACCACCGGCGCGTCCCCAGTCGACCAACTCTCAACGAAGGATGCTCTCAGGTGAGTACAGAAACCGGCACGCTATTCCTCCATCCCGATCGCAACCTCGCTCTCGAGCTTGTGCGGGCCACCGAAGCGGCGGCGATTCGCGCCGTTCCCTTCATCGGTAAGGGCGACAAGCTCGCAGCCGATGGCGCCGCTGTTGACGCGATGCGCAAGTTCTTGGGAACCGTCGACTTCGACGGTCTTGTTGTTATTGGTGAGGGTGAGAAAGACAACGCACCGATGCTCTTCAACGGCGAGCACGTCGGCACTGGCCGCGGTCCCGCCTGCGACATCGCTGTTGACCCGATCGATGGCACCTCGCTGACCGCCGCCGGGCGTCAGAACGCGATCTCGATGATTGCTGTTTCTGATCGCGGCACAATGCTCGATGCCTCGACCGTGTTCTACATGGACAAAATCGTCACCGGTGCTGAGGGCGTTGGCGTCGTCGACATCCACAAGCCCATCGGTGAAAACATCCGCGCGCTCGCTAAGGCCAAGGGCAAGGCCCCCGAAGACATCGTTGTTGCGGTGCTTGACCGACCGCGTCACGCTCAACTCATCGAAGACATCCGTGAGTCGGGCGCCGGAACGCGCCTCATGCTCGACGGTGACGTTGCTGGCGGCATCAACGCCGCACTGTATGGCACGCGTATCGACATGTGCGTTGGTATCGGCGGCAGCCCCGAGGGTGTTGCAACTGCCTGTGCGATCAAGGCTCTGGGCGGCGAGATTCAGACGATTCTTTATCCGCAGACTGATGACGAGCGCCAGCGCGGTCTGGATGCCGGTCTCAAGTTCGATCACGTCTACACCGCTGATGAGATGGTGGCCAGCGACAACACGTTCTTCGTCGCGACGGGCGTCACCGACGGCGGACTCGTGAAGGGTGTGCGCCGCTACGGCCCGATCATCCGCACCGAGTCAATCGTCTTGCGTTCACACTCGGGAACGATCCGCCGCATTTCGGCTGATCACCTCGCTGAGAAGTGGCTCGACCACTAAAGACAGCCTTCAACTGGCGCGTTCTCCGTCTCGGAGAGCGCGCCAGTTCTCGTTAACGGCCGTCGCTATCGGTGGGCAGTTCGAGTTCCAATTCGGCCGCCGTGATGTGCTTCGGCGTGCCCTCGACCAGCTGGGTGTCGCCGATCACTTTTGATTCGTCGAGCGCGTTGAGCTTGCGGGCCGTCACGAGCACGCGGCTTTCGAGTGAGTTCGCGAACTGGTTGTAACTGCTAACGGTGGTGTCGATCGAACGACGCAGTTTGTCGGCGTGCTCGGCGAGCGTCGCGAGGCGCTGGTAGAGCTCCTTACTGAGGTCGAACAGCGTCTTGGCTTGATCTGTGAGCACGTCTTGCTGCCACGAGAACGCGACTGTCTTGAGCACCGACCACAGGGTGACGGGTGAAGCGAGAGCGACGCGCTTGTTGAAGGCGTAATCCATGATCGAGGGGTCAGCTTCCATCGCCGACGACACGAGGGACTCACTCGGAATGAATGCGATCACGAGCTCGGGGGAGGCATCGAGCCCGGCCCAGTAGGCCTTGCTCGCGAGAGTGTCGATGTGGCCCCGCATCACCTTGACGTGCTGCTTAATAAGGGCTTCGCGGCGCGCACCTTCTTCTCCCGTTGCAGTGACGGAGATCTGGCTCGCCTCCAAGAAAGCGGTGAAAGGCACCTTGGCGTCGACCGCGATGTTCTTACCGCCGGGAAGGTGAACGACCATGTCGGGGCGGCCGGCACCAGCATCCGACGTGATGCTCGATTGCACATCGAAGTCGACGCGCTCGATGAGGCCGGCAGCCTGCACGACGTTGCGCAACTGGGTTTCGCCCCAGACACCGCGGGTGGAATTATTGCGCAGGGCCGACGCCAACGACTCGGCGGTGCTACGCAGGCGCTCTTCGGATTCCGTGGCCGACTTGAGCTGCTGGCTCAACTCGCCGTGCTGCAGACTCCGCTGCGATTCGAGCTCGGTGACCTTGTTTTGCATGGTGCGCAGTGTTTCTTGCACGGGAGTAAGGGCCTGCAGCACCTTCGACTCGCGGCGCTCGCGTTCGGCAAGAGCCGCTGCCTCGTCACGCTGGCGATCGAGAGTTTCGCGGTACTGCAACTGCAGCGACGCAACCTGCTCGTTCAGCGCATCCGCTCGGGCGGACACGGAGGCCAACTCCGCCGCCAGTCGAGACTGCTGTTCGCGCTCGGCGGCGGTCACGTTCGCGATCGCGGCTTGATGGCGGGCTTCGAGAACCTCGGGCGGCACCTGGCCGGAGGGCGCAGTCGCCCGCACGCGAGCAATCAGCAGGCCGATAACAACACCGAGCACGGCACCAACAAGCAGGCCAACGACGAAAGCAACAACAGGATCCATGCCGTCAGTGTGCCAGCCAGCAACGACATTGTCGGGAGGACAGCGCGAGCGGGGCGGAGAGCAGCGCTCGCGCGGCGCGGAGGGTTACGGGCCACGAACGCGATCCACGAGTGCGAGCGCGAGCCACGCTCGCAGTGCTCATCCCCAACCGCCCCTACAGTTAAGGGCATGGCCAGCGACTCCGTGCATCCGCTCGATGTGAGCACCGACGATCTGCGCTACCTCATTGCCGTGGCGCGGGCCGGCCGGATGGTGTCGGCAGCCACTTTGCTCGGCGTCGACCACACCACCGTGCGTCGCCGCATCGATCGCCTTGAGGCTGCCCTCGGCGTGCGCCTGCTCGACCGCGGTGCCGATGGCTGGGAACTCACCGCCATCGGTAAAGAAGTAGCCACTCGCGCCGCGGGCCTCGAGAACATTGTCGAAAACGTTGTCGGGGCGACTAGCGGCAGCGCCGACGAGGTGCGCGGCACCGTGCGCATCGTGGCGCCCGACGGCTTCGGGGCCACGTTTGTCACCGCAGCGCTCGCAGCGGTGCAGGCGGAGCATCCGGCGATCAGAGTTGAACTTGTCACCTCGACTCGACCGCTGAGTCTGCGCGGTGCTGGCTTCGACCTCGCGATCACGATCGGTACCACGGCGACCTCGCGCCTCGCATCCGAACCCCTTGCCGCCTACGCGCTGCGCCTGTATGCCTCGCCCGGTTATGTGGCTTCTCATCCAGCGATCCGTTCGGTGGCTGACCTCGACGCGCATCCGCTGGTCTTCTATGTGGATGCCCTGCTCACGGTTCGCGAGCTCGACCTTGCTCCGGTGCTCGGCGGTATGCGCGTGGGATTCGGTTCCACGAGTGTGTTTGCGCAGCTCGAGGCCACGCGTCAGGGAGCCGGAATTGGGCTGCTGCACGCCTTCATGGCCGAGCCCGAACCGGGCCTCGTGGCCGTGCTGCCCGAGGAGGTCAGCTTCCGTCTGGAATTCGCGCTGTCAGTGCGCAAAGAGGCCGCGGATATTGAGGCAGTTCAGCTGGTCAGAGCCGCTTTACATCGCGAAGTTGCGCGTCGCAGTTCGGAGTTATTGCCCCTCGAATAGTGCGGCGCTAAGCCGGCCGATGGGGCCCCCGCACGGTCTGTGCGTTTTTGCAGATTGCCCGTGCACTAATAGGTCTTGATTGCAGATTTCAAAGGCTGCAGACTGGGGCTAATTCCGACGAAAGTAGGCCCATGTACTCCACGATTCCCCACTGGATCAACGGCGCCGCTACCGAGGGCGACTCGCCCAACCGTGGCGATGTCTTCAACCCCGCAACCGGTGCTGTCGCTCGCACGGTTCCGCTCGCATCCGTCGCTGACGTCAACGCTGGTGTTGCCGCTGCGAAGGCCGCGTTCCCCGCCTGGGGAAACACCTCACTTGCTAAGCGCACCGCCGTGATGTTTGCCTTCCGTGAGCTCTTCAACGCTCGCAAGGATGAGCTCGCTGCCATCATCACCGCCGAACACGGCAAGGTTCTTTCGGATGCTGCTGGCGAGATCGCTCGTGGCCTCGAAGTTCTCGACTTCGCCTGTGGCATCGCTCAGCTCAGCAAGGGCGAGTACAGCGAGAACGTGTCGACCGGTGTTGACGTGTACTCGTTGCAGCAGCCGCTTGGTGTTGTCTCGATCATCAGCCCCTTCAACTTCCCGGCCATGGTGCCGATGTGGTTCTTCCCGATGGCTGTTGCCGCGGGTAACACCGTTGTGTTGAAGCCCAGCGAGAAGGACCCGTCCGCATCGCTCTGGATGGCAGAACTCTTCACTGAGGCTGGCCTTCCCGATGGTGTCTTCAACGTGGTTCACGGTGACAAGGTCGCCGTTGACACTCTTCTCGAGCATCCGGATGTCGCTAGCGTTTCGTTCGTTGGTTCCACCCCGATCGCTAAGTACATTTACGAAACCGCTGCCCACCACGGCAAGCGCGTTCAGGCTCTCGGTGGCGCCAAGAACCACATGCTGGTGCTTCCGGATGCCGACCTCGACCTCGTTGCCGACTCTGCCGTCAATGCCGGTTTCGGTTCCGCTGGCGAGCGCTGCATGGCAGTCTCGGTCGTCGTAGCTGTTGAGCCTGTTGCTGATGAACTCATTGCCAAGGTCAGCGAGCGCATGGCGACGCTGCGTACCGGTGACGGCACGCGCGGCTGCGACATGGGCCCGCTCATCACGGCCCAGCACCGCGACAAGGTTGCCAGCTACATCGAGATTGCGGAGACCGACGGCGCGACGGTTGTTGTTGATGGTCGCGGCATCGAGATCGATGGCGACGCTAACGGCTTCTGGCTCGGCCCGACGCTGATCGACAACGTATCGACCGACTCCGACGTCTACAAGCACGAGATCTTCGGACCGGTACTCAGCGTCATTCGCGTCGCCACCTATGAAGAGGGTCTCGAGCTGATCAACTCCTCGCAGTACGGGAACGGCACCGCGATCTTCACGAACGATGGCGGAGCGGCTCGTCGCTTCCAGCGCGAAGTTGAGGTCGGCATGGTCGGCATCAACGTTCCGATCCCCGTTCCCGTGGCGTACTTCTCCTTCGGTGGCTGGAAAGACTCCGCGTTTGGTGACACGAAGGCCTATGGTCCCGACGCCATCCGTTTCTTCACGCGTCAGAAGGCTGTCACCAGCCGCTGGCTCGACCCCAGCCACGGTGGAATCAACCTCGGCTTCCCGCAGAACAACGGCTAATAACTAGCCTGCTTTACCTTCGCGATGGCGGTCCCGTTCCTCGGGGCCGCCATCGCCGGTAGGATTGACTCCCGTGGCTCTCACTATTGCAATCGTTGGACTCCCGAATGTCGGCAAGTCCACCCTCTTTAACGCTCTGACCAAGAACTCGGTGCTCGCCGCGAACTACCCGTTCGCAACCATCGAACCTAACGTGGGCATCGTCAACCTGCCCGACCCGCGCCTTAAGGTGCTTGCGGGCATCTTCAACAGTGAGCGCATTCTGCCTGCTCCTGTTTCCTTCGTTGACATCGCCGGCATTGTGCAGGGCGCCAGCGAGGGCGAAGGCCTGGGCAACAAGTTCTTGGCGAACATCCGCGAGGCTGACGCTATCGCTCAGGTCGTGCGCGGCTTTAGCGACCCGGATGTTATTCACGTCGACGGCAAGGTTGATGCGGCATCCGACATGGAGACCATTAACACCGAGCTGATCCTCGCCGACCTGCAGACCCTCGAAAAGGCTGTCGCTCGCTACGAGAAGGAACTCAAGACCAAGCGTGTGGAGCCCGCCGTTCTCGAGGCCGCGCTCGCTGCGCAGGCGTTCCTCAACGAGGGCAAGCCGCTCTCTGAGGCCACCAAAATTGAACTGGAGCTGATCCGCGAACTGGGTCTGCTTACTTCCAAGCCGTTCATTTACGTTTTCAACGTGGATGAAGCGGTGCTGGGCAGCACCGAGAAGCTCGCCGAATTGGCGGCCCTGGTTGCCCCCGCGAAGGCCATCTTCCTCGACGCTAAGTTGGAGGCCGAACTCATCGACCTCGACGACGAGGATGCCGCGGAGCTTCTCGCGAGCACCGGTCAAGACGAGAGCGGTCTCGACCAGCTCGCCCGCATCGGCTTCGACACTCTCGGTCTGCAGACCTACCTCACGGCCGGACCGAAAGAGACTCGCGCCTGGACGATCCCGAAGGGTGCCAAGGCACCTCAGGCTGCCGGCGTCATCCACACTGACTTCGAAAAGGGCTTCATCAAGGCCGAGGTCATCGGCTTCGACGACCTCGTCGAGACCGGCTCTATCGCGGAGGCTCGCTCCAAGGGCAAGGCTCGCGTCGAGGGCAAGGAATACGTCATGAGCGACGGCGACGTGGTGGAGTTCCGCTTCAACAACTAGGGGTTTTCGTCTTCCGTCACGCCAAGCTGGTCACAATCTCCGTGAGAAGAACACCTAGCGCGCTGAGACCTTCAGCGTGTTGGTGGTTCTGGTGATGCGCTCCCCGTCGTTCTCGAGGAAGACGATCTCGCCGAACTCGAGAAGCGACCAGTCGTCACCCTCGGTCAAGGGCTCGGAGGCGAATATGACACCGGTCGCGTCATCCTCGCTGCTCTCCTCAAAATCGTAGGTCGTTGCGTCGTCCTCGAAGTTGCGCCCCATCAGTAGGTACATCGGTTCGAGGAGCATCGAGAGCGCGAAGTCGTCACTGTCGGGGGCTGACTTCCGCAGCTCCTTCCAGTCACCAGCGGGGTTGGACTCACCGTGGTGACCGAGGCCGACGTTGACACCGATGATGCGGTCGGCTGACACGAGGGCCATTTTCAGCTTGGTCAGAGCGCCAAGGTCGAGGTCCTTCATCGCCTGGGCGATCAGCTCGATGAGCTTCTCGATCGCTCGTTGGACGTCCTCGTTGCTGTCTCCCTCGAGCAGCGAGAGGAGTAGCACGTAGATGAACTCGGTGTCCGTGTTTCCGCGCATCTGTTCGAGATGCCGATCCTCGCAGTGCTGCAGCAGCTCGCGCTGCAGGAGCTGCCAGTTCGGCAGGTAGCCATTTTGGGCGACGATCCACGGGGTCTCCTCGAAAGAGAATGGGTGGCAGTTCTCGTCGACCATCACGACCTTCGAGTCGTACGCCGCGGCTCGCACATGCGCCAACATCGTGCTGGCCTGGAGGCTGGGGATCATCCGGCTGGCGTTGTCGTCGTAAAAGGCCGCCATGGGTCGGCGGTAGATGAAGGGTTCTTCGGGCTTCAGCAGGTGCTCGCCCCAGATCCCGAATCCCCATCCGGCCAGCTGGAGCTCGGGGTGCCGTTCGGGGTCGAGTGCCTGGTTAATCAGGCTGTTCTCTGGCTTGAGGAGGAGATTCTCCAGTGGTGTCTCAGGACCGAGGTAGGCGAGCACGCGGCACATATATCTCCTTCGTTGGGCTCCTGCCATTCTATTGTCGTTGCACTGAGTCGGTGCTGGTAGCAGTGGCGGTCCGCTCCAACAACTAGCCGCGCCTCAGCCTTTGATCCCGCGGTCTCGCGGTCGCTGCAGGGTCAAGCGAACTTCGTGAAAACCGAGGTTCGGTGCTCAAGGTTACGCACCTCGGTAAACCCCATCGCGCGGTAGAAGGCGATCTGTCCCGGCTCGTCATCCGTGACAAGAAGTTTTTGCCGCACGTCTCCAAATGGCTGGAAGACTCGAAGGAAGAGTTCGCGACCGATTCCGCTGCGGTGGTACTCCGGCACGACCAGAATGTCTTGCAGGTAGACAATCGTCAGCCCGTCGCCGACGACACGTGCGAGCCCGACTAACTGGATGCCATCCCAAGCGGTCACGACTCTTAGCGATGCGGCGATGGCGGCCATGAGCCGATCGGGGTCGAGGGTGTAGGCCGTCCACTGCACTGCGGCGTACAGATTGATGATTGCGTCGCGACCGAGTGGCGCGTCAACACGGTAGGTGGTGCTCCTCCCGCGATCATAGCTGCGGAGGCTAACCGCGTTCATAAGCAATTGCTCACATCGCAGCGCGCAGAATTACCAATCCTTGGTACTCTGACCACATGGCTCAAAACACTTCGATCAGTCTGGATGACCACTTCGCGGAGTTCCTTTCTCGCGAGGTCGAAACCGGACGGTACCGCTCTGCTAGCGAAGTCGTTCGTGCCGCTCTGCGATTGTTGGAAGATCAAGAGACCCAGATGGCCGGGTTGAGATCAGCGCTCGTGGCGGGTGAAGACAGTGGCGAGCCGCGAGAATTCGACTTCGACGCCTTCGTTGCCTCGAAGAAGCAGTGACGGGCTATCGCCTCACCCCGGCAGCCCAGCGAGACCTGTCCGCGATCTGGGACTACACGCAGGAGCGCTGGGACGCGACACAAGCGGAGACCTATCTATTCGAGATGAGGGCGGCGATCGAGAGAATCGCCGCTGACCCTCAGCGCGGACGTACATGCGACGACATTCGCGAGGGCTACCGCCGCTACAGCATCGGTAGTCACCTGATTTTCTATACCCAAGGATTCGACAGCGTGGACGTGATCCGCATTCTCCATCAGCGGATGGATCCGACGCGGCACTTCTAGAAACGTCAACGGTGGCCTAGTCATGGTCACTGATTTTCGGTGCCGGTAGGATTTTCACACAGCACGGCCCGCCGAACGCTTCGATCGAAGGAACTTCATGCCCGTCATCGCCATCATCGGAGCAGGCCCAGGACTCGGCGCAGCAGTCGCCCGCAGGTTCGGACGCGAAGGTTTCGCGGTTGCGCTCATCTCGCGGGATCAGTCGAATCTCGATGCGCTCGCCGCTGAACTCGCGGCGGATGGCGTCAGCGCTCGCGGTTTTGCCGCCGACGTGCGCGAGCCCGCCCAGCTGGAGGCCGCTCTCACCAGTGCCGCGTCCGAGCTCGGGCCGATCACGGCTGTGCAATACAGCCCGCTTCCGTCGCGCGATTATCTGAAGCCAGTGCTCGATCTGACTCCCGAACTGGCACAAGAAGCGCTCCAGTTCTCTGCGCTCGGCCTCATCCACACCGTACGCACGCTGCTGCCCGCCATGCGCGAGGCAGGTCACGGCAGCATCATCCTGATCAATGGCGGCACCTCGGTGAAGTCGCGCGCCGGTTTCGCGGGGACATCGCTCGCCTTCCCCGCCGAGAGCGCGTACGGGGAGATGCTGCACGAGGCGCTCGAAAGCGAGGGGATCCGCGTTCGTCAGCTGGTCATCCCCGGCGGCATCCCGAAGCTTCAGTTGCCCAACGGCATCGACGACGTCGCGTCACGCATCTGGGACATCCACGCTGCAGAAGGCGAATTCCGCACCATGCTCATTCCGCTCGAAGACGGCCGCGAATAACGCGCTGCTCCGCTCTTAGCGACACCACCCGATGCCTTCGAAAAGGACCCGATTCGTGACTGCAGTAGACGACTACCTCCGCGACATCCCCGCCGGCCATCGCGCGGCGACCGACACCATCGCGGCCAAGCTGTCGCTGTGGACAGCCGATCTCGACGCCGAGCTGCAGCAGGTGGTGTTTCGTCACAACCATGCGAATCATCCCGTGTTCGACGATGCCGCCCAAGTGTTCGAGGATGCCGTCGAGCAGCTGCTGTTGGCGGATGCCCCGCGAACCCACGAGGTGCCGCTGCTGTTCGTCGGCTACCACGCCATGAATCGCTTTACTCGCAAGCGCCAAACGATGGGTTTTCTGGTGACCGACCAGCGGCTTATCGTTCAAGAAAACTTCGGGGGAGTCTTCGGCCGGGAACTGCCGAACTACCGGATGCTGCCCCTCACTTCTGCAGATCCGGTCGCCGCGAGCCACGCCCTGACAGCCTCGGTGGCCAGCGCCTATGACTGGTCAGACCTCGTAAAACTCTTCGGCACCGAGTCAGCGGAAGGCCACTCGCCAGAGTTTCGGCTCACCCAGCTGCTGACGGATGCGGTCACGAGCGTCGTGCAACTCTCGCAAGCGCTCGGGCTTGCTGTTGCCGGCGCACCAGGCGCCGACGAGGAAGAGGAGAAGTCGACCGCCGCGGAGTTGGTTCCCCGGCTGGCCGAGCTTGGCATCCGGAGCGAAGTGATGTTGGCGGATGACCCGCGTCTCGCGAAGATGCTCAAGAAGTTTGGCCCGAAGGTTGGCCTCGGCGGCGACGAGACGATTGCGTTTGCCTCGCTCGATAAGACCTTCGCCGGGGTGTACGGCATCGTGGTAACCGACATCGCTGTTCGTTCGTGCGACCTCATGGAAGAGCCGATCGTATCGCTGCGGAGCGCGATTGATCCGGCCGCGATCAAGCTCGACGAGCAGGCGAAGGCGATCATCACCGAACCCGGCGTAGCGCACGTTCTCGTCTCGCACCTATCGGCCGACGTGAAGGGTGGGATCGTGACCGCGATGCGCGAACTGATCGCGGGCGACGTCACGCCGTAGGGAGGGTTCTTGCCACCGGGCAGCTCGCGTGCAAGCCCTGCGAACGCGCGATGTGGGGCCCGCGTATCGAATGAGCAGACCCCGCACCGCATCAGGCGCTAAGCGTTGACGAGCACCGATTCGGCAGCGGCGCGACGAGCGCGGGGCGCCGTTTCGCGCTCGCGGATGACATCCGTCATCTCGACGGGGTCACCCAGAGTGCCTACAGCCATGACGGTGGTGGGGGTGAAGCGGGGGTCGATCTCGAGGGCTGCGGCTGCGGCATCCGGGTCGAATCCTGACATCTGGTGGCTGAACAGTCCGTGGCTCTGAGCCTGAACTGTGAAGTAGGCAACGGCCTGGCCGAGGTCGTACGATGCCATGGCCTGCGCCCGGCCCTCTTCATTGTGGTGCTCGGCAACGAACACAATCAGAGCGGATGCGGAGGGAGCCCACGTCTGGTTGAAGCCACTGAGGGTTGCCACGATTGCCTCGTGCTGCGCGGTGCCACGGCGGGCGATAACGACGCGCCACGGCTGGCTGTTGTAGGCCGAGGGCGCCCAACGAGCAGCCTCGAGAGCGTTCTGCAGTGCCGCCTCATCGAGAGGTGCGGTGGCGTCGAAGTGGCGGGGGCTCCATCGCTCGGCGAGCACATCAAGAATGGGGGAGTCGGTCGCGGCGAGGCGGTCGTGAAGCACGGTCATGGAGAGGGCCTTTCAAGAGCTGAACGGAGTCGATCTGCGATGTCGCTGGATGCAACCGTGCTCTGGCTGAACCTATTCCGAGATTGCGAACCAATCTACGACCGCGCGATCGCGTAAAATTGACGATCAGCGACTAGTTCAGCGCTGCGTCAGCCCGATTGGCGCCTAGCCGAAAGTGCCTTATGTCTGACGCTCTGCCTCTCTGCCCGAATTGCTCCAGCGACCTCGCCTACGAGATGGGCTCGCTGCTGGTGTGTCCCATGTGCGCGCACGAGTGGTCGCCGAGCGAAGCGGATGCCGCTGCCGAAGCCGAGCAGAACGCATCCGTCATCAAGGACGCGTTCGGCACGCCACTCGCCGATGGCGACACGGTGAGCATCATCAAGGACCTCAAGGTCAAGGGCAGCCCCACGTCGATCAAGGTCGGAACGAAGGTGCGCAACATCCGCCTCGTCGATGGTGTTGGCGACCACGACATCGACTGCAAAGTTGACGGTTTCGGCCAGATACAGCTCAAGTCGAGCGTCGTCAAAAAGGCCTAAGCCTGAGATTGCGTGCTCGAGATCGCATCCGGGTTGTCGCGCGCGCAGCACGTGCGTCGCAGGCCCGCCGCACGGCGAACCGTCAGGCTCGTCCAAAGCCCACAGGCGTAGGGTGACGGCATGACCGAAAAGCAGCCGTACACCGTGATTTCTGAGCATGATGGTTACGAAGTGCGGCTGTATCCCGCGCACATTCTGGCGCAGGTCGAGGCCGATGGGTCGTTTTTCGAAGCCGGCAATCAGGGCTTTCGCCCGCTCATCCGGTACATCAGTTCCTCCAATATTTCGATGACCGCGCCGGTTATTCAAGCGCCGGGCGAATCGAAGAAGTACACGGTGAGTTTCGTGATGCCGGCGGGCGCGACGAGCGTTCCTGCTCCGCGCGACGCCACCGTGCGCACCACCGATGTACCCGAACAGCGGGTGGCCGCTCGCCGATTCAGCGGCGGCTCCAACGAAGAGAAGTACCAACAGAATGCGGATGCTCTGCTTGCCGCCCTCATGCGTGACTGCGTCGCGCCCCAAGGTGCCGTGTACTTCGCTCGCTATGACCCGCCGTGGAAGCCGGGATTCTTGAAGCGCAACGAAGCCCTCGTCGTCGTTCGCTAGCCCCACCCGCTAGCCGCGCCCGCTAGCCCCACCCGCTAGCCCCACCCACCGCACTTCAGGAGAACCCATGACTCGCGTCGCTGCCATCGATTGTGGAACCAACTCGATCCGCCTGCTCATTGCCGACCTCGACGGCCACGGTGGACTCACCGATGTCGTGCGCACCCTTGAAGTGGTGCGCCTGGGGGAGGGCGTCGATCGAACAGGCATGTTCAGCCAAGGTGCCCTTGATCGTACGCTCGCGGCCGTGCGTCGCTACGCCGAACTGTGCAGTGAGCACGGCGCCGAGCGCATACGGTTCGTTGCGACCTCTGCCACGCGGGATGCCGCCAACCGTGCCGAGTTCACCGACGCGGTCTTCGCGATTCTTGGTGTGCCGGTCGAAGTGATTCCCGGAACAGAAGAAGCCGCCCTGTCGTTCCGCGGCGCGCTCACGGCGCTGCCCGCATCCGACCCTGACGGCGCCACCAGTACCGCACCGGCACCCCAACACCTCGTCGTCGACCTCGGCGGCGGCTCCACAGAACTCGTCATCGGTGGCCACATCCCCGAAGCGGCATATTCGATGGATGTCGGCTGCGTGCGACTGGCGGAACGCAACATCACCACCGACCCGCCCTCCGATGCAGAACTCGACGCCATCCGCAGCGATGTCAGCGCGGCTCTCGATTTCGCGACGGCGACGGTCGATCTCTCGAAAGCCACCGAAGTCATCGGTGTCGCCGGCACCGTCACGACAATCACCGCGCATGCCCTCGGCCTCACCAGCTACGACCCCGTCGCGATCAGCGGCAGCCGGCTGCCCCTCGCAGTGGTGCTCCGATCCTGCGAAGCGCTCACCCTCATGCCCCGCGCCGAACGCGAAGCGCTGCCCTATATGCACCCCGGTCGCGTCGACGTGATCGCCTCGGGTGCCGTCATCTGGGCTACCGTACTGCAGCGAGTGGCGGACGCCGCGACTGCAGTGGGCCACCCGCTCGAGTGGGTCACGACCAGCGAGCACGACATCCTCGACGGTGTCGCCCTCTCGCTCGGGAATAGCGTGAACGAGCCACCGGTTTCGCCCGTATGACGAAAATCGGGTTCCTCTCCTTCGGGCACTGGCACGACGTCGAAGGGTCGCGCACCCGCACCGGGGCTGACGTGTTGCTGCAGGCAGTGGAACTTGCCGTTGCGGCTGAAGAAGTTGGCGTCGATGGAGCGTACTTTCGAGTGCACCATTTCGCGCGTCAGCATGCATCGCCTTGGCCGTTGCTCGCCGCGGCGGCTGCCCGCACTAGCACCATCGAACTCGGTACTGGCGTCATCGATATGCGGTACGAGAACCCGCTAGCGATGGCGGAGCTCGCTGCGCAAACAGATCTCATTTCCGCGGGGCGGCTACAGCTGGGCATCAGTCGAGGCTCACCCGAAACAGTGATGGACGGATGGCGCGCGTTCGGTCATACGCCGGCAGCAGGCGAGAGTGATGCCGACATGGCGCGCACTCACACGGACAAGTTTCGCCGTGCGATCGACGGCGAAGGGCTCGCTCCCGGCAACCCTCTGATGATTGGCACGAGCGCTCTGCAGCCGATTCAACCGCAAGCGCCCGGACTCAACGAACGCATCTGGTGGGGCGCAGGTACTCGTGCCACAGCTACTTGGACGGCTGAGCAAGGGATGAACCTGATGAGTTCCACGCTTCTCACCGAAGACACCGGAGTTCCCTTCGATGAGCTGCAGGCCGAACAGATTTCGATGTTCCGCGAGGCGTGGGCGAGTGCCGGTCACGACCATGCGCCACGGGTCTCCGTGAGCCGCAGCATCCTGCCCATCATTGACGATGAGACCGAGTACTACTTTGGTATCCAGGGGCAGGTCGAGCAGCGCGATCAAGTAGGCATGCTCGGCGGTTCCCGCTCGCGTTTTGGCCGCTCCTATATTGGAGCACCCGACGTCATCGCCGCCGAGCTTGCGCGCGACGCGGCGGTTCAGTCGGCCGACACCCTGTTGGTAACCGTGCCCAACCAGCTCGGAGTCGAGTTCAATACGCGTATCCTCGAGGCGCTCGTGAAGCACGTGATGCCCGTAATCGACGCCGAGGTTGCGCCCTCGATCGCGTAGATCTCCACCGGTGCTCGCTGAGCGGCCTCACCTCAACTCTGAAGTGGTCTACTTCCTATAATCAACTTTGATTACGGGGCAATGTTGGCGCTAGAGTGACGGCGAGATCTGCGGTCGGGCGTGAGCGAACTGTGAAGGTAATTTATGCGTAAATACACATTTGTCAGCGTGCCTATTAGCCGCCGCCGAGAGGGCCTCTCGCAGGCTGAGGACTATCAGGAGATAATCCGCACTCACGCAGCGGACGGTTGGAAGTTCGTCCAGGCGATCTCGTTCGAACAACACGTCGATCCTCGCATCGACCTCGTATTTACACGGAAAGACTAAATTTCATGAAGCACCCTCTTCGCCTTCTTCAGGCTCTCACTCTGTTCTTAGCAGGCACCTTTGGGCTGTTCGTTTTCGCGGGCAACTTGATGGACTACGACTCCAACTTCCAGTTCGTTCGTCACGTGCTCTCAATGGACACCACCTTCGAAGGCAACGCGCTCATGTGGCGGGCTATTGAAAGCCCAGTAATCCACCACATCGCCTACATCGGCATCATCATCGCCGAGGGCCTCTTTGCGGCCCTCGGCGTCATCGGCGGTGTGAAGTTGTTCCGCCTTCGCGACGCATCCGTTGCCGCGTACGACAAGGCGCGCATCTGGGGCTACGCCGCGTACGGCCTGGGGTTCCTCATCTGGTTCGTCGGGTTCATCATCGTCGGTTCCGAGTGGTTCGCCATGTGGCAGTCGTCAATCTGGAACGGCAAGGACACCGCGATGGGCATCAGCACGCTCTGGGCCGGCTTCGCTGTGCTCCTCGCCATGAACGAGCCCGCTCCGGTTGCCGAGAGCAGCAAGTAACAGCAACTAACTCTGGACCGTCCGGATGCCGGTCGCGCGAGTATTACTCGTCGCGCGACCGGCATGTGGGCGGTCTTCGCTTATTTCCGCACTGCACGGGGCGAAGGTCTACGTGAGCGCCGAGCCGCTAGCGTCCAAATCAACCCGCGCCGTCTCGGGCCCGAGGAACGCCCCGACTGCGATCAACACTCCGCCGAGCGCGAGTAGCGCAGCCACGGCACCCTGCTGTCCGAGCACACTCTGCAGCGCGGGCAAGTAATAGGGATACAGCGCCGGGATCACAATCGACAGGCTGTACCCCACGCCATACCCGCTCGCCCGCACCGCGGTGGGGAAGCGCTCGACCAAGTACGCGCCGACTGGCCCGTACGCCGACACCGTTACGACTTGCAGCACGACGATTCCCAGCACGAGTTGCCCAAGACTGGGGGCCGCAAACACTGCAAGAAAGGCGAGCGGCCCGCCCACAGCGGTCAGCACCCCGAATCCCATAAAGAAACGCCGCCGCCCGGTGAACGTCGAAAGATGCCCGCACGCTGCCATAGTGAGAGCGGATGCCGCGGTGCCGATCATCATCGCGAATGACAGTGCTCGGCCATCCAGAGCACCGCTCGCACCCAACGCCCCCGCGCCGGAACCAAGCTGCCCGGCCAGCACTGGAATCGCCATGTTCGTGAGCAACCAGAGCCCGCTCATCATGATGAACACCTGCCAGAGCGCACGACGGTGGCGACCCACCAGAATTTCTTTCAGCGGATTCGCGCGCTGCACCGGTCGTTGCCATTGCGGCGATTCCTCGACGCGCGCACGGTAGTAGAACAGCATCGTGAACGCGAGCAGTGATCCAAGCACGAAGAGCGTTCGCCAGCCCCACTGGTTATAGGCGGCGGCATCGAGCACGCTCTGCAGCACGAACACCAGGCCCGCGATCGAGGCGTTGGCCCACGGCGACATCCACATGATGAGCCCGCTCACGAGTCCCCGTCGTTCGGGCCGCGACCACTCCATGGCGAGCGGGATCGCGGAGGTGTATTCGCCGCCGAGGAAGATGCCGCCGACAAACCGCAGCAGCAGAATTGCGGCCAGAGTTCCACCGCCCAGCACGGTGTGATCGGGAACGAGCGCGATCAGCAGCGTCGTGAGGGCAACACCGAGCAGGGCAACTTTGGTGGTCGCGGTTCGCCCAATGCGGTCAGAGATCGACCCGAAGATCGCGGCACCGACGGGCCGCCCCAGAAGAGTCGCGACGAAGATCAGCCCCGCGTTGCCGATGAGGTTGTCCGAACCAAAGAGCTGGGCGGATGCCGGGGCCAGCGCGATGACCGGCAAGAAGATATCGAACTGGTCGACATAGTTGCCGAAGATGCCGCCGCGCACCGCACGTCGAGTGCCGAGTGGTGGCTTGGTTGCGACAGCGATGTTAGACGCACCAGCGTGCGAGTGAGATGAAGCCATAGACCGTTCTTCCTTCGCCGGCATTACCCGGTAGGTTCAACGGTCGAAGCTGCGTCAGCTTCCTCTCAGCCCGTGCCAGCGGGCTCCCGTGGGGACACGCAACAACTTAGCATCTGCCACTAGGCCGCCCAGTTGAACGTTCTCAGTGAGCTTACTGAGAAATATTTGGGAGCCCGGCAATTGCGTTGACGACCGTGTGCGCTGTTGGCAATATTGGTTCACTCACGAAGTTGATCAGGCAATTTGGGTGCCTGATCCGAAGACTTCGGATGAACTGGAGAGGTCATAATGCACCCCACGGAGAACTCTCCCGCGCGCGATGCTGTTCCCCACAATGGAGGAGCTCACGACGCAAACAGCGCCACGCGACTGTGCGAGAACTGGCATGACGAAGAAATCGAACCGCGCGGGCCTATTAGTTCGCTGCTGATCCCTGCGTTCGCCAGCGCGTCGGCACCACACACCATTGAGGGGCTCGCCGACGAAGTTGCTGCAGCCATCGCGAGCGGGCGCGACCTTATTCGCGACGACGACGTGCAACTCGCTCTCTACCTTCTCTACGGTCTGTATTACGGCAGGGTCGTCGACAACGGCGATCAGTGGGAGTGGCACGTCGATACCATTGCGGCCCGGCTAGATCTAGAGCGGGCTTTCGAAGCCCAGCTTCGCGCTCTGGTTCCCGCTTCCGAACTTCCTAACGCCGCCGCCGAAGACGTGGCTCAAGCGCTTTTCGCTCTCACGGCGCCTGATCCGGATGCGGGGCCAAGCCTCTCGCGCCACGTCGCGAAAAACCTCACTCAGGAACAAGCTGTCGAGTTCATGGTGCAGCGCTCGATCTACACGCTGAAGGAGGCTGACCCACACTCGTGGGCGATCCCGAGGCTGACAGGGCGCGCGAAGGCGGCGCTCGTCGAGATCCAAGCTGACGAATACGGCAATGGTCGACGAGAACGGATGCACTCAGAGCTGTTCGCGCGCTCGATGCGTGGCATTGGTCTCGACTCGCGCTATGGCACGTACGTGAACTTCGTCCCGGCCATCACGCTCGCCTCCTTCAACATGATTTCGCTGTTCGGTATGAACCGTCGTCTCCGCGGCGCCATCGCCGGGCACCTGGCCGCGTTCGAAATGACGTCGTCGATCCCCAACGGACTTTACGCTCGCGGCTTCCGCCGTCTTGGTTTCGATGAGAACGTCACCGAATACTTCGACGAGCACGTTGAAGCGGATGCCGTGCACGAGCAAATTGCCGCCCGCGACCTCGCGGGTGGGCTTGCCGAAAGCGAACCTGCGCTGCTCAGCGAGATCTTCTTCGGAGCGCGTGCGTGCCTGCTTATCGATGATTGGGTGGGGGAGCACATTCTCGAATCGTGGGTGGCTGAGAAATCGTCCCTGCGTAAGCCGTTCCCCTTTGAGGCGGTGCTGGCCGGCCGCGACGAAGGCGAGGAGAGTTCGGCGGGCGCTGAGGTGGGGGCAGGCCGATGACGGCTTCAGGCAACACAGACGACGTCGAAATCACGGCGTGCACGAACGGTCCGCTTCTAGTGCGTGGGGAGATCGACCTTCGCTCGGCCGATGGCGAACCTATCGAGCAGGTCCGCAATACGGTCGCCCTCTGTCGGTGTGGCGTATCGGCGATCAAACCGTTCTGCGATGGCACCCACAAGCTCATCAATTTCAAGGCTTAGCGCCGCGGGATAATGGAGTCATGACCGCCGCTAACTTTTCCACGCTCGCCGCCGAGACTTACGTTTTGGTCACCACGTTCCGCAAGTCGGGGGAGCCGGTGTCGACTCCGGTCTGGGCGGTGGGCGTCGGCGATCGATTGCTGGTGACGACGGCGCCCTCGTCGGGCAAAGTAAAACGCATCCGCCACACCTCGCGAGTGGAGATCACTCCGTGCGACATGCGCGGCAATGTTTCTGAGGGTGCAATTGCGGTGCGAGCGACGGCCGCAATTCGCAATGACGAAGCGACGTTGGATGCCATGGATGCCGCTCTGAAGCAAAAGTACGGTGCCAAGTACGCGGCCATTCGTCTCGCACAAAAAGTTCGTGGCACCGCAGGGCAATCCGTGGCGGTCGAAATCCGTCTTTAGGATCGCTGATACCGGCGCACAGCGCTGGCGGGAGGTTGCGCGCACGGGAACAAGCGGCGCCTTAAGCGCTCGCGAATGGCGGAAAACTTCGTAACTCTTTCTTGCTCATTCGTCTGATTTCGAGCGTGTTTTTGTGGGTTGCCTCAGTTTTTCGTCGCAAAAGTGAGAAATTCCTGTGCACACCCGTTTCATTGACGCGAAATTGTGTCAGTATTGTATAAGCCCCCGAAAGGGGGTCAACTCTTGGTTCCCCCGAAGCTGAGAGCACCCGTGATCGATGGAGTTCCCGTGACCCGACCTCGCCACCGTTCCAGAACGCTCAAATCCTGGTTTATACGTGCAAGCACCCCTGTCCTCGCTACCCTGCTCACCCTGTCCCTCGCTGGCGGTGGGGCGCTCGTCGCGCTCGCAGCTCAGAACAAGCTCGATGATTTCGTCGCTCAAACTTTCGGCTGCCCGAACGCCACCGAGCTCGCGGTAGTGACCGATCCCACTATTTCTTCGACCGTTCAGACGGTGGCCAACGCTTTCAACGCGGAGCATGTCGGGCAGTGTCTGGCCGTGAAAATCGTCACCCAGAATTCTGCTGACACCGCCGCTTTGCTCGCCTCCGGAACCTCAACCGGTGCGGATGCGTGGATCCCCGATTCGCACGTCTGGCTCAACCGGGTAGAGAGCACAGCGACAGCGCTCGGCCGCGAAGTGCCCGCGACGCAGGAGTGGGACTCGATCGCCACGAGTCCGCTGGTACTCGCGACCCCGGCCGTCAAGGTCGCAGAGTTCGAGGCTGCCGAGGTGGGATGGGGAGCCATCCTTGCTGGCCGCTATCGCACGCTGCTTCCCGACCCTGAGTCATCCGCATCGAGCATGATCGCGCTGGCGACCCTCAACGACCTTTCGGCGGAGGGCGACCCGAGCGACTTTGACCAGGTTCTCACCAACCTTGGGCGGTCCATTCCCGACTCGACAAAGGCTGCGTTTGCCGAGCTCCAAATCTCGGACTCACGAATGGTCGCTCTCGCTACTGAGCGTGAGATCGTCGAACACAACGCATCGAATCCCGACGAGCCGCTCGTCGCGCTGTACCCCGCTGAAGGAACAGTCGCCCTTACCTACCCCTTCGTCGTCGTCGAGAACTCGACTGTCACCGAGGTCGAACTATCACGAATGACCGACGAAGAGCGCGCTGCCGTCGAGGATACAGAGACGACGCGCACGACTCTGCTTGAAGAGTTCGCAGACCTTGTTCGCGGTTCCTCGCAGGTTCTTAATGCGGAGGGCTTTCGTGACAACGCGGGAGAGGGCGAGATTCTCGCCTCGGGCGTGATCGCGGCCCCGGTCGAGACGAAGAGCGTTGGAGATACTGATGAACTCGTCAGCATCCTGCGTAACTGGAACGCGCTGAACCTGCGCTCGCGCATCCTTACCGTCGTCGACGTTTCGGGATCCATGCTCGAGCGAGCATGGGATGGTCAGCGCCGCATCGAGATGTTCCAAAACTCGGCAGAAGATGCATTCAGCACGCTCTCCGAAGATGACGAGCTCGGAATGTGGCTCTTCTCCAAGGAGCGAGTGGGTACGGAAGACTGGGAAGACGTCGCGGGTATTCGCTCGATGAACGACCCCGAACACGTCGAAAATCTGCAGGCGATCATCGACTCCTTGCCCTCGCGAATCAGTGGCTACACCGGGCTCAACGATTCTGTGTTGGCCGCCGTGACGCACGTTCGCGAGGACTACAACCCTGACAAGGTCAACTCAGTAATGCTTATTACTGACGGTCGCAACGAAGACGACAACGGCATCTCTCTCGAGAAACTCCTCGAAGAATTGACCGTCATGATCGATGCAAACCGAGACGAGCCTGTTCCCGTGGTGCTCGTTGGAATTGGTCCAGACACCGACGTCGAGGCGATGCGCAAGATCGCCCAGGCCACCGGCGGAACGGCGTACCAAGCAAACAACCCCACCGAGCTCAGCAACGTGATGCTCGAGGCGTTGTCCCAGCGCGACTGCCGCCCGAACTGCAGCTAGCGAGACGCTCTTAGGCTCCTGCCGTCGGGGCTGTTTCGGCAGAACCGGCGGCGGGCACGCCTGCCGCAACATCCGCGGCCATGCGTGAGCGGCGATCCAAGTGGATGCCCGCCACCATGCAGCGCACCGAGCCGCCAGCCAGCTCGATTGTCGGAATATCGAGAGGCACAATCTCGCAGCTCGCTTCGATCACCGATCGCTGAGCGGGCGTCAGGCTCTTCAGCGCCCGGCTCGAAAGTGCCAAGATGCGACCGTTGGTGCCCTTGAGTTCGAGCGCATTGCCGGCGAAGTTCGCAATCTGATCGGCCGTGAGGTCGATCAGGGTGCGGCCGGGGGCTGTCAGGCGCTCCGCCATCTCCATTCGGCGGTCGCCCGACGCGATCAGGTCGAGCCCGATCATGGCGAAATCCGTGGCGATGCACATCATGACGTTGGTGTGATAAATCGGCACCCCGTGGCTATCGCGTGCTTCGAACATCATCGGCTCGTAGCCAAACGATGCACAGAAACGCTCAAGCGCGAGCGGGTTTGCCCGGTGTGATTCCGCCGCGTACGCCACCCGGTTGGTGTGGTCAATGACCATCGCGCCGGTGCCCTCAAGGTAGATACCGTCGTGCTCAAGTCCGGAGTAGTCCACGACATCCTGCACTCGAAAGTCGTGCTTCAGCATCTCGATTACGTCGGGGCGACGTTCAGTGCGACGATTCGGCGCATACATCGGGTACACCGCAACACGGCCGCCACTGTGCGTGGAGAACCAGTTATTGGGGAACACGCTGTCGGGGCGCGAGCTCTCGGTATCTTCGAACACGTGGATGTTCACGCCGGCGTCACGCAGAGTCTCGGCCACCTGAGTGGACTCGTCGTACGCGGCGCGAGCAATCTCATCCGGTGTTCGCGTGGGGTCAGTCGACTGGAAGGCGTTGTCGCCCGCGGTCTGGCTGTTCGGCGTGAACCGGTGCGGGCGGATCAGTACTGCGGCGGAAGGCGCCTGAACGCTCATTGACGGTTACGCGGTAAGCGCGGGAGCGCGGGAGACGAGAGAGAACAGGTCTTTCGGGTCAGCCGGGTCAGCGATCAGATCGAGATCAGTCGCATACTCGGTGCCGCGAACCGCGTCGAAAACGTAGCGCAAGGCAGAGAAGTCTTCGATCGCGAAGCCGACCGAGTCGAAGAGCGTGACTTCGTCGGCGGAGCTGCGGCCAGTTGCGCTGCCCGCGAGAACTTCCCACAGCTCAGTGATGGGGGAGTCCGCGTCGAGCTGCTGAATTTCGCCCTCGATACGGGTCTGCTCGGGGAACTCCACGAAAACGGTCGCGTTCTGAACGATCGCCGCTTCGAGTTCAGTCTTGCCGGGGCAATCGCCGCCGATGGCGTTGAGGTGCATGCCGGGTTCGATCATGTCGGCGGTGAGGATCGTCGCGTTCTTCTTGTCGGCGGTGCACGTCGTGACGATGTCGGCACCGGCCGCAGCATCCGCGGCGGAGGTGGCGCGCACGATGTCGAAGCCGAGCGGCTCAACGTTGCGAATGAACTTGTCCATCGCAGCAGGGTCGGTGTCCCACACGCGCAGGCTCGTGATGCCAAGGCCAGCGCGGAAGCCGAGAGCCTGGAATTCGGATTGCGTACCCGTGCCGATGAGGGCAAGCACGCTGGAGTCGGGGCGGGCGAGTGCGCGGGCGGCCAAGACCGAGGTTGCCGAGGTGCGCAGTGCCGTGAGCAAGGTCATCTCAGAGAGGAAGGTGGGGTAGCCGTTGTCGACGCGGGCGAGCATGCCGAGCGCGGTGACGGTTTGGAAGCCGAGCGCGGGGTTAGCGGGGTGACCATTCACGTACTTAAAGGCGTACGTTTCGCCATCACTCGTGGGCATGAGCTCGATGACACCCTCACTGGAGTGGGCGGCCACGCGCGGGCTCTTGTCGAACTGGGGCCACTTGGCGTAATCCTGCTCGAGATAGCTGACGATGCCCATGATGATCGGTTCGATGCCGGTGTCGGCGATCCAGCGGCGCATGTTCGGGACGTCTACGTAGTGAACCATGTTCACTCCTTTCGTTGCAGTATTGCTGGTTCCCACGTTACGAATGTGCACTATGTATTCACAACTCTCAGTCAACGCTATTTTCGGCTAATAACTATGCATAATGCGGGGCTAAAATATACACTTTGGTCATGCCCAATCTCGATGACCTCGATCGTCGCCTCCTCGCTGCTCTTCGGGCCGATGCGCGCGAGTCGGTCGCAAGCCTGTCGCGTCGCCTCAACGTCACGCGGGCGACTGTCAACAGCCGCATCGATCGCCTCGTGAGTAACGGCACGGTGCTCGGTTTCTCCGTCAGAATTCGCGAGGATCGCGACCCTTCGTTCATTCGCGCGATCGCCTTCGTCGAGGTAGAAGGGCGATCGACGGATGCTGTCATCAGTCAATTGCGAGGCCTGCCCGAAATCCACGAACTCCACACCACCAACGGCGGCTGGGACCTCGTGGCCGACATCCGCACCGACAGCCTCAGCAACTTCGACCGCGTGCTCGCCCGCATGCGCAACGTCGAGGGCGTCGTGAACAGCGAAACGAGCCTGCTGCTCAGCTCCGCGCTGCTGTAGACCACCCGAGCACCACTCGGCCGAAAGGCAGCGAATTGCCTGTTCGCAGCGTGCTCATCGGCGCGCGCATCCGCCCCGCATTGCTATGCTGAACTCACAACTGAACATCGGGCCGCAACACAATGCGGGAGAGCCGGGAACCCAGCGTGAGTCAACAGAAGTTGGCAGGCGCTAGGCCGGCACCGAAGGAGCAAGCCTCCCCGCCAATCTCTCAGGTTCATGTACCGCATCGCACTGGCCACTCTGGAAAGAGAACCTCGCATCACCCTGAGGTTCCGCCGACGGTGAAAGCTCACTAGATTCTTGGTGTGTGAAGCTCTCAGGCTCATCACAGAGGGGGAGTTCTATTCACTAGCCCCTGCGCCAGGAGAACTCCGTGTCCGATGAATCACCCTCGTCAACGTCAATCGCTGACTCTTCGCCCGCCGCGGTGAAGTACTCGCCGCTGCACAGCATCCACGAACAGTTGGGTGCCACCTTCACCGACTTTGCTGGGTGGATGATGCCGGTGCGCTACAGCTCCGACCTCGCCGAGCACCATGCTGTGCGCACCGCCGCCGGCATCTTCGACATCTCGCACATGGCTGAGATTCACGTGCGTGGCGTCGACGCCGGGGCGTACCTTGATTTCGCGCTCGCCGGAAAGCTCTCGGGCATCGCCCTCGCGCAGGCTAAGTACAGCCTGCTGCTCAACGAGGCCGGTGGCATCATCGATGACCTCGTCACGTACCGTCTTGCCGACGACCACTTCTTGGTGGTTGCTAACGCCGGAAACCGCTTCGCAGCAGCGACGGCGCTGACCGAGCGCGCCGTCGGCTTCGACGTGGTAGTCACCGACGATAGCGACGACTACGCGCTTATCGCCGTGCAAGGCCCGGTCTCCCGCGCCATTCTCGAGGCCACTGCCGGTCTCACCGACTTCGCAACGCCCCTTAACGAACTCAAGTACTACCGCGAAACCGTGGCAACGTTCGACGGAACCGACCTCATCATCGCTCGCACCGGATACACGGGTGAAGACGGTTTTGAGCTCTACATCCACGTGGATGCCGCAGCCGCCCTGTGGGCAGCGCTCACGGTTGCCGGCTCCCCGCTCGGTCTCGTTCCCGCCGGACTCGCCTGCCGCGACACTCTCCGCCTCGAAGCGGGCATGCCGCTGTATGGACACGAGCTCAACCTCACCACCTTCCCCGTGCAAGCCGGGCTTGGCCGCGTTGTGGCGCTCAGCAAAGAGGGCGACTTTGTCGGCCGCAGCGCCATCGAAGAGGGCCCGGATGCCGGTGCCCGTGTGCTCGTTGGTCTTGCCGCCGAAGGTCGTCGCGCCGGCCGCGCTGACTACCTCCTCTTCCACGGGGACAAAGAAGTTGGCGTCATCACCTCGGGGGCGCTTTCGCCTACCCTGGGCCACCCGATCGCTATGGCTTACGTCGATCCTGACGCGAGTGAGGTCGGCACCGAGCTTCATATTGATGTGCGGGGCAGTCGCATTGCTGCATCCGTTGTTTCCCTACCCTTTTACAAAAGAGAGGCCTGATCATGGCTGAGAAGAGCGAACTGCAGTACACCGCCGAGCACGAGTGGGTGCTGGTTGACGGAAACGTCGCGACCGTGGGAATCACCGATTTCGCCGCAGGCAAGCTCGGCGACATCGTCTTCGTTGACCTTCCCAAGGTGGGCGACACCGTCACCGAGGGCAAGATTGTCGGCGAGATCGAGTCGACCAAGTCCGTGGGCGAACTTTTCGCTCCCGTTGCCGGAACCGTCGTCGAGTCCAACGACGCGGTTGCCGACAGCCCCGAACTCGTCAACAGCGACCCCTTCGGTGAAGGCTGGCTCGTGAAGATCGAATTCTCCGAACTCCCGTCGATGCTCAGCCTCGACGAGTACACCGCACTGACAGGCGAATAATGCCCAACCCCTACCTCAGCGGTACCTTCGCTGACCGCCACATCGGAACGGATGCCGCAGCCCAGGCCAGCATGCTGGCCGCGGTCGGCTACGACAGCCTCGAAGCGCTCGTGGAGGCCGCGGTCCCGCCGGCCATTCACCAGACTCCGGTCGAAAACTCGTCCATCCCGGCTCCCGCCTCGGAGCGGGAAGCGCTCGCCGAACTGCGCGCACTCGCTGGCGCGAATAAGGTTCGCCGCAGCATGATCGGTCTCGGCTACTACGACACCATCACGCCCGCCGTCATCAAGCGCAACGTGCTGGAGAACCCGAGCTGGTACACGGCGTACACGCCATACCAGCCCGAGATCTCGCAGGGTCGCCTTGAGGCGCTCATCAACTTCCAGACGATGGTGGCTGACCTCGCGGGTATGACCACCACGAACGCATCGATGCTCGATGAGGGCACCGCGGCTGTCGAGGGAATGCTCCTCGCTCGCCGTGCCGCTCGCGTCGAGTCGCCCGTTTTCATCGTGGATGCCGACACGCTTCCGCAGACCAAGGCCCTGTTGGCGAACCGCGCAGAGGCTCTCGGGATTGAGCTTGTCGAGCTCGACCTGGCCACGTTGGGGGCGAACCCCGAGCTGCCGGAGTGCTTCGGCGCGCTCATCCAGTACCCGGGTGCAACCGGTCGCGTGTGGGATTCCAGCGAGGTTATCGCTGCGGTCAAGGCTCACGGCGGACTCGCTGTCGTCGCCGCCGACCTGCTCGCTCTCACTATTCTCAAGTCTCCGGGCGAGCTCGGCGCCGACGTTGCCGTGGGCACCACGCAGCGCTTCGGCGTTCCGATGGGCTTCGGCGGACCGCACGCCGGCTACATGTCGGTGCGCAAGGGTCTCGAACGCCAGCTGCCTGGTCGTCTCGTTGGGGTCTCTCAGGATGCCGCGGGCAACCCCGCCTACCGTCTCTCCCTGCAGGCACGTGAGCAGCACATCCGCCGCGAGAAGGCGACCTCCAACATCTGTACCGCTCAGGTGCTGTTGGCGGTCATGGCATCCATGTACGCCGTGTATCACGGACCGCAGGGGCTCAAGCGGATCGCTCAGCGCATCCACCACGACACCGCCAAATTCGCCGCGCGCTTGACCGCTGCCGGCTTCACGGTCGAGAACGAGACTTTCTTCGATACCCTGACGGTCACGAAAAAGGGCCAGGCTCAGGCGATTGCCGCCAAAGCGCTCGAGAGCGACATCCTGCTCTATGTAGTGGATGCCGACACCGTACGTCTGAGCTTCGACGAAGTATCGACGCAGCCCTACGCCGGAATGCTCGCGGCGCAAGAGAACGATCTCGCCGATGCCTTCGGGCTGGAGGGCGGTTACACGACGCCGCTCGACGACGCCAGCATCCCTGAGGCCCTCAACCGCACGAGCGAGTACCTCACGCACCCCGTCTTCAACACGCACCGCTCGGAGACGAGCATGATGCGCTACCTCAAGTACCTGGCTGACAAGGACTACGCGCTCGACCGCGGCATGATCCCGCTTGGCTCGTGCACGATGAAGTTGAACGCTGCGACCGAGATGGAAGCGGTGAGCTGGCCGGAATTTGCGGGCATCCACCCCTTCGCTCCTGCCGAAGATGTCTCGGGTTACCTCGTCATGATTTCGCACCTCGAATCATGGCTCACCGAGGTCACCGGGTACGACACCGCATCGCTGCAGCCGAACGCGGGCAGCCAGGGTGAGCTTGCCGGTTTGCTCGCCATCCGTGGCTACCACCGTGCAAACGGCAACCCGGAGCGCACCATCTGCCTGATTCCGTCGAGCGCGCACGGCACGAACGCCGCCAGCGCGATGCTCGCCGGAATGCGCGTGGTTGTCGTCGCCTGTGATGATCTCGGCAACGTTGACCTCGATGACTTGCGCGCCAAGATCGCCGAGCACGCGAGCGAAATCGCCGCCCTGATGATCACCTACCCCTCCACCCACGGTGTTTACGAGCACGAAGTGCGTGAAATCACGCAGGCTGTGCACGATGCGGGCGGTCAGGTCTACGTTGACGGTGCCAACCTCAACGCCCTGCTCGGTTACGCGCGGTTTGGCGACTTCGGCGGCGACGTCAGCCACCTCAACCTGCACAAGACCTTCTGCATCCCTCACGGTGGTGGCGGTCCCGGCGTGGGGCCCGTCGTCGCGAAGGCGCACTTGGCTAAGTTCTTGCCCGGTCATCCGATGGCTCAGAGCCAGCATCATCCCGCGTTCGACATGCAGACCGGTGCTGCGGGTCCGTATGTTCACGCTGGGGGAGCGGTCAGCGCTGCACCCTACGGAAGCCCGAGCATTCTGCCCATCACGTGGGCGTACGTGCGCATGATGGGATCGGCGGGCCTCAAGGCTGCCACCGGTGCTGCGGTGCTCTCGGCCAACTACGTTGCAGTACGCCTGCGCGAGCACTTCCCGGTGCTCTATGCCGGCGATAACGGCTTGGTTGCTCACGAGTGCATCCTCGATCTGCGTCCGCTTAAGGAGGCGACCGGCATCGACAACAACGATGTCGCCAAGCGCCTCATTGACTACGGTTTCCACGCGCCGACGATGTCGTTCCCGGTATCGGGCACGCTCATGGTCGAGCCCACAGAGAGCGAAGACCTCGCCGAGCTCGACCGTTTCATCGACGCGATGATTGCGATCAAAGAAGAGGCGGATGCCGTAGCAGCCGGAAAGTGGCCAGCCGACGACAACCCCCTCATCAATGCCCCGCACACAGCGCATTCGGTGATCGCTGGTGACTGGGAGCACTCCTATTCGCGGGAGCAGGCGGTTTACCCGTTGAGCTCGCTCGTTTCAGGCAAGTATTGGCCCCCGGTTCGTCGCGTTGACAACGCGTATGGTGACCGCAACTTGGTCTGCTCGTGCCCGCCTATTGAGGCCTTCGCCCAGTAGTTCACAGAGGGCGAACCCGCTAGTTTTCTAGCGAAAAACGGCGCGTGCACAGTCGATCCAGTTCGACGGTGCACGCGCCGTTTGTGTGTCCCCATAAAGTGGGACACCAGTGTTCTATTGGGCGCGCTGCGAGAACGCTCAACTTTCCGTGGCCGCGGCTGGATATTGTCGTACCAGTTGTTGTAGTGTGCGTTTGGTGTATGGCGAGTGGTCGACCCGACGATCTCATATCGCTTTCTCACCGACTGGAGACCTCAGTGACGACACGACGGCACCGCCACCGTAAGACATTTTGGCAACGCTGGAAGAAGCGTTGGTGGCTTGTACCCATCGCTCTAGTTTCCATTGCTTCTCTTGCTCTCGCCGGCATTCAGTTCGGTGCGATCGGGTGGATTACCAATGCTGTGACGCCGTTTGCGGGCGGCTGTAGCGACACCCGTCCCGTCGTCATCGCTGCTGATCCGTCGATAGCTCCCACGCTCACGGCGGTTGCCGCAGATTTCGACGCTGCGGAAGGTAACTGCACGTCCACCGAAGTGCGCTCCTTGCTGTCGGCCGACACGGCTGCGCTCTTCGCCTCGGGTGCTTCGGGCGATCTCGATGCGTGGGTTCCTGACTCGGCTGCGTGGCTTGACCGCGTCGAGTCGATGGCGTCGTCATTGGGCCGCACCGCTCCCGAGCTCGAAATCACGGATTACGTAGCCAGCACGCCTGTCGTTCTTGCGACGTCAGCGGCTCAGGTCTCAACTCTGGGCGACGAACCCCTGTCGTGGGGATCATTGCTTTCCGGCACAGTAGCAACGCTGCTGCCCGATCCCGAAGCTTCTACGGCCAGCCTCGCTGGTTTAGCGCAACTGAAGTCGGTGTCCTCTGCCGAGGATCCGCGCCAGTTCGCCGGCGCCATGCTCGCCATCGGAAAAACAATCCCGCAGTCGACTGAGGAAGCATTCGAGCTCGCCGCAGAAGCCGCGGTACCGACCGTGGTCATCACGACCGAGCGCGAAGTGGCGGCGTACAACACGGCATCGCCGTCCTCGCCAGTCGTTGCGGTCTATCCTTCAGACGGCACCGTCGAGCTCACCTACCCCTTCGTCGAAATCGTGGGAGCGGGAAGTGACGCGGATGCTGCTGGGGCAGCGGGCACCGATGCATCCTCTGCCGTGGCCGCCGACTCGGCCGAGACGGATGACTCCAGCAAGCTCCTCACCGCTTTCGCCGCAGCGACGCGATCGTCAGTCGAGCTGCTGGCGGGTGAGGGTTTCCGTGATGCTGATGGCGGGGGAGCCCTGCGTGTAACGGGGGTGCCTGAGGTTGCCACTGAGGCCAAGCCGACAGCGGATGCCGCGGTGCAGATCGAGATTCTGCGTTCGTGGAGTGTTCTGACGCTCCGTTCGCGACTGCTCGTGGTGATCGACGTTTCCGGTTCCATGCTCGATCCAGCCAACAACGGGCTGCGTCGTATCGATGTCTTCCAACTGGCTGCGGGCGAAGCGCTCTCGAAATTCTCGGGAGAAGCCGAGCTCGGGGTGTGGGCGTTCTCGCAGAACCGTATCGGAACCCAAGACTGGGAACCGCTTTCTCCGATCGAGCCTCTCTCTGACCCGGCTCACGTAGCGCAGATTAACGGTGTCGTCGCGTCGTTGCCTGATCAGATCTACGGCTACACGGGCTTGTACGACACGATCCTGGCGGCGGTAAAACACGTCAAGGAAGATTATGACCCGTCAAAGATCAACTCGGTGTTGCTCATTACTGATGGCTACAACGAGGACGATGACGGCATCAGCCTCGACGCTCTCTTGAAGAGCTTGAAGGAGCTCGAAGATCCCACGCAGCCGGTTCCGGTGATTCTGATCGGGTTCGGTCCTGACACCGACTTGGAGTCGATGACGGAGATTGCTCAGTCAACGGGCGGTGCCGCCTATTCGGCGACGGTTCCCGAAGACCTCGGCAAGGTGCTTGTGGATGCGCTGAGTCAGCGTTCGTGCCGACCTAACTGCACCTAGCCGCTGGGGCGGCCGGATTCAGTCGACGTCAGCGGGTCTCGTTGTCGTCACTGATGCTGACGATCCAGTTAACCGCGTAGCGGTCCGTGACCATTCCGAAAATGCCGCCCCATACGGCGGGTTCAAGCGGCATGTCGATAGTGCCGCCGTCGCAGAGTTTTTCCCAGTAGCTCTCAACCGCTGCTTTTTCGCTGAGGAAGCCCCCAATCGAGATCGATATCGATCCGCCGGGGGTGTATTCCATGCTTTTTGGGGTGTCCGCCATCATGAGCGTGAGCCCTGCTGGCGACTCAAGTTGCCCGTGCATGACCCACTCTTGTTCTTCCGGAGTTTCGTTGGCCTGAAAATCAGCGAACGTATGAATTTCCGTGGTTCCGCCGAACACGGATTGGTAGTAGGCAAGCGCTTCGCGGGCGTTGTCGCGAAAACTGAGGTAGGGATTGGACTTCATGGTCGTTCCTTCCAGAGGGAGCGGTGTGTACGAAAAGTGTGTTGCTAAAAACTGGCGAGAACGACGGGAAACTCGATTCGCGTCAGTAGCTGATCCTCGGCGACATCTGCCGGACTGTTGAGGTATATCTCACGGGGTGCCCCGGCATATGTGTGGCCGTGCTCCGCAAACCAGTCGAAAATGGCGCTGTAGGTGGCTTTGAGGTCGGTGTAACTGCCGGCGTGAGTCGCAGTCGCGACAACACCACCCGGCAGTTCGTGCGAGCGGAGAGTCGGATGCTCGACGAATGCTTCAGCGACGGGAACACACACTTCGCACGCCCAGGGGAGGTTGGGTCTCATCTCCTCGGCGTACACGGCGATTATCGGCCCCGTGGTTGCGAGGTGAGCGTCAGCGGTGCGGGCCCTGAGATCATCGATCGCGGCAGCCATATCCGCAGGCAGCGTTGCTGTTGTGGTGGCAAAATCTAGTCCCGCCACCAGTTGCGTGGCCACGGTCTCAACAGTGATTTTCGGTGACATACGAGACACTTTACGATCTGCTCGCGCTCGGCGATACTCAAAGTTTCGCAATGGCGGATGCCGCCGCAGCCGCAATTGCCTTGCGGTCTACGTGTCGTCGTCGCTCTGAGCTATCGCAGGGCTTGGGGTCTCAGAAAGGTCAGCGTTTGCGGCCCCGATGGCTGGGGGGAGCATCCATGGACAAAGTTTCTCCGCGAAAGAACTGGGGACTCTTGACGGCCTGCCAGATCATCACGGCAATGCCAACAACGATAACCGTGAGACCGAGCAGGAAGACCAACCCGATCCCGCCGATGCTGGACCCGCTGCCATAGTTCGGGTCCATGCTGTCGATCAGGGTGATGAAGAACAGGGCGGCGAGAATCATGCCACCCACCAGTGGGAAGAGCAGCGTGAAGAATACGTTGCGAATGGAATCGAACCACTGGTGCCGGAAGTACCAGACGCACGCAAAGGCGGTGATGCCGTAGTAGAACGAGATCATCATGCCCAGTGCAGTGATCGTGTCCCAAAGCACGTTTTCACTGACGAATCGCATGACAGCGTAGAACGTTGATGCCACCACTGACGAGACGATTACTGCGTAGCCCGGGGTAAGAAAACGTGGGCTGACGGCAGCAAACTTCTTGGGCAGAGCGCCGTAGTGCCCCATGGCCAGCAGGGTGCGCGCAGGCGACACAAATGTCGACTGCAGCGACGAGGCGGAACTAGTGAGTACCGCCAACGACACCATAAAGGCGAGAGGCCCGAGAATGGGCGCAGCGAGGGCGAAGAACACGTTGTCTTGAATGTCGGGGTTGCCGAGGCCGAACTCGCCCGTGCCGGTCCCGGCAAACATCAGAAGAGAAATCGCCAGCAGCAGATAAAGGGTCACGATGAGCACGACGGTCAGCGTGGCGGCCCGGCCGGGCGTGCGGTCGGGGTCTTTCGTTTCCTCATTCATCGTGAGGGTGACATCCCATCCCCAGAAGATGAAGATCGACAGCGAAAGGCCCGCGGCGACGGCGCTGAACGATGTCACGGCGAAGGGATTGAACCATTCCCAGCTGAGCGCCGAGGGGTCGAAGCCGTTGCCATTTGCCACGGCAACGATGGCGGTGCCGGCGAAAAACAACAGAACCAATAGTTGAAAGCTGACGAGAAAGTATTGCAGCCGCTGGGTGGTCTGCATATCGCGATAAGAAATGAGGGTCGCGCCCAGCATGAAAAGCAGGCAGACCAGGACATTGACGAATGGATTCGTTGCTAGGTCGGCGATCTCGGGCTTGCCGGCAAGCTGCGCGATGAGGAGGAAAAGAAAGTCGACGGCGATCCCGGCAAGATTCGACAAGACCAGGATGGTGGCAGCGATAAGCCCCCACCCCGCCATCCATCCCACCCAGGGACCGAACGCGCGGGTGGCCCAGGTGAAGGAGGTTCCCGAGTCCGGCATGCGATTGTTGAGCTCGCGGTACCCGAAGGCCACCAAGAGCATCGGAATAAAGCCGATCAGGATGATCGCGGGTACTTGAAAACCGACCGCCGAAACAGTCGGGCCGAGTGCTGCGGTCAAGGTGTAGGCGGGCGCGATGCACGAGATGCCAATGACAACGGCGCCGATTAACCCCACCGTTCCTTGCGATAGTCCCTTGGAGCTGATGCCGCGGTTGTTCTCCGAACCATCGGAGGTAACCGGTGCGGCGCTATTGTCTGCGGCACTCATCACTGAGATTCTTTCGCTAGGGAGTTTCGGGGAACGACAATCATGGGAACGGTTAGTTCGTGGAGCATCTTGGCCGCGGTGGAACCGAGAAAGAGGCGTCGCCGACGGGCGAGGCGGCTAGAGCCGACCATCGCGATTTCGCCGGGCTCCCATTCCAGATGCTGCACCGCATCCTCGATGCTGGTGCCGCGCGCGACAACCGCCTCGGCTGCGATAGCGGAGGGTAGTGCTGCTCGTGCACTGGCTAACACATCGTCGGCGTGCGCAGCCCCGGTGATGCGGATAACTCCGGTGTCGACCGAGGGAGGTAGGTCGACAGTGACGAGCGACAACAACCGCAGGCGTGCCCCGGTTGCCGAAACCAGCGCGAGTGCTTCGTTCATCAGCGCTCCGGCGCCGGGTCGTGTGCCAACGGCTGCCGTGATCCGCGTTATGCCGACGGAATCATCAGTGTTGCGCGATCCCTCCGGTGCGAGCACGACCGGGATCTCGGCAGAGTGGAGCAACGTCGTTGCTACCGTTCCCAAGCGGTGACGGCCGAGCCTGCCACCGCCCGCCGTGCCGATCACGATGTGGGTCGCCTTCAGATCTTTCGCTGCCGCCATGAGCCCTTCGGCGAAAGACTCACCGAATCGGATGTGGGTGTTGCTAGTGATAGCCGGATTGATTGTTGCGGCGGCATCGCTAAGCCACTTCTCGGCAGTGTCGAGAAGGTAGCGGTCATAGCCGGCATCAGACGGATCGATCACATTCCTGCCGTTGCCCGGCAGAATGAGCACGACATCCAATTGTGCCCCGGATGCGACAGCGAGTCGTGCTCCGAGAGCGACGGCATCTAGGCCGGCGTTCGTTGCGGTGTAGCCGACGACAACGCGGCCGCTCATGAGGCGGCCAGCACGTCGTTTATTCCTGAAGGTTCCGCACGCATTGTTGCGGGACTATGCCTGATCTCCAGCATCTCGACTCCTCTGTCTACCCCGAGAGTACAGCCAGTTCTTGCTTCCCATTGTCAACGACGGCAACAAAGTTTCGGTCGACGAGAGAACGCTTGCCGAGCGCTGTTTATTGATGCTCATTCGCGCGCACTGCGCACGTTGATTGCGTTACTTGCTGGGGGCGGAGCCGAGGAGTTCCGGGAAGGTAGCTGCCGCCCAGCCGTAGCCCACGAAGATGGCGGCGTCGATGAGGGTGTGAGCAATGACGAGGGGGAGTACGCGACGATAACGGGTGTAAAGCCAGCCGAAGAGTAGCCCCATGGCAATGTTGCCGATGAAGGCTCCAATGCCCTGATACAGGTGATAAGTGCCGCGGAGCACGGCGGTCGACAGAATGATTTGCCAACGGCCCCAGCCAAGGTCGCCCAGCCGGGCGTACAAGTACCCGATCACGATTACCTCTTCGGTGATCCCGGCTCGGAGCGCAGAAAGAAGCAGCACGGGCACCGTCCACCAGTACTGGTCGAGCGCTGCAGGAACAACGTTGACCGTCACGCCGAGCGCGCGCCCTCCGAGGTAAACGGCGATGCCGGGGATTCCGATCACGAGGGCGAGTGCTAAGCCGCTCATTCCGTCGCGAAGTGGGCGAGTGAAGTCGATTCCCAAGCGAGAAAGCCGTGGTTTCTGAGCATTCCAGAGGAGAAAAGCAACGAGCGCTACCGGCGCTAGGTCGAACGTGATGCCGAGCACTTGATAGATCAGATCGAACGTCGGGCGAGCGCTAAGCGAGGAGTTGAGAGTCGCAGTCTGTTGTGAAAGCGCCTCAGTGCGGGTGAGCCGATTGGTGATCGAGACGATCGAGTACACCGCGGATGCTCCGAGCGAGAGCGCAAGCACGAGCGAGATTTCGCTCCAGATTCTGCCTCGCGAGGCGAGAACGGGCGGTGCTGAGCTCACGCGGCGGGGCGCGTTGCGCAGGCCGGTGTTCCGCCAGGCAGGCGGTGGCGAAAGCGCGCGACGAAACGGTAGCCGAGCGCAGCGATAGTGCTGAACGGCTCGGTTGCGATGAGGTGCCCGAGGAAGCGCCATCCGAATGTCGGTTGGCTCCGCAGAAGCAGGGAAAATGCGAGGTGGCCGGCGAACTGTCGAGTAGGAGTCACGAACCACGCTGCTGTATCGACATCATCTTGGCTGAGTGCGTAGTCGTCGAGATCGATCCATTGCCAGGGTGTTGTGGCGGGAAAAGTGGGGAGAAGAGCCTCAAGGCGATTCACCCAGAGCGTGCAAAAAGCACAATCTCCGTCGAAGATCAGAACGGGTTCTGCGGGGCTCAAAGTCGGGCTCGAATGCGACATGCAACGATGTTAACTCACGATGCTGAGCGCGAGTCCCGCGGTGTTTGCGCACCATTTCTGTGAATTACATTCTTTGTGCGCGAAATAACTGCAAAGTCTGCACATAATCTTCACGGGCGTTACCGCTGTGTAACGTTTGGCTTTACAGTTTTGATTGGGGTACCCCCCCGATTTAGGGTGTGAACTATCAAGCGCGGTGCGGCGCCACAATTTCCGTGCCGTTAGCGCAATTCTGCACAGGAGGAAACATTGAAGAGATCACGCATAGGCATCAGTGCAGTCGCACTGCTGTCAGCCTCAGCACTCGCACTCGCGGGTTGCTCGGCGAGCGAGGCGCCTGCCGAAGGCGACAGCGCCGCGATCATCACAACAAACGGTAGCGAGCCACAGCAGTCGCTCATTCCGACTAACACCACCGAAACCGGTGGCGGCAAGATCATCACGTCGATCTTCGCCGGACTCGTCTCGTACACCTCTGACGGTGACGTCGAGAACGAGGTAGCGAAGTCCATCGAGTCCGAAGACGGACAGGTATGGAACGTCACCCTCAACGATGGCTGGACCTTCACTGACGGTGAAGCTGTCACGTCTGACTCCTTCGTGAAGGCATGGCAGTACGGCGCGTTGCTCAGCAACGCGCAGAGCTCGTCATACTTCTTCGACAACATCGAGGGCTTCAGCTACGACGAGGATTCAGAACTCACGGGTCTCGAGGTCGTCAGCGACACCGAGTTCACCGTTTCGCTGATCAACCCTGAGGCTGACTTCCCGCTGCGTCTCGGCTACTCGGCATTCATGCCGCTGCCCGAGTCGGCTTGGGAAGACCTCGACGCCTTCGGCGAGGCTCCCATCGGTAACGGCCCCTACATGGTTGCTGAAGATGGCTGGCAGCACAACGTTCAGATCGACCTCGTCGCGAACCCTGACTACAACGGTGTTCGCAAGGCTGTCAACGGAGGCGTCACGATCGTCTTCTACACCAGCCAAGATGCGGCATACGCTGACGCTCTCGGTGGCAACCTCGATATTCTCGACGCTGTTCCCGACTCGGCATTCGCAACCTACGAGTCGGACTTCCCGGGTCGTTCGGTGAACCAGCCTGCAGCTATCTTCCAGGCGTTCAACATGCCGTACTACCTCGAGCACTGGTCGGGCGAAGAGGGCAAGCTGCGTCGTGCAGCTATCTCGATGTCGATTGACCGCGCAGAGATCACGGATGTCATCTTCCAGGGCACTCGTACCCCCGCGACCGACTTCACCTCGCCGGTAATCGCTGGTCACTCCGACAACCTCGCTGGCGCTGAAGTTCTTGACTTCAACCCCGATGAGGCCAAGAAGCTCTGGGCAGAAGCCGACGCAATCGCGCCGTACGGAGACACCGTCTTCGACATCGCGTACAACGCTGATGGTGGACACCAGGCATGGGTTGACGCTGTAGCTAACAGCATCAGCAACTCGCTCGGCATCGAAGCTGTGGGCAAGGCATACCCGACATTCGCAGACGCGCTCAACGACCGTGACGCTAACGCGCTCACCGGTGGAACGCGTGCTGGATGGCAGGCTGACTACCCGTCGCTGTACAACTTCCTCGGACCGCTCTATGTAGATGGAGCTGGCTCGAACAAGGAAGGCTACTCGAGCCCTGAGTTCGAAAAGATCCTTTCTGAGGGCGCTAGCGCATCCTCGGTAGAAGAGGCAACGGCGAAGTACCAGGAAGCTCAAGAAGTTCTCTTGGTCGACCTTCCTTCGATCCCGCTGTGGTACTCGAACGTCACTGGCGTCTACTCAGACTCCGTTGACAACGTTGTATTCGGTTGGGACTCCGTCCCGCTGTACAACGAGGTAACCAAGGGCTAATTAGCTCTTAGCTTTACCCAGTTTCCACTCTCAACGTGTGATGCCCGGGGCTCCTTTAGGCCCCGGGCATTACACTGAGTACCCTCATTCAGTGATTGTGACTCTTATGCTTATCCGTTCCTTCGAGGGAACCATCTGATGTTTTGGTACGCAGGCAAGCGTTTCCTCCAGATGATCCCCGTGTTTTTTGGCGCAACATTCTTGATCTACTTCATGGTGTTCGCGGTCCCCGGCGATCCGATCGCCGCGTTGTACGGCGACCACCCGCCAGCTCCCGGTGTTATCGAAGCGATTCGTGCCGAATACAACCTGGATAAGCCCTTTATCGTTCAGTACCTTCTGTACATCGGTGGACTGTTCCAGGGCGACCTGGGAACGACGTTCTCCGGCCGACCGGTGATCGATGTCATGGCTCAGGCCTTCCCGATCACCGCTCGCCTAGCTGTGCTTGCCCTTGCGATCGAAGCCTTCTTCGGCATCATCGTGGGTCTCATTGCTGGTCTGCGCAAGGGAAAGCTCTTCGACGCTTCCGCTCTCGTCGTCAGCCTGCTGCTGATCTCGGTGCCAACCTTCGTCGTCGGTTTCGTGCTGCAGTTCGTTTTCGGCATCCAATTGGGGTGGGCAAGAACCACCGTGAGTGGTGCGGCTCCCTGGGGCGAGCTCCTCTTGCCGGCGATAGTTCTGGCCTCAGTGTCATTCGCCTATATCGTGCGGCTCACTCGTGCCAGCGTGGCCGACAATCTCGGTGCAGACTTCGTGCGCACTGCCACTGCCAAGGGCCTTTCTCGCCGTCGAGTAGTGACGGTGCACGTGCTGCGCAACTCTCTTGTTCCCGTCGTCACCTACCTGGGAGTCGATATTGGTTCACTCATGGTCGGTGCGATTGTGACCGAGGGAATCTTCAACATCAACGGTGTCGGTGGAACCGTCTACCGAGCAATCCGGCTAGGGGAGGGACCAACCGTGGTCTCCTTCGTCGCAGTGATGGTCATCATCTTTGTGCTTGCCAACCTGCTCGTCGACCTGCTCTACGCCGCGCTTGACCCAAGGATCCGTTATGCCAAGTAACAACACTGGTCGGCCTCGTCCCGGCCAAGAACACTTCATCGCGTCGCTTGCAGAGACTCCGGTCGCTGAAGTCGATCAGGTGGATGAATCGGGTAAAGCCCGCAGCACTTGGACAGATGCGTGGGAAGCCATGCGTCGTCGTCCGATGTTCTGGGTATCTGCCAGTTTGATCTTCGTGATCGTAATCGTGGCGGTATTCCCGGGGCTCTTCGCTAGCGCGGACCCCCGCGAGTGCTACCTCAAGTTCAGCAACGGAGATCCTCAGGCTGGTCACCCGCTCGGGTTCAACCGCCAGGGCTGCGACGTCTATTCGCGAATCATCTTCGGAACCCAGGCGTCAGTGACAATCGGTCTGCTGACCACGGTCATCGTGACGCTATTCGGCGGCGTTATTGGGGCCCTCGCGGGCTTCTATGGCGGATTCCTCGACTCCTTCGTTTCGCGCGTCGGCGACGTCTTCTTCGCTGTTCCCACCGTTCTCGGAGCAATCGTTCTGTTCTCGGTAATCTCCGTTCGTGACGCGCTTACGGTGTCGCTCGTGCTCTCCTTGTTTGCGTGGCCTCAGATTGCGCGCATCATGCGTGGTGCTGTTTTGTCGGCCCGAAATTCGGATTACGTCACAGCTTCCGCGGCCCTGGGTGTTTCGAGATTCAAGACGCTGGTTCGCCACGTGATTCCCAACTCGATTGCTCCGGTGATCGTTGTGGCTACCGTGTCGCTCGGTATCTTCATCGTGGCCGAAGCGACTCTCGGATTCCTTGGAATTGGTCTCCCGCCCACCGTCATGTCGTGGGGTAACGAGATCAACCAGGCTCAAGTTACGGTTCGAACGCACCCGCAGACTCTTCTGTTGCCGTCGGCTGCGCTTTCGATCACCGTGCTTGCCTTCCTGATGTTCGGCGACGTAGTTCGCGATGCCCTTGACCCGGAAGCGAGAGCACGCCGATGACCAATCCAGAAACAGTTCCTGTGTCGCCTGAATCCTCAAACGAGGAAGTTCCGCTGCTCAAGATTCGCAACCTCGAAGTTGGGTTCGAAACCCAGCGTGGTCTCGTTCCCGCCGTTCGCGGGATCGATCTGACCCTGTATCAGGGCCAGTCACTCGCGATCGTGGGGGAATCCGGATCGGGTAAGTCCACTACTGCGCAAGCAGTGATCGGTCTGCTACCGGGCGCCGGCAAGGTCTCGGGCGGATCGATCGAGTTCGAAGGTCATGACCTGACCACGTTCTCAGACGCTCATTTCGCTGAAGTGCGCGGTAGCCAGATTGGTTACGTTCCTCAAGACCCGATGTCGAACCTCAACCCGGTGTGGAGCATTGGCTTCCAGGTTGAAGAAGCGATCAAGGCGAATGGTATTGCTCAGGGCAAAGAAGCACGCCAGCGCACCATCGAGGTACTGCAAGAAGCAGGTCTCGGCGACGCAAGCGAGCGCCTCAAGCAGTTCCCCCATCAGTTCTCGGGCGGAATGCGCCAGCGCGTTCTCATCGGGATCGGTCTCTCGGCTCGCCCGAAGCTCCTGATCGCCGACGAGCCCACCTCGGCACTCGACGTGACGGTTCAGCGCCAGATCCTCGATCACTTGCAGTCGCTCACACGCGACTATGGCACCTCGGTGCTGTTCATCACTCACGACCTCGGCCTCGCCGCGGAGCGTGCCGAGCAGCTCGTGGTCATGTACAAGGGCAAGGTCGTTGAATCGGGTCCGTCTCGGGCGATCCTGGAAAACCCGCAGCATCCCTACACGCAGCGTCTTGTAGCTGCGGCTCCGAGCCTTGCCTCGCGTCGTATTCAGTCGATCAAGACCGCAAAGCCCGAAGATGACAGTGTGCGTATCTTCGCGGAGGGGTCGCTCGACAACACTCTCATTGCTCGTGCGGCGAGCCGCGAGGCTGGGTCGGATGAAGACTTGATCAAGGTGAGCAACATCACCAAGGTCTACGAAATCCGCAAGCAGGGCTTCCGCAAAGACAAGCTCCTCGCCGTCAACGACATTTCGTTTGGCGTCAAGAAGGGCACCACTACCGCGCTGGTAGGGGAGTCCGGATCGGGCAAGTCCACGGTGGCCAAGCTCATCTTGCAGCTGGAGTCGCTCACGAGCGGGACCATCGAGTTTGATGGCAAAGATCTCGCGGGTATCAAAGGCCAAGAGCTCTTGGAGTTCCGTCGCCGTGTTCAGCCGGTCTTCCAAGACCCCTACGGTTCGCTCGACCCGCAGTACAGCGTCGGCAACACAATCGCGGAGCCGTTGCTTGCTCACAAGCTCGGTACGGCGAAGGAACGCTACAACCGCGTGAGCGAACTGCTCGATCAGGTGTCGCTTCCGCAGGCAGCCCGTCACCGTTACCCCGGCGAACTTTCCGGTGGTCAGCGTCAGCGTGTTGCTATCGCTCGGGCGTTAGCTCTCAAGCCTGAGGTTCTCGTGCTTGACGAGGCAGTCTCCGCGCTCGACGTACTCGTTCAGGGGCAGGTGCTGAACCTGCTTACCGAGTTGCAGACCGAGCTTGACTTGACGTATCTCTTCATCACTCACGACCTCGCGGTGGTTCGCTTGGTAGCCGACAACGTGTGTGTCATGCAGGGAGGGCGCATCGTTGAGGCTGCGACGACGGACGAGGTGTTCGAGAACTCGTCGAACCCGTACACGCAGGAACTGCTTGAAGCCATTCCGGGCGCCAATATCAAGCTAGGCGCTTAGTTTATTGAGTCAGAAGGGCCGTTCCCCCTCGGGGAGCGGCCCTTCTGACTTAGACTCGTTTCTAGCGTGCCACCGCGCGCTGCGAGTCCGTGTGCAGGAGGTTCAGTGAGCGCCACAAGAATCATGGCGACCCTGGCCATCGCGGCTGCCACAGCGATCGCCCTTGCGGGGTGTGTGCCGCAAGCCTCGCCGACGATCGATGGCTCCGAGCTCACGATCGCGGTCACCCAGCCCTACACCTCTGGCAATCCAGTGACAGCCTTCGGCGCTGGCGAAACCAACACCACTATCGCCTATGCCACCGGCACTGGCTTTACCTACTTCAATGACGAGTCTCAGCTGGTTCGCGATGAGTCCTTCGGCCACTTCGTCAAGGTCTCGGACGATCCGCTTGCCGTGACCTACACCGTGGCCGACGGCGTGCGCTGGTCGGATGGCTCCGCGGTCGACGCGGTTGATTTGTTGCTCGAGTGGGCGGCAACATCCCGCGCACTCAACGCTACCGACGCGGATGCCGCGAGCACGGTCGACCCCGAGACGGGCGCTCCGATCGATCGTTCTGACCCTCGTGTTCTCTTCGATTCGACGGCCGGTGACGACACTGGAATTGCGCTGGTTACAGAGCTTCCCCAGATGAGCGATGACCGTATGTCTCTCACTCTTGTCTTTGACGAGCCGACAGCCGACTGGCGAACGGCGTTCTTCGGCCCAGGCTCGTTCGCTAAGCCCGCGCATGTGGTCGGCATGATGGCATTCGCGAGCGACAATGCCATCACGGCCAAGGAGCGCGTTTTCTCTGCGATAAGCGAGGGCAACGAGAAGGATCTCGCAGCGATCGCGCGCACGTGGAACACAGTGTTCAATTTCGAAGGTATGCCCGCGAATAAGAGCCTTCTGGTCTCAAGTGGACCGTATGTGGTGTCGGAGTACGTCGCGAATCAGTACGTCACGCTTCGCGCGAATGAGAACTACAGCGGAATGCGTGAGGCGACGTTCCAAGAGATCCGGGTGCGGTTCATGAGCGATCCGCTCGCTCAAGCTCAAGCTCTTCTCGTGGGCGCAGTGCAAATTGCGGTGCCGTCGATGAACAGCGATGTGCGTGATGCCCTGGCCACCATGGATGCGACCATCCGCGACGGCTACACCGACAGCTTCGAGCATCTTGACCTGCAGTTTGCGGAGTCGAAGAGCGGCGTCTTTGACGACGTGCTCGTGCGGCAAGCGTTCTTGAAGACTGTTCCGCGTGCCGAGATCGTTGCGACGGTGTTCCACGACGCATACCCGCGTGCGACCACCAGGGACTCGTTCCTATTCGCCCCGGGCGACGCGGAGTACCGCAGCGCACGATCTGCTAACGGCTCGGCCGGCTACGGTGAGCCAGACATCGAGGGCGCAAAAGACTTGTTAGCCGAGGCCGAGGTCTCGAAGCCAGCTGTCTGTATCCTCTACGACGCGGATGACGCGATGCGTGAGGATGAATACGCCCTCATCAAAGAGTCTGCCGCCAAGGCTGGTTTCGTGGTGAGCGACTGCTCGAGCGAAGATTGGCAGCAAACTCTCGGAACGCCAGAGGCGTATGACGCAGCGCTCTTCAGCTGGCAGAGCGCGCGCCCGGGCGTAGGGGTAGCGCCAGCAGTGTTCGGCACCGACGGCTTCGCCAACCTCAACTACTTCTCAGACGCCACGGTGGACTCGCTACTCAGCGAGGCGAGCGCGGTTTCGATCGACGCGTCCGAGCGGGATGCTCTACTGCTAGAGGCTGATGCTGCACTCTGGGCATCCGCGTATGGAGCGCCGTTGTTCCAGAATCCGGTCACGATTGCGTTCGATCAAGACAGAGTAGAGAACGTCTCGCTGTCGTCGCTCAGCCCCGGAGTATGGTGGAACGTGTGGGAGTGGAGTCCCTGACTCGCGCGAGTTTTGCCCGTAAGAACGGCCCCCTGAACGGGCGGCTGCGATAAATCTTGTCAAACAGGGTAAACTGGTGGAGCAGGATACTCTGAAAGATCTTCTGCACCCTCCCAAGATCTTAACCCGGTGGCATTCGGCCGCCGATCTGCTGCCGAGACTTTCTGTGCAGCGACTGCGGTGAAAGTCCGCACAGCCTCCAATGAATTAAGGAATATTGCTATGGCTATGGCCACTCGCAGCGACTTGCGCAACGTAGCAATCGTTGCCCACGTTGACCACGGAAAGACGACTCTCGTTGACGCGATGCTTCGCCAGACGAACTCCTTCGAAGCGCACGCGCACCTCGAAGAGCGCGCAATGGACTCGAACGAGCTCGAGCGCGAAAAGGGAATCACGATTCTCGCAAAGAACACCGCGATCTCCTACAACGGCAAGTACGCCACTGAGGGTCCCATCACGATCAACGTGATTGACACCCCGGGCCACGCCGACTTCGGTGGCGAGGTTGAGCGTGGGCTCAGCATGGTTGACGGCGTTGTGCTGCTGGTTGACGCCAGTGAGGGCCCGCTTCCGCAGACCCGCTTCGTTCTCCGTAAGGCACTCGAAGCCAAGCTGCCCGTGATCCTCTTGGTCAACAAGACCGACCGTCCCGATGCTCGCATCGACGAGGTTGTTGCCGAGAGCCAGGACCTTCTTCTTGGCCTTGCTAGCGACATGGCGGATGACGTTCCCGACCTTGACTTGGACGCCATTCTTGACGTTCCTGTTGTCTACGCTTCGGGCCGTAACGGCGCTGCAAGCTGGAACAAGCCCGACAACGGTGCGCTGCCCGACAACGACGACCTCGAGCCGCTGTTCGACGCGATCCTCAAGCACGTTCCTGCTCCCTCGTACGACGACGAGCACCCCCTGCAGGCGTGGGTCACCAACCTTGACTCCTCGCCCTTCCTCGGTCGCCTCGCCCTCCTTCGTGTCTTCAACGGCACGATCAAAAAGGGTCAGACCGTTGCCTGGGTCAAGCACGATGGAAGCGTCGCAAACGTTCGCGTAACCGAGCTCATGATCACAAAGGCTCTCGACCGTTACCCGGCCGAAAGTGCGGGCCCCGGCGACATTGTTGCTGTTGCCGGCTTTGAAGACATCTTCATCGGTGAAACGCTCTGTGACCCCAACGACGTTCGCCCGTTGCCGACCATCACGGTTGACGATCCCGCGATCTCGATGACTATCGGAACCAACACCTCGCCGGTTATCGGCAAGGTCAAGGGCCACAAGCTCACCGCTCGCATGGTCAAGGACCGTCTCGACCGCGAACTTGTCGGTAACGTTTCGCTGAAGCTCGTCGACATCGGACGCCCGGATGCCTGGGAAGTTCAGGGTCGTGGAGAGCTCGCTCTCGCCATCCTCGTTGAGCAGATGCGTCGCGAAGGCTTCGAACTCACTGTCGGCAAGCCGCAGGTTGTTATCAAGAAGGTTGACGGCAAGGTTCACGAGCCCTTCGAGCACCTCACGATCGATGCTCCCGAGGAGTACCTCGGCGCTATCACTCAGCTCCTAGCTGCTCGTAAGGGTCGCATGGAAGGTATGGCAAACCACGGTACCGGCTGGGTTCGCATGGAATTCATCGTTCCTTCGCGTGGTCTCATCGGTTTCCGCACCGAGTTCATGACCATCACCCGCGGTGCTGGAATCGCCAACGCCGTCTCGCACGGCTACGAGGCGTGGGCTGGCGAAATCCTCACGCGCGTCAACGGTTCGATCGTTGCCGACCGCGCTGGTGCGGCTACCCCGTTCGCGATGGTTGCTCTGCAGGAGCGCATGTCGTTCTTCGTTGAGCCCACGCAAGAGGTCTACGAAGGAATGGTTGTCGGCGAGAACTCGCGCGCTGACGACATGGACGTCAACATCACCAAGGAAAAGCAGCTCACCAACATGCGCCAGTCGACCTCGGACTCGTTCGAGCGTATGACTCCCTCGCGCAAGCTGACGTTGGAAGAATGCCTCGAATTCGCTCGCGAAGACGAGTGCGTTGAGGTAACTCCTGAGTTCGTGCGCATCCGCAAGGTAGAGCTCGATGCCAACGCTCGCGCTCGCAGCACGTCGCGTATGAAGAAGCAGAACGCCTAACCTCACTCTCGCAGCGGGCTCACATGAGCCAGCAATCTGCACGGAGTACGATGCAGCCACGGTCATTTGATCGTGGCTGCATCGTTGGTTAACGACCCGTGCGGCCGTAACCACCTCGTCGTTTTCTGGAGTTGTCATGTTGAGCGCACGCCACAGTGTTAGCGCATCCGTAGCCCTCGTTCTCGCTCTGGCGGCGACGCCGGCGCTGGCGGGCTGCTCGGGGGAGAACCCTATCGGCGGCATCGTGGAACAGGCCACCGGCGGCAACCTCAGCCTGGGCGGCACGGAGATTCCGGAAGGCTTCCCCAGTACGGTTCCTTTGACCGAGGGGGACGTGCAGTTTGCGATCGCCGCGGGAGAAGGCGACAGCCGCGGGTACAACATCACCATCGCTACCGGTGCGCAGTCGCCACTCGATGCGATCGAGGACGATTTTGCGGCTGCCGGCTACGAATCGCAAGTGCAAGCAAGCGGTTCCGATGGCGCGGGCTCGGTGATTTTTTCGAGTGACGACTGGAACGTGGCCGTAATTGTCGCGAGCACCGACGACGGCTACACCGCCAATTACACGGTAGCGCCGGCAGGGACCGCCAACTAACAACGTCGCTTAGGCGAGGTCGAACATTCCCGCGCCAATGAAGCTCGATGACGATGCTCCGGGCGGCACCGCGAAGATTGCCGAGCCAACGTAGCGCACGTACTCGTTCATGAGGTCGTTGCGCGAGAGGGCGAGCTGAATTGGCACGAACTGCTTCTCGGGATCGCGCTGGAAGCTGATGAAAAAGAGTCCCGCGTTGAGGCGGCCGAGTTCGTCATTGCCATCCACGAAGTTGTAGCCGCGACGCAAAATCTGGGCGCCACCATGAGTGTCAGGGTGGGCGAGCTTCACGTGCGATGCGTCATCGATCAGGGGCGCGTCGTCGCGACCGGTCTGCTCGAAATCGGGATCGGTGAACTCGCTGCCGCCGCTGAGCGGAGCACCCTCGCCCTTGGTGCGACCGAAGATCGTCTCTTGTTCGCGCAGCGAGGTACGGTCCCACGTTTCGATGGTCATGCGAATCTTGCGGCTGACGAGATACGAGCCGCCGGCCATCCACGCTGTTCCGTCTCCGGATGCTGCCCACACGTGTTCGTTGACGCCGGCGGTGTCTTCGGCGCGGAGGTTGGCGGTGCCGTCTTTGAAGCCGAAAAGGTTGCGGGGCGTCTTTTGGGCCTGCGTCGTGGACGACGTGCGGCCGAAGCCGAGTTGCGACCAGCGCAGGGTTGCGCGACCGAACGCGATACGCGACAGGTTGCGAATAGCGTGAACAGCCACCTGGGGGTCGTCGCTGCAGGCTTGGATGCAGAGGTCACCGCCGACGAGTTCGGGCAGCAGAGCGTCGCTGGGAAACTTAGGGAGGTCAATGAGCGCTGAGGGTCGCTTGCCAGCGAGGCCGAAGCGGTCATCAAACAGGCTGGGGCCGAAGCCGAAGGTGATGGTGAGGCCGCCGGGCGGAAGGTCGAGAGCTTCGCCAGTGTCGTCTGGTGGAGCGTCGTACGGGCCACCGGCAGGGCCGTACTCGCCAGCAGCCTGGCCTGCCGTCATCCGTGCCGCGGCGTAGCTCCAATCGCGCAGCAACTCGATGAGTTCGTCGCGAGAGATGTCGTTGACGTCAAACGCGGCAAAGTGCAGTCGATCCTGCGCCGGGGTGATGATTCCCGACTGGTGGTCTCCGAAGAACGGGTACGTCGATGCCACATCGTTGCTGGTGGATGACGCTCCGCCGCCCCCGATCGCGAACGCACCGCCGACGCCGAGACCGGCACCCACGACTCCGGCGCCGGCGAGACCGAGCAGGCCGCGGCGAGAGAGTCCCCTGGTGTCATCTGTTGGCATGGCGTTACTTTCGTGAGTGATGAGCGGATGGACGCGACTGCGTCTAGAGAACGAGAACGGCGGTGAGGCGAGAGAGTGGTTCGGCGAGGGCGTTCACCTGATCGGAGAAAGCGCGGATTTCAGTGGTGGACAACTCCGTGTAAAGGCGAAAACCATCGCCTTCCTTTTGAGCGTCGAGCAGGACCTGCAGTTGTTCGAACTCCTTATCGAGAGTCGCGGCGAGGTCAGCATCTTTCTCCACGAGGATGTCGCGAACACCGTCATAGAGCACGCGTGCGCCATCGATGTTGGCTTGGAAATCCCAGAGGTCGGTGTGCGACCAGAATTCTTCTTCGCCCGTGACCTTGCCACTGGCGACCTCATCGAGAAGACCAATGGCGCCGTTGGTCTGCTGGTCGAGCGTGAACTCGAGCTCCTGAACGTTGGCATAGAGCGTGTTGGTGTCGGCGACGAGCTGCGACGCTAGCGCTTCGCGCTTGGGCTGGTCGTAGGCTTCGAAGCCGGCTTCGGCATCCGCGGGCCAGAGATCTTTCTCGATGGCGTGCCAGCCCGTCCACTCTTGGCCGTCTTCGAGGTCTGCTTCACGCAGGTCCATGCGCGGGTCGAGGTCTCCGAAGGACTCGGCGACCGTCTCGACGCGTTCCCAGAACACGCGAGTGGGGGCGTAGAGCGAGCGGGCGGTGTCGTCATCGCCGGCGATGTACGCGGCGGCGAAATCTTCGGTACCGACTACGAGATTTTCGATCTGGTCTTTGACGTAGCTCTTGTAGTTGGCATTGGCCGTCTCGACTTGAGCGGCGATGTCTCCGCTGAACGAGAGGTCGGTGCCGGAGTCTGTCACGGTGAACGGAGTCGTGCCGATGCCCTCGCCGACCATTCCTGGCTTGCATACGGTGAAGTAGTCGCCAGGCTGCGCCAAGACCACGAGGTCGCGGGTGATTCCCGGCCCGATGTTCTCGACCTCACCGACGATGCGTAAGCCGTCATCCGCGAGCAAATAAAACTCGGTTACTTGGTCGCCGGAGTTGGTGACGGAGAACACGAGGTTGCCGCTGGGCGCCTCACTCGAGCTAACGGCGCAGTCGGTTGCACTGCTCTCGACGCTGATGGTGTTGCCGGATGCCGTCGTGCTGACGTTGTTGGGAACGCAGCCGGCGAGGGCGAGAACCGCAACGGTGGCGACGGCGGCGTAGCCGACGCGGGAAGAGCGGGTGGTCATCAGGCTCCTTGAGTGCCGAGAGGTGAAGCGGGAACGAAGGACTTGTCTGCGCGAGCGTTGCCGCGAACAGTGCGGACAAAGATCGTCATGACAGTGCCGACATAGGCCGACCAGACACCCGCCTCGAACCACGTGGTGGCGGGCGAGAAGTTGAAGACGCCCTTGAGCAGCGTTCCGTACCAGCTATCGGGCGGGATGACCGCGCTGACGTCGAAAGCGAGAGCGTTGAGTCCGGGCAAGACACCCGCCTCTTGCAGATCGTGCACGCCGTAGGAGAGTACTCCCGCGGCAACGATGATCAGGATGGCGCCGGTCCAGGTAAAGAAGCGCGTGAGGTTGATGCTCACCACTCCGCGATACATGAGGTAGCCGAGCACGATCGCGGCGGCAATACCAAGGGCTGCCCCGGTGAGGGGGAGCGTGGTGGACCCGCTGGCTTGAACGGCGGCCCAAATGAAGAGAGCAGTTTCGATTCCTTCGCGGCCTACGGCGAGGAAGGCCACGAGGACGAGGCCCCAACCGGCTCCCGTAAGGTGCGAGTCGACTTCACTGCGCAATTCGCGGCCGAGACCGCGGGCGGCGCGAAGCATCCAGAAGATCATCCACGTGACAAAAGCGGTCGCGATGATCGAGAGGATGCCGCCGATCAGCTCTTTTGCCTGAAAGGAGAGTCCGTAGGCGCCGAAGGTCAGGCTCGCGCCAAGCCCGAGGGAGAGAACAACGGCGATGCCGACACCGAGCCAGATGCGGGGGAGCACATCGCGGCGGTCGATCTTGTGAACGTACGCGATAAGAATGCCCACGACGAGTGCAGCTTCGAGGCCTTCTCGCAGGCCGATCAGGAAGTTTGCGAGCACGGAACTCTCTTGTCAATCGAAATTCTGGGTGGATTGGTAAGCCTAACCTAATCAACCATAATCGGGCTACCTGTGTCTATTCTGTTTACTGCAGAAAGAATGGTGGAGGAACGGCCGTGAAAGATCGTGCACAGCGGGTGCTGGTTATCGCTGCGCGCCCAGAAGATGAAGCCTATGTTTTTGGGGCCACCATCGCGACACTCGTTCAGCGCGGCACTGAGCTCATAGTGCTCAGTTGCAGCAACAACGCGACCGCCGCCATCGCGGCGAGCCCCGCCACCGGCGGTGTCCCGACCGTGACGGCCGAGAACGCGTTCGCGCCGGCACCCGCCACCGCCACCTCCGACAATGATGTCTCCGCGGTTTCAGAAGAGCCCGCGGCGTCTGTCGATGACATCGTGCGTGAAATTTTGGGCATCACCGCTCACCACATCCTTCGCGAAGATAACGGGCGTCAGTTTCGTACCCTCGACGCCCGCGCTCTCGCCTCCGACATCGCCGCAGCGATCACCGCGCTGAAGCCGGATGTCGTTGTCAGCTACGCCAAAGAGTCCAGTGGAACGGCGCGCGGCGACGAAGCGCTGCTCGTGCACGAGGCCACTGCTCTCGCCACCGAGCTCGCGGGGGTTCCTTTTTATACGGCATCCGCTGTTCCCGTTGATCGGGGCGTTGCGGTGTCGTCGGCAACAGCGTTGGCGTTCAAGCGTCGCGCCACCGAGATCTACCGCAATGAGATTCCGGTAGGCGAAAGCATCTCGACGCCCGTGGAGTATTTGCGTCGGCTGCGTCGTCGTGAACTGGTCATTGGCGAACGAAGCCGTGGTGAGCGCGCAATTCTGGCGATGGTTTCGCTGGTGCTGGGCGCTCTCGTTGGTGTCGTGTTGACGGCGGTGCACCAATCGAGCTTCGCCCTCGGCGATGTGCGCATCCCGTGGGGAGTTGTCGTCTCTGTCACTCTCGTCACGGCGTTGATTCTTGGTTTGCGCCTTATTTACGACACTCGAGTGGCTGCTGGCTTCGCTTCACTCGGCGTCTTGTTCATGTCAGCGGTGCTCGCCAGCGTCATGCCGGGAGGAACGATCCTGATTCCGGCCAACACCGCGGGGTACGTCTGGACCTTTGCGCCCGTGCTCGTCGTACTCATTGTGGTGGGCTGGCCTCGGGTCAACCGTCAGGTTGCATCGGCGAGCCGCGCTAACATTGAATTGAACTCTCCCGTGAAAGGTGCGGATATCTCGTGACATATGTCATCGCTCAGCCCTGTGTCGATCTGAAGGATCGCGCGTGCGTAGACGAATGCCCAGTCGACTGCATCTATGAAGGCGACCGCATGCTCTACATCCACCCGGATGAGTGCGTTGACTGCGGCGCCTGCGAGCCCGTCTGCCCGGTCGAGGCCATCTACTACGAAGACGATCTGCCTGATAAGTGGGCCGACTACTACAAGGCGAACGTCGAATTCTTCGACCTCCTAGAAAATTCTTCGCCCGGCGGCGCAGCGAAGGTCGGGGTTCTTCCTCTGGATCACGCTCTCATCGTTGCTCTTCCCGAGGGTGGCGGGTCCTCCGACTAATGACGCGCACGCCGTTGGTTCTTCCCGACTTCCCGTGGGATTCCCTTGTGCCCTTCGGCACCATCGCGCGTACGCATCCTGATGGGATCGTCGATCTCTCCGTCGGGTCGCCGGTAGACCCGACTCCCGACGTTATTCGCGAAAGCTTGGCGACGGCGACGGATGCTCACGCCTACCCCACGACAATCGGTACCGTTCAGCTTCGTGAAGCCATCGTCGATTGGTTCGAGCGACGCCGTGGCGTGACCGGGCTCACGGTTGACCACGTTCTTCCCACGGTTGGTTCAAAAGAACTCGTGGCGCTACTGCCGCTGCTGCTCGGCCTGGGCAAAGACGACGTGGTCGTTCATCCTTCGGTTGCATACCCGACCTACGCCATCGGCGCTGCCATGGTTGGTGCTACGGCAATTGCCTCTGACGAGCCTGCAGAGTGGCCCGAGAACACGGCGCTCGTGTGGCTCAACAGCCCGGGTAACCCCGACGGCCGCGTGCTTGATGTCGAGCAACTGCGCGCTGCGGTCGCGCGCGCTCGCGAGCTTGGTGCGGTTATCGCCTCAGACGAGTGCTACGCCGAGCTCAATTGGAACGGCGCTGACCCGACTCCCTCCATTCTTGACCCCGAGGTCATTGGCGACGATCGCTCGTCGGTTCTGGCCGTATATTCGCTCAGCAAGCAATCGAACCTCGCCGGCTACCGTGCTGCATTTGTGGCCGGATGCTCGCAGCTGATTGCTGAACTTCTCGAGGTGCGTAAGCACGCCGGACTCATCGTTCCCGGCCCCGTGCAGGCGGCGATGGTTGCGGCGCTCAAGGACGAGGCCCACGTTGCGCAGCAACGCGAGCTCTATCGCGCCCGTCGGGCGAAGTTGCTTCCCGCTCTTGAGCACGCCGGGTTCCGCGTTGACGACAGCGTTGCGGGGCTCTACTTGTGGGCCACAAAGAACGAGGACTCGTGGCAGACGGTCGGCGACCTGGCTCAGGCCGGCATCCTCGTTGTTCCGGGCTCCTTCTACGGCGAAACACCACCGCACCATGTGCGTATCGCGCTCACGGCGAGTGACGCGACGATCGCCGATGCTGTCGCACGCCTCGAGTTGCTCGCTTAAGTGCACTAATCGGCTGAGGCCTTGTGTTCGACCTCTAAAAGCCCCGTCGTTCGGTTGGCGGGTGTGACAGTGGCTATCTAAGCCTTGTAGGCTGTAACGGTGAATGAAGCCCCTCAAGACCCAGAGAAGGCCACCCTCCATTTTCCGGGCGGTGCTGCTGAATTTCCCATTATCCGTGGGGTCGATGGTCACAACAGCATCGATATCTCCACCTTTATGAAGCAGACCGGTTACACGGCGCTTGATCAAGGATTTGTGAACACTGCGTCAACCCGCAGCGAGATCACCTATATCGATGGAGACCGCGGCATCCTGCGTTATCGCGGTTATGCGATCGAAGACGTTGCGGCAAACTCGACGTATCTCGAGGTTGCCTGGCTGCTGATCTACGGTGAGTTGCCGTCGAAGTCGCAGTTGGAAGAGTTCGACGAAAAGATTCGTCGCCACACTCTGCTTCATGAAGACCTCCGTCGATTCTTCGACGCCCTTCCGCATAGCGCGCACCCCATGTCGGTGCTTTCTAGCGCGGTGTCGGCGCTCTCGACGTACTACGAAGACTCGCACGATGTGCGCGACCCGGAGCAGGTCGAAATCTCAACCATTCGCTTGCTGGCAAAGCTGCCGGTTATCGCGGCGTACGCTCACAAGAAGTCGCTCGGTCAGGCACTGCTCTACCCCGACAACTCGATGAGTTTCGTCGACAACTTCTTGAAGCTCAACTTCGGCAACATGGCGGAGGAATACCAAGTCAACCCTGTGTTGAGTAAGGCACTCGACCGCCTCCTCATCTTGCACGAAGACCACGAGCAGAATGCCTCCACCTCCACGGTGCGCCTCGTTGGTTCGACAGAAGCGAACATTTTCGCCTCGATTTCCGCCGGAATCAACGCTCTCTACGGCCCGCTTCACGGTGGCGCCAACGAAGCCGTACTCAAGATGCTGGGCGAGATCCAGGAATCGGGCGACGGCGTTCAAAAATTCGTTGACCGCGTAAAGCGCAAAGAAGACGGCGTGCGCCTGATGGGCTTTGGCCACCGCGTGTACAAGAGCTTCGACCCGCGTGCACGTCTGGTGAAAGAGAGCGCGGATGAGGTGCTTGCCGATCTCGGAATCAGCGACCCACTGCTCGACATCGCTCGTGAGCTCGAAGAGGTCGCGTTGGCCGATGACTACTTCATCGAGCGCAAGCTGTACCCCAACGTCGACTTCTACACTGGCGTCATCTACAAGGCGATGGGCTTCCCGCCGCGCATGTTCACGGTGCTCTTCGCTATTGGTCGACTGCCGGGCTGGATCGCCAACTGGCGCGAGATGAACGAAGACCCCAAGACTAAGATCGGTCGCCCGCAGCAGCTGTACACGGGCCCTGCGCCTCGGGACTGGCCTCAGCGCTAGACCGCACCATCCTTAAAGCGAACGGCCGGCATCCCCTCGGGGAAGCCGGCCGTTTCGCTTGCCGTGGGTGTGGCAGCTAGTCGAAGGCGGGAACGTCGAGGCGGTACACCTCGGCGTCCATGCCGCACGAGCCACCGTCGGAGTTAAAATACACGTGGGTGAACGATCTGTTGACGACGGCGTGAGTTTCGGTCCAGTAGTCCTCGCCGCAGTTGTAGGTATGGGCGAGGTTGAGGATGCGGCCGCCGTCGAGCTCGATAGCCATCACCTTTTCGCAGGTCCACGCGCCCTCGGCGCTGCAGTTGTAGGTGGAGACCACGACCCAGCCCGGCTTGTCGTAGCCCTTGCCGGAGATGTGCATCGAGGTGTTGGCATCGTCGTAGGCATCGAAGAGCGTGGTGCGTTCGAGCGAGTCCATGTCGACCGAGGTCAAGAAGCCCGCTGTTTCGCTCGCGGAGTTGAAGTCGATGTAGACATAGGCATCCCGGCCGTCTGCTGAGAGGGCGATGTCGCTGTGCTCGCTAGCCTCGGTCAGCAGGCGTTGATTGGTGAGGTCGGCGTCATAGACATAGGTACCGGACTCGGCGGAGGCCACGACGTATTTTCCGGTGGGGGAGGCGCTTACCCAGTCTGTGTCGGCGGGGAGCTTACTGGTGCCGAGCACCGAGTTGGAGGCGAGGTCATAGCTAACCATGCCGAGCGGTTCCTCCGCCGCGTTGTAGACGATCCAGGCATATCGGTTTCCGTCACTGCTCGGAGAGCCCTCGCTGCGATCTTTCATGTAATCAGCGCCCGGGAATGCCGCGATGATCGGGGCGGTGAGGTCGGCGATGACCGTCGACTTGCCGGTCGTCACGTCAAGTTCGAAGAGGGTGAGATCGCCTTCGGACGAGTTGGGGCCGGCTAGGTAGCGAATACTACGGGGATCGGTCGGATGCCACTGTGGCTCGGCATCCGGGTGAATATCGAGGGTGCTGACGAGGGCCGCGTCAATGGTGGAGTACACGTGGTACTCGGCATCACCGTGGTACGTAAAGAACATCGAGCCATTGGCGTTCTCGGCCTGGCGGCGGCTGTAGCTGTTGCGGTCAAAGCGAGTGCCTTCCGCCGAGGTGACGCGCTGAATCGTCGTGCCATAGACCGGATCCGACGTCACTGCGCCGAGCGCCGGCTTCTGCCACGAGCTATCGGGCTCCGTGGCATCCATTCCCCACGTGAGGGTGTCGGCGTTAGCCGCGGGCGAGGCTACGGGTGACGCCGCGGAGGTGGGCGATAGCAGCGGCTCAGCGCCCGTACACGCCGTTAGAGCAAGAGCGGCTGCAACGAACACTGCGGCGGCGCGATAGTGGCGCAGCCGCAGTGTCGGGCGGGGAACAGTGAGATTGTTCATGCTGAACTTCCTTTGCTTCCCCCGATGGATAGGGGCCTTAGGCGTGCAGCGCCGCGTTCAGCTCAACGCCGGTTCCACTGCGGGGCAGAACTTCGACCGCGCCGGTGACCGAGTTGCGGCGGAACAGCAGCCCGTTGACGCCGCTGAGCTCGACCGCCTTGACGCTGCGCGGGGTAGCTGAACCATCAATGATGGTGACCTTGGTGCCGGCCGTGACATAGAGCCCGGCTTCAACGACCGTGTCGTCGCCGATGGCGATTCCGATTCCCGAGTTGGCTCCGAGCAGAGCGCGCTCGCCGATGGAGACACGTTCGGTGCCACCGCCGCTGAGGGTTCCCATGATGGATGCGCCGCCACCGATGTCGGCGCCATCGCCCACGACGACACCCTGAGAGATGCGGCCCTCGACCATCGAGCTACCGAGAGTGCCGGCGTTGAAGTTGACGAAGCCCTCGTGCATGACGGTGGTTCCGGGGGAGAGGTAGGCGCCGAGGCGCACGCGTGAGGCATCAGCGATGCGCACGCGTTCGGGCAGAACGTAGTCGAGCATCCGAGGGAACTTGTCGATGCCGGTCACGATGATGCCGTGGCGCTTGAGCGAAACGCGAAGCTCGCGGAAGTCGTCGGGGTGCACCGCTCCGGCGTTGGTCCAGACGACGATGGGCAGGGCGCCGAAGAGGCCGTCGAGGTTGATGCTGTTGGGTTGCACGAGCAGGTGGCTGAGCAGGTGCAGACGCAGGTAGGCGTCGGCGACGTTCTGTGGTGCGGCATCCAGATCGATCTCAACGGTCACGAATTCGGTACGCACGCGGCGACGTTCGTCGTTGCCCAAGTGCTCTTCGAGGTCGGCGGGTGTGTAGTGCGGGTCGGTGCCCTCGGGGATTGATCCCAGGTGCGGAGCGGGGAACCACACGTCAAGTGTCGTTCCGTCGCTAGCGATTGTTGCGAGTCCGTATCCCCATGCTGTGCGCGAAGTCATACATCAAGGTTACTTACACTGGGTGCATGCCTGCGACCGATAACACCGTTCCCGTGCTCGATCTGACGGCCTCGAGCCCCGAACTCACCCGCCAGATCTGCGATATCGAGTCGGTCTCCGGCAACGAGCAGCGCATTGCGGATGCCGTCGAGACGGCCCTGAGCGCGTTCAGCCACCTTGAGGTGATTCGGGATGCGGATGCCGTCGTTGCTCGCACGAACGGCGGCAAGGGGCAGCGCGTCGTGATCGCGGGGCATCTCGACACCGTTCCCGTGAATGACAATCTGCCGACAACGCTCGAAATGATTGACGGCGAGGAGCACCTCGTTGGCCGCGGCACCGTCGACATGAAGGGCGGCGTCGCGATTGCCCTCAAGCTTGCGGCAGAACTCACCGATCCTGCGGTCGATGTGACCTGGATTTTCTACGACCACGAAGAGGTCGCTGCTGATCTCAACGGACTCGGTCGTATCGCACGCAACCGCCCTGACCTGATGGCAGGCGATTTCGCCATCATCGGGGAACCGTCCAACGCGACGGTCGAGGGCGGCTGCAACGGCACCGCTCGCATTGACATTTCGCTCACGGGATTACGGGCGCACTCTGCCCGCGCCTGGATGGGCGAAAATGCGATTCACGCTGCGGCGCCCGTGCTGGCGATTCTGGCAGCGTACGAGCCGGAGTCGCACGAGGTCGACGGCCTCGTGTATCGCGAGGGGCTCAACGCGGTAGGAATCACGGGCGGCGTTGCCGGCAACGTGATTCCGGATGCCGCTACCGTCACCGTGAACTTTCGCTTCGCTCCCGACCGCAGCACTGATCAGGCCATCCAGCATCTGCGTGAGGTCTTCACGGGCTTCGACTTTGAGGTGACCGACCTTGCCGGTGGCGCGCGCCCCGGCCTTGACGCCCCGCTGGCCAAGAACTTCTTGGCTGCGGTCGGCGGCACCCCGGCGCCCAAGTACGGCTGGACCGATGTTGCTCGTTTCGCGGCGCTCGGAGTGCCCGCCGTGAATTACGGCCCCGGCAACCCCCTGCGGGCTCATGCCGACGACGAACGTGTTGCGACGAGCGAAATTGTGGCCTGCGAGCAGGGGCTGCGGGCGTGGCTGACAGCTCGCTAGTTTCGGCAGCACGCCGCGCGACTGCGGCCATTCTGGCTCCCGAGCGTTGGTGGCTTGCGGTCATTGCGATTTTCGTGGCGTCCCGCGTCGTGACGACGTCGCTGCTGTTGTGGTTCGCGTCGATTCAGGGCCAGAACGCCTGGACGGGACCACGCCCCGACTACTTCTCGTTTGCCAAGATCTGGGATGGTCACTGGTACTTCATCATCTCGCTCGCGGGGTACCCGAGTGAACTACCGCTAACGGAGGCCGGTGAGGTCGGCGAAAATGCGTGGGCATTCATGCCGGCGTATCCCGCTCTCGTTCGAGTGGTGATGACGCTCACGACGCTCGACTTCGCCGTGGCCGGCGTGCTCGTCTCCGTGGCCTGCTCTCTGGGCGCAGCCCTCATGCTGTATCGCGTGATGCACCTCGTGCTCCCTGCCGGCTCGGCACTCTTCGCTGTTGCAATCTTCTGTTTCGCCCCGCTCTCGGCCATTCTGCAGGTCTCGTACGCCGAATCCATGTATCTGTTCTTGCTGATCCTCGCGCTGTTCTGGCTCATGAAACGTCAGTATTGGATGCTCCTGCCGGTGATCGCGGTCATGTCTGTAACGCGGCCAAGCGGGCTCGCCTTCGCGCTCGCGCTCGGCCTGCACGTTGTCTATCGCTGGTGGATTCGCCGGCGCGAAGAGTTTCCCCTTCGTGAGAGAGTCGCCGCGATCGCCGCAACTCTCTTCAGCCTGATGATGGGTTTCGCGTGGCTTCTCATCGCCGCGGCGGTCACGGGATCGCTCACGGCTTACACCGACACCGAGCTGGCGTGGCGGGCGTCCTATATCGGCTACGGCGAACTGATTCCGTTCACGGCGTGGTTTCAAGGGGCCGAATTCTGGGCAGGCTGGTGGCACCTGCCGCCGTGGTTGCTTATCGTTCTGCTCGTCGCCGCAGTGATTGCCTTCTTCGCTTTTCTTCTCACGAAGCCCGCGAGACATTTGGGGGTCGATCTCCGTCTTTGGGTAGCGAGCTATGCGCTTTATCTGCTGGCAGTGTTCTTTCCCCAGTCGAGCACTTTTCGCCTGCTCATGCCGCTGTTCCCGCTTGCCGGGGTGTTGGCTCTACCGCAGTCACGGTGGTACCGCGCGGCGCTTCTGGCGGCGTGCGTCGCCGGTCAATGGGCGTGGATCCATCTCGCATGGTGGGTTGACGGCTACGACTGGACGCCGCCCTAAAGAAGTGCACAGCGGGTGAATGATTCGACAGAGTTTCAGTATCGGCAGTTTTTGCTGGATAATAGAAGCCAGTACCGATGAAAGGGGACTATCGATGGCAGCAATGAAGCCGAGGACCGGTGACGGGCCAATGGAGGCTGTCAAAGAGGGTCGACTCATCGTCGTTCGTGTACCTCTCGAAGGCGGCGGCCGTCTCGTCGTTTCAGTGAACGACGCCGAAGCAAAAGAACTGCACGACGCTCTCGCGGGTGTAGTCGCTCCGGCCTAGAGCGCCTTCTCGGCCTTAGCCGGCAGCTCACGTCACCGCACGGAGCCTGCCGACACTCAGCACCGAACACGATCATTTCGTGTTCGGTGCTTGTGTTTAACGCGCGGTGGAGGTCTCGAGCCATTCGTTGAGGTACTTGGCGGTCGCGCCGGGGCCAGCGGCTACCTCGCGCGGGGTCCCGGTCGCGACGATCGTGCCGCCCTGGTCTCCGCCGCTCGGGCCGAGATCGATAACCCAGTCGCTGGCGGCGATAGTAGCGAGGTCGTGTTCGACGAGCACGACGGTGTTTCCGGCATCCACGAGTTTCTGCAGCTGTGCAAGCAAGAGCGCGGTGTCGGCGGGATGAAGCCCGGCCGTTGGTTCATCGAGAAGATACAGCGCGTGGCCGCGACGGGCTCGTTGCAGTTCGGTCGCGAGCTTGATGCGCTGCGCTTCGCCGCCGCTGAGTTCAGTGGCGGGCTGACCGAGCCGGAGGTACCCGAGGCCGACGTCGCGCAGAGTGTCAAGGCTGCGCAGCGCCGACGTTGATTCGGCGAAGAACTCGGCTGCGGTGGCGACGGTCATGCCCAACACGTCAGCGATCGTTGCGCCGAGGTAGGTGACTTCGAGCGTTTCGTCGTTGTAGCGCGCACCGTGGCAGGTGTGGCAGGGCGCGTAGGTTCCCGGCAGGAACAGCAGCTCGACCGAGACGAACCCTTCGCCGAGGCACGTTTCGCAGCGCCCACCGGCCACGTTGAACGAGAACCGGCTTGCCGTGTATCCGCGCTTCTGGGCTTCATCGGTCGCGGCGAAGAGCTTGCGAACGACATCGAACATTCCGGTGTAGGTCGCGAGGTTTGAACGCGGCGTTCGTCCGATGGGGCGCTGATCGACGAGCACAAGGCGGTCGAAGGAGTCGAGGCCAGCGCTGCCTTCGAGCGAGAGGTCGTCGAGACGGTCATCGGGGTCATCCGCGTCGGCGGCAGCATCCCGAGTAGTGCCCAGCTGACTGCGTACTGCCTGCGCGAGCACGTGAGTGACGAGCGTTGATTTGCCGGAACCAGAGACTCCCGTGACCGCGGTCATGACGCCGAGCGGAAAATCAACGGTGAGATTGCGGATGTTGTGCAGCGAGGCTTTCTTCAGCCGCACCCAGGACTCGGGGGCGCGCACGTCGCGCGTCGGTCGCGCTTCCTGGGGAAAGAGGTAGCGCGCAGTGACCGATTCGGGCACATTCTTGAGGCCGTCGACGGGGCCGGAGTACACCAGTTGCCCGCCGCCTTCGCCTGCTCCGGGGCCGATGTCGACAATCCAGTCCGCCCGTCGGATGACGTCGAGATCGTGCTCGACGACAAAGAGAGAGTTGCCGGATGCCGTGAGGCGGTCGAGCACTTCCAGCAGCGGTGCCGCATCCGCCGGATGCAATCCCGCCGAGGGCTCGTCGAGCACGTAGACGACGCCGAAGAGGCCGGAGCGCAGCTGCGTGGCGATGCGCAGGCGCTGGGCTTCGCCAGGGGAGAGCGTGGTGGAGTTGCGACCGAGGCTGAGATAGCCGAGCCCGAGGTCGAGCAGAACGTCAACGCGGGCGATCACATCGTCGCCGATGCGGTGGGCGACCTCGTTGCCTTCAGACCCTTCGCTTTCGGAGTCGGCACGCGCCATGCCTTCGCGCAGTCGGTCGGCAAGGTCGGTCAGCGGAACGGCGTTCAATTCGGCGATGCTGAGCCCTGCGAAGGTGACGGACAGGGCATTGGCCTGCAGCCCGCTGCCGCCACACTCGGGGCACGTCATGCTCTGCACGAAGCGGAGCGCGCGCTCGCGCATCCGCTCGCTTTGGGACTGCGAGAGCACGTTCATGATGTGCTTGCGGGCACTCCAGAACTTGCCGTTGTACCCGTGGTCGACGCGACCCTCTTCGGGCTGGATGAAGACGGAGGGCTGCTCTTCGGTATACAACAACCAGTCGCGATCCTTGCGGCTGAGCGTGCTCCACGGTGCGCGGGTGTCGATGCCGAGCCCGTTCACGATGCTCTTAAGATTCGCGCCCTGCCACGCGCCCGGCCAGGCGGCGATGGCGCCGTCGCGGATCGACAGCGAGGCATCCGGAACGAGCAGATCTTCCGTGACGTCGTGAACGACTCCCAGGCCGTGACAGCGCGGGCAAGCACCGGTCGCGGTGTTGGGTGAGAAGGCTTCAGCCGAGAGGTGCGTGACGCCAGCGGGATAGGTGCCGGCGCGGGAATACAACATGCGCAACAGGTTAGAGAGCGTGGTGATCGTGCCGACGCTCGAACGCGAGCTGGGAGCGCCCCGGCGCTGCTGAAGCGCGACCGCAGGCGGCAGGCCTGTGATGTCCGTGACATCCGGAGCGCCGACTTGGTTGAGCAAACGGCGCGCATAGGGCGCAACGGACTCGAAGTAGCGGCGTTGAGCCTCGGCATACAAAGTGCCGAACGCGAGCGATGACTTTCCTGAGCCGGAGATGCCGGTGAACGCGACCATGCAATCCCGCGGTACATCGAGGTCAATGTTGGCGAGATTGTTCTCGCGGGCCCCGCGAACGCGAACCCAACCGTCACGATCGTTGCTGTTCATGGGTGCTCCGTTCTCACGGCGCGCGGAGATGGCGGATGCTCAGCAGCGCGCGCTCAGTCATGGTCGTCAAGAGTGGCGAATGTTCCACCCTACGGACAGGATGCTGAACGCTCGGTGAGCGTTCGCTGAGCGCGTGAGCCGCCGACGTGCGCGAGAGCGCCCCGGATGCGCAAGAGCCCCCCGGTATGCGTTAGTCGCTGAGCTTGGTGAGCTGCAGCAGACCGTCCCCGACCGGAATGAGTGAGCTGATCACTGCCTCCGACTGTGCGATCTCTTTGAGAAGAGTGCGGAAGTTGCTGACCGTTGAATCGCGCTGAGCAGGGTCGGCGACACGGTCGCGCCACAGGGCATGGGCAACAACGACAACGCCGCCGGGGCGAACGAGGCGCAGGCCGTGTTCGACATATTCGATGACTGATTGTGGGTCGGCGTCGATGAAGACGAGGTCGTAGCTTGACTCGTTCATGCGTGGCAGAACTCCGGCAGCTTTGCCACCGATCTGACGCACGCGATTCGACGGGATGCCGGCATCCGCGAACACGGCGCGAGCAACCTGTTGGTGATCGATTTCAGAGTCGATCGTGGTGAGTAGAGCGCCGGGGCTGCCGGCGAGCATCCAGAGCCCGCTGACGCCGACACCAGTGCCGACCTCGATGATGCTCTTGGCTCCCGTGGCCGCAGCGAGCAAGGCCAGCTGGGCGCCGACAGCGGGGCTGACCGCTTCGATTCCCAACTCGCTGGAATGCACGCGCGCCGCAGCGATCTCTGGGCGTTCGGTAACGAACTCCTCGGCGTACTTCCAACTCAACTGCTTGTCTGACACATTGCTCCTATCGCTGTGTCAACTGTAGACGCAGCAGCGGCAAGCGCAGGTAAGCTAAACGGGTGTCCTTCGGTCTCACATTCGACAAACTGCTGATCATCGGGATCATCGCTGTCTTTTTGCTGGGCCCCGACCGTTTGCCCTACTACGCATCGCAACTCGCACGCCTCGTCCGGTCGCTGCGTGACATGGCTAGCGGCGCCAAAGACCGCATGCGTGAAGAGATGGGCCCTGACTTCGATGACATCGACTGGAAGCAGCTCGACCCTCGTCAATATGACCCGCGCCGCATCATCCGCGACGCTCTGCTCGAAGACGAAACGCCTCCCGTGAAGGTGCGACCGCCACGATCCGCGGCGTATGCGGAACGGCAGGCGGCGCTCGCCGAACGACAATCGCAACTCAAAGCAGAACTCAAGGCCGGCGAACGCGCCCCCTTCGATAACGAAGCGACCTAGCGCGCCGGTGCATGCCCTCCGGCGCCGAAGCCTTGTCGGCGCCGGTGCCTCGTCGCCACCGACGCCTCAGTGCTAGCGGCGGCGCAGCACCTTCAGCACGGTCAATAGCGTGACCATGAGCCCCGCCATTGCCGCGAACTCGGCACCCGAGCGTGGCAACTGCAGAATGCCGTTCGACTGCGAGACCGTGCGGGATTGTGCGAAGCGCAGAATGCCCTCTGGCCCGTTGCGGCGCCCGAGCCCAGAGTGCTTCATGCCCCCCATCGGGGCGTCCACGCTCGCGAAGCTGCCGCGGTAGCCCTCGTTGATGTTGACGCTGCCAGCATCCAGGCGATCAGCCAAGCGACGGGCGTGCGCGATCGAGCCACTGAAGATGGAGGCGTTGAGGCCGAATTCGGTGTCGTTAGCGCGGTTGATGGCATCCGTGTCGCTGTCAACGGCGGTGATCGCTACAACTGGCCCAAACGTTTCGTTGGCGAAGCAGTCCATCTCGGCGGTGACTCCCGTGAGCACGGTCGGCGCGTAGAAGTAGGGGCCGAGGTCGGGACGCGGGATTCCTCCGGCGAGCACGATCGCGCCCTTCGCGACGGCATCGTCGACGTGGGCCTGAACACGCTCCAGTTGCGCCGCAGAGGTGAGCGAGCCGACATCGCCCGAGAAGTCGAGAGCCGAGGTCTGCGACAGCGCGTTCACGCGTTCGGTGAACGCGCGAGTGAACTCCGCCTCGATCGACTTGTGAACGTAGATGCGCTCGATCGAAACGCACAACTGGCCCATCGAAGCGAAGCAGGCGTAGACGGCATCCGCCGCGGCCTGAATGGGGTCGGCATCGCCGAGCACGAGAAGGGGATTCTTGCCGCCGAGCTCGAGCGAGGCACCGATGAGGCGCCCGGCGGCACGCTTGCCGACCTTCGTGCCCGTCGGGGTCGACCCGGTGAAACAGATGTAGTCGCTGGTATCGACAACGGCGTTACCGACTTGGTCGCCGGGCCCGGCCAGAATCGGCCAGACAGCGGCAGGAACTCCGGCATCGATGTAGGCCTCGCGGGTGGCGAGCATCGAGAGCGCGCCCTGATTGTCGATCTTCTGGATGACGGCACTGCCGGCGGCGAGCGCAGGCACGATATCCATGGCACCGAGAGCGATCGGGTAGTTCCACGGCGTAACAACACCGATGAGTTGCTTGGGGGAGTAGCTCACTCGCGTCGACATCAGCAGCGGAATGCCCGCCCGGCGACGCTTGGTCGCTAAAGTGCGCTCGGCCGAAAGCGCGTAGTAACGCGTTACCGTTGCCGCTTGAAAGATCTCTTCGAAGGCTTGCCCGCGCGTTTTGCCCGACTCGGTCTGCAGCAGGTCGAGCAACTCATCTTGACGTTCTAACAACAGATCGTGGGCGCGCAGCAGCACGCGGCGGCGGTACGCGAACCCGGCGTTTCGCCAGGCGCGTTGGGCGGTGCGGGCGGATGCTGCGGCATCCCGCACATCGCGCGCCGAACTCTGCGGCAACTCGTGCAGCGTCTCGCCCGTGAACGGTGCGATCACGGCGGCGGTGTCGGAGCTGGTGCAGCGCAACTGGGCGACGAGAGTGTCGCGACGACGCGACCCGATCAGTGAGGCAACGGTGGAAGACGACATATCTCAACACTACGACTGACCAGCACAATTTAGGCTGAGCAAAGCGCTAGGCTCACGAAGATGACGACCGCAGCGCCGCGAGCTCTTACCCGAAGCTCCATCGCCACCTATGCCATTGGTTCGCTGGGCACCGGTGGTTTTGGTGCCCTGCCCGGGCTCGTGCTGGTGTACTACCTGACCGACACCTTGGGCATTGCCGCCCTCGCGGCCGGCATTCTCGTGACCGCCGCCAAAGTGTGGGACGTGATCATCGATCCCGTGATTGGTGCGCGCAGTGACCGCAGCCTCGCCCACCGTGGCACTCGCCGACCGGCGATGCTCGTCGGCGCCATTCTGCTACCGATCCTGTTCGTCGTGACGTTCGCGGTTCCCGCCGGAATCGGCCCACTAGCCTCGGGTATTTGGGTCTTCATCGCGTTCGTGGCCACGGCAACCGCCTTCAGCCTGTTCCAAGTGCCGTACATCGCGCTGCCGGCCGAACTGACCCGCAGCTACGACGAACGCACGCGCCTCTTGGCCGTTCGCGTGGTCGTGCTCACTGTGGCGATCTTGCTGTTCGGCGCCGGCGCCCCCGAGATTCGTGACGCCTTTGCGGATGAACGGCTCGGCTATCTCGTGATGGCACTCTCGGCGGCGGCCCTCATGGGCGTTTCGCTCGTGATCTCTTCGTTCTCGGCGCCCACCGGCACGATCTCGGTGACTCCGACGGTATCGATCGTGGAAACGTATCGCTCGGGACTTGCCGCGCTCAAACGCAGCCAACCGTTCCGGGCGCTGCTGCTGACCTTCTTGCTGCAGGGACTCGCGACCGGTGTCATGCTCGCGGGAGCGCAATACGTCGCGACGTGGGTGCTGGGCACCGGGGTCGCGATCCTGTTTGTCTCGCTGATCGGCCCCGCCCTGCTCTTCGCGCCGGTGTGGGCTGCCATCTCGCGTCGCATCGGTAAGGAGCGCGCCTTCGTGTGGGCCTCGGCCTGCTATGGCGTGGGAGCGCTGCTGATCGTTCCGCAACTGTGGGCCCCCGGAGCGTGGATTTATGCGCCCGTCGCGCTCGCCGGAGCAGGCTACGCCGGCATGCAAGCCCTACCTATGTCGATGCTGCCCGACGTGATCTCCCACGACTCGCGCCGTCACAAGATCGCCTCGGCCGGCACCTTCGGAGGGGTCTGGACCGCGGGTGAAACGACGGGAATGGCCCTCGGGGCAACGGTGCTCACGACGGTGCTGGCGGCATCCGGCTATCTCGAATCGGTCGCCAACCAAACCGTGACCCAACCCGATTCGGCCATCGCCGGAATCATCATTAGCTTCAGCATCGTGCCTGCCGTGATCATCGGGCTCTCGTTGCTGACCTTTAGGCGCTACCCGTTGCGCCGTCACCACATTGATGAGGCCGACGGCGGCCCCCAGCCCACCCCCACCCCGAACCCCGCCAGTGGCCGAACCACCACTGCGAACGATCAGGAGACCCGATGAAGTTCGATCACCAGCCCGCCGACATTCTCGAGCGCCTCGCAGCGCTGCGCGAAGCGGATGCTCCCACCCACGGCGGCCATGTGCTGTCGTACGTTTACGACTCCGGCCTTGCTGAGCTCGACGAGCTTGCCGCCAGCGCCATCCGTGCCGTGCAGCCCGTGAATGGACTCGACCCGACGACGTTCACCTCGGTCGCGGTCATGGAACGTGAAGTGCTCGGCTTCGCTCGTGACCTGCTCGGTGGCGATGAGGATGTCGTCGGCACCGTCACGACCGGCGGCACCGAAAGCTGCCTGCTGGCCGTCAAGACGGCGCGCGATGTGTGGCGTGGTGCTGGCTCATCGGTACGCACGGGCACACCTCGACTCTTGGCTCCCGTGACTGTTCATGCGGCGTTCCAGAAGGCGGCGCACTACTTCGGGCTCGAACTGGATCTCGTGCCGGTCGGCCCCGGCGGTGATGTTGCGGCGGCTGATCTCATTGCGCGGATGGGCGACGATGTTGCCCTCGTCGTGGTGTCGGCGCCGAGTTATGCCCACGCGGCGATGGACCCTGTGGTGGAGGTCGCCGCGGCGGCAGCCGAGCACGGTATCGCCTGTCACGTAGACGCCTGTATCGGCGGTTGGGTGCTTCCCTTCTGGGACGACGTTCAGCCGTGGAACTTTGAGGTCGCCGGCGTCACGAGCATCAGCGCCGACCTGCACAAGTTCGGCTACTCGCCCAAGGGCGCTTCGGTCATTTTGCAACGCGGTCGCGACCGTCAGCGCACGCAGTATTTCGCGACGACGCAGTGGCCGGGCTACCCGATCGTGAATCCAACGATTCTGGGTTCGAAGTCTGCGGGGCCTCTGGCCGCAGCGTGGGCGATCATTCAGGCGCTGGGCACGAGCGGGCTCGCTGAGCTCTCCCAATCGTGTGCCCGCTCCACGCGTTCGCTGCGCGACATCATCGCCGGCATCGAGGGTTTGCGTGTTGTTGGCAATCCTGTGGGTCCCTTGCTCGCCATCGCGACCGACGAGTCGGTTGCTCCCGAGCGCCGCGTGGATGCGCATCACTGGGCTGATCAGGTGCGCGAGCACGGCTTCCTGCTGCAACTTCAGCCGTCTCTCGTGCAGAGCGATGGCAGCGTACTGCCCGCCACGACTCACCTCACGATCACGCCCGTGACCGCCGACGTGCTCGACGAGCTCAGCGTGGCGCTCGTGGCTGCGGCCGACGAAGTGCGGGGCGTGCCGGCTATCTCGGCCGAGGCAGTGCTCGCTGAGTTGCCCGCTGAGGCTCTCGCAGCGTTAGGGAACCCGGATGCCGCTCCGCTCGATTCCGCGACCGCTGCGGGCCTCCTGGGCGCGCTCGGCATCGGTGCAGGCGAGCAGGGCCTCCCCGAACGGATGGCACCGCTACTCGCCCTGATCGCCGCAATGCCCGCGCCCCTGACAGAACGCTTGCTCATCGAGTTGCTGGCGCGTTTGGTTGAGCCGCAGGCGTAGTGAGCGAAGAGAGGGCGACCGATGCTCGAGACCGAGTGCTGGGTTCGTTGGCGGACGACATCCTTGCGCTCGCGGGCGGTCGCTTGTTGATCGCCATCGACGGTGTTGACGGGAGTGGAAAGACAGCATTCGCCCGCGAGCTCGCCGCAGCGCTCTCGGGCACGTGCGTCATCGTCATCCATGTCGATGACTTCCTGAACCTCCGCGAGGTTCGCCACCGCCGAGGCCGCGACTCTGCGGAAGGGTTCTGGCTCGACAGTTACGACTATGACGCCTTGCGGCGCGACGTTCTGGCGCCGCTCGGAACAGGCGGAAGTGGCGCCTACCGAACCGCGGCCAGCGATCACCGGTACGACACTGCGGTGAGCCCGCCGCTCCAGTCCGCGCCCGAAAACTGTGTCGTCATTGTGGAGGGAATGTTCCTTCACCGCGATGAGTTGGTTGACGTCTGGGATTATTCGCTGTTTCTCGATGTTCCGTTCTCAGAAACAGCCCGTCGCATGGCGGTGCGAGACGGGAGTAATCCTGACCCCGAGCATCCATCAATGAAACGCTATGTCGGCGGGCAACGTCTCTATTTCGCGGGTGCTCAACCCTGGACGCGGGCAACTCGACTCGTCGACAACACCAACCCCCTCGAGCCGCGCATCCTTGCTGCGGGCACGCGAGCGGGGGACTAGTCGAGAACGGCGGGCCGCGTCATCCACACGTCGTGATCGTCGCTGTCGTAGGGCATGAAGCCGTGACGTTCGTAGAGGCGGATGGCGGGGCTGCCCTGCAGCACCATGAGGCGGAACGGGCGCACATCCGGTCGGCTGAGCGCATCGGCGAGTACTTGCGTGCCAATGCCTCTACCGTGCAGGTTGGTCGGCAGGTAGAAGTGTTCGATCCAGCGCGCGTCGGGTTCGTGGCGCACGGTGATGGAGCCGACATCCGCTCCCTCGACTTGGATGATCTGGGTGTTGTTCGCGACGAATGCCGTGCTCATCCATTGGCGCACACGCACGGGGTCGAAGAGTCCGTGGCGGTCGAGATCAGCGCGCAGCACGACGGCCCGCAGTTCGAGCAACCAGTCGAGGTCGGCATCGGTGCTGGGGCGTAGGGAAAAGTCCACGTCGAGATTCTAAGCCGGGCGGAGACGTGAAGTGGATGCGGCGCTTACGCCGTGTGCTCCCGCTCGAAACGCTGCGCTTCATCCACGAGCGCTTTCACGACCGCGCGCACGGAGGGGCGCTCGGCGCGGTCGGGACGCAACAGCGCCGAGATGAGCCGCGATGACGGCACGCCCTTCAACGGGCGAGTGACGAGACCGTTCTCGCGGTCACGAGTGGTGAAGCGCGGCAGGATCGCGATGCCGTGCCCGGCGGCCACGACGGCTTCGACGATGCTGTTGTCGGTGAGGCGTTGCGCCACTTTGGCTGGTGCGCCATTGGCGGCTTCGATGCGGCGCAGGATGCGGTCGAATGGCAGCCCCTGGGGCACGCCGATCCAGGTCTCGTCGATGAGATCGGCGGGGGTGAGGGCCGCTTTGCGACCGAGAGGGTGGTCCTCCGGCAGGGCAACATCGAGCGATTCCCGCATGAGGGGAACTACGGCAAGACCGCGCTCCGTCCAGGCGGGGAGAACGTGCGGAGAATCCGAGACCACAATGTCAAAATCAGCCGTGAGGTTGGCGACGTCTTCGAGCACCGAATCTTGGTCGTGACAGCTGAGCGTCAGCCCGGCCAAGCGGTTCACCGAATGAAAAAGCCCTGGCAGCAGCATCTCGCCACCGGTGGGGAAAATGGTCATGGTGACGTCACCGCGCGGAGACTCACGAAAGTCGTTCCACAGCGCTTCGGCCTTCTCGATTGCGGTGGCGACATCGGTCGCGGTCTGGGCAAGAGCGCGGCCCGCAGACGTGAGCACGATGCCTCGGCCTACGCGCTCGGTGAGGGGGATTCCGGCCTCGCGTTCCAAGATTTTGAGCTGTTGAGAAACGGCGGATGGCGTGCGCATCGTCGCCTTAGCGACAGCCGTAATGCTGCCGCGATCGGCCAACTCTCGCAGCAGTTCCAAACGCCGTATTTCCATGTAGTTAGCCTACAAGGTTAGATAAGAAAGATCATCTTGTTCTAAAAGGTTGCGGAACGTCAGAATATAGACATGAACTTCGAACTAATCATCATCGCGGCACTTGCTGCAACCGGTATCGTCGCAACCCTGCGTGCCGTTGCAACCGACGGATACCGTCGAGTGCCCACCCGCCGCTACAACACCATGCCGTAGCCAACCGCCAGCCGGTTTACGCAACACCACAGCATTTCTGCTGTGGTGTTTTTGCGTTAACGGGCGTGCTGGCCCCGTCGGGCAGTACGGGCGGCCGCTAGCGCGGGCTGAGGCCGAGCTTGCGGCCAGCGACGCTGCGCTTGAGCGAGCGGAGAGTCGCGGCGAGAGCCGTGATGGCCTGCGCCGCCGGATCCTCGGGAGCTGCGATCACGACGGGAACCCCGGCGTCGCCGCCTTCGCGCAGGGCGATGCTAAGCGGAATGGACGCGAGTACCGAGACCGGCTCTTCTGGCGTGGAGAGCTTGGCTGCGGCATCCGCCCCGCCACCGGAACCAAAGAGTTCGAGCACGCTGCCGTCGGGCTGGGGGAGCCCCGCCATGTTTTCGATGACGCCAATCACTCGTTGACCGGTTTGGCGCGCAACAAGGCCGCTGCGTTCAGCAACATCGGCGGCGGCCGACTGCGGAGTCGTCACGACAACCACATCGGAGTGCGGCAGCAGTTGCCCGAGCGAGATCGCGACATCGCCGGTGCCCGGCGGAAGATCGAGCAGCAGCACGTCGAGGTCACCGAAGAACACGTCGGTCAAGAACTGCTGAATAGTGCGGTGCAACATCGGTCCACGCCACGACACAGCCGTGTTGTCTTCGACAAACATGCCGATCGAAATGACCTTCACGTCGTAGGCGACCGGCGGCAGAATCATCTCGCCGACCTGGGTCGGCTTCGCGCCGTGCAGGCCCAAGAGCCCGGGAATCGAGAAACCAAAAACGTCGGCATCGATAACCCCGACCCGCAGACCACTCTGAGCGAGCGAGACCGCGAGGTTCGCCGTGAGCGTCGACTTGCCGACTCCGCCCTTGCCGCTCGTCACTGCCACAATCTGAGTCAGTGAATCGGGCCCGAACTGCATCGTCTTGGGCTTGCCCTTGCGCAGCTTCTCAGTGAGCGCCTCGCGTTGCGCGCGCGTCATCACCGATACGTTCACCGTGACCGCCGTGATGCCGGCCACACGCTCGGTAGCCTCACGCACGTCACGTTCGATTGAGGTGGCGGCCGGGCATCCGACAATCGTCAAGGTCAAGCCCACGGATGCCGCACCAGCGTCGTCGACGGTAACCCCAGAGATCATGTCGAGCTCTGTGACGGGACGACGAATCTCGGGGTCAATCACCGAGGCGAGGGAGGTGAGAACCGCGGCTTCGAGCTCAGCGTTCACGCTTCTCCGCGTCTTTGGTCTCGTCGTCTTTCTCGAGTTCTTCGAGCAGCGAGCGCAGTTCGGAACGAATGAAGTCTTTGCTCGCCAGATCGGTCATCGCGAGGCGAAGTGCGACAACTTCGCGCGCCAAATATTCGGTGTCGTTGAGGTTGCGCTCGGCACGCTGGCGGTCTTGCTCGATCTGTACGCGGTCGCGGTCATCCTGACGGTTCTGAGCCAACAGAATCATGGGAGCAGCGTAGGAGGCCTGCAGCGACAGTATGAGCGTCAACAGGGTGAAGTTGGTGGCGCGCGGGTCGAACTGCGCGTCGAGGGGCGCGCTCGTGTTGTAAATCAGCCAGACACCCACGAAAGCGGAGAGCCCGACAAGAAACCAGGGGGTTCCCATGCCGCGGGCGAACGCTTCGGAATAGCGGCCCATGCGGTCGCGGCTCTCGAAGATGCCGAAACCTGTACGCAGCCCCTTCGGGCTGTCGAGGCGTGCCTCATTGCGCTGAGACCGTGGAGTGCGTCGTTTAGCGAATGCCACGTGCTGACCTCCCTGCGCGAATGTCTTGCTGCTGAACGATAGTCAGCGGTCTAGTGGATGTGTCGTCAAAGCTGGCCGATTCATCTGTGGTGCTTCGCCAGTCGTCGGGAAGAAGATGGTCGAGCACGTCGTCAATGGTCACCACCCCGAGCAATCGATGGTTGTCATCGACAACCGGAACCGATACAAGGTCATAACTGGCGAGGATGCGCGACACCTCTGCCGCGGTCGTCGACGAGCGCACGGGTTCGAGCGTCTGGTCGATGAGCGCGCCGAGGCGTTCGTTGGGCGGGTAGCGCAGCATCCGTTGAAAATGGACCATGCCGAGCAGCCGCCCGGTCGGTGGTTCGTAGGGCGGCAGCGTGACACAAATAGCTGCGCCGAGTGCAGGGGCAAGATCGTGACGGCGGATGAGGGCAAGACCCTCAGCCACTGTTGCGTCAGCAGACACAATGATCGGCTCGGTCGTCATGAGTCCGCCCGCCGTATCGGGGGCGTAGCTGAGCAAGAAGCGAACATCTTCGGCTTCTTCGGGCTCCATGAGGTCGAGCAGGGTCTCACCGCGCTCGTCGGAGAGGTGGGCGATGAGGTCGGCAGCGTCATCCGGCTGCATCTCATCAAGAACGTCGGCGGCGCGGTCATCGTCGAGCTTATTGAGCAGGGCAACCTGCTCGTTCTCGGGCATCTCCTCGAGCACATCGGCCAGGCGATCGTCGGAGAGTTCGCCGGCGACCTCCATCATGCGCTGTTCGGGAAGGTCGAGCATCGCGTTGGCTAAGTCAGCAGGGAGAAGGTCGGAGAAGCTCGCCGCCAGCTGAGTGGCGGACTGCGCTTCGCCCTTGTTCTGGTTGTGCTTGATCTCATCCCACCGCGCGAAATCGGTGGGGCCCTTAGCGAAGAGGGGCGCACCGCTGGCCTTGGGGCGGCGGACGAAGAGCTGGCTAATCTCCCACTCGCCAATGTCAACTTCTTCAATAGCGACATCTTCAATATGGGCTTCGCCCGAACCATCACGCATGCTGACGCGACGACCAAGAAGCTCCGCCATCACTCGAATTTCGCCACCGCGCTGCTCGAAGCGGCGCAGGTTGAGAACGCCGGTAGTGATAATTTGCCCGGAGCCAATGCTTGTAACGCGACCGATCGAGAGAAAAACGTGGCGTTTACCGGGAATTTCAGCAATCATCCCGACGACGCGCGGGCTCGAATCGGCCCGCTCAACAACGAGCACATCGCGCACTTTGCCGACGCGGTCGCCATTGGGGTCGAAAACAGAGCAGCCCACCAAGCGGGCGACGAATACTCTTGAGGTGCTCACAAGTAAAACCCTACCCTTGCATGGGACAATGAGCTGATGAGTAATTTCAGTGGATTCTCCCGTCGTGCCCCTCTGCAGTCGAGTGTGCCGCGCGGCGACGTTCTTGCGAGCTTTGAGAGCTACACCGATGCCCAAGAGGCGATCAACAAACTGGCGAAGGCCGAGTTCGATGTCAAAGGCATCGCGATCGTTGGTCGTGACCTCACGACGGTCGAGGTCGTGACGGCCCGACTGAGCTACGGGCGTGCGGCGCTCGCCGGTGCCAGTACCGGTGCCTGGCTTGGACTGTTCTTCGGTCTCATCTCCACGATCATTGCGCCTATCACCGCGCAGCAAGTGGCGATCTTCTTCTCCGCAATCGTGGCCGGTGCCGGAATCGGAATGATCTTCGGCGTCGTGAACTACTCGATCATGCGCAAGCGCCGCGACTACGCCGCAACCTCGCAGCTGTTGGCCGAGCGCTACGACGTGATCATTTCGCCGAACCTCACCGCTAAGGCTCACACCGTTCTCGGTACAGCAGCGGCCGGTATGCCCGGAGTACACGCGGCACCGTTTGTGCCGACCCCGACGGGCACGCCAGAGGCGACACCCGCGCCGGAAGCTCCGGAAGCACCGGTCGACGGCGACGACGCGCCTAAGGCCTAAGGCACCGCTCGGGCATTAGGGCCGCGCGGTGCTTGGTACCGCTCGGGCCTCAGCCACAGCGCCGGCCTTCGGCGCCGCTGACACGGCGCGCGCCGAGCTTTCGCTGACGCGCGCCTACGCGACTACGAGCGGGCGATCCAGGCTTCTACGGCATCCGCCGTGCGCGGGATGTTGACCGACAGGTTCTCAGCGCCATCTTCGGTGACGAGAATGTCGTCTTCGATGCGCACGCCGATGCCGCGGTATTCCTCGGGCACGGTGATGTCGTCGGGCTGAAAGTACAGGCCGGGCTCGATCGTGAAGACCATGCCGGGCTCAAGAATTCCGTCGAGGTACATGTCGCGGCGGGCGGCGGCGCAGTCGTGAACGTCGATACCGAGGTGGTGGCTCGTGCCGTGCACCATGTAACGGCGGTGGAACTGCTTGTCCGCTTCCAACGATTCGGCGGCGGAGACGGGCAGCAGGCCCCACTCGGCAGTCTTCTCAGCAATGACACGCATTGCTTCGGCGTGGATGTCGCGGAACTTGATTCCGGGGCGCACGATCGCAAAGGCAGCATCCGCCGCTTCGAGCACGGCGTCATAGACGCGACGCTGCACCTCGGTGAACGTGCCGCTGATCGGCAGCGTGCGCGTGATGTCGGCGGTGTAGTAGCTGTCGAGCTCGATACCAGCATCGATGAGGATGAGGTCGCCGGGCTTCACGGGGCCGTCGTTGCGAGTCCAGTGCAACACGCACGCGTGCGGTCCGGAGGCAGCGATCGTGTCGTAGCCGACGGTGTTTCCTTCGGCGCGAGCGCGACGGTTGAACGTGCCCTCCACAAGGCGCTCACCGCGGGTGTGCTCGATGATGTTGGGCAGGTCGGCAACAACATCGTTGAAGCCCATCTGGGTGGCGTCAACGGCGGCCCGCATCTCAACGACCTCATAGGTGTCTTTGACGAGGCGCAGTTCGCTCAGGTCGCGGCTGAGCTCGTCGTCACCATCGTGCTCGAGGGCTTCAGAGTCGGCGGCGAGCAAACGGCGGCCATCGACCTGGTCGGTGACATCGCGGTCAGCGTCGCGCACGATCAGCGTCGAGGCGTCGACGCGGTCGAGCACAGCCTCGAATTCCGCCAGGGGCAGAGTGGCGACACCGAGGTCGATCGCCACGTTGGCGAGCGACGGGCGCGGACCAGTCCAGAATTCTCCGACATCCGGGTTCGCATAGAACTCGCTCGTGTCGCGGCCGGCGGCCGGGCGGAAGTAGAGAGTGGCGTCGTGGCCGGTGGTCGTCGGTTCCATCACGAGAACACTGCCGGCAACAACATCCGAGCCCCAACCGGTCACGTGCGCGAAGGTCGAGTGGGCGCGGAAGGGGTAGTCGGTGTCGTTCGAGCGCACCTTGGCTGACCCGGCCGGAATGATGAGGCGCTGGCCAACGTGAAGCTGCGACAAGCGCGCGCGGCGGGCAGCAGCGAAGGCCGCCTGCTCACGGGGAACGACTTCAGGATCAACCCGCTCAGCCCATCCCGTAGAGATGTAGTCCGAGAAGCCCGAAGATTGGGGCGTCGTAGAGCGGTTGGAGGTTGCGCGCGGGGTGGGTGCCGAAGAATCTGCCATACCTCTAGTGTCTCCCTTTGTGCGGTTAAACGCACTATTGAGAGGGTCCCTCACTGTTCGCAAAACTTTGCGGATGAGGCGCCCGAGGCTGGGCGCTTACTGAACGGGGGAGAGCGTCGCGAGCACCGGGCGGTGGTCGCTGCCGAAGCCATCGTGAGATTCAATGACGCGCATCCCCGTCGCCGTCCACTCGCTCGTGCTCATGACGTGATCAATCGGGGCGCCCAGAATCGCTGGCAGCTGAGTCGGCCACGTGCCGAGTGCGGCGTTGTCGGTGACCGAGGCGGCATCCGCGCAACTACCGAGAGCGTATTCAGCACCATCGGCGAGGGACGCGTAGTGATCGAGGGTCGAGTTGAAGTCTCCAGCGAGAATGGTGTTGCTGCCGCGGCATTGCTCGGCAAGCCAGTCGAGGTCGGTGCGCCAGTTTGCCATCTCGCCCTGCACGGGCGCGACGGCGTGCACGGCAACGATCGTGGGCATCGACGGGTCTTGGGGAATCGCCACGACACTCGGCAGCGTCGACGTGGTGCGCGTCTGCACATCAACGTCGTACTCGCCGAGGTCGACGCTGATGAGCACCGTGGTGGAGCGCGACTTGGAGATCTGGTCGTACGCCAGAGTGTGCACCCACATGCGTTGACCTTCATCGGCCATGCGCTGTGCGACCTCGAAGCCCAATTCGCGCGTTGTCTCAGGCAACGTGATGATGTCTGCATCGTTTTCTAGCGCAAGATCAGCAATAGCCTCGGCGCCCGGCGCATCGCCGAGGGTGTTCCACGACAACACGGTGATATCGCCATCGGCTTTCGTCTCGAAGCCCGGGCTTCCAAAACCTCGGGTCGACAACACCACGAGAGAGAGCGCGCTGAATGCCAGGCCGATCACCGCGAGCGATGCCGCGAAGCGGCGCATTCGAGGCGACAAGAGCGCGATGAGGGTGAGCGCGAGTACCGCTACGAAGGCCCCGGCAGCGCTCAGCCCGCGCAGCGACACCACCTGGGCGACGCCGACCGTCTGTTCGAGATCGAACAGCTGTGGCCACGCCGCGACAATAAGGGCGGCTGCGGTGGCGAGTATAAAGATCGCCGCGAGAAAGCGTTGAATCATAGCGACCTGAGCCTAGAGCAATAGGCTTGCATAATGCTCAACACCCCGATCGACCTGCACACTCACAGTGCCGTGTCAGATGGTACCGAAACCCCCACCCAACTCGTGCGCTCTGCCGCCCGAGCGGGGCTCGGAACGGTAGCGCTCACCGACCACGACTCCACCGCTGGCTGGCAGGAGGCGATTTCTGCGGCATCCGCCTCGGGAATCAATGTCATTCCGGGCATGGAGTTGAGCACCAATTTCGGCCCAGCGAGCGTTCACGTGCTCGCGTACCTCTTTGACCCGCTCGATCGCACGATCGTGACCGAGACGGCGCGCATCCGCGACGGTCGTCTGCGGCGGGCTGAGCGCATCGTCGAGAAGATCGCCCTCGACTACGACCTGACCTGGGATGACGTGCTCGCCGAATCGTCGGATGGCACGACGCTGGGTCGGCCGCACATCGCTGACGCGCTCGTGCGCAAGGGACACGTCGCTAATCGCAGTGCCGCGTTTGAGAGCATCCTGCACTGGCAGGGCGGCTACTACGAGAAGTACTACGCGCCGAGCCCGCTCGAAGGTGTGAAGATGATCGTCGCTGCCGGGGGAGTGCCCGTGCTCGCGCATCCAGCCGCCCACGGAAAATATCGGTCGATGGATGACGCGGTGATCCGTGAACTCGTTGACCACGGTCTGTTCGGGCTCGAGGTTTACCACCGCGACAACACCGAAGAGGGCAAAGCGTGGCTGTTGACGGTCGTCAAGAAGTTCGGGCTCGAAATCACCGGCTCGAGCGACTATCACGGCGAGGGCAAGCCCAACCGGCTTGCCGAAAACACCACGGCACCCGAAGTGCTCGAGAAGATCATTGCGCGTGCCACAGGATCACAACCGTTTATTGCAGGCGCTAACCCCGCCCCGGAGGAGAACTCATGACCACCAACGCCGAACAGTGGAACGCTTTGACCCCTGAACTGCTCCGCAGCCGGGGAAGTAACAAGTGGACCGCACCCGAAGGTGACCTGCTGTGCGCGGGTGTTGCCGAGATGGATTACGGCACCGCTCCGGCCGTGCTCGAAGAGTGGGCGGCCGTCGCCGAGCGTTTCGGCTTCGGCTACCCCGACGAGTCGGTCGGGCTCGAAATGAACGCGGCGACGGCACAGTGGCACCGTGAGCAGTATGGCTGGCAGCTGGATGCCGCCGACGTTCACCCCCTGCCCGACGTACTCAAGGGTCTCGAGCTGGCGATCACCAAGTTCAGCAAGCCCGGCGCTGCGGTCGTCGTGCCGACTCCGGCCTACATGCCGTTCTTAGCTGTGCCGAAGGACTTCGGGCGCGAGGTCATTGAGTCGCCCATGCTGCGCGGCGACGACGGCAGCTTCGCCCTCGACCTCGACGACATCGCCCGTCACTTTGCCGCCGGCGCCAACCTGCTGATTCTCGCTAACCCCGGAAACCCCACGGGCAAGGTGTATTCCCGTGACGAGCTCGTAGCGCTCGCCGAGGTTGCTGACGCGCACGGTGCGCGCATTTTTAGCGACGAGATTCACTCGCCCCTCGCCCTCTTCGGTAACAAGCACGTGCCTCTCGCGAGTGTGTCGGATGCCGGTGCGCGTGCCGCGATCACGGCCACCAGCACGTCAAAGGCTTTCAACCTGCCCGGGATGAAGTGTGCGCAGATCATCCTCAGTAACGACGCCGACCGCGCACAGTGGGAGTCGCTGAGCTGGCTTGCCACGCACGGCGCCAGCACACCCGGCATGAAGCTCAACACGGCCGCCTACCTTCGCGGTGAGCCGTGGCTACTCGAAGTGCGCGAGTACATCGAGGGCAACATCGAATACGCGCGCACAGCGCTCGCCGAGTTGCTGCCGGAGGCCCGGATGGCTCCCATGCAGGGCACCTACTTGGCGTGGCTCGACTTGCGCGCGTACTCGGATGAGCCGGAACTCTCTGAGATGTTGGCGGAGAAGGCAGGCATCCGGGTCAATGGCGGTGTCGGGTACGGCGCTGTCGGCGCTGGTCACATCCGGGTAAACCTGGCTACCTCGCGGCCCATTCTTGCGCGGATCATCGCACAGCTCGCTGCGGCGCTGAAGGCCTAACCACCGCTCAGCAGCTGTCTCGCGTTACGTTCTTTTGAATTCTGAGCGCGACCGCGCCCACCGTTGGACAGTCGTGGCACACTAAGCGCATGAGCGTTGTCGAGAACTCCAAACTGACCATCGTAGGCGCCGGCAGTGTCGGTGCCAGTGCCGCCTACGCCGCCCTGATCCGTGGCTCTGCCCGCCAGATCGCCCTGTACGACATCGCGACCAAGAAGGTGGATGCTGAGGTGCTCGACCTCGCCCACGGCACGCAGTTCACGGGCTCGAGCCAGATCATCGGCGGCAGCGACATCTCGGTTGCGGAGGGGTCGCACGTCGTGGTGATCACGGCGGGTGCCAAGCAGAACCCGGGCCAAACGCGGCTTGAACTTGCCGATGTGAATGCTCGGATGCTCGGCTCGATGATTCCGCAGTTGATGGAAGTCGCTCCGAACGCCATCTACGTCATCGTCACCAACCCGTGTGATGTGCTCACGGCGCTCGCGCAGGAGCAGTCGGGGCTGCCGCCCGAGCGCCTCTTCGCCTCAGGCACCGTTCTCGACACTTCGCGACTGCGCTGGAAGCTCGCGGAGCGCGCCGGGGTTTCGCCCTCGAGCGTTCACGCCTCGATCATCGGTGAGCACGGCGACTCCGAGTTTCCGCTGTGGTCGCGCGCGACCATCGGCGGCGTGCCGCTGCTCGAATGGCACCGCGATGGGCATCCGCGTATGACAGAGACCGAGCTCGACGAGATCGCCATCAGCGTGCGCGACGCCGCCTACAAGGTGATCGAAGGCAAGGGTGCGACGAACTATGCGATCGGCCTCTCGACCGCCCACATCGTCGAAGCGATCCTCGGGGATAAGCACTCGATCATGCCCGTGGCGCCTGTTCTTACGGACTTCCACGGCATCAGCGGCGTCGCCCTCTCAGTGCCGTGCATCGTCAGCGCTTCCGGCGCGAGTCCCATCAAGGAGACCACCTTCAGCGAGAAAGAGCTCGAGCTGCTGACCCGGTCAGCGACCGCCCTTCGCACGGCGGCAGAATCGTTGCGTCCCTAACTCAGCGGCGGACGCTTCGTCTGCCGTGCCGGGTCACACCAGCGCTTCTCCGGCAGTGCTACCCGCGTTAAGGACGAAAGCCCCGCACGGCGTGCGGGGCTTTCGCGTGAAGTGTGCTGGTTAGGCAGTGGGAGGCGTGCTCGGTGCACCCTCATTGCCGCCGCGACGACGACGAGTGCGCTTGCGGCGAGCGGGTGCTCCACCGTCGTGCGTTCCGCCGCCTTCGGGGCGGGTGCTGTCGTCATTGGCGCGGGCGTTAGCGACCGATCCTCCGTCGCTCGAGCGTGAGCCGGAACCGGATGCGGAATCCGATCCGGCGGAACGGGTGCGGTTGCGAGGCGGGCGTGACGAGTCGGTTGAACGCTGCGATCCGCGACCACCGCCTGATCCCGATCCCGATCCTGACCCGGAGCCACCGGTGCGCACAGCCGGAGCGTGCGATCCGGGAAGGCGGCCCTTGGTGCCCTCAGGAATGTTGAGGTCGGTAAAGAGGTGCGGGCTCGACGAGTAGGTCTCAACCGGCTCGGGGATGCCCATTTCGAGCGCCTTGTTGATGTGCGTCCACTTGAGCATGTCTGCCCAGTCCACGAACGTGACGGCAACACCGGTCTTGCCGGCGCGGCCGGTACGGCCAGCACGGTGCAGGTAGGTGTCGTGGTCATCCGGGATGGTGTGGTTGATCACGTGTGTGACGTCGTTGACGTCAATGCCTCGTGCCGCAACATCCGTCGCGATAAGAATGTCTTTCTTGCCCGCCTTGAACGCGGCCATGGCGCGCTCGCGCTGCTCTTGGTTGAGGTCACCGTGCACGGCAGCAGCGTTGAAGCCACGGTCGTTCAGTTCTTCAACGAGCTTGGCCGCCGCACGCTTGGTGCGCGTGAAGACAACCGTCTTGCCGCGGCCCTCAGACTGCAGGATGCGAGCAATGACCTCATCTTTGTCGAGGTTGTGCGCGCGGTAAACGACGTGCTTGATGTTCTTCTGCGTCAAGCCCTCGTCGGGGTCGGTAGCGCGGATGTGAATGGGCTTGTTCATGAAGCGACGAGCGAGAGCCACGATCGGGCCGGGCATCGTTGCCGAGAACAGCATGGTGTGGCGGGTAGGAGGAGTCTGCGCGAACAACTTCTCGATGTCGGAAAGGAAGCCGAGGTCGAGCATCTTGTCAGCCTCATCCAGAACCATCACCTTGATGTCCTTGAGCGAGAGCATGCGCTGGCTGGCGAGGTCGAGCAAACGACCAGGCGTACCGACGATGACTTGAGCGCCGGCCTTGATCTGCTCGACCTGACCTTCGTAAGCCTTGCCGCCGTAGATGGCCGCAACCTTGGTGGAACGATTGGATGCTGCGAGCACGAGGTCTTCCGCTACCTGAACACACAGCTCGCGAGTCGGCACCACGATGAGTGCCTTTACTCCGGGCTCCGGATCGGTGCCGAGCGACTGCAGTACAGGGAGACCGAAACCGAGCGTCTTGCCGGTACCCGTCTTGGCCTGGCCGATGATGTCTTGGCCGGCGAGGCCCATGGGAATTGTTTGCGTTTGGATCGGGAACGGTTCGAGGATGCCCTTGGTTGCAAGTGCATCGACCATGTCCTGATCGATATTGAGTTCTGAGAAAGTCACGTATGAAGCCCGTCTAGGTGCGAGGCGCCCTTTTTGACCTGGGGCGCTGGAGACCCCCTCCTGAGTCGGGGGGATGCCCGCAGTTTAGCGGGTTGCGCTGGGGTGAGGCCGTGAATTGAGGCGGCGAGGCGCGTTGCAGCAGAGACGTAGGGCACCGAGACGCTCTAAGCTGGCTGCGTGGTTAAGTGGTTTTCGCGCAAACCAGGTCGCATCGAAGTGCCTCGCCTTCGATCACGAGCTGATGCTTCCGCGACCGAAAAAGTAGCCCTAGCGGAGTTCGCTCCCGACATCCTCGCGTTCCTCGGGCGTGCAGCGTATGTGCAACTCATGATCTTCGAAAACCTCTCGCGAGTGATTTCGACGGCGCCAACGACGGCAGCCAAGACAGCAATCGGCAAAGCGGCCGAGTTGTCGATGGCGAAGCACCGCAAGCTGGTCGACGAGATCACCAAAGCTGGCGGTTCGCCCGCCGAAGTGATGGACACCTTCACCAACGAGGTCGACCAGTTCGACCGCATCGCTCGAGGTGCCGACTGGTACGAGTCATTGATCTCGGCCTATTTGAGTGCCGGATTCTTCGACGACTTCTACGCCCGCCTCGCTGCGGGGCTCCCCACGGAATCCCACACTCGGCTCGTCGCAATTTTTCGCGCAGAATCGGGCGAGAAGGTGCTGGCGGAATTCTTGCAGGCGGCAATTGACGAGAATCCTCGTCTGGATTCGCGCCTGGCGATGTGGGGCCGCCGCCTCATGGGCGACATGATGCTGCTGGCTCGTTCCGCGCTGGTCTTTCCCGACCACACGCGCAACACCGAAGCCCAGGTTGAACCCGTGTTCACGGAGCTCGTCGCGTCGCACACCCGCCGAATGGATGCGCTCGGCCTGACCGCTTAGCAGCGATCGTCTCGCTGCTGAGGCTCTAGGTGTCCAGCTATCTAGCTGCCTTGCTGTCTAGTTGCCGTGCGACAGTGTTTCGAAAGCACGCACATCGGCGACTTCGCGGTGACGCGGAAGCATGACAGCCGTGACCAGCGCTGCAGCGATGCCGGCGAGAAGACTCGCAACCCAGATCCAGCCGCCGTCGAAAGTCAGTCCGACCCAGACGAGAGCGACCCAGACGGTCGCTGTGACCGCGGCGCCAATGGCGGGCAGCAGTGCCGCGCCGTACATGCCGCGCGAGGGCAGCAGGTAACGAATGATGGTCGCGAGTGATGCCCCGATGACGGTGACGAACAGCAGTTCCACTGTTAGGCCACGAATCCGATGCGGCGCGACTCTTCTTCTCCGAGTTCAACGTAGGAGACCGATGCGGTGGGAACGATGTAGAGCTTTCCCTTGGCGTCGCGCAGGCTCACGTACTTGGCATCCGAGTTCAATGCCTCGGCAATGATGGTTTCAACCTCGCTCGACGACTGTGCCGACTCGAAGTTGATCTCACGGGGGCTGTTGTTGATACCGATGCTTATGTCCACGAAGACAGATTACGACACAACGCGGGGCGATGAATGTCCCGTTCACTGTCAGCGCATCCCGATACCGTTGATTCATGGTCACCTTGCCCCCTGAGCCAGCGGATGTCGCGGCTTCCGCTCCGCCGAATCTCGACGATTCTCAGCGCGCTGTCGTCGACCTCGCTGACGGTAGGAGTGCGGTGGTCGTCGGCGCGGCAGGTTCCGGCAAAACTGCGACTCTCGTAGAACTCGTTGCCGAACGCGTGCATGCTCGCCAATGGTCGCCGGAGCAGATCGTGGTGCTCTCGGCCACTCGGCAAAGTGCAACGGCACTGCGGGATCGTCTGGCCGCTCGCCTCGATGTGCCCACGCTCGGGCCGATGGCGCGCACGGCTAATTCCTTGGCGTTCGAAGTCATTCGCGAAGCGGCGGCCGTCGCCGGAGACGGCGCGCCCACACTTTTGACCGGCGCCGAACAAGACCAGATTATTTCTGACCTTCTCGCCGGTGAAATTGCCGACGGCACGGGGGCGCCCTGGCCGGCGCACCTCGATCCCGAGGTTCGCCGCCTGCGGGGCTTCCGCACCGAGTTGCGAGATCTGATGATGCGCTGTGTCGAGTTCGGGGTGGCTCCCGAAGACCTCGCGGCGCTGGGCGAACGCACCGATCGGCCGGAATGGGTGGCGGCATCCGCCTTCATTTCGGTTTACGACGCCGTGAAAGCCAGCTACCGTGACCGGCATTTCGACGCGAGTGAGCTGCTGGCCGAGGCCGCCGCACTGATCGAGGGCGGTCACTACGCCGCAATCGATCGGCTGCGGCTGGTAGTGGTGGATGACGCTCACGAGCTCACCGAAGCCACGATTTCGCTCGTACGGGCGCTTGCTTCTCGCGGCATCACGATCATCGGTTTCGGTGACCCCGACCTCACCACGGGCTCGTTTAGAGGCGCTCAGCCTGCCGTGCTCTCGCAGTGGACCGTGCGGCTCGGGCTGGAAAATTGCGAATCACTATTCTTGTCGTCGGTTCATCGCCACTCTGCCGAGTTGCGCCACACCGTTACGGCGCTGACTCAGCGCATCGGTGTGGCCGGGCTCATCGAGCAGCGCAAGTCGCCGGCGGTCGCTACCGGGCCGTCGAGCATCTATAGCTTTCAGCTCTCGACCCCCGCTGAAGAGGTCGCCTTCATCGCTCGGCACTTGCGCGAAAAGCACGTGTTGGAGTCGGTGCCGTGGTCGCGCATGGCGGTCATCGTGCGCACGGGATCCTTGATTCCCTCGCTCGCACGTCAGTTGCGCACGCTCGAAGTTGGCACGAGTGTGTCGAGTGCGCGCAGCGCGGTCCGCGACGAGTTCAGCGTGAACGGACTCATCGTGCTGCTCGAGTTGGCGCTGGCACGTCGCCCGCTGGATGCCGCGGCGGCCGTCGAATTGCTGTGCAGTTCAGTCGGCGGTTTCGATGCCGTCTCGCTGCGCCGCCTTAAAGCGGCCCTACGTCACGAGGCATTGGGCGCCGAGATTTACGACTCGGCCGACGAACTGATTGCTCAGGCGATGGCGGCCCCCGCGGGGTTTGTCACGATCGACAATCGCGTTGCTCGGCACGCTGCTGCGGTGGCCAAAAACCTGCGCGAGACGGCTGACGCCGGTGCCGCGGGTGACACTATCGAAGAGCTTCTCTGGGGTGCGTGGCAGCGCAGCGGGCTGGCAGACCGGTGGTTCGACCAAGCCCTCGGTGCGGGCGTCGTGGCCGAAGAAGCCAACCGCCACCTCGACGCCGTCGTTGCTCTCTTCTCCTCGGCTAAGCGTTTCGTGGAGCGTCGCCCGGATGCTCCCGCGAACGTCTTTCTCAACGAATGGCTCTCGGCCGATGTCGCCGAAGACACGCTCGCGGCTCGCTCCATTATGGATTCGGTCACCGTCGGAACGCCGGCATCCGTCATCGGCCAAGAGTTCGATGTCGTAGTTGTCGCCGGATTGCAAGAGAACGTGTGGCCCAACCTTCGCGTGCGTGGCTCCCTGCTCGGCGCGCCTGACCTGCCGCGGGTACTCGCGGGGGAACAGCTTGCCGTGGCCGACCGTCGCCGCGAAGTGCTGCACGACGAACTGCGCATGTTTGCGCAAGCGGTGTCGCGCGCGACGAGTGAAGTGATCGTGACGGCGGTGGCCGGTGACGACAATATGCCGTCGCCCTTCGTGACTCTGATCCCCGAACCCGACGAGCCCGTGCGCTCACGACCGCCGCTGAGTCTGCGCGGCCTGGTGGGAGTGCTGCGCCGCGAATTGACGACCGGTACGAATCCGGATGCTGCGGCGTCGTCCCTCGCGCGGCTCGCCGCCGAAGGCGTCCCCGGAGCCGATCCGCGCTCGTGGTACGGCTTGCGAGCCCCGAGCACGACCGAACCTCTGGTCGACCTCACCGAACCGGATGCCGAAGTTCGCGTCTCGCCCTCGCGCATGGAGTCCTTCGAGACCTGCCCGTTGCACTGGGCCATCGACCAGCTGGGCGGATCAACGTCAAACACGGCCTCGAACCTCGGCACGCTCATCCACGATGTTGCTGAAACAGCAACCGATCTCAGCGCCGACGCGCTCTTCGCAGCCGTTGAAGAACGGTGGAGCGAGATGACGTTTGAAGCCAGCTGGCAGTCGGAGGCCGAAAAGCGGCGCGCTAAGAAACTCACGCAGCACCTCGCCACCTACCTGCGCGATTTCACCGCCAACGGGGGAGAGCTCGTGAGCAACGAAATGGGTTTCACGCTGCCACTCGAGCAGGCCCTACTCAGCGGAAAGATTGACCGCGTCGAGGTGTACGGCGGCACCACCGCCGTGATTGTTGACCTCAAGACAGGCAAGAACGAGCCAGCGACCGATAAGGCCGTGGCCGATCATCCGCAGCTCGCGGCCTACCAGCTCGCCTTCGCATCGGGAGCGATCGAGGGAGTGCCCGAAGGGCTCGTGAACGGTGGCGCCAAGCTCGTGGTGCTCTCGCCCTCGGCCAAGACCCGCGATTACGTCGACCCCAAACAACAACCGATGAGTGACAAGGAGCTCGAACTGTTCCGACAGCGCGTGATCGAGGATGCACGTGGAATGGCCGGCAGCGTCTTCGTGGCCCGGGTGAGCAGCCACTGCACCGACCCGTGGAGCTTCGGCAATTGCCGCATCCACGTCGTGCCGGCGGTGAGCGCCCGATGATCTCCTCCGTAGACCTCGCCGGGCTCCTGGGAATCCATGCCCCCACGCCGCAGCAGCAAGTCGTGATTGAGGCGCCCCTGTCGCCGGCGCTCGTGGTGGCGGGGGCTGGCAGCGGTAAGACCGACACGATGGCCAGCCGGGTGGTGTGGCTCGTGGCCAACAATTTCGTAACCCCCGACCAGATCCTTGGTCTCACTTTTACGCGCAAGGCAGCGGGATCGCTGAGCAAGCGCGTGAGCGAGCGCATCGCGATTCTGCGCGACGTTCAGAACCGGCATCCGGAACACTTCGAAGCAACACCCGAGACCGCTTCGATCGAATTCGATCAGCCGACGATCTCCACGTATAACTCGTTTGCGAGTGCGCTCTTCACCGAGAACGCACTGCTCATCGGGCGTGAACCGGAGTCGACACTGCTCAACGACCCCTCCTCGTGGCAGCTTGCCCGCAAGCTCGTCGTCGCGAGTACGGATGACCGGCTCGTCGGCCTCGAGAAGTCGATCAATGCGCTCACCGAGGCTGTTCTCGACCTCAGTCATGCGCTCAGCGACAACGTTGCGAACGCGGATGACGTGGCCGCCTACGCGCAGCGCTTCACCCAGATCTCTGAACTCCCGTATGCCGACACCGCGCGCAAGAAAACTCCGTACGCCTCCGTGACCGATGCCGTCGCCGAGATCGGGTCCCTCGAACCACTGCTCGACCTGGCTGTGCAGTACGCGCAACAGAAGCGAGCGCAGGGCCTCCTCGAATTCAGCGACCAAGTCGCGCTCGCGCTCGAAGTCGCTCAGCGCTCGCAGGATGTCGTCGACCACTACCAAGACCGCTACCGCGTCGTGCTGCTCGACGAGTATCAAGACACCAGCGTCGTGCAAACCCGGCTGCTCGCCCGCCTCTTCGGCAACCACTCCGTGATGGCGGTCGGCGACCCGCACCAGTCGATTTATGGCTGGCGTGGAGCGAGCGCCGCCAACCTCGCGCGCTTCAGCCGCGACTTCACCGAGAACGCGGATGCGCAGTACTTTGCGCTCTCCACGAGCTGGCGCAATGCGACCACGGTGCTCGATGCGGCCAACGTGATCGTCGAGCCGCTCAGCGCGCGCTCGCCCGTTCGGGTGGAATCGCTCGGCGCCCGACCGAATGCACCTGCTGGTGCCGTCGATGCGCACTACTTCGAGCACATCGACGAAGAAGCCCAGGGCGTCGCGACTTGGTTTGCGAGCGCTCTCGCCCCGCAAGCGTGGAATCACTACGACCCTGATCCCGACGCGGTGGCTCCGGAGCCGCCCACCGCCGCCATCCTCTTCCGCCGTCGCAGCGACATGGATCGCTTCGCCACCGCACTCGCCGCCCATGACGTTCCTTACCACGTGCTGGGAATCGGCGGCCTGCTGTCGACGCCCGAAATCGTCGATCTGGTTAGTGCGCTGACCGTCATCCATGACCCCAGTGCGGGTTCCGAACTGATCCGCCTGCTCTCGGGCGCGCGCTGGTCGATCGGTACGCGTGACCTGCAAGCTCTCGCTGATTTGTCACGCTGGCTGCTGAGTCGTTCCGTATCGCACACCGAGCTGAGTGACGAAGTGAAACAGCGGATGCGGGAGTCAGTTGCAGTCGACGATTCGGCATCCATTGTTGACGCTCTCGACTTCGTGGGCGAAGCCCCAGCCTCGCACTCGCAGCTCGAAAAATTCAGCGCCGAGGGGCTGTCGCGACTGAAAGACGCCGCCAAGCAATTGGCCTTCTTCCGCTCGCGGGCCGGCCTCGAGCTTGGAGATCTCGTGCGATTGCTCGAACAAGAACTGCTGCTCGACATCGAGGTTGTCGCGAGCCGGCCTCAGGCTCAGGGCATGGCTAATCTGTACGCCTTCCACGATGAGCTTGCAGGCTTCCTGGCGAGTGACGATCAAGCCAACCTCGCCAGCTTTTTGTCCTGGCTGCGCCGTGCTGCTCAGCAAGACATGATGGGGCCGCGTAGCGATGACGCCGAAGCCGGCACGGTGCAACTGCTCACGATCCACGCTTCTAAAGGTTTGGAGTGGGACCTCGTGGCGGTGCCACGCCTCGTTGACGGTGAAGTCCCCGCGACTTCGCGAGAGGGCAAGGGGTGGGTCTCGTTCGGCAAACTGCCGTTCGCCTTCCGCGGCGACGCTGCGGAGCTCCCTGAACTCGAGTGGGAAAACGCTCAATACCAGTCGCAGTTCGACGGCTCCCTCAAAGAGTTCAAAGCAGCCCTGGCCGACCGCCACCAAGCGGAAGAACGGCGTCTCGGCTATGTCGCGATCACTCGTGCCCGCGACAACCTGCTGCTGACCGGATCGTTCTGGTCGAGCCGGAGTAAACCGCAAGCCCCGAGCACCTTCTTGCAAGAGCTTGAGGAGCGCGAATTGATCGGTGAGCTGCCAACCGATCCTGTGAACGACGAAAACCCCACGCTCAACGATGTTGTCGATCCGCTCTGGCCCTTCGACCCGCTCGGCAATCGTCGAGCAACTGTCGAGGCGGCTGCACAGCTGGTCACGACCGCCGACCCCGGCGCTGATGGCCTCTGGGCCCACGAGATCGACCTCCTGCTCGCCGAACGCGCCCGTGCCGCGAGCGAAGCTCGCCGCACCCCGTTGCCGCAGCGCATCCCGGCATCGCGCTTCAAGGACTACATCGCTGATCCCGAAGCCGTGGCGCTCTCGCTGCGGCGCCCCATGCCGGAGAAGCCTTACCGAGCAACGCGACTGGGAACCCAGTTTCACGAGTGGGTCGAATCACGGTTCGGCTCTTCGGCCTCCACCGAAACGCTCGATGCGTTCTCGCTCGAACTCGACGGAGCCGACGACGACAGTGCAGCGGATGCCGAAAAGCTGGCCGAGTTGCAAGCCACGTTCGAACGTTCGGCGTGGGCCACGCGGCAGCCGATCGACGTCGAAATCGAGATTCACGTTCCCTTCGGCGACCGCGTTGTCATCTGCAAGATCGACGCGGTGTACGCCAATGGCGACCGCTACGAAGTCGTTGATTGGAAGACCGGTCGGGCCCCGCGCGATGAGGCTGACCTTGAAGCCAAGCAACTGCAGCTCGCGCTATACCGCCTCGCCTACGCGCAGTGGAAGGGCATTGCTCCTGACATGATCGATGCCGCGTTCTACTTTGTGGCCGACGACACCGTTATTCGCCCGAAGCACATCTCCAGCGAGAGCGAGCTGCGGCAGGCGTGGGCGGGTTCCGTCGGCACAGCGCCGAGTTTCGGCGGCTAGACCCGCTGGTGCGCCCGACTCGACCCGGTGCTGAACCCAGCTCTAGATCACGCGCTACACCCGGCGCTGTACCGGCCGGCTCAGGATCGCCGTGCTGAGCGCCTCGACGGGTTCGCGGGCAGCCATCGGGTTGTCGAGCAGCACGAAGTCCACGTCGCCGAGCTCGGGCAGCTCAAACGATGCCGGCACCTGCGCAAGGTCGGCGGGGATGAGCGATTGCGGAAACACGGCAATGCCGATTCCCGCGCGAACCGCGGCAAGCGCACCGTTCACCTCTTTCACGTTGCAGGTGATGCGCCAGGTGCGCCCATCCGCCTCCAGCGCTCGCATAGCGTAGGCGCGGCCCAAACTGGGCGCCTGATACGCGATGAGGGGCACGGGGGAGCCTGCTTCGAGCGTCATGCTCTTGTGGCCCAACCACACCATCCGGTCGCGGCGTACGAGTCGCCCGCCTTCGGCTCCGGCATCCTGCTTCACGAAGATCAAGTCGAGCTGGCCAGCCTGCAAACGGCGTACGAGATTGCCGCTTTGGCTCACCGTCAGTTCGAGGTTGATATGCGGATACAGCTGGCGAAAGTCGCGCAGGATGCGGGGCAACTGAGTGAGGGCAAGGTCGTCGGCCGAACCAAAACGAAGCCGGCCGCGCATAGCGGAACCGGTGAAGTACTTCACCGCTTGATCTTCCGCCGCGAGGATGGCGCGGGCGAAACCAAGCATCGCCTCGCCGTTGTCGGTAAGGGAGACAGCACGAGTGTCACGCATCACCAGAATGCGCCCGGCCGCGGTTTCGAGCTTGCGAATGTGCTGACTGATCGTCGGCTGGCTGAGCTCTAGGGCGCGGGCGGCATCCGTAAAGCTGCGGTTCTCGGCGACGGCGACGAACGATTTGAGAAGTACGGGGTCGAACACTTTGCTCCATTACGAAACGTAATTGAATTTATAGGCTCGATTATGCCGCGGAATGAGCGCGGAGACAATACGGTTGAACGCGTGAGTATGCCATCTGAGACGTCCCCCGCGACAGTTCCCATCTCGGCGGTCATGCAGCGCCCACTGTGGCGCGACACTTTTAGCTCGCTGCGGTTGCACAATTACCGCCTCTACGTGATCGCGCAATTCATCGCGTACACCGCAGCCTGGGTGCAACGCATCGCCGTCGACTGGCTCGTTCTTGAGCTCACCGGCAACGTCGCCCTCGTGGGGCTCACGATTGCCATCCAGTTCACGCCCACGATCGTGCTCGGCGCCTACGCGGGAGTCATCGCCGACCGGTTCAACAAACGCATTACGCTCATGGTCGCCCAGTCGATCATCGGCCTGCTCAGCCTCTCTCTCGCGATCATCACCATTATGGGAGCGGCGGAACTCTGGCTGGTGTACATTCTGGTGTTCCTGATGGGGGTCGTGCAGGTGTTCGATAACCCCGCCCGAGCCGTTTTCGTCAACGAACTTGTCGGCCCTCGTCATCTGCGTAACGCCATCAGCCTGAACGCCTCAATTTTTCACGCGGGCGCATTTCTTGGCCCGGCCCTCAGCGGTATTCTTATCGTCGCTGCGGGCTCGGGGTGGGCAATTGGGATCAACTCCATTGCCGTGGTTATCGGCGTGATAACCCTCGCGTCGATGCGTAAAAACGAGATCCTCGTTGCTCCCCGTGCCGTGGGCGCGAAGGGACAGATTCGCGAAGCACTGCGCTACATCAAGGCAAAGCCGACTCTGTTTTGGACGATGGTCATGGGCTTTGTCATCGCGGTCTTTGGAATGCCAATGCCGACACTTCTCGCGGCCATGGCCAACACGGTATACGACACCGGTGCCAGCGGCTACGGTCTCTACAACTCGCTCGCCGCGATCGGCGCTCTCCTCGGGGCGCTTGCCTCAGCGCGCCGCTCTAGCCTGCGGTTGCGCACGATTATTTTCGGAGCCGTTCTCTACGGCCTCATGATGATGCTGGCCGGAATCGTTCCCGTCTACGGTCTCTTTTTAGCCGTTCTCATCGGTGTCGGACTTAGCCGCTTGCTGCTCATGACGGCCGCGGAGACGATGGTTCAACTGTCGTCGAATCTCGTCATTCGTGGTCGCGTCGTTGCTTTCTGGGTGATTGTAATCCTGGGTGGCCAAGCTATTGGCGGCCCCCTCATGGGAACCATCGCGGAACTCTGGGGAGCCAAGCTAGCCTTCGTTATCGCCGGGGGTGTTCCCGCGACCGTCGCGATCGCCATCGCGATTTTGCTCGCTCGCTCGGGCCGGTTGACAGTAAAGGTTGCACCGCGGCGTAACGGTCGCTGGGTCGCGATTGTGCCGCATCACCAATTACGCACGATCACGGAACCGATCACGATCGTGGATGCTGACGCCATTCAGGCCGGAATCGATCCGCATCCTGCACCGAAGCGCAACAAGCTGCGTTCGCTGCGGTCATCGCTGCTGCGCCAGTCGGCGTCGAGACGGCGTTCTGACCGGTAGTGAAATGCTGCTATGACCGGTGACGATGAGCGACGGCCGCAGAGAGTCCCGCAATTCAGCCGTAGTAGCGAGCCGACACGGATGCCGCGAGGGTGTTAGACCGCGCGGTTGTCCTTACGCAGCATGGCTTCGACTTCTTCGACCGCCATTGTCGGCGCGGTGTCGGTGCTAATGGGATTCATGATGTCGTCACGAATGTCATCGAGAAGCGTTGTCAGCATTTCACCGGCATCATCAACGATCTCTGTGCTGCGTACTTCGGTGCCATGCAGCAGCCACTTCGCGACCGAAAGCTCAGCATAGAAGTTGGCGCGCTGCTTCAACTGGCGGTCACCAGCACCCCGAGCATCCGCGTAGGCACCAAAAGCGGTATCGATGATCGCCTCATTGCGGGGCCCGAGCAGCCACTGCAGGTCGGTGGCAGGATCGCCGACCTTGATGTCTTGCCATCCCAGCACGCCGGTGACGGCGTTGTTTGCGCTCAAAAATGAGTCCGAGACGAGGGAACCGTTGATGACGGTGGGCTGAAACTGCCACAGCTTGGAGTCTTCGGCCGCTTCGCGCCACCGTTCCAGCAGAGCCGCGGGCACGAGCTTGGTGGCGGCAGCACGGTCGATGATCGAAATGCAGGCGCGTAGTGCCTCGCTGGCGGTCTGCACGGGGAGGCCGGCATCCGCTACAAAGCTCGTGGGGAGGGCGTGAATGGCAGCGATGGCGGCTCCGATAGACGCCGAGAGCGACTTGGGGCCCGTGGTGTACGAGCGCATAGGAACTTTGTTGCCGTAAACGAATTCATAGACGATGCCGCGGGTTTGGCCGACAGGAACCTGCCCGGCGTAACTCGTTACATCGAAGGGAAGGCGCGTACGCACTCCAGCGCTCAGCGCGCGCAACGCCACGAGATCAGCGGACTGCGCATTTTCGGCGGCGGCGTTGCGGGGAACGCGAATAATCCAGTGCTTACCGGCGCGGTCGGTGATGAGCGCCGAGTCGAAGTCGTTGCCATTACCGGTGCCGAACGGGGCGGCTGCGGCGACTTCGAGTCCCTCGACAGCGGAGGTCGCCAGCGCGGCTAGAGTGAGATGTGATCTGGCCATAACACTCAGGGTAGGTCGCTCTGGCGTGCATTTGCCGTACGCCACGCACTTGGGACGGGGTCGATACATGTCACAATCTTTTCTTTCGCGGCTGCCACTGTCGCGATATGAGATTGATCGTGACCACTTAGCTCGAGAAGATCCACGTCTTCTTGATCGTTTGTGGCGTGACTCGGCGACGCGCGTGCTGCCCATTTTTGATGGGTCGGCGCTGCTGGCGGCCGATGGTTCTTTGGCCTTGCTCCACCCGGATGCGATCGAGCGCGGCCACACGAGTGTTTACTTGGGGCGGTCGACGTCTGACACAAGCCCCGAGCCCGTTGGCACTCCCATCGTGACCGTTGAGCTCGAGGATGCCGGTCACTTTGCCGAGGCGAACTGGGGCAACCTGCGCAGTATTGCAACGCAACTGAGCGACCGGGATGCCGGGCTCTTCACCGAGGCGCTGGCTATCTTGAACTGGCACTCCTCGCACTTGTTCTCGCCGCGCACGGGAGAACCGACTGTCGTGGAGAAGGCCGGCTGGGTTCGCCGCGATGTGGCCTCGAAACTCGAGATCTATCCCCGCACTGACCCCGCGATCATCGTCGGCGTGACTGACAACGACGACCGCCTCTTGCTCGGTTCGAACGCGTTGTGGGAGTCCAATCGCTACTCGCTCCTCGCCGGTTTTGTCGAACCAGGGGAGTCTCTGGAATCAGCGGTACAACGCGAGATCTTCGAAGAGTCAGGCGTACCGGTCGTTGATCCGGTCTATTTGGGTAGCCAGCCGTGGCCCTTTCCCGCGTCGCTCATGCTCGGGTTCACCGCGTCCGTCGCTCCGGGTTTCACGGGCCTCGGCACACCAGACGGCACAGAAATTCTCGATCTGCGCTGGTTCAGTCGAGACGAACTTGCCAACTCTTTGAACGACATCCGTCTGCCAGGACACTCGTCGATTGCACGCGCGATCATCGAGCACTGGTACGGCCAACCGATTGACGAACAACCGTGACGCTTGATGCCAATGCACTACTCGACGCTCTTGATGAAGGCCAGCGTCAGGCCGCCGAAACACTCCTCGGGCCGGTCTGTCTGCTTGCTGGCGCCGGCACCGGAAAGACTCGCGCTATTACGCATCGCATTGCGTACGGTGTCGCGACCGGTGTGTACCCTCCCGGACGAGTCATGGCCCTGACCTTCACTAACCGTGCGGCTGGCGAGCTGCGCGGTCGACTGCGTGCCCTCGGCGCCGACGGTGTCGCGGCTCGCACGTTCCACGCCTCCGCGCTCTCGCAACTCAACGCGTTCTGGCCGCAGACCATCGGTGGCACCATGCCGCGACTGCTTGAGGGCAAAGCGCGCATGATCGCCCACGCCTCTGACTCGCTCAAGCTGAAGCTCGACACTGCGACGCTGCGCGATGTTGCGGCCGAAATCGAGTGGCGAAAGACCTCGCGGATGTCGGTGGAGCAATACGGCAACGCCGGTCGCACGCCTCCCGCAGCGCTCACAATCGAGCGCATGGTCGAGTTGCAGACCGCGTATGAGGCGATCAAGGATGCCCGGCGCCAGATCGACTTCGAAGACGTGCTGTTGGCTGCCGCCGGAATGATCGAGGCCGAACCTCGCATTGCGCAACAGGTTCGCGAACAGTACCGGTTCTTCGTCGTCGACGAATATCAGGACGTCTCGCCGCTCCAGCATGAACTTCTGCGGCTGTGGGTTGGCGACCGCGACGATCTCTGCGTCGTCGGCGATGTGAGTCAAACCATCTATTCATTTGCCGGGGCGAGCCCGGAGTTCTTGCTGCGCTTCGCATCGCAGCACGACAACGCTGCGGTGCTGCGTCTCGAGCGCAACTACCGCTCCACGCCCGAAATCGTGCACACCGCCAACCGTCTGATGACGAATCAGAAGGGCGCACTGACCCTGCAGGCAGCCACGACGGAACATTCGCCCACGCCGCAGGTCACCGGGTATGACGACGACAACGCCGAAGCGACCGCAATCGCCGCCACCATCTCCGCTCAGATCGCGGCGGGCACGAGCCCCGAAGAAATCGCTGTGCTGTACCGCATCAATGCTCAATCGCAGCCCATTGAGGCTGCGCTCTCGGCCGCGGGAGTTCCCTTCCTCGTGCGGGGAGCCACCCGCTTCTTTGATCAGCGCGAAGTCAAAGAGGCCATCATGCTGCTGCGCGGTGCTTCGATCAGCACCGCCACCGAACCTCTCTTCAAATCGGTTAGTGACATCCTGCGGTCGATTGGTTGGTCTCAGGATCCGCCCGAGACGGCCGGTGCGGTTCGCGAACGCTGGGAGTCGCTCAACGTGATCATGCGCTTGGCTGAAGACGCTGCCCCCGAAGTCACGCTGCGCGAATTCGTCGCTGACTTGGTTGACCGCCAGAGCAGCAACAACGAACCCCTGCGCTCGGCCGTGAACTTGGCCACACTGCACTCGGCTAAGGGCCTTGAGTGGGAGTGCGTGCACCTCATCGGGCTCAACGAGGGGCTATTGCCGATCAGCTACGCGCGCACCCCCGACGCAATCGACGAAGAACGACGCCTTCTGTATGTCGGGATCACTCGTGCTCGTCGATCGCTCGGGATGTCGTGGTCGGCTAGTGCACAAACAGGCCGGGGTGGGCGTCGTGCCCCCAGTCGGTTCCTCGACGATGTTCGCGATCGGACTCAGCGCTCGTAACGTTCGCTACTTGCTGGCAACCGCAATCCGGGTGGCGAAAACGCAAGCTCTCATCCCTTCGGCCCGTCGCGTAGTCGATCCGAACCGACGACGTGGCATCAGCGGGGGTCTGATCGAACACGGTGTACCCACCGCGACCGAGGCGGTGCAGGGCCATGCGGCCCGCTTCGGCCGCTGCCTCTGCAACAAGCGTCGGAGTCTCGGCGAGCGAGGTGCGCCCCATGAGCTGAGTGGCGATGGCAGGCCAGGACGGGTCGGCATCGCGACGGTGCATGTCGATGCAGAGCAGGCACCCGGTTATCCCCGGTGTCACCACAGGCCCCACCTCGGCAGCAGAGTCGGAAATCACTACCGGCAGGTGCGGGATGTCGCGGCGCAGCCAGTGCGAGTGCACCGAGGGCGGGATGGCGAAGTGGCCAACCAAGATCGCAAGATCGGGATCGGGCTGGCTCAGATCGTGAGGTGTCGCAGCGACTTCGACGGTGACGCCGCTGGAGGAGAGGATCGCGGCGAGTGACTCGACGACGGCACCTGAACCCAACACGGCGACCTGCGCGCTGGGCGGCTGTGGGGGAGTTGCAACGAGTATCGCCGAAAGGGAATCGATGAGTTCGTTGCACTCGAGGGGGTGGGTGCTCGCCAGCATCTCTAAGCCGCTGCGACTTATTCCGGCGACCAATGCGGAGAGAATTTTCTCCTGTGCTTCGGTCACGTTCGGCAGCACAACAGCGGGCGGGTCGATGCCAAATTGGGCGCTGGTGGGGGATCGCCACACAAGCGGTAGTCGGGGGTCTACGCGCAGGATCATGTGCCTATTGTGCACACCTGTCCGATTGGTCAGTGTGAAGATTCCACAGCACAAAAATGAACGGTCGCCAAAGAATGCCCGATCGGGGTCCGATTAAGCCGCCGATGGCCGCCCTAGGAGTTATCGCCCTCGTGCGGGCGGTCACCAGATTCGTCGTTCAGAAGATCGTTAATGGCCTGGTCGATGTCATCCGGAGTAGTGCCGCCGTCGCGCAAGCGCGCAACCAGAGCCGCCGGATCGTCGATGTCAGCCGCCGTCGGCATGAGGTCGGGGTGTGACCACAGCGAATCGCGCTGTTCCGCGCCGAGCTCATCGGTAACGTGTTGCCACATAGCTGCAGCTTCGCGCAGTCGACGCGGGCGAAGTTCGAGACCGACGAGGGTCGCGAACGCTGACTCGGCGGGGCCACCGGAGGCACGACGTCGTCGCACGGTTTCGGCAATTGCGCCGCGTGCTGGCAGGCGAGAAGTGGCGGCAGCGGTGACGACGTCGACCCAACCTTCGACGAGCGCCAAAACGGTCTCGAGACGCTCAAGAGCCTCCCGCTGTTCTTCGCTCTTCGGCGGGATGAGTGACCCATTGGTCATGGCGTCACGCAGCTCTTCAGGATTGTTTGGATCGAAGTCGCTGGCGAGCTCGGCAATGGCATCCGAATCAATGTGGATGTCGTGGGCGTACGCCGTCACAGAAGTCATGAACTGAAGACGAAGCCATTTCGCGTGCCGGAATAGCCGAGCGTGGGCTAGCTCGCGCACCGCCAAGTAGAGGTGGATCTCGCTGTCGGGCAGGTCGAGACCGTTGCCGAAGGCAAAAACGCTCTGCGGAACAAGCACCGCCTGCTGCTCGTCGAAGAGGGGGATGCCGATGTCGCCTCCCGACACAACCTCGCTCGACAACTGGCCCACTACCTGACCGAGTTGCATGGCGAAAAGGGTGCCGCCGATGTTGCGCATCACCTTGCTGGCGCCGTTGAGCATTTCGTTCATCTCTTCGGGAGCATTCTGTTTGAGAACGTCGGTGAGAGAATTCGCGATGGAGTTGGCTACCGGCTCAGCCAACTGGGTCCAGATGGGCATCGTGATCGTGACCCACTCGCTGCGACTCAGCAGTTTGGGCTCGACCGTCAGCTCGGAGATGTCGGTGACCTCATTCAGCCAGAGGGCGGCAACGTGCAGCGCTTGCTCAAGCTTGCTGCGCTCTGCGGGGAGCGAGACAACCGTGCTCTGAGAAGCGAGGTTCTTGGCCTGCTCAAGGGCGATGTCCCAGTTGATGCCGTCGCCCGACTTGCCGAGGGCATTCTGGAGCTGACTGAGCAGCTGTTGGATCATTGCTGGATCGTTGGGCAAGCCTGCCGCACCGGCCAGCTTCGCGGGATCGATTTCACCATCGCCCGAGAGGAAGTCCCGCATCATGTCGCGGAACTCGTCTTCAGAATTGTTCTCAGCATTGTCAGCCATGGATTAACGCTAGCCGCTCGATGCCGTGCGCGGCTGAGTTTTGACCTAGGCTAGTGACTCTTACCGTGCGCCTGTGGCGAACACCGCTCCCCACCCCGTAAGGACCTAGGTGGCCCTGTTTACTGATAATCGACCCGAACCGTCACCACGTCGCGCCCGAAGCGGTTGGCTGGGATGGCTGATCCTGAGCGTCGCACTCGTCGGAACGCTGCTTGCGACCCTGGTTCCCTCGCCGTACATCATCGAGCAACCAGGCCCGGTTTACGACACTTTGGGCGACGTGGAAATCGATGGCGCTCTCGTGCCGCTCATCCAGATCCCCGTCGAAACGACGTATCCCACCGAGGGCGCGCTCGATATGCTGACCGTCAATGTGCGCGGTAATCCTGACTCGCCCTTGAGCTGGTTCGAGGTTGGTGCCGCCTACTTCGACCGCAGCCGCGCGATCGTGCCTGTCGAATCGGTCTATCCCGTCGGCGTCACCGTTGAAGAATCGGCCGAAGCCGGTCGAGTTCAGATGGAGTCTTCGCAACAGGAAGCGATCGCTGCAGCACTCTCCGACCTCGACTACGAGTTCGACGCCACTCTCACGGTCGCAGAAACTTCGGAGGGTGGACCTTCGGATGGCGTGCTCGCGGCCGGAGACGTCATCCTCACGGTGAATGGCGAGGCCTTCGCCGATGTCGCTGGACTGCGCGACACCATCGCCGAAAACGGCACGACCACACCCGCGGTGGTTGTGTTTGAACGCGACGACGAAGAACTCACCGTCGAGATCACTCCCGAGATGAGCGAGGGTGACGACCCCATCGCCATCATCGGCGTCGTGGTCGGTAGCGAATACAACTTCCCGGTTGACGTAAAGATTCAGTTGGAGAACGTTGGTGGCCCCAGCGCTGGAATGATGTTTGCCCTGGGGATCATCGACAAGCTCACTCCGGGCGCCATCAACGGCGGTCACGAGGTTGCGGGTACGGGAACGATCACCGCTACCGGCGATGTTGGCCCGATCGGCGGCATCCAGCAAAAAATGTACGGAGCGAGTGCGGCGGGAGCCGACTTCTTCTTGGCGCCGGTTGAGAACTGCGATGAAGTCGTAGACAACACCCCCAAGGGCCTCACGGTGTATGCGATCGACAACCTCAACGACGCCATCGTTGCGTTGGCGAGCATCCGCGGAGGCCTTAGCGGTGCCGGACTGCCTTCCTGCAGCGACCAATAGAGCCCCGCTGAGGCAAGTCACGCTGAGAGCGATCATCAGCCCCGCGCCCATGAAAGACCTTTAAGATATAGCCAGGCCCCCAATTTCAGGAGCGAAGTACTGTGTCGAGTCAAACCCAACAAGCCCCGACGAGCAAGACGAGGTCTGCGTTTACGATTACGGCGATAATTCTCGCTGTAATAGTGATCGCGTTCTTCTTGTTCTCGAGCCTCTATGCCGATGTTCTCTGGTTCAGCCAGACCGGCTATCTGGAGGTTCTCACCACTCAGTGGATTGCAACAGCCGTAATGTTCGCCATTGGCTTTGTCGCCATGGCCGTACCGGTGGGCGTTAGCCTTCTGGTCGCATTCCGCGCTCGCCCGATCTACGCGAAACTCAACGCGCAATTAGAGGGCTACCAGCAGGTTGTAGAACCCTTGCGCAAGCTCGCCATGATCGGCATCCCGATTCTGCTCGGCGTATTTGGTGGTGTTTCTTCGGCTAGCGCGTGGCCGGTCGCTCTTCAGTGGCTGAACCGCAGTTCGTTCGGAACGACCGACCCGCAGTTCGGGCTAGATATCTCGTTCTACTTCTATGAGCTTCCGATGTACCACTCGATCGTCGGGTACGCGTCAGCGGTGCTCATCCTCTCGTTCCTTGGCGCACTGGCTACGAGCTACCTCTATGGTGCGTTGAGCGTGAACGGGCGCGAAGTTCGTATCTCGCGTTCCGCGCGCGTACAGCTCGCGATCACCGCGGGCATCTTCTTCGCCCTTCAGGCGGTGAGCATCTGGCTTGATCAGTACACGACGCTGTACTCCACCAGCCAGGGCTTCTTGCAGACCGGTGCGAGCTACACCGAAGCCAACGCTACGATTCCTGGCCGTGCGATTCTCGCCGGCATTGCCGCCATCGTTGCCATCCTCTTCATCGTCACGGCCATCATCGGTCGCTGGCGTTTGCCGATGATCGGTACGGCGCTGCTGCTCATCAGCGGTCTCGTCGTCGGAAACCTCTACCCGTGGGTCGTTCAGCGCTTCCAGGTAGACCCCAACGCGCGTACCTACGAGTCTGAATATATTGATCGAAGCATCGAGGCAACTCGCGACGCATATGGCATCGCCGATGTTGAGGAGATTCCCTATAGCGCCTCGACTGATGCCGAGTCCGGTGCGCTTCGCGAAGACGCAACAACCACCGCGAACATCCGTATCCTCGACCCTGCCATTGCGCCGCAGGCTTTTGCCCAGCTCGAGCAGTTCAAGCAGTACTACCAGTTCGGTAGTTACCTTGATGTTGACCGCTACGAGATCGACGGTGAGATTCAAGACACGGTGATTGCCGTCCGTGAACTCAACCAGTCCGGTCTTGGCGAAGCGCAGTCTTGGTACAACAATGCTGTCGTCTACACCCACGGCTATGGCGTGGTTGCAGCATTCGGAAACCAGCGTGCCGCCGATGGCCAGCCAGTGTTCCTCGAGTCGGGCATCCCGAGCACTGGAGATCTCGGCGACTACGAGCCTCGCGTTTACTTCGGTGAGGACTCTCCGGATTACTCGATCGTTGGTGCCCCGGAAGGTGCTGACGACATCGAACTCGACTACCCCTCGGGTGGAGAAGACAGCGAGCAGAACGCCACGACGACTTTTGATGGTGACGGCGGGCCTGTGCTCGACAACATCTTTAAGAAGCTTGTCTACGCAGTGAAGTTCCAATCCGAGCAGATCTTCCTCGCCTCAGATGTAACTGACGAGTCGCAGATTCTTTACGATCGCGAGCCTCTCGAGCGTGTAGCGAAGGTTGCTCCGTACCTCACCCTCGACAGTGACGTGTACCCGGCCATTGTGGACGACCGGATTGTGTGGATCGTCGATGGATACACCACCGGCGCTAACTACCCTTACTCGCAGGTTGAGCAGCTCTCCAGCGCGATTGCTGACACCTACACGCCGGCGCCGCAGTTTGCGCTCGACGACGTCAACTACATCCGCAACTCGGTCAAGGCGACCGTTGATGCCTATGACGGTTCGGTGAACCTGTACGCGTGGGATGACGAAGACCCGGTCCTGCAGACGTGGAACAAGATCTTCCCGAACTCGCTTCTTGCGCAAGACGAAATGAGCGTCGAACTGCTGGATCACGTGCGCTACCCCGCCGACCTGTTCAAGGTTCAGCGCGAAATTCTGGGATCCTTCCACGTGACGGATGCTGGCTCGTTCTACTCAAGTGATGACCAGTGGGTTAGCCCGGAGGATCCGGTTTCGGGAACCGGTTCGCTTCAGCCCCCGTACTACCTCACGATGCAGGTTCCGGGAACAGAAGACCCCGCGTTCACTCTGTACTCGACCTTCATTCCTAAGGGAACAGCGGACGCCAGTCGAAGTGTTCTCACCGGTTATTTGACGGCGAACTCGGATGCGGGACCTGATTACGGCAAGCTCACGTTGCTGACGCTGCCGAAGCAGGACACTGTTCCTGGTCCCGGACAGGTGCAGAACAGCTTCAATACCAACACGATCGTGGCCAACCAGCTTGCTCTTCTCCAACAGGGCGATACCGAGGTGAAGCTCGGTAACCTGCTGACGCTCCCCGTCGGCGGCGGGCTGCTCTACGTGCAGCCGGTCTACGTTCAGTCGACCAGCGGAACTCAGTACCCACTGCTGCGCAAGGTGCTGGTGTCGTTCGGTGACGAGATTGCCTTCGAAGACACTCTCGACGAAGCACTCGACACACTGTTTGGTGGAGACTCTGGCGCCGAAGCCGGCGACGGAGAAGTTCCGGTAACGCCGGATGTTCCCGTTGACCCGGATGTTCCTGTTGACCCGGATGCGCCAGTAGACCCGGATGCACCGGTTGTCACTCCCGGTGACAATGCGGCACTCGACAGTGCACTCGCCGACTACAAGGCAGCCCTTGCCGACCGTAACGCGGCCTATGCAGCCAACGACCTCGTCGCTGCTGCTGAAGCTGACCAGGCAATGGTCGACGCGATCGAGCGGGCAATCGCCGCAACCGAGTAGCTAATTCTGACTCAGCGGGCCGCTGCAGACTGTGTGCCCGCTGAGTTCGGTTTTCGAGCCGCTCACCCTGTGTTACGCTTTATATACGCCGCGGGGTGGAGCAGTTCGGTAGCTCGCTGGGCTCATAACCCAGAGGTCGCAGGTTCAAATCCTGTCCCCGCAACGAAAAGATGTTTCTGACATCACAACAAAAATCCCTCTCCTTTACGGAGAGGGATTTTTGTTTTAAGCCGTTGTCGTCATCAGTCACCCCGAGAACGCCCGCGGCCTCGCTCGGAGGCACCCGCGGGCGTCGTCAAGATGGGCTGGCGATCGCGCGAGCGAGCACCTACTGGGGGTCGTTCCAGGACCAGATGTCGTCACCGCGCAACGTGGCATCCGCACCGCCGTCGTTGTAAATAACTTGCCCGGTGATGTGTGTGTTCTCCACGCTGGTGAGCCAGATCAACTGATGCGCGATCGATTCAGTCGGTTGGTGGTAATTGAGCGGCATCGGCACAGCGGTGTCAACCATCGCGCGCCCCGCCTCCGTGGAGAGAAGCTCCTCGGTCATGGGGGAGAGCACGGTGCCCGGTGCGACCGCATTCAGTGGGATCCCTGCCCCTGCCCAGTCTTCGGAGATAGATTCCCGGCGTACCCATCGTGAAAGGGCACGCTTGGATGCGGGATAGACGAGGTAGCCCACGCGCGGCCCCTGTGCGGTGAGTGTGTCAGCGATAGAAAGGGCTAAGGCTTCGTCGCCTGCAAGTGCAGCTTCGATGAGCTCGGGGGAACTGGGCTGCATCGACGCCATCGATGACACCACAACTGCTCGTGGAGCATCCGATTTGCGTAGGGCGGGCAAGAGTGCGCGCAAGAACTCGGTGACTCCGAAGTAGTTGATCGATATGGTTGCTGAGATCGGGGCGGAGATGCCGGCGCACGCAATGACTGCGTCGATTCGCCCTCCGGCAAGTTCCGATGCCTGAGTTGCTGCGGCGTTGCGTCCGGCGGGGGTCGAGAGGTCGGCTTCGATGTCGGCATTTTTCAGATCAATCCCGATGACGTGTTCGCCGCGCTTGGTCAAAATGTCTGCTGTTTCTGCGCCGATTCCTGATGCGGAGCCGGTGATTACATACGTGCGAGTCATTGCTCAACCTTTCCTCTGTGTTTATTGGCACTCTACGCCAATATTAGAAGAGTGGGGCATACTGGTGGCGTGACAGCTGCCAGTGCGACCCCCGACGAATCCGAGAGACGCCGCGGACGCCCCACGGTCATTGATGCCGAGCAGCTTCTGCACGCAACGCTTTCCTTGTGGCGAGATCGCGGTTACCAGGAGACAGGATGGCGGGAGATAGCGGAAGTCACCGGGGTGAGCGTTCGCACTCTCATCCGAAGATTCGGTGAGCGCTCGAGGATCCCGTGGGTGGGGTTGCCCGCTGCCGTAGCGCGGCTGGAGGGGGCTCTCGCGATCGCCCCACAGGCTGCTCCGTTGGGGGCGGTGGTGCGTAACGCAATAGTTGCGTCGGTCTCCCACGAAGACGGAGTGCTGCGACTGAGCCCTGACTGGATCTCGCTCGTGTCTGAGGTGCCCCAGTTGCGCGCGTCGGCTCCTATTGCGAACGCCGCCTGGGTGGACGCTCTGGCTCGCTTTATCGCTGATCGACATCCGGATGCTCCTGCCGCAGCGTGTCGTGCACTCGCGGTCGCTTATGAGGCGGCAACGTTCTCCGCGCTCGTGCAGTGGGCGCGAGCCGGCGCGGAGGGCGCGCCGGACCGCGCGGTAGGCGACATGTTGGCGTGGCTCGACATCCGACTGCAGAGTCCGAGGCGCTATTCCTAAACCTGCGGTTTCTCAGAAATGGTAACTGGATCGGTTGTGGTTTCTGCATCAGGAACCGGGTCGAGAAAAGCAAAAAGACTGGGCAGGCGCCGATCGCGCAAGGTACTGGAGGCGGCAAGGCCGATCAGTACTCCGAGAGCGATGGCGATCATAGTGCCCACCGTTGTAATCAAGGTGCCGCTTGCATCGCCCCCTCCCAGCGCTTCGGTGACACCCACGAGGCCGAGACCTCCGGGCACGAGCAACCAGAACGCGGGAAGAAAGCTCACAATGGCGGGCGGTCCAGTGCGGTGGCGGGCCACCAAGACTGCCACCGGGGTCATGGCGATGGCGCCGATGAGAGCGGAGAGCACCCCGCCGAAGAGAACGTCACCGATTACTTGAGCTCCATAGGCGACGTAGAGAACGAGTAAAATCCACGGGATCGACGCAGGACGCGCGCACTGGTAGACGCTGATTCCCACCCCGAAGACGGCAATGGCGATCCACGGTGCAATCGGCCCCAGAACCTCTCCGGAGGCCTCGAGCTCAATTCGGGGCACACCAATCAGCGCACCGGCGGAGACGATGCCGACCGCGAGAAGAAGCAGCCTCATCGCTCCAGCTGCGGCACGGGCAGAGCCAGACATGATGTGCCCGGTTGCCAGCTCGATTACTGCTGTCGTGAGCAACCCTCCCGGGAGCAGCACGACGAGTGGCGCGATCAGCGACGGCAGTATGGCCGAATCATCGGTGGCACGAGCAACCAGCAAAATGATCAGCGATGAGCCGAGAGCGGCGCTCACGATGACGAGAGCGTCATAGCTCGAGGGCAGCCGTTCACCCAGCAGGAGCAGGGTGCCCACTCCAATTCCCAAGACCGCAGCGACTAACACGCCGAGCCAGGACGAGCCAAGCAAGACTGCGATGGCGCCGGTGGTCAGCGCATAGGCGGCGACGCGGTGAAAGGCGGAAAAGGGAGGAGCGAGTTCCCTCACCTTGGCGATTTGTCGGCTCACCCAGTCGGCCGAGCCAGACCGGGCGCGCCCCACCTTCATGATGCGATCAATCACATCCACCTGATGCAAAAGGTAGGAGCGGCCGCCAGCGGAAACGGCGCGTGTGAGTGTGGCGCCATCGTTGTCGAGCGACACGAAGAGAGCGGTCGGAAAAACCACTACAGTGGCGGACGCGAATCCGTTGGCGGTGGCGACATCCTGAACTGCCGTTCTCACCATGCTGACGGGGTAGCCGCTATCGACCATAGAACTGCCGAGTTCCGCCAGTGCATCGAGCGTTACGGCAGCTGACTGTGCGCGCGGCGGCGCAGCACTTCTGTGCGCTGAGGTCGCTGCGGCTTTCGGCTGAGGGCGACGGCGAAGAATGAGCCAGAGCACGACAATGCTTGCGGCGAGTACCGTCACGGCAATGAGCAGCGTGGTAAGGGATACATTCGACGTCGCTACGCTCGGCGGAATCGCGGGCAAAGGCGACACGGGAGCGGGAGACTGCTCCGTCGGGGTCGGGGTCGGGGTCGGGGCGGGCGTCAGGCTTGCCGTTGGGCTCGGGCTCGCGGTCGGGCTCGCGGTAGGCGTTTCGGTGGGGGAGAGCGTGGTCGCGGGTGTCGGTGCTGGCGTTGCGGGTCTCGTCGTGACGGTGGGGGCCGGTGTGGGCGTCGCCGTGGCGACCGCGTCGGGCGCTCCGGGCTCGTCAACCGCCACTATCGCCGCAGAGGCGGGCGAGCTGCTGCTGACTGTTAGCGCGGCGGGCGCAGCAAGGGCGCCAGCGCACGCCACAAGGGCGAGCACGCGGACGAGCACCGGGTACCTTCTCTTCTGCGCCATCCTAGAACCTCCGGTAGCAATCGTCGCACGAGAGAAAGGTACGGGGTATCGGCGGCGACAGCGAATACTGCTGCGCCGCGATTCTGAAGGGCCGCGCTATTTCCAGGTGTCGACGAGAGCGTGGACCGCAGCAAAAACGGAGTGCAGCTGCGCGGCATCGGCCTGCGAGCGAATCGTGACTTGAAGTCCGAGGAAGAGCGTGGAGAGCAGCTCAGCGCGTTGACCTGTGAGCGCAGCATCCGGAGCATTCTCGGGCAGGGCAAGTGCGGCCAAGGCTGTCATCTGCCGGATCATGAGATCGCGGTACTCAAGCGAAAAGTCCTCGAAGCCGGGGGCTGTTCCACGCAGCTCATTGCTGGCGCTAACGGCGAGACACCCTCGACTGCCGGCCTCGGTGTGAGCGAACTCTTCAAAGAGGTCGAAGAAGTTGTGGATGCCGGCAATGCCGGGCCCTGCCGTGGCGCGCATGCCGGTGAGGTGTTGCTCACGCTCGGTCAGGTAGCGGCGCAGCACGGTGGCGAAGAGCTGCTCTTTGTCGCCGAAGGTGCGGTAGAGGCTGGGTTTGTGAACACCGCTGGCCTCAACAATGTCGCTGAGCGACGTGTGACGGTAGCCCTGCTGCCAGAACAGATCGGTGAGCTGCGTGAGCACGGCGTCGGCGTCGAAAGCGCGCGGGCGCCCCGCCGTGGTGCCCGTTGTTGCGCTCATCCTCTCACTATACGCGCAGGCTTCTGCGTTTGAAACCTACTGGTATCAAATGGGTGGATGGCGATGATACTGTTTGGTATCAAAACTAGGGAACGAGACGCTCGATGAACAACCACGCCGCCCACACCGCCCTCGTCACCGGAGCTAGCTCCGGAGTCGGCTGGGAAGCCGCAGCCCAGCTCGCTGAGGCAGGCTACGGCCGCGTCATCGTCACCGCCCGCACCCCCGCGAAGGCAGAGGACGCGCGCACGGCTCTCCTTGCTCGCGTACCGGGCGCGCAGTTCGTACCGCTCGCGCTCGACCTCAACGACTTCTCGTCGATCGAGAAAGCTGCACAGGCGCTCGTGGAGGCGGCAATCCCCATCGACGCCCTCATCCTCAATGCGGGTGTCGCGGCAACCAGTGAGCTGCGCCGCACCGCTGACGGTATCGAGCAGGTCATGGCGGCGACCCTCACCGGACACCACGCGCTGACCATGCACTTGCTCCGCGCCGAGATGCTGAGCGGCCACGCGCGCATCATCATTGCTGGATCGGAAGCCGCGCGCGGCGATGTTCCCACCTTCTCGAACATCGATGTTCAGGCGCTCGCTGCGGCATCCTTCGGCGGTGATCTCGAACGCGCCATTGAGGCCGTTCTTCGCGCGGACAAGCCTGTGAAGTTTGCCAACGGCACGCAGTATGCGACCGCCAAGACGTTCGCGGTCTGGTGGGCCAAGGAGCTCGCGACCCAACTGCCCGCCGGCATGACGGTGAACACGGTCTCGCCCGGCAACACTCCTGACACGAAAGCATCTCGAGAGATGCCGGCGATCATGCGCCGCGTCATGCTGCCCGTCATGAAACTCATGCCCAGCATGTGGCACAGTGTGCCCACGGCTGCTGCCCGCTACCTCACCGTGATCGATATGCCGGATGGCGTGACCGGCCAGTTCTTCGCGTCGCCGCCTCAGAAGATGACCGGCCCCGTCACCTCCATGACGATGAGCCACTTCACCAACGTTGCGGGCCAGCGTGCGCTGTGGAACGTGGTTTCGAGGCTCGCCGTTTCTGGCGGAGCGAGCACTCGCTAGCTAGCTAACTAGCTTCAGCGGCGCTGAGAAGGCCGTTGCAGCCGCTCGTTCGCGGACAGCGCTGGAGTGCGTACAAGAAGTAGTAGAGATCCGACGAGCAAGAGAAGGGCTCCTGTCGCTGCGGATGCCGCGATCGAGGAGCCGGTGTAGGCCAGCGCGGGGCTAGCCGCCGACGTCGTTTCCACGCCTGCGACGCTCGGAACCTCCGGCACTTCGGGCACTTCGGGCACCTCGGGGGTGACTACAGGGGCAACGAGGAGCACCGTCGACTGGTTCGACAGGGCTGTGGTCTGCTCCGACGTCACGGTAGCGACATTACTGAGATCGCTCGATTGATCGGTGACGACGAGAGTTGCCTCGCAGGAACCAGTTGCGCCCGGTGCGAGGGTGTTAGCCAGCGCAGCGCAATCGAGGCTCAGGCCCGGAAGGCTCGTGGCGACATCCACTGCAGTGAGAGTGGTGTTGCCGTCATTCGTGATGGCAATGGTGAAAACAAGAGTGTCGCCCGCGGCGGTGAAAGTCGATACGTTCGCGGTCTGCGTCGCCGTCAGCGCGGGCACCTGAGTGATCGCTGTGGTGGCGGTATCGGCTTCGGACGTCACTGTCTCGCCCCAGGCGTCGCCGGAGACGGTGGCCGAGTTGGTGTAGCTGCCGGCATCGATCTCACCTTGAGTCACGGCATGCTCGGCGGTGCAGGTCATGGTTGCGTCGACGGCGAGGGTGGTCGCTGGGCACGACAGGTTCTGAGCACCAGCGTCATCGATCTCGACGTTGTCGAGCGCGAGTGTTCCGGTGTTGGTTACGAGAAAGGTGTAATCGATGAGGTCGCCCACGTTAGTGGCGGTCACGGGCAACTCTGCAGCGCTCTTATCGATCGTGAGGTCGGCGGTGCCGTCCACGACTGAGGGGCCGATGAAGCTCATGCCTTCGCGCTTGGCGTCGCCCGTGGCGTCTTCATCGCCGACGATGACAACCATTCGATAAACCGGAGTCGCGAGATCTGCGGTGAAGCCAACCCAGCGTGTGCCCTCATTGCCACACCCATCGTCTGAGTTCGAGCACAGCGATTGATCTCCGATAGGGGCGATCTCCGATTCAGAGAGCAGAGTGTCGTCGGCCGAGTACAGTCGCAGCAGTGCCGGCACTCCCAGGCCATCGGTGCGTGTTTCGAGGTCGCCGAACCAGGCGCCAAAGCCCAGAACGCCGGTGGAGAACCGGAACTCAACGCCGTCTCGAGTGTCGGCGTTGTCGCCACTGTTGCTGGAGGCGCCGTAGCTATAACCGGTCGTCGCGGTGCAGCCTTGGAGAAGCGTGGGGCGCGGGGCGCCGTCTTGGAGCGTGTCTCCGCCTCCGGTGCACTGAGCTTTGCCTTGCGTCGCAGCGCTGCTGACTCCGAAGAAGGTCACCTGCGCGTCGGTGTTATACATCGTGTGTTCCACAGAAACTGTGGTGCCGGCCGGAGTGGTGCCGATGACTCCGGTCACTAACCGATTATTGGGGCCGGCAATATCGAAGGGCGCGGGCACTATGCCCCCGCGCGTTGTGACGGCAGCAGCCCACGTGTCGCGAAGTTCTTGCGCGGCAAGGTGGCTGGCGATGCTGCCTCCGTTTACCTCGTCAGAGATGCTGTCGTAGGTCGCTGCGGATGCTGGGAGCGCTCCGAGCGCAACCAGGGCAACAGAAACGGCCGCGGCCACAGCGGCTTTCGGCGCGAACGCGCGCTGTCGGGGTGCGACAGCGGGAACAAGAATCGGGTTTTTCATTGTGAATCCTTAAACGTGACGTCGCTTCGGATGCAACCGATCACCTCTTTAGACTATCGCCACCAGCACTTTGATTCAGGACCCATTTCGGGTGACCGAGTTCGGGTGGCGCGCATCGAGGGAGAATCGCATGATCGACGTACTCAACAACGTAGAAGCAATCACCGTTTTTTCAGATGACGTGGCGCTGTCGCGAGAGTTCTATACGGCGGTGTTTTCCGCCTCGGTGATTTTCGAAGACGAGGTGTCCTGCATGTTTAAGGTGGGCACGCTGGTGGTGAATGTGCTCGCGCGAAGTGAGGCTGCTGAGTTGATCGGGCCCGCAGCCGTTTCGGAGCCAGGGGCTGCGGCATCCGTCATGCTCACCGTCAATGTACCCGATGCGGATGCCGCGTGCGCCGCCGTGCGCGAGCGTGGCGTCGAGCTCGTGAATGGGCCCGTCGATCGGCCATGGGGTCGCCGCACTGCGGTGTTTCTCGATCCGTCGGGGCTGCCGTGGGAGCTCGCGCAGGAGCTGGGCTAGTTCTCGCGGGGGGCCTTAGCTGGCCGCTCAATCTTGAGCATGACGAGGGCGCCGACGATCAGCACGGGGCCAATGAGGCGCGCGAGTTGGCCGAGAGATTCCACGCCCGAGGTGAGAACCCCTACGAACTGCTGAGTCATCGGAAAGTTGATCGCCTGCACCCCGAGGTAGAGGGCCGGGATGATGAAGTCGAACACAATGAAGCTGATCGCCGTGAGAGCGACTCCCGCCCAGAAAGCGATTTTGGGGCGAAGAAGTTGATCGATCATTCGTAGCTCCTGTGTTTCGTGGGCGTAACAGTTTCAGGGTAACCCGCCGAGAGTCTGCGGCGAGAGATAAATGAATAATCCTAATGACGGATGCCGGGGTTAGGTTTAACGCATGACTTCGTTGCAGGCGCGCATCATTGCTGACTTGAACACCCAGCCCACGATTGATTCCGCTGGCCAGATTCGCCGGCGCATCGAGTTCCTCAAGGAGTACCTGAAGGCCTCGCACGCCAAGGGACTCGTGTTGGGCATCAGCGGCGGTCAAGATTCGTCGTTAGCTGGCCGCATTTGCCAGCTCGCGGTTACTGAGCTGCGCGCCGACGGGGTCGAGGCCCAGTTCGTGGCCGTGCGTTTGCCGCACGGGGTGCAACGCGACGAAGACGATGCGCAATTGGCACTCGATTTTATTGAGGCCGACCGCGAAGTGACCTTCAACATCCAGCGTGCCGTCGACGGTATCGCCGCTGAGTTCGCGGATGCCGTGGGCGAGCCAATCACGGACTTCAACAAGGGCAACGTCAAGGCTCGCGAGCGCATGGTGGCGCAGTACGCCATAGCCGGGCAGCTCGGCTACCTCGTGGTCGGGACCGACCACGCCGCCGAAGCCGTCACGGGCTTCTTCACCAAGTTCGGCGACGGTGGCGCCGACGTGCTGCCGCTCACGGGCCTCACCAAGCGTCAAGGTAAGCAGCTCCTCATCCACCTCGATGCTCCCGAGCGTCTCTACGAAAAGGTGCCGACCGCAGACCTGCTCGACCACACGCCCGGCCAGGCGGATGAGGCCAACCTCGGCGTCACCTACGAGCACATCGATGATTACCTTGAGGGCCTCGACGTGCCCGCCGAGGCTGCCGCCGACATCGAGCAGAAGTACCTCAACACTCGCCACAAGCGTTCAGTACCCGTCTCTATGTACGACGAGTGGTGGACTGCCTAACTCGCTAGGGCGCTGCGTGAGCGTCCGCGATCAGTGTGCTGAGGGGCGCGTCACATCCACCATCCACGCATAGTTGAAGGCACGCTCCCGCCAGGCGTCGTAGCGGCCGGAGACGCCGCCGTGGCCCGCCGCCATCTCGGTCTTGAGCAGAGCATCCGCCCCCACCTCACGCAGTCGGGCAACCCATTTGGCGGGCTCGACATAGAGCACGCGGGTGTCGTTGAGGGAGGTCACCGCGAGAATCGGTGGGTAGTGAGTGTCGTGCACATTCTCTAGTGGTGAGTACGACTTCATGTAGTGGTAGACCTCTTCGTTATGCAGGGGGTCGCCCCACTCGTCCCACTCGATAACCGTCAGCGGTAATGAGGGGTCGAGGATCGACGTGAGCGGGTCGACGAACGGGACAACCGCAAGGATGCCCGAGAACAGCTGCGGGGCGAGGTTCGCGACGGCGCCCATGAGCAGGCCGCCAGCGCTTCCGCCCTCGGCAACGAGACGGTCGCTTGACGTCGTATCGATGTCGATAAGGTGGTGAGCGCACGCCACAAAGTCGGTGAACGTGTTGCGCTTGTGCAGCTTCTTGCCGCCCTCGTACCAGGTGCGGCCCAGCTCACCACCGCCGCGCACGTGTGCGACAGCGAACACCATGCCGCGGTCGAGCAGGCTCAGGCGGCCAACGGTGAAGCCCGGGTCGATACTGATTTCATACGAGCCATAGCCGTAGAGCACGGTCGGCGCCGGGGTGCCCGGTTCCACGAGGTCGTTGCGGTACACGAGCGAGATCGGCACCCGAGTGCCGTCGGAGGCGGTGGCCCATTCCCGACGCTGGGTGTACAGCGCGGGGTCAAAGTGACCAAGCACCGGCTGCTGTTTGCGCACGACCAGCTCGTTGTCATCCACGAGGTAGTCGTACACGATGGTCGGGGTGACGAAACTGCCGTAGCTGAGACGGATGCTCGGCTGTTTCCACTCGGGGTTCGAGCTGAGACCCACGGTGAAGAGTTCGTCGTCGAACTTCAGTTCGTGGGGAGTGTCTTCGTAGCGCCCGCCATGCTTCGGAACGATCGCCACCGCCACGCGCGTGAGGCCCTCGCGGCGGTACTCGATCGCCACGAAATCCTTGAAGGCATCCACACCCTCGAGGCGCACCGCTTCGTTGTGGGGGAGTATCACACGGCGCTCGCCGAGCGGATCCGCCGCCGCAACGCTCACAAGCTCGAAGTTGATCGCATCCTTGTTGTGCACGATCAGCAGGCGATCCTGCGTGCCGACGATCACGTGCTCGACGTCGTACTCGACGCCGACCTCGCGCGGCCACACGACCTCGAACTCACCGGTCGGATCGCTCGTGTCGAGCAGTCGCGTCTCGCTCGTCAGACGTGAACCCGCTTCAATCGCCAAATACTTGCCACTTCGCGAACGACCTACGCCCACCCAGAAACTCTCGTCGGGCTCATGAAACACCTGCACCGCGGATGCCGCAGCCGTGCCCAACTCGTAGCGCCAGACAGTATCGGGGCGCCACGCATCATCCACCGTCGTATAGAAGACGTACTTGCCCGTGGCGTCCAAGAGCGCGCCTCCCGCGGTGCCCGGAATCTCATCAGGGAGGTCATCGGCGGCGCTGAAGCGGATGACGTTGTTCGCGCTCGCAGCGGCGTCGCCAGCGCCGGTGTCATCTGTGGTGTAGCTCGTGCCGGCGCTCGCGGCAGCCGTCACATCGCCGAGCTGACGTACGCGCAGCGTGTAACGCTCGTCGCCCTCGATGTCGACGCCGTAAAGCAGCAGCGTGCCGTCGTCGCTCAGCGAGAAGGAGCCCAGGCTGAAGAAGTCGTGCCCCTCGGCTTCGACGTTATCGTCGAGCAGGATCTGCTCGCCGGGAAGCGTGCGGGGAACGGCGGCGACGGCCGCGTCGGCACCATCCGCAGCAGCGTTGCCAACGGTTCCAGCGTCACCAGCAACGGGCCCAGCAATCGTCGGCGGCGTCCAGTCATCCTCCCCAGCGATCGGCGCGCGGCAGTGAATCGGGTACTGCTTGCCCTCTTCAGTGCGACTGAAGTACCACCACTGCCCGCGACGAACCGGAACGCTCAGGTCGGTCTCTTGCGTGCGGCCCTTGATCTCTTCGAAGATCTGCTCCTGCAACACACTGAGGTGACTCGTGCGGGCGGCCGTGTACGCGTTCTCGGCATGGAGATGCGCGAGGGTGTCGGGGCTCTCTTTGTCGCGCATCCACTCGTAGTTGTCGACGTAGTGGTCGCCATGCTGGAGGCGTTCTGCGGGAATCTTCGCGGCTTCAGGAGGGGTGAGCATGACTTCAGCGTATGCCCGATTGCTGGGCGCCGGGAGTGCGATCATAGAGCTACCTCAATGATCGGAGTCTCGGATGCCTCACCCCCTCGTCACCGCGAATGAACTCGCCGCGCTGCTCGACGACGCTGCGAACGGGGGAGCACCGGTGCGGGTTCTCGATGTGCGCTGGAGCTTGGGTGGGCCGGCCGGCCGGCCTCTCTATGAGGAGGGACATATTCCCAGCGCGGTCTATGTTGATCTCGACACCGAGCTGGCGCGCCACGGTGAACCAGAAGAGGGTCGTCATCCGCTGCCCACGGTCGACGCTTTTCAGGCTGCCGTGCGCCGCTGGGGGATCAACGATGGCGACACCGTTGTGGTCTATGACGACTGGAACAGCCTCGCCGCCTGCCGCGCCTGGTGGCTGCTGCGCTACATGGGCATCGAGAATGTGCAGGTGCTCGACGGTGCCCTCTCTGCGTGGACGGCGGCCGGGCATCCGCTCGCTATCGGCGCCGACGACATGACCGCCGTTGAGCCGGGCACGGCAGCCCTCAGTGCCGGCAACGAGCCTGCCTTGAGCGCGGATGACGCTGCCGCGCTCGCCGAAACCGGCGTGCTGCTGGATGCCCGTGCAGGCGAGCGCTACCGCGGCGAGGTCGAGCCGATCGATCCGCGAGCCGGTCACATTCCCGGGGCTATCAGTGCGCCCACTTCCGGCAACCTCGGTGAAGACGGCCAGTTCTTAGACTCCGAAGCGCTCCGCGAACGGTACGAAGCCCTCGGCGTGAGCGTCGACCGGGCAGTCGGTGTGTATTGCGGTTCGGGCGTCACGGCCGCGCACGATGCGCTCGCGCTCACCGTCGCAGGATTCCGCCCGGCGCTGTTCCCCGGCTCGTGGTCGGCGTGGTCGAACCAGCCGGAGCGCCCGGTCGCAACAGGCGCGACGCCGTAGCCGCGACGCTGTAGCGGCAACTTCCTAGCCGAGGCATCCGCTCGAGTCATTCGGCGCCACTCATCTTTAACGCGAACTCCTCTTAACCGCGAAGGGCCCCAACACCACCACAGTGTTGGGGCCCTTCGCGTGGATCGTTAGGAGATAACGTCTTGCAGCAGTTCTTCGTGGAGGTCCTTGCGAACCATCGACACAACGTAGCCGATCACCAGGGCGATGAAGGGCGACAGTACGAGGAACCAACCGAAGGCATTGAGGCCGAAGGCGGTCACGGTCGGGTCGACTCCCTCAGCGAGCGTGAGGTCACCGGCGAGGAGGCCGAAGCGTGACATCAGCAGGTACTCGGCGAGCACGAGTCCGATGAATGCCAAGACCGGCGCAATCATCGTCACGAAGATGTTTTCGGTGCCCTTGTTCTTGAGGAAGAAGCTGATGATCGCGACGCAGACGAGCGCTTCGATCAGCACAATCGCCACTACGGCGAGACCACTGAACCAGAAGAACATGTTGCCGACGGGGTCGAGCTGGAATGCGGCGAACAGCACGATGACAACACCGCTAATGATCGACACGATGATGGATGCGCGACCGGGGGCTCCGCGACCGTTCACGGTTCCCACCGAGCTCGCCAATACGCCACCGCGGCCAAGCGCGAAGAGGTAGCGGCTTGCGGCGTTCTGGAAAGCGAGCAGTCCAGCAAACATGCTCGTGAGCACGAGGATGCTCATCAGCGTCGCAAGCCACGGGCCGACGTATTCGCTCGCGAGCGTGAAGAGTACAGCGGCGGGGTCTTCGAGGCCGCCTGAACGTTCGAGCGTCTGGTCAATAACGTTCGAGGCGCCCATTCCCGTAACAAGGGCGAAAGCGGTGAAGGCAAACAGCACAGTGATGAGGCCAACAGCGAGGTAGGTGGCGCGCGGTACGGCACGCTTCGGGTTGACACTTTCTTCGCCGTAGATAGCGGTTGCTTCGAAGCCGATGAAGGATGCAAACGCAAACGCGAAGGCGATACCGGCGGAACCGGCAAGACCACCGGCAAGGATGAGATCGGGCGAGAACGATGCACCCCAGTTGAGTCCTTCTGGCCCACCGTCGGCGAGGATCGCAACAGCAGCGATCACAAGAACGATGAGTTCGGCGATCATCAGCACACCGAGCACCTTGGCGCCGATGTCGACGCGCAACAGCGAGAGTGCGGTGACGGCGATCCACGCGAGGAGAGTCCAGGCCCACCAAGGGAGGAGCCCGACTTGCCCGGCCATGACGCCGCCGAAGAATCCGTAGATGGCGAGCTGGATGGTGAGGTACGCGAGGATCGACACGAACGACGAGGCGATCCCGGCGTGGCGGCCGAGCCCACGACCGACGTAAGCGAAGAAGGCGCCGGTGTTGGTGACGCGTTGGCTCATCGCGGCGTAGCCGACGCTGAACAAGAGAAGCACGATGCCGGCGAAGAGGTAGGCGCCGGGGGCGGCGGCTCCGTTACCCAGAACGATAGCGACGGGAACGGCGCCGGTCATTCCGAGAAGTGGCGCGGCGGCGGCCACGACAAAGAAGACGATTCCGATTACGCCGAGTCGCCCTTTGCGCAGGGTTCGATCGGGGCTTTCCTGGGATTTTTGGTCAAGCGCCATAGTGAAACTCCTCATTGAGTTCTGAATCAAGTCGTCCGTATCCGAACGAGTTGCGTTCAACAATGGCGAAGACAGGGTGTCTTAGTCAAGCGTTTTCAGAAATTCATTCGGATACGAACCGTTTTGGGCTACACTCTGGCGCATGACCGAACTCAATGGATTCCTTCCTCCCCTCACGCCGCGCGGGTCAAGTTCGCTCGTGCCGAAGATGCCCTGGTACTACTCGGGAACGCTACTCACTGTCGAGTACTTGACCGATCCAGCCAACGTACGCGCGATCCTTCCTGACGATATTGACCTCGCTCCCGAACAACCTGGCGCCGTTGCCATTGTCTGGGCCGACTGGCAGTCCTGCAGCACGGGCGGCCTCGAACTGCTCGACCCCGTGCGCGCGCAGTACCTCGAAGCGTTCATGGTGGTGCGCTGCTCCCACAAGGGCATCGTCTATAGCCGCTGCGTCGCCATCTGGGTCAACAAAGACTTCGCTATCGGCCGCGGTTGGTTCCAGGGCTACCCCAAGAAGCTCGGCAACATTGCCGTTACGCGAGTCTTCAACAAGGGCAGGGCCACCCCCAAGCTCGAGAACGGCGGCCAGTTCGGAGCGTCGATCGCCGCCTACGACCACCGCCTCGCTTCTGCCGTCGTCACGTTGCGCGAGCCCGCCGAAAGCAATGGCTTCGTCAATGGCCACAAGATGCTGCACAGCCGCTTCATGCCCTCCATCAGCAAGGATGCGGGAATGTCGCTCGACCAGCTCATCACCATGGGCGGCACCGACGTCGAGATTGGCGAGACCTGGAAGGGCGATGCCGAACTTCACCTTGAAGACTCGCAGTGGGATGAGCTGCATTCAATCCTGCCCGTGCAAGAGATTCTCGGCGGCTACTACCGCGAGATCGGAGTCACCTTCAACGGTGGCGAACTCGTAGAAGACCGCTCACAGGCGATCTAAGCGCCGACTGCGGCCGCGGCATCCGCTCGCTGCTGCAGTCGACACCGCCGCTCACAGTGGCTTACAGCGCGACACAGAAAAGCCCCGCCGATTCGCTCGGCGGGGCTTTTCTGGCGTCGTATTCGTTACCGGCTTAATAATCGGCGAAGTACTCGTCGATCTCCCACTGGCTCACGTCGCGCGTTGCCTTGTCTGAGACGGCATCTTCGTAGCGCATCACCTCGTCACGCTTGAGCACGCTGAAGACGTCGATGACGGTGCTGCCCATGGTGTCGCGCATCACCGTGTCGGCGTCGAGGGCGTCGAGCGCGGCAGTGAGGGTCATGGGCAAGATGTCAGCCGATTCGTCTTCGTAGGCCCAGCCTTCGACTGCTGTGGGGGCAGTCAGCTTGCGCTTGATCCCGTCGAGGCCAGCAGCGAGAGTGGATGCGATGAGCAGGTACGGGTTCGCTGCCGGGTCGCCGAGGCGAACTTCGAGTCGCGTGCCTGCGCCGCGCTCCGGCGGTACCCGCAGCATGGCGCTGCGGTTGTCGTGGCCCCAGTTGGCGCGGTACGGAGCCAGAGTGTCGGGCCCAAGGCGCTTGTAGGCGTTTACGGTGGGGTTCGAGAGCGCTGCGAGTGAACCCGCGTGGGCGAGGATGCCGCCGATCATGTGGTTGGCCATCTCTGAGAGCCCAGAGCCGCCATCCGACATGATGTTGTTGCCGTCTTTGTCGACGACCGAGAAGTGCAGGTGGAAGCCGCTGCCACCCTCGTCGTCCCAGGGCTTGCCCACGAAGAGCGCGTGCTTGCCGGTGCGAGCGACGATGTCGCGAACCGCGGTCTTGAAGAGGAAAGTGCGGTCGGCGGCATCCAGAGCCTCGCTGTGCCAGAGGTTGATCTCATACTGTGCGGGGCTGAACTCGTGGTTGCCGGCGAAAACGCCAATGTCCATGCCGTCGAGCATGCGCATGAGGTTCAAAAACTGCCCGCCGGGGTCGACGTGCTCGCCGGTTGTGTAGACGCGACCGGTGCGGCTGAGGCTGCGGCTCCAGCCGTTCTCTTCGTCGTAGTTGGCGATGTAGAACTCAAGTTCGGGGCCCACAGTGGGGGTGAGGCCAAGGGCGGCGTATTCGGCGATGACCTTCTGTAGCACCGAGCGCGGTGCTACTTCGCTGACGCTGTGATCGGGGTTGAACGCGTCTCCGATAACGAGCGCCACTCCGGGTTCCCACGGCATCATCGTGAGGGTATCGGGGTCAATCTGTGTGAGAAGGTCGGGCAGCCCGGATGACATGATGTCGTTTCCATCGAGCACGCCGCCGCCGGTCGTGGTTACCCAGACGCCTTGGCAGAACAGGGGAGACTTCGCGCGGTGCAATTGGCTGACGAGGAGATCTTTTGAACGGGTGATTCCCAGTACATCCGGGAAGATCAGGCGCAGAACATCGATCCCTTTTGCCTGCAGGTCTGTTTGGAGTGCTGCTATGTCGAGAGTCATTCTTCCTCCGAAAAATAAATCGTTCGGCACTGAACGATTAGTGAGATACTAAGCCACAGAGCGGTGTGGCTGTCCACTCATCGCGAGAATTTACCGGAAAGGTACACAGATGAGAGCCCTCTTGGTGCAACACGATCACGTCACCGCCAGCGGCCCAGTGGGCCACCGCCTCCGGGAGCGCGGCTTCGAAATCGACGAGATCATGGTTGTCACCGAAGAGAATTTCGAGAACCCGAACGTTAATTTTGAATTTCCGGATGTCTCGGGCTACGACCTCGTCGTTCCCATGGGAGCCCCGTGGGGCGCGTGGGATGACGGCTGCATTGGCAAGTGGTTGACTCCGGAACTGGAGTGGGTGCGCTCCGCCATCGAGGCGGACATCCCGGTGCTGGGCATTTGTTTCGGTGGTCAGCTGATCGCACGGGCGCTCGGCGGCACGGTGGCTCGTGGCGCTCAATCAGAAATCGGTTGGAAAACGATTTACAGCGATGACACCTCGCTGGTCTCCAACGGTCCCTGGTTTCAGTTTCACTACGACCAGTGGACGATGCCCGAAGGCGCCGTCGAAATCGCTCGCAACCCGATCGCACCTCAAGCATTCACCTACGGCCGCAGCTTGGCCGTGCAGTTTCATCCCGAACTCAATTCGGCAATTTTGGAAGGCTGGCTTGATCAGGGTGGTATCAACGAAGTGATCGCGAGCGGGCAGAATCCTGAGATCATGATCGCTCAAACCCGCGACGAAGAGGGCCGTGCCGCTGAACGCACGGCAGCCCTCGTGGATGCTTTCCTGGAGCGAATAGCCAAGCTCGTCTAGCGGCGGCGGGGGCGTCGCTGACCGCTACTGAGCTTTAATAACCGTGAGCAAAATCACGGAATCTTCGAGCGCATCCACGGCATGGATCTCAGCGGGAATCGGCAGCAGATCGCCCGGCTTGCCTTCCCACGATTCGTCGGCGGACCGCAGTGCGATGTGTCCGACGAGTACCTGCAGTGTTGCTTCGCCGGGGCTGGAGTGCTCGGAGAGCCCTTCACCAGCCCGCATCGCCATCACCGTTTGTCTGAGCTGGGCATCGCGCCCGCCGCACACCGTCACGGCGCTGCGGCCGTTGTTCGAGGCGAGAGCGCTCGCCAATTCCTGAGAAGCAAGCTCGGTCAAAGAAACAGTGGTGTTCATCTCGTCACGCCTTTCGTGCACGGTCGGCGTCATCGCCGTGGGGCAAAGCTACCGCAGTCGGTACTGGTGCTGCGCGAAGCGGGCCTGCTAGCGGAGCGTCTCCAGCGCCGCCATGACCTTCGCAGCCTCGGTATCCGGGTTCACGAACGCGAGCCGCAACACCGTTTGACCACGCCATTTCGTCGGTACGCACAGGATGACGCCGTCGTGCGCCACTTGCTTCGACCACGCCGAATACTGCTCCGCTGTCCACCCGCTCCGCACAAAGAGCAGCACTGAGAGCTCGGGCTCACGCACGAGTTCGAGGTAGTCGGTCGCGTCGATTGCGCGGGCGACTTCGCGAGCGGTCGACACCGAGGCTTCAACCGCATCCCGATACTTGTCGGTGCCGTGGGTGGCGAGGCTGAACCACAGTGGAAGGCCTCGCACGCGCCGCGAGAGGTGCAGGGCGAGCTCGCTGGGGTTCGACTCGTTGCGGTCAATGGCATCCAAATAGCTGGCGTGCTGAGAGTGCACGGCCCGCGCCAGCTGGGGTTCGCGATAGATCAGCGCACAGCAGTCGTAGGGGGCGAAGAGCCACTTATGCGGGTCGACGATAAAGCTGTCTGCTCGTTCGATGCCGTCAAAGAGGGGGCGGATGCTCGGGGCGGCGAGCCCTGCGCCACCGTAGGCGCCGTCAACGTGCATCCAAACACCGAACTCTTCGCAGACGTCGGCGATATCGGCCAGGTCGTCGACAAGGCCCTCGTTAGTTGTTCCGGCCGATGCGACCACCGCAAACACGTTCGGGTTCTGTTCGAGAACGGCGCGCAGCGCTGCCCCGGTCATGTGCCCGCGATCATCGATCGGCACGTCAACCCGATCCACGTCGAGCGCTTTCGCGGCCGAATTGATCGACGAGTGAGCATTGGAGGTGTAGGCCAGTTGCCAGCCGCCAGCGGGGCGACCACCGCGTCGCGTTTTGGCGGTTTCGCGGGCAGTCATGAGCGCTGAGAGGTTGCCCGAGGTGCCGCCGGAGACGAAAGTGCCGCCGGCAGTATCGGGCCAATCGAGCAGTCCGATAATCCACTGCAGCGCTTGGTTCTCAGCGAAGATTGCGCCAGCACCCGACTCCCAGAGGCCGCCAAAAATGTTAGCGGAACTCGTGACGAGGTCGAAGGCTACTGCCGCCCGGGTAGGGGCGGCAGCGATATAAGCGAGGTTCAGCGGGTCATCCTGAGCCCGCGTTGCAGGTTCAAGAATCTCATCGAAAATACGCAACGCTTCCGCGCCGCCGATGCCCTCCGGGCGGATCGCGTGACCAACCGCGGCTGCCAAATCGGCCGCTGGCCGCGCCGTCGAATACGGATCAGTCTCACGGACCATTCTCTTGGAGGTCCAGTCAATGGCGAGCTGAACTATTTCAGTCTCATCGCCCCAGACAGCGTGGGGTCTGCCCTGCGGCCGAACTTCGCTCATGCAACTACCTCGCTCATGTGCCTACTTTGCTAGTTCGACGCGTACCGGGAGTCGTTTGATTCCGTTGACGAAATTGCTGCGCAGACGGTCAGGCTCACTGAGCTTCGTCATTCCCGAGATGCGGGGCAACAGGTTCTCGAACATAATACGGATCTCAAGGCGTGCCAGTGAGTTTCCGAGACACATGTGCGGGCCACCGCGACCGAACGCCATGTGCTCGTTCGGGTTGCGGGTGACATCCATCTTGTAAGGATCTTCAAAGATCTCGGGGTCGCGGTTGCCGGCAGCGAACCACGTGACAACTTTCTGGCCTTCCTTGATCGCTTGACCATTGATCTCGGTGTCCTTGGTCGCGGTGCGACGGAAGTGGTAAACCGGGCTGGCCATGCGCAAGAACTCTTCGACCGCCCACGGGATGAGTTCTGGTTTTTCTTGGAGTAGCTCAAGCTGGTCGGGGTTATCCATGAGGTAGTTCATGGAGTGCGTGATGGTGTGGCGTGTGGTCTCGTTGCCGGCGACGACGAGCAGCAGAAAGTAGCTATTGAAGTCGCGCTCGCTGAGCGCTTGGCCGTCCATCGGCGTCTGGTTGACGAGGCGCGACACGAGGTCGTTGCCGTCCTTGCCGCGACGCTGGTTGGCGAGGTCGTTGCCGTACTCGAAAACCTCCCGAGCTGCGGGGGAGCGGAAGGGCAGCAGTCGGAACTCTTCGCTCTCGGCGGAGCTTGCCAGTACGTCGGCGTGTTCCGGATCGTCGTTTCCGATCATCCGGTTGCCCCAGTCAATGAGCTTGTAAATGTCGGTGTCGGGCACATCGAGCATTTTGGCGAGAACCCGGATCGGGAAGTCGGCGGCCACCTGGTCGACGAATTCGAACTCGGGGTTCGCAAAGGCAGCATCAAGAGTGCTGGCAGTGAGGCCGCGAAGGAAAGTTTCGTAGCCGGCGACCGCACGGGGCGTGAACTCACCCTGCATGAGGCGGCGGAGCGCCCGGTGACGCACGCCATCCGTTTCGAGCATTGACTTGCGAGCTTCGATTTGGTCAGCGTCGAGCTCTTCGAGGTTGACGGTGCCGCGTTCGCTCGAGAACGTTTCGGTGTCGCGCAATACGGAAACGATGTCGTGGTAACGGGTGAGCGACCAGAAGCCGTGGTTGGGGGCTGGCTCTTCTGACCAGTGCACGGGGGCGTCAGTTCGAAGCTTGTCGAATACGTGCCAGGGTGTGCCGTTCTCGAACAGATCTAGGTCTGCCAGGGTGACGTTCGCCATTGAAGTCAACTCAATCCTCCGTGGGTTGTTTGGATACAAACAATATGCCACATCGGCGCGTTTCTGTGAGCGATGTCCTCAAAAACTTTCTGAACGCCGGGGGTTAGATAGAGTAACCGCAGCTAAACGCGAGCAAGGGGACCCTCCGTGGCCGGACCACACACACTGACTGAGACTGAACGCCAAGTACAAGCGAGAGTCGGCGGCCTTCCGCTGGACTACTCCGCAATGGCCGTAGCATCGAACCTTTTTCGGGCGGCAAACGCCGTGCGTAATCACTTCGAGCGCACCGTGTTGTCGGAGCACAATCTCTCCTGGACAGCGTTTGTCGTTCTCTGGGTTACCTGGATCTGGGAGCCGATTGAAACTCGCCAGATCGCGCTTGAGGGAGGCTTCTCTAAAGCGACACTCACGGGAGTGCTCACGACTCTTGAGCGCCGTGGCTGGCTCACGCGCGAACGCAGCGAAACTGATGGTCGCCTCGTTGTGGTGAAGCTCACTGATCGTGGGCGCGAACTCATGACGGAACTCTTCCCTGCATTCAATCAGCAAGAGCAAGCGGTGGCGGGTCCGGTCGCGCCTGAGCGCCGCGAAGAGCTCGCCGACATGCTGCGCCTGATCACGGCGGGCGTCGAACCCAAGGGCTAACGCTCACGCAATTTTTGGTGGTCGGATGCTCCAAACGCTTGTTTGGGCTCGAATCACTCGCTAAGGTAAGTCATTAGCATCCGAATGACTTAACGGCGAGCGATTCGAGACGGGACAACTATGACCAACGTTCAAGTAGCCGGAGTGACCGTCGATACGCGGCACTTCATCAACGGAGAGCGCGTCGAATCCGACGACACCTTCACCAACGTGTCGCCGATCGACGCCAGTGCACTCGGAGAAATCTCCCGCGGCGGTCAGCGCGAGGTCGACCTAGCCGTTGCTGCCGCTCGGGCAGCATTCCCCGGCTGGGCTGCCACCAGTCCCCAGGATCGTGCAGCCATCATGCACAAGATCGCCGACCTCGTCGAAGAGCGCGTCAGCGACCTCGCCAACGTCGAGACGATGGACAACGGAGCACTCCTGCGCAGCCACCTGCGCGGTGTGATGCCGCGCGTGGCCCACAACTTCCGGTTCTTCGCTGACTACCTCGTGAACGACCTCGGACATCCGGACTTCGAAACTCGTGGCCACAACAACCACGTCTCGTGGGATCCTTCCGGAGTCGCCGCCCTCATCACGCCGTGGAATGCACCGCTCATGCTTGCCACCTGGAAGATTGCTCCGGCGCTCGCCGCGGGTGACACCGTGGTGCTGAAGCCAGCCGAATGGACACCGCTCACGGCATCCCTCTTCGCTGACATCACCGCCGAAGCTGGGCTTCCCGCCGGCGTCTTCAACGTCGTGCAGGGTTACGGAAAAGAGGCGGGTGCCGCACTGGTCGCTCACCCCGATCTCAGCCGCATCTCCTTCACGGGCTCGGTGCCGACGGCCAAATCGATCGCTCGCGCCGCCGCCGACAACCTCACCCCCTGCAGCTTCGAGCTCGGGGGCAAGAGCCCCTGCATCGTCATGGAAGACGCCGACCTCGAACTCGCTGCAACGCTCGCGGTTGAGCAATACGACAACGCCGGCCAGGTCTGTCTCTCGGGCACGCGCATCCTCGTTCACGAGAACATTGCGGATGCCTTCGCCGAAGCGTTCAAAGCCAAGGTAGCGACCCTGCGCCAGGGTGACCCGCGTGACATCGAGACCGATATTGGTCCGCAGGTTCACCGCGTGCACTTCGAGCGGATCAAGGGATTCGTTGATCGCGCGAAAGACGGCGGAGCAGACATTCTCTTCGGTGGCGGCCCGAACGCTGAACTCGGTGGCCTGTACTTTTCGCCGACGCTCGTCAAGAACCCCGAGGTTGGTAGCGAAATCGTCACGCAGGAGGTCTTCGGGCCGGTGCTGACGATGCAGACCTTTACGACGGATGACGAACTCGTCGCCATGGCGAACGGCACCGAATTCGGTCTCGCCGCCATTCTCGTCTCCGGCAACCGCGAGCACGCCGACGTTATCGCCAAGCAGCTCGTTGCCGGCACAATCTGGGTTAACTGCTTCTTCGTGCGCGACTTGCGGGCCCCCTTCGGCGGTTCCAAGAAGTCGGGTGTCGGTCGCGAGGGCGGCACCTGGTCATTTGATTTCTACGCAGATGTTAAAAACACGGTGGTTTCACCGAACGGATGGAAGGAATAGTCATGGGAGAAGTAGTTGGCGCTGGGCTGATCGCCCACGTACCTACGATCATGTTGCCCAAAGAGGTCCGTATGGAACTCAATGAGGGCAAGGATTCAACGCTCGTTGAAGGGCTCGAACGGCTCCGCAAGGACTACTTCGAGAATGACGATTACGACACTGTTGTTGTGCTCGACAGCCATTGGGCGACCACGGTTGAATTCGTTGTTACGGCGCACGAGCGTCGCCACGGTAAGTTCACGTCAGAAGAGTTGCCGCGCGGAATGAGCGGCGTGCCGTATGACTTCATCGGAGACCCCGAGCTCGCGAAGCTCATGGGGGAGCAGGCCGAAAAGAACGGCACCTGGATCACCCCGATCGACGATGAATACCTGCCGATCATGTACGCCACGATCAACCTGTGGGAGTACCTCGGCAAGGGCCTTCCCGACAAAAAATGGGTGAGCGTCTCGATCTGCCAGACCGCGACCGACGAAGACTTCTTGCGTGCGGGTCGTGCCATTGGTGAAGCAATAGCCAAGAGTGACCGCCGCGTCATCCTGCTCGCATCGGGTGCGCTTTCGCACACCTTCTATAAGCTGCGCGATCTGCGCAAGCACGAGATGGCCGATCCGAGCCACATTTTCTCGGATGCCGCCCGTGCCGCGGACTACGAACGTCTCGACTGGTTCAAGGCTGGCGACCACGCTCAGGTGTTGGAAACCATGCCCGCGTTCCAGAAGGTGCGCCCCGAGGCCATGTTTGGCCACTGGCTCATGACGGCGGGGGCAATTGGCGAAGAGGCGTGCACTGCTCCCGGCGTAATGTACAGCGAATACGAAAATTCCATCGGCACCGGTCAGGTGCACGTGTGGTTCCCGAAGCCAGAAGGTGGCTTCCCAGCAGCAAAGGATGTGGTTCTCTCTCGTGACTGAACTCCGCAGAATACTTCTTGATGGTTACCCGACACAGGTAACCCGCCACGGCGATGTTCTCGTCGCTGGAGACGGCCGCGAGGTTGGTGTCGACGAGGCAATTCACTTGCCGCCGACCGAGCCGAGCAAGATCATTGCCGTGCACTTGAACTACGCCAGCCGCACTGAAGAGTTCATGACCAAGCTGCCCGCAGCTCCGACCTACTTTCAGAAGCCGGTCACCGCGCTCAACACTCACAAGGGTGATGTTGTGCGGCCCGAGGGCTGCAAGTGGTTGAACTTCGAGGGTGAGATCGTCATCGTGATCGGCCGTACGTGCCGCAATGTTTCGCCCGACCAGGCTAGCGACTACATCGCCGGCTACTCGATCGGTAACGACTACGGTCTGCATGATTTCCGCGACACGGATGCCGGTTCCATGCTTCGAGTGAAGGGTAGCGACACGCTCGCTCCCGTTGGCCCGGGTCTCGTGACGGATTGGGATTTCCGTGGCAAGCAGTTGCGCACCATTGTGAACGGTGAGGTCAAGCAAGATGACAACACCGACAACATGGAGTGGGACATGAACTACCTCGTGGCCGACATTGCGCGCACGATCACGCTGAGCCCCGGCGACATGCTGTTCTCGGGAACGCCCGCATTCTCGCGTCCGGTGCAGCCCGGCGACGTTGTTGAGGTCGAAGTTGAAGGCCTGGGCAAGCTGACGAACCGTATCGTTACGGGCCCGACTGCGATCCGCACCGACGTGGGAGCGCAGCCGACCGAGAGCGAAGAGGTAATGTCGACAGCAATGGGTGGCGACTGGGAGTTCCGCGGAATTCGGACCCCGTCGAAGGATCTCTACCCGTCGAAGATTGAGGAAAAACGATGATCAAAATCGAAGTCGACATGAACCAGTGCCAGCACTATGGCCAGTGCGTGTTTGAGGCACCCGACAACTTCAAGCTCAACGATGACGACAAGCTCGAGTACGTGGCCGAAGCGCCCGACTCGGAGCGCGACAACATTGAAGCCGCTGTTGATGTATGCCCGATGCAGGCCATTCGAATCGTCGAATAGTGTCTGAGGCTAACCCCGCCGCACCGGTCGTTATTGTCGGTGCGGCGATGGGTGGGCTGCGCGCGGCGGAGTCTCTCCGTCGTTCGGGCTACACCGGTGCTATCCGCGTGGTTGGCGAAGAACTTCACGCTCCCTATAACCGTCCGCCTCTCTCCAAAGAGGTGTTGGCCACTGACGTGACCCACGAAGCTGTCGCGTTTCCATCGCGCGCCGAGATGGGTGATGTGGAGTGGATGCTCGGGGTACGCGCCACCGCGGTCGATCTTGATGCGCACACTCTCACCACCGACGATGGGTCTGTGCAGGAGTGGCGTGCCCTGGTTATCGCGACGGGCCTGCGCGCTCGCCGCTTGGACTTTGCTCCGATCGCCGGTCGTCACGTTGTCCGTTCGCTGGATGACGCGATGGCTCTGCGCGCCGAGCTCACCGAGGGTGCGCGCGTCGTTGTCGTCGGCTCGGGCTTCTTAGGCTGCGAACTGAGCGCCACCGCTCGCAAGTTGGGCTGCTCGGTCACCATTGTGACGCCGAGTGCCGAGCCCATGATGCGTCCGCTTGGCGACCTCGTGGCGAAGGAAATGCGCCGTCGTCTCACCGACGAGGGCGTCGAAATTTTCTCTGGCGTGAACGTTGCTGCTATCCACGGCGAGACTGCTGTTGAGTCTGTTGAGCTGAGCGATGGCCGCGTGATCGAGGCCGATGTCGTGATCGAGTCTGTTGGCTCGCACTGCAACATCGAATGGCTTGAGGGAACGAACCTCGATGTCTCCGATGGAGTTCTCGCTGACAACGCGATGCGCGCGGTCTCGACCGATGGTGTCTCCCTCGATGACGTTTACGTGGTGGGCGATATCGCTCGCTTCCCGAACCCCATGTTCGACGACGTTGCTCGCCGTATCGAGCACTGGAATATCCCGACCGACACCGGCAAGCGCGCGGGTGCCGTTCTCGCGGCACGCCTCGCCGACGACGGTTCCTTTGCCGACGTGGTGACTAAACCGTTCGCTCCGATGCCGTCATTCTGGTCGAACCAGTTCGAGATCAAGCTGCAGGCCTACGGTCTGTTGGGCTTGGTGTCGGATGACGACATCCGCGTGCTCGAGGGAGATCTCACCGACCAGGCTGCCGTGGGCTACTACCGCGACGACCGTCTCGTGGGCGTTCTCGGAATTGGCATGAAAGCCGCGCTGCTGCCGTATCGCAAGCAGATCGCGGAGGGTGGCGCGTAGCCGTTCTGCTTTTGCTGCCCTGTCCGTAGGCGAAGCGGGGTCGTAGGCTGGGCTTATGACTCCCGCTTCGACTATCGCCGTTGCCCAGTTCGTTCCTGGCCATGATCGCGAGGAGAACATCGCGCAGATCACGGAACTTGCTGAGCGTGCCGTCGAGCGTGGCGCGAGCTTTGTGATCTTTCCGGAGTACTCGTCGTACTTCACCGCCACGATGGGCGAAGACTGGGTCACCGCCGCCGAGCCGCTCGACGGCCCTTTTGTGCAGGCCTTGACGTTGCTCGCGCAGCGGTTGCGGATTCATGTCGCTGCGGGAATGTTGCAGTCGAGTGATGAAGAGAACCGCTTCTGGAACACGCTTGTCGCAATTGCTCCTACGGGCGCCATCGTCGCGACCTACAGCAAACAGCATCTCTACGACGCGTTCGGTCAGCGTGAATCCGACTGGGTCATTCCCGGGTCGATCGCTGCGCCGCAGACCTTCGCGTGGGAGGGCTTCACCGTTGGTTTGCAGACCTGCTACGACATCCGTTTTCCGGAGGTATCACGCCGGTTGGTGGATGCCGGCGCCGACCTCATTGTCGTGCCCGCCGAGTGGGTGCGCGGACCGCTCAAGGAATACCACTGGCGCACGCTGCTCACGGCGCGGGCCATCGAGAACACGGTCTTCGTCGCGGCAGCCGATCATGCCCCGCCCATCGGCGTCGGCAACAGCATGGTCGTCGACCCGATGGGCGTGGAGCTCGTGACGATCGGGGAGCGCACGGATGTCGCTGTCGCCCACATCGAGCACGCTCGCCTCGACGAGGTGCGCGCCATCAACCCGGCGCTGTCGTTGCGCCGCTACGGAGTGCACCCGCTCGAAGGCTAGTGGCGCAGTTTCATCCCGGAAAGTTGGGCTGCTGCCCGCTCGAGCACGTCTGGCTTCTTGCAATAGGCGAAGCGGATGAGCGTCTTGTAGTCGGCGTGGTTTTCCGGATGCACGAACGCGGTCACAGGGATGCCGACGACTCCGCTGATCTCGGGGAGGATGCGGCAGAAATCGGCGGCGTCCGTCACACCGAGGGGTGCGGCATCCGCAACGATGAAGTAACCGGCTTGGGGCGTGCTGACATCGAAGCCGGCGTTGCGCAGCCCGGCGCCCAGGGTGTCGCGCTTGCGGGCAAGGCCGCCGGCGAGATCGGTGAAGTAGCTGTTAGGCAGCCCGAGGCCGGTAGCGATGCCCACTTGCAGCGGTGCGCCGTTGACATAGGTGAGGTATTGCTTCACGGCCATGATCGCTTGGAGCAGCGGCTGCGGTGCGGTGATCCAGCCGATCTTCCAACCTGTGGTGTTGAACGTTTTACCGCCGCTGGAAATGCTGATGGTGCGTTCGAACGCGCCGGGCAGACTCGCGACAGGGATGTGTTCGTGGCCGAAGGTGATGTGTTCATAGACTTCGTCGGTCACGATGAGGGCGTCGTATTTGTGGGCGAGCTCGACGATCAGTTCGAGAGTTTCGCGGTCGAGCACAGCGCCGGTGGGGTTGTGCGGACTGTTCAGAATAATGAGCCGGGTGCGTCCGCTGAAGGCGGCCCGGATGTCGTCATGGTTGGGCTGAAAATCGGGGGAGCGCAGCGGCACTGTCACATGGGTGGCGCGCGCATAGTTGATCATTGCGCCGTACGCGTCGTAAAACGGCTCGAGCGTGATGACTTCGTCGCCCTCGCTCGTGAGGGCGAGAATCGTAGCGGCGAGTGCTTCGGTCGCTCCGGCAGTTGCCAGTACTTCGGTGTCGGGGTCAACGTCGATGCCGTAGAAACGCTGCTGATGCTCGGCGATCGCGTTGCGCAGTACAGGGAGCCCGTTGCCTGGCGGGTACTGGTTGGTGCCGTCGCTGATGGCCTTGCGGGCGGCATCCAACACTTCGATGGGGCCGTCCTCATCGGGGAAGCCCTGACCCAGATTGATCGCGCCGCTACTCACGGCGAGGGCAGACATTTCGGCGAAGATTGTTTGGCTCAGCTGCCCGTCGGCGCCGAGCAGCATGGCGCCAGTGGCGGCGCGTTCCCAAGATCCGGTGACTGTCATTGTGGGCCAAGCCTAACCACTTGCGGTCTCGGATGCCGCAGAAACCGGTTGCTCCACCCAACCTGAATGCGGCCCGACACAAAAACCGCACAAAGTCGGGAGTCGCGCGACAATCGCCGCTTTTCTTCAGGTCAAGCGCGCAGCCAGCCCACAGGCGAACTAAATAGAATGCACAGGTTCGCGGTGGAGGCTAGCACCGCTGAAAGGAGCACATCATGACCGAGGTCCCCGAAGAACCCACCGCCCACAACCCCGCCGGCAGCACACCCGACAACAGCACTGCACCCGGCACCCCCGAAGCATCCGCTGCCACACCTCCCGCAGCACACACGGCAGAAAACGCCGCCGGCGCCACCGAAGCGCCCCCACACGTTTCCCCTTCCGGCACCGCGCCAGAAAGCGCGCCGGCTGAGGCTGCACCAACCGCAGGCACTGCCATCACACCGACGACGCCCACTGTCCCGAGCGAAACACCCATCGCCGCCGCGGTCGCTCCGATTGATGCGAACGTCGCTGCGCCCACAGTTTCAACTACGGCTGCTCCCAGCGCACCGGGCGCGAGCTTCGGAGCCGCCGCAACCGCAGCACCTGCTGAACCAGCAGTCCCCGCCAAGAAGCCACGATTCACACTCGGACTCGTCGCCGGATTCGCCATCGTCGCGCTCCTCGGCGGTGCCTCCGGAGCAGGCGTTGCGCTCTGGGCCGTCGGCAACCAGGCCACCTCGGCCGTCAGCGGAACCGCGAGCCCCGCATCCATCACCGTCAACGACCCGGGAAACGCCACTCTCGTCACTTCGGTAGTCGCCAAAGCAGCCCCCGCCATTGTCACGATCAACGTGACCGGCCAAAACTCCGGTGGTAGCGGCTCGGGCGTTATCATCAGCGAAGACGGCAACGTCATCACCAATGCCCACGTCGTCACGCTCGACGGCGAAGTTGCCGACCCCAAGGTCACGGTCACCACCGCCGATGGGCGACTGCTGTCGGCCACGGTCGTTGGTTTCGACCCGATCTCCGATATCGCCGTGATCCACATTGACTACGTCAGTGACATGCCTTACATCAACATTGCCGATTCCAGCGAGCTGAATGTCGGCGATAACACGGTCGCGATCGGAGCTCCGCTCGGTCTCTCCGGAACGGTCACCAGCGGCATCGTGAGCGCACTCAACCGCAGCATCACGATCGCGTCCTCTGCTCTGCCCGCCGACCCCGAAACAGAGAGCGACGCTCCTGAAGACAGCAACGCGCCTGATCTCTGGAACTTCGACCTCTTCGGCGAAAACGGTCAGGGCGGCGCGCAAAACTCCGCTAACCAGGCCACAGTCGCTCTTGCCGTTATCCAGACGGATGCCGCAATCAACCCGGGTAACTCCGGCGGTGCGCTGCTGAACTCCGATGGTGAACTCATCGGAATCAACGTCGCTATTGCATCCTCCGGCGGCAACGAAGGCAGCATCGGCGTCGGGTTCGCAATCCCGTCGAACGTCGCTAGCCGCGTTGCTAACGAGATTCTCGAAACCGGAACCGCCACGCACGGCCTACTCGGAGCATCCGTCGCTGACGTCACCGACGATCCTGCCCAGAGCAGCGCTCAAGTTGTGGGAGCCAGCATCGTTGGCATCTCCGACGGCGGCGCCGCAGCGGATGCTGGTCTCAAGGTCGGCGACATCGTCACCGGCTTCGATGGCTTGCCCATCACCAACAAGACCGACCTCACCGCTCAGGTGCGGGCATACTCGGCCGGCGCAAGCGTTCCGTTGACTTATGTCCGCGATGGAAAGGGATACTCCGTCGACGTGACCCTCGGTTCACTCCAGTAAACGAACCAATCAGGTATGCGGCGTCACTGGCCTTAGGGCCGGGGGCGCCGCATACGTGTGTAACCGTCGAATTAGTACCCGACACGATAAGCTCTACCGACAACCCAGCCCGACGTATTGGAACCCATGGCAAAGAAGGCTCAAGCCCTCACTGGCGTGTCGTACGTGATGCCCGTACTCAACGAAGTTGAACACATCGAGGCAGCCGTCGACAGCCTCACAGCGCAGGATTACGAAGGACCCTTCGAGATCGTGCTCGCGCTGGGCCCCAGCGTTGACGGTACCAACGCCATTATCGACGAAATGGCGCGACTCGACCCGCGCATTCGTCATATCCCCAACGAACTTGGTTCCACTCCCGGTGGCCTCAACGCCGCTATTCGTGCTTCCACACATCCCATCGTCGTGCGAGTAGATGCCCACTCGGTGCTGCCCACCAACTACACGCGAGTCGCCGTCGAAACCCTCGAACGAAGTGGCGCAGACAACGTCGGCGGCATTATGAAAGCTGAGGGCCGAACGCCCTTCGAGCGCTCCGTCGCCCACGCCTACGGATCGCCAGAAGGGCTCGGCGGTACCCAACATCACACCGGTGGCAAAGAAGGCCCGGCTGATACCGCCTATCTTGGTGTCTTCCAGCGTGACCGCCTTGTCGAGGTAGGTCTGTTCGATGAAGACATCAAACGCGGCCAAGACTGGGAGCTTAATCGGCGACTGCGAGCGACCGGCGGCACCGTCTGGTTCACCCCCGAACTCGAAGTCGTCTACCGGCCGCGCTCCAGTCTCCGCACGCTGGTTCGCCAGTTCGTAGCCACCGGAATCTGGCGTGGAGAACTCGCACGCCGTTTCGGCACAGCCAACTCGTTGCGCTATTTCGTGCCGCCGCTCGCCGTGCTCGGCACGGTAGTGGGCCTCATCATTGGGCTCATTGGCAGCGTGACCGGGGTTGACTGGTTAGCGATCGCTTATGCGGCTCCCGCCGTTTACGTGCTCTTCGTGGTGGCGGCGTCTGCCGTTGCTGGTGCCAAAGAGGGGCTACGATCAGGTCTTTGGTATCTGATCGTGCTGCCGTGCATCCACTTTGGATGGGGTAGCGGTTTCATCCTCGGATTCTTGAAGCTCACTAAGAACATCACTGCGCAAACGGGAAGGTAATGCCGTGTCCCCCCACACACCCTCGCAGCCGACTGCGCGCCCCACCTCCATCGCCCAGCTTCGCGAAGTAACGCAGCCGCCAGAGGTGCGACTTCGCGCCAACGCCGAGCACTGGACCGCGTCGCTCTATCTTCGCGATCTCTCGCCTTATCTAACCTGGATGCTCCTTAAGACATCGATCAGTGCCAACGGTGTTACCGGGCTCATGATTCTCACGGGATGGCTCACTGCCGCAGCACTGCTGATCCCCGGGTTCACCGGAGCGGCTCTGGCGCTGTTTCTTGGCCAAATGCAGATGCTCGTGGACTGCAGCGATGGAGAAGTAGCTCGCTGGCGCAACACCCGTTCGCCCGCCGGTGTCTTTCTCGACAAGGTCGGGCACTACAGTACCGAAGCTCTTATCCCGATCGCTCTCGGCATCCGCGCCGCTGGTTGGCCTCTCGATTTCCCCGCAGATTTCGCGTGGACAACAGCCGGCTTTGCGCTCGCCCTCATCATCGTCCTGAACAAAGCGCTCAACGATATGGTGCACGTCGCGCGCGCCAATGCCGGGCTCGACAAGCTCAGCGATCGCAAGGGCGAGGCCGAACCAAGTCACAGCCTCGTCGCTACGCTGCGCCGGGCCGCACGATTCGTTCCGTTCCACCGGCTCTATCACTCGGTTGAACTCACCATGATCGCCTTCGCCACCGCCATCATCGCGCTCTTCGTCCCTGCGATGGCGGCAGAACGCACGGTGCTGCTCATTCTGCTTCCGCTGGCACTCCTCGCACTCGGCGGACACTTCGTGGCCATCATGGCCTCCAAACGCGTCCGCTCATGACCCACCGCGTCGGCATTGTTTCGCTCACTCAGGGCAAGCGCCCCGTCGATCTAGCCCGAGGGCTCGCCTCGCTCGATGCCCAAGAGGGTGTCGAGCTCGACGTGATCGTCGTCGGCAATGGCTGGCAGCCCAGCGGACTTCCGGATGACGTGCGAGGCCTCCACCTCGAAGTCAACCTGGGCATCCCCGCCGGCCGTAATCGCGGCGTCGAGCACGTTCAGGGTGACTGGATTTTCTTCCTCGACGACGACGCCAGCATCCCGTCGCCGACCTTTCTCAGCGACGCGATCGCGATAATGCAGGCTGATCCCAGTATCGGACTCGTGCAGCCGCGGGTCGAAGACGCCGAGGGCAAAGAGAACCCGCGACGGTGGATTCCGCGCATTCGCAAAGGCGACCCCGCACACTCCAGCGACGTTTTTTCAGCGTGGGAGGGTGCCGTGCTCATGCCCCGTGCGCTCTTCGACCAAATCGGTGGCTGGGGCGACCCGTACTTCTATGCCCACGAAGGCATAGAGCTCGCGTGGCGCGTCTGGGGAGCCGGCAAGCGGGCATGGTACGCCGGAAACCTTGTGGCGAATCATCCGGCCATCGACCCGGCCCGTCACAGTTACTACTACCGCCTCAACGCTCGCAATCGCGTGTGGCTCGCTAAGCGCAACCTGCCCGTGTTGCTCGTTCCCGTCTATGTGGCCAGCTGGACTGCAGTTCAGTTGCTGCGCGCCGCAAGGAATCCCGTGGGCATGCGTGCCTGGTGGGGTGGCTGGATTGCTGGTTGGCGTGAAAACCCCGGTGGGCGCCGCAGTATGGGGTGGGCAACAGTGGGGCGGATGGCGCGTGCCGGTCGCCCTCCCGTGATCTAGCCGCCGCCACTCGCCAACGCACAAACGCGGCACTTCACCGAAGTGAAGCACCGCGCTTTGTTAGTTCAGGCTCTAGTAGCGAGGCTTGCGCTTGGGACGATCGTCGTAGCTGCCGCCGCTTTCGCGACCGCCGCCGCTGCTGTCACTGTCTCGGTTGTTGTAACCGCGCGATGCTTCACGTTCGCGGTTGGCGCGGGCGCCACCTTCGAATGAGCGGTCACGGCTCGGGTACTTGTCGCCAGCGGAACGTGCTCCGCCGCCGTTGGCCTTGCGGTCCGGTGCGATCTCAATCAGCTTGCCGCTGATGCGAGTGTCACGCAGACGCTCGAGCACATCTTTCGACATGTCGGCAGGCAACTCGACGAGCGAGAAGTCCGGGCGAATCTGAATGTGGCCGAAGTCGTCACGGCTGAGTCCACCTTCGTTGGCTAGTGCGCCAACAATCTGGCGGGGCTCAACGCGCTGGCGCTTGCCAACCTCGATACGGTACGCGGCCATGGGCTTCGTGGAACGCGGGCGGCGCTCGGGGCGATCGCCACGCTCTCCGCCACGGTCGCCACTACGCTCGGGGCGATCGGTGCGTGCCTTGCGCTCATCACGCTCTGCGAAACGCTGGGCGCGTTCTTCTTCAGCCGAAAGCAACAGGGGAGTATCACCCTGAGCCACGACGGCAAGCGCCGCAGCAACATCCGCTTCAGGAATATCGTGGTGTTCAACGTAGTGAGCGATGATCTCGCGGAACGCGGTGATGCGTGGCTGCTGGTTGAGCGCTTCGGTGATGGCGTCGTCGAAGCGCGTGAGACGCGTGGAGTTGACGTCTTCAACCGAAGGAAGCTGCATTTGCGTGAGCGGCTGGCGCGTGGCCTTCTCGATGGCGGTCAGCAGGCGACGCTCGCGAGGAGTGACAAAGCTGATAGCCGAACCGCTGCGACCGGCGCGACCCGTGCGACCGATGCGGTGCACGTACGACTCGGTGTCAACGGGGATGTCGAAGTTCACGACGTGGCTGATGCGGTCGACGTCGAGTCCACGAGCGGCAACGTCAGTTGCTACCAGGATGTCGAGCTTGCCCGACTTGAGCTGGTTGACGGTGCGCTCACGCTGAGCCTGAGCAACGTCACCGCTGATCGCGGCCGCGGAGTAACCACGGGCGCGCAACTTCTCTGCGAGGTTCTCGGTTTCGCTCTTCGTGCGAACGAAAATGATCATGCCTTCGAAGTTTTCGACCTCGAGGATGCGGGTGAGAGCATCCACCTTTTGCGGGTAGGACACGATCAGGTAGCGCTGCGAGGTGTTGGCCGACGTAGTGGTCTTGGCCTTGACAGTGATCTCTTCAGCGTTGTTGAGGTACTTCTTGGAGATGCGGCGGATCTGGGCCGGCATCGTCGCGGAGAAGAGTGCAACCTGCTTGTCATCCGGGGTGTCGGCGAGGATCGTCTCAACGTCTTCGGCGAAACCCATCTTGAGCATCTCGTCGGCCTCATCGAGAACGAGGTACTTGAGCTCAGAGAGGTCGAGGGTGCCCTTGGCGAGGTGGTCCATGATGCGGCCGGGAGTACCGACAACAACGTGAACGCCGCGGCGCAGCGCCGACAGCTGAACGCCATAGGCCTGTCCGCCATAGACGGGGAGCACGTGCACGCCACGCATGTGGGTGGCGTACTTCTCGAATGCCTCACACACCTGCAACGCGAGTTCGCGGGTGGGGGAGAGCACGAGCGCTTGAGGCTTGCTCTGGGATACATCGAGGCGCGAGAGAATCGGCAGCGCGAAAGCTGCGGTCTTTCCCGTGCCGGTCTGGGCCAGGCCGACTACGTCGCGCCCTTCCAGAAGAGTAGGGATAGTGGCTGCTTGGATAGCCGACGGCGTCTCGTAGCCAATGTCGCGGACCGCTTTCAATACCGCATCGCTGAGAGCGAGGTCGGAGAAAGTGATCGCGGTCTCGGTGGTTTCAGACGGTGCGGTTGAATCAGAATCGGTCATTGTGTCAACAGTACCTGCTTAACCCCTAGTAACATGCGGTTTTAAGGGCGCTTACCCAGTATTCTGCCCGGAATCGTGCCCGAGTACTATCGAAACTGCGGCTAAGCCTCGCGCCGACGGATCAGCATCGGCTCTGTAACGGTCTGGCGAGTGTGCCGTCGCGGCAAAATTCCGATGATTTGATTGTGACCATGGCTTTACTGAAGGACTTCAAGACCGCACGCAAGGTGGTGCGCACGATGCTGCGCTCGCGCCGCAATCGGCGAAGCGTTGCCGGGCTGCTGGATGAGCATCCACTGCCCGTTCCTGGCTCAGTGAGTATTGCCGTTTACTTCGCCGATACGAAGGTGAATCTGTACCAGATGCGGCAGTGGTACGCGCCCCTCGAAGAGCTTTCGAAGCGTTTTCCCGTGGCCATCATTGCGCGTTCACCGAGCGCAGTACTCGCGCTGTGGAATGAAGCTCCTGTGCCCACGGTCTATTTGCGTCGTGTGTCAGAGCTGGAGCAGTTCGTAGCCGAGCAGCCGTTGAAGATCATTTTCTACGTCAACCAGAACGCCAAGAACTTTCAAATGTTCCGCTACGGCCGCATGTGGCACGTTTTCATCAACCACGGTGAGAGCGACAAAATGTACATGACGACCAACCAGTTCAAGGCTTATGACTTCAGCTTCGTTGCCGGGGATGCCGCGCTCGATCGCCTGAGCTACAAACTCTGGGACTTCGACATCAAGAAAAAGGCGATTCCTATCGGGCGCCCGCAGGCCGATCATTTTGCCGGCGATCTTCCGTACACTCCCGACGACCGAACAGTCATTCTGTACGCTCCCACCTGGGAGGGCGACCGTGATGCTGCCGCCTACGGCTCGATCGAAAGCCACGGTGTCGCCCTCGCCAAGGCAGTAATCGCCAGCGATAAGCATCGTCTGATCTATCGCCCGCACCCACGTAGCGGAGTGGTGAACGATGCCTACAAGCGTGCCAATGTCGACATCATCGCGGCCATTGCCGAAGCGAATGAGTCAGACCCGTCGGTGCAGCACGTGTACGACGATGGCAAAGAAATGGGCTGGCAGCTTGTCGCAGCGGATGTCGCGATCACCGATGTCTCGGCGATGGTCTATGACCGTCTCGCCACGGGCAAACCTCTCATCGTTACTCGCCCTCTCTCGGAGCATGCCGAAATCGATGAGGGCGGCTACCTCGGCTCCTGCGAGTGGCTGCGCGCCGACCAGGCGGGCGACATTCTGGCCATTGCTGAGCGAGTGCAGTTCGACACTGAGGCGAAAGAGCGCTTGGGGTATTGGGCCGAGCGCCATTTCGGCGACACCACTCCCGGTGCAGCAACCGCCCGTTTTCATGACGCAGTCGAGTCGTTGGTGGCGTTGTGGCACCGTCACGCGCAGATCCACATCGGTGATCGTCTGGTCACCGAAGCTGACCCCTTCGAAGACGACGAGGATGAATCGCCCGACGCTGAATAGTCAGCGCGAAGGTTAGCGCCCAGAGTCGTGCTCGGGCGCGTGCGCGTGTCCGGGCGCGTGCTCGGGGTGAGGGGCCGACTCGAGGCCACTATCGCTGCTCGCCTCGATTGCGGGTAATTGATCGCTGTCGAGGTGGTTTTCCAGATCGGCGAGGGTCTCTAGCTCCACCCAACCACGACGTTTTCGGCGCAGAGGTAAGGCTGGCAGCGAAGGCAGTCGTGAGCGTGTGCCGCGGACCTTGGGCGTTTTAGCCGCTTTCGGGAGCGCGATTACCGGCTCGAGCCATGCAGGCAACGTTGCTGGTGCCGGACCAAACCCTTGACGAGCGGTGCGTACGATTTGGCGGCCCAAAATGTTGTTACCGCCGCCGCCAATAACAGCACCGATACCGAACGGCATAAGGCGGCCGACAACATTCGTGCCTTGAGCGGCTGCGTAGCGTTTGAGGAAGGTTTTTTTGAGGCGGTCGGCGATAGGCCCCACTAGGGTGCTGGGCAGATTCTTAGCGAGGGTCTCGCCCCAGAACGCTGAACGAACGGCACCGGCACCGGTCGCTTGGGCCGCGAGCTGTTTCACGAGGTCGCTGCCAGCACCGCCCAGCACCATCGTCATCACGAGGGCGCGCGCACGGTCAGGGTCGTCGACAACGATTCCGTGGACTTCGGTGACCGACTGAGCAAAAAGGGCGCTGGCTTCGAGAAAGCCCGCTGTCTCGACGCCCGACAGCGCGAGCGATGCTCCAGTGCCGACGGCGGGGATCGCCGCGCTCGCTCCCACGAGCGCGCCACCGGTTGTCACGGCAGCCAGATAGCGGCGTTCGAGAACGGTGATGATCTCATCCGGAGTGGCGTGAGGTTTGCTGCGACGGATGCTGCGGATGTGTGCGAGCACAACCGGACGCTGCACCGTGAGCACGCGGTCGATGCCGCGCACCACCATCGGGTGAGAGCTGCTGATATCGCTGTTTGCCATGCGTTTCAGCGTACCGGAGGCGTCTGACGGCATCCCGGGAGTGAGGCTGCCGTTGGCTAACTGTGACGTTCGTGAGCGACGGATGTCGGAGCATCGCCCACACCGCTAGAGGCCAATACCGCCAGAGGCCAACACCGCCAGACGCCAATACCGAGAGACGCCACACCGAGTGGGAGAGTTACGCGGGGTAGTCCTTGTTGTAGAGCGCGAGCACATCGTTGATGGGGCCGTCGAGCACGAGATCGCCTTTGTCGAGGTAGAGCCCGCGGGAGCAGAATCGGCGGAGGTCTCGCTCGTTGTGAGAGACGAAGAAGAGAGTGCGACCGCCCTCTAAGAGTTCTTCAATGCGGCGGTAGCACTTTTCACGGAAGGCCTTATCGCCGACAGCGAGCACTTCATCCACCAGGATGATCGGTTCCTCGAGGCGTGAGATCACAGCGAAAGCAATGCGCACGCGCATCCCGCTCGACAGGTGCTTGTACGGGGTGTCAATAAAGCGCTTAATCTCGGCAAAATCGATGATCTCATCGAAGCGATCGTTGATTTCGCTCTTCGTCATGCCATGGAGGCCCGCCGTGAGGTAAACGTTGTCGCGAACGCTGAGGTCGTCGACAAATCCACCCGTGATTTCGATCAGCGGGGCAACGCCTTTGTCAACGTGCACACTGCCCTCATCGGCCAGCATCACTTCGGCTACGAGCTTGAGCAGAGTCGATTTTCCTTGGCCGTTACGACCAACGACGCCGATTGCTTCACCGGCGTTGACGTCGAAACTTACGTTGCGCAGCGCCCAGAACTCGTCGGCTCGTGCTCGCCGTTTGCGGCCGGCGAAGAGGTCTTTGAAGCTGCGGCGCGATCGACGATTGAGGCGGAAGCGGATGCCCGCATCCTCTACTCGAATAACGCTGTTGTCGGTCATTAGATTTCCTTCAGCACGGCGCGTTCGGTGCGAGCGAAGACAAGGATTCCTACAGCGAGCAGGATCACGCTCATGAGCGCCGCTATCAGTACGGCCGACCAATTGAGCTGGTCGGGAAAGAACGCCGCTCGGTAGAGCGAGAAGATTCCAGCGAGCGGATTGAACGCCGCGAGGGTCTCAAGCCCCAACTTGCCGAGATCGGATAGCCCATAAATGATGGGGGAGGCGTAGAACAAAAACCGCAGCGCCAGTTTCACTGCGCGCTCGAGGTCGCGGAAGAACACTACGAGCGGGGCGACGATGAGACCAACGCCCATCGTGAGAATCGCCTGAAGGATGATTCCCAGCACAAAATAGACTGCTTCCCAGTGCAGCACGGCTCCGTTGAAGACGGCGAATAGAGCGAGAACGGGAAGGCTAGCGATGAACTCGATCCCCTTTGAGAGCACGAGTCGTGCTACCCAGATGGTGCGGGGGATTTTGGTCGATCTGATCAGTTTAGATTCGCGAAGGTATGCCCGAGTGGCGTCGGAAACTGCGCCGTTGAACCACATCCAGGGCAGCAGGGCCGCGAGCAAGAACACGATGTAGGGCTGTTCTCCGACCGTACGCTCGAAGACGCGAGTGAAGACAAACCAGTAGATGCCCGCCATGACGAGGGGATCGAGGATGCTCCACACATAGCCGAGAGCAGACGTGGAGTATCGCACGCGGAGGTCGCGCACCGTGAGTAACCACAGTGTGCGGCGGTATCGGGTGAGGGGAGACCATGCTGATCGACCCAGTGCTGTGTGTGCCACGCCCCTATAGTAAACGGGCAAATCGACAGTCAGCCGCGCTCACGTGCATCTGCGTGAGTTATTCTTCGCTTTAACGAGCGACGTCCGCCCCACACTGAGTGCGAGACGGACGCTGCTGCGAGGCTCGGTGAGCCCCCGACAGTACTTATACGAAGAGGTTTGCGCGCTCGAGATCTTCAGCGAAATCGACCTCGATGGCGTAGAGGTCTGAGATGTCTACGGGCTCAATGAGCAGGTTGTCTTCTTCGATGGCGAGCTCGATGCCGCGTTCGAAGTAGTCCTGGTCGCCGACCTTCTTGAGGTGGCGCAGCAGCGTGGACTTAGCGTCGCGTGAAATGTAGTTGATGCCGACAGCCTCGCCTAGCCCGCCCTTGACGGTCTTGGAAAGCTCCTTGATGAAGCCCTCAGCGTCGGTCGTGTACTTGACCTCTTCGTCAGATACCTTCGCGGTGTTGACGCTGACGAATGACTGATCGCGCGCAACCATGGCTGCGGCACGTTCAAGAGCGGTGGGGTCGAAGACAACGTCGCCGTTCATCCAGAGCACTCCACCAGGAGTGGACGCCTGAAGCGCACGCATGAGGCTCTTCGACGTGTTGGTCTGGTCGTACTGCTCGTTGTAAACGAACGATGCCTCGGGAAATGCTTCGATGATGTGCTCGAGCTTGTAGCCGACGACGATTGTGACCTTGACGTTGTTGCCGAAGGCGTGGTGGATGTTGTCGAACTGCTGCTTCATGATGGTGCGGCCATCGCTGAGCTCAGTCAGTGGCTTCGGAAGCGAGCGGCCCAAACGGCTGCCCATGCCGGCAGCTAAAATAACGACCTGTGTAGTCATGGTGGTCTCCTCAGTAGTTCTGGGGCTCGGGTTCAAGGTTGATGATTTACCTACTGTTAACCCGAGATTGAAAAATACGACACACCTTTGTGCGATAGTCAGGCTAACTGTGTAGGCCGAGAACTCCATAGATTTTTGAGGGTTGTTGCCTATTTGTGATGCAGGCTCATTCTTGAGGCATCTGATTGGTAGGTTTGGACAGTGGAAAACGCCCAAACCCCCGACGAGGGCAAGAAGACTGTTGAAACGCCGGTAACGAAGCCCGTGAGCAGCACCCGAAAGCCTGCGACGGCTCGTGGTTCTCAAGCGAAATCGGCTACCGCCAAGCCTTCAGCCTCTGCTACTCGTAAGCCTGCCGCCAAGAAACCCGCTACCCGCACAACGAGCGCCTCGGCGACGAATGCAACGCCCGGTGCTGCCAAGCCCGGTGCTGCCAAGCCCGGTGCGGCCAAGCCGAGTGCTGCGAAGCCGCGTGCTGCCAAGCCCGGTGCGGCCAAGCCGAGTGCTGCCAAGCAGGCTGCTGCGAAGCCGAGTGCTTCCCCACGCCCGGCGGCGAAGTCGACTGCTGCTGACGCGGCGTCCACGCCTTCAGCGCTCAAAAGCCCCAAGCCGCGAGCACCGAAGCCGCAGGCCCCCAAACCGAGTGGTCCGAAACCCGCTAGCCCAGAGTCAGCCTCACCGAAGCCCACCGCACCTGCTGTTGACGCCGACCTGACCGCTACCGACCTGACCGCTACCGATGTCGCCGCTCTCAGTCCTAGTGAGGGCCCTGAGGGCACAGTCGTTGACGCTAGCGACGCAGCAGTGAGTGTCCAGGCTGCTGATACCGCTGATGCCACTGATACCGCTGATGCCACTGGGGAAGCTGATTCTGAGACTGTCGACGTCGTCGTCGACGGCGTTGAAGCAGCTGACGCCGACGGAGAGGCTGATTCAGGGGATTCAGGAGATTCCGAAAAATCGGTTGATTCGGCTCGCGAGCCGGCGGAGGCCACAACTGACGCGAAGCCGGAGCAGGACGTTCCCGCCGCAGAGGAGAAGCCGGATGCCGTTCTTGCGGGGTTGGCACGCCTGCGAGCACTAGCCTCGCAGTTTGCCGCCCCGGCAGCTGAAGCAGCAGCCAAGAAAGCTGCCGAGCAGAAGCTCGCCGATGAAAAGGCGGCCGCCGACAAGGCTGAGACTGACAAGTTTGAAGCCGAACGTGCGGAAGCGGAAAAGGCTGAGGCAGAGAAAGTCGAAGCGGAGGCGGAAGCCGAACGCGCGGAGTTGGAACGTGCTGAAGCCGAAAAAGCTGAAGCTGAGAAAGCGGAAGCCGAACAGGTAGAAGCTGAACGTCTGACGGCCGAGAAGCCTGCTGACGTCGAGAAGCCTGCTGACGTCGAGAAGACTTCTGACGTTGACGTGACGCCCGTTAGCGCCCCAGATCGAGCCGACGCCGACGCCGACGCCGACGCCGACGCCGACGCCGACGCCGACGCCGAAGCCAGCGAGTCAACGACAGCCGCGCCAATGACGGCCGAGCCAGACACCATTGCTCGCGAGGACGAGGAGCTGAGCTCCGACGCTCCAACGATCGTTGTCGAGCCCAAGCGCGATGACACCGTCAGCGTTGAACCGGAGGATGTGAGCGCAGCCCTGGTCGCCGTTGACCCGACCGTTGCGCACGGACTCGAGGCGACATCCGACGACGTGGTGTTGCAGGTAAACGGGCTCTCGAAGGACTTCGGAGACACCGTTGCCGTCGATGACATTCGCCTCAGCGTGCGCGCCGGAGTGTTTTACGGCATCGTCGGCCCTAACGGGGCGGGCAAGACCACAACGCTCTCGATGATTACTGGGCTGCTGCGACCCGACTCGGGTAACGCAACCGTCAACGGCGTCGACGTGTGGGAATCACCCGAAATTGCGAAGCGCTCCATCGGTGTGCTGCCTGACCGCTTGCGCATCTTTGACCGCCTCACCGGGTCTCAACTGCTGTATTACTCGGGCGTACTGCGTGGTCTCGAAGCATCGGAAGTGCGCAAGCGCTCTGCAGATCTTGCTACCGCGTTCGGGCTCGACGACGTCATGGGGCGACTCGTCAGCGACTACTCCTCGGGAATGCTCAAGAAGGTCGCGCTCGCGGCCGCCATGATTCACTCACCGCGGCTTTTGGTACTCGACGAACCTTTCGAGTCCGTCGATCCTGTGTCGGCGGCAACCGTGACGCGCATCCTGAAGCAATACGTCAACGCGGGGGGCACGGTGTTGCTCTCGAGCCACCGGATGGAACTCGTGCAGCGCGTCTGCAGCCACGTCGCCGTCATCGTTGAGGGCAGGTTGCTCGCGGATGGCACGATCGACGAAGTTCGCAACGGAATGTCGCTCGAAGACCGTTTCGTGCAACTGACCGGTAAGAATTCCAATGGGGGAGGGCTCGAGTGGTTAAGCAGTTTCTCCGACTGAAACTCACCCTTCTCGCGAATGCGTTTCGTCGGGGACCGCTCGTAGCATCCGCCATGGGATTGGTGCTGATCTACAGCGCCGTGCTTTTCGTGATCGCCATTACCGCCGTGGCGGACCTGCGTACCACCACGGCAGAAGTCGCCGGAGCAACCTTGGTGGTCTTCGGCTCCGCTGTGCTCGTCGGGTTCTTGGTGATGCCGCTGGGCTGGAATGCGGATGACGCGCTCGACCCACGCAGATTCGCCTACCTGCCACTCAGTCGCCTGACACTCGCTGCCCTCCTTCTCCTCGTCGGTGCGATCAGCATCCCCACGGTGATGCTTGTCGGGCTCACGATCGCGCAAATCGTCGCGTGGTCTGGCACCCTAGCCTCCGCGCTAGTCTCTGTGCTTTCAGGGCTGATTGTGATTGGCACGGCGGTCGTGGGAGCTCGCCTCGCGAGTCTCGTCGCGGCCCGCTATCTCAGCACCCGTCGTTTGCGGGAGAGCTTCGGCATTGTCGCGGTCACTCTCGTTGTGGCATCGCTGCCGATCGCCGTTATGCTCGCGCTCGCCGACTACCAGTCCCAAGTGTTGCCCGTGATCCGTCGCCTCGCAGCCGCGCTGGAATGGACGCCGCTCGGCGCAGCCTTCAGTGCCCCGGCGTCAGCGGCAGCGGGGGACACCGGCGATGTTGTCGGCAAACTCGCCATTGCTCTCGGCTTCCTCGCCGTTCTCGCAGCCTGCTGGTACTTCCTCTTAGGCTTCGTCCTCTCGCGGCCCGAACGCAGCGCTGTCGAAACCTATCGCTCCGGACTGGGATGGTTTCGTCTTATGCCCGCGACTCCGCTGGGGGCGGTTGCGGCCCGCAGCCTGAGCTACTGGGCTCGGGATGCGCGCTACTTCGTTGCTCTTGCGGCAATCCCCATCATCCCGATCGGAATGGTGGCGGCGCTGCTCGTCGGCGGCATTGGCGCCGACGTGATCGCCTGGATCCCCGTTCCTGTCATGTGTCTGTTTCTCGGTTGGAGCGCTCACAACGATGTCGCCCACGACAACACGGCACTCTGGACTCATGTCTCGGCGCACACGCGCGGCTCGGATGACCGTTGGGGGCGCATCGTGCCCAACCTTCTCGTCGGCATTCCCCTGGCGGTTATGGGAAGCATCCTCACCGTGGTCATTGTGGGTAATGGCGAGGCGCTTCCCGGTCTGATCGGGCTCAGCCTCTGCGTTCTCTTTGCGGGTCTCGGCGTCTCCAGCGTGAGTTCGGCGGCCTTCCCCTACGCAGCACCGCTTCCCGGGCATGGGGCCTTCATTCAACCGCAAGCTCTCGTGTCGAACGCGGCCACTGTGCAGTCCTTCACCTTCGCGCTCTCGACCCTGTTCGCCGTGCCGGTGCTCGCGATCGTGCTGTTCAATCCCTTCACGACCCTTCAGCCGAACTGGGCTGCATTCATCGTGGGTGTGCCGCTGGGGCTGCTCGTGCTCGTCATTGGCGTGTACTGGGGCGGCCGCATCATGGTGCGCCGCGGCCCAGAGCTCTTGGCTCTCTCCTCACAAAACTGACCAACCCCATCCGAGCCGGGTCAGCAGAATCACAGACACCAGCTCACCGCGACGGAAGTAGAATTGGCCCATGGCTGACACCGACATCACAGGCGGCGGAACCGACACTCTCGACCGCGAACTCGAAGAACTGCTCAACCAAGAGCAGGTTGAAGAGGGCGACCACGAGCGCTTCTCGCACTACGCGCCCAAAAACAAGATTATGGAATCGGCGCTTTCGGGCAAGCCGATTCGCGCCCTCTGCGGCAAGCTCTGGACGCCGGGTCGCGACCCGGAAAAGTTTCCGGTCTGCCCCACCTGCAAAGAGGTTTACGAAAAGATGAAGGCCTAGCGATAGACCGTGGGCAACACGGGCTCACCGCGGGAAAGCCGAAAGGCTGTCTGCGGTAGCTCGGCCATCGCTTGCTCGCGGTGGTCTCGGGCGGCTGTCGTTCCGCTGGCACCGAGCCACTGAGCATCCGCCGCTCCCGCCGTCATGAGCGGAACGTTCAGTTCGCGGCCCTCGACCTCGGGCCGAGCATCCTGAGTTTGAAAAATCAGCTCGGATGTCGCAACACCGTTCTGCATCGTACGAATCGCCGCCTTGTGGCCGCCTACCGTCGCCTTGGCAGCGGACTTTTTGGCGACCGAAACCCACTCGCCCGCGTCGTTGTGATGGGCAACGAGCTTGTAGACCATGCCGGCGGCCGGGTGGCCGGAACCGGTGACGACCGAGGTTCCGACGCCGAAGGAATCAACGGGAGCGGCGCGTAACGCAGCGATCGCGTGCTCATCGAGATCGTTCGTGACGGTGATGCGAGTCTTAGTGGCGCCGAGCGAATCGAGCTGAGCGCGAACCGACGCGACCTGGGTGGCCAAGTCGCCGGAGTCGATGCGCACGGCGCCGAGCTCGGTGCCGGCAACCTTGACGGCAAGCGCGACGGCGTTCTCAACGTCGTAGGTGTCGACGAGCAGCGTTGTCGAGGGGCCGAGAGCAGCGACCTGCGCCTGGAACGCTTCTTCTTCGGTGTCGTGGAGCAGCGTGAACGAGTGTGCGGCGGTGCCCATCGTCGGCACGCCCCAACTGCGGCCCGCCTCGAGGTTGCTGGTGGCGCTGAAGCCTGCGATGTACGCGGCGCGAGCGGATGCCACGGCCGAGCGTTCGCCCGTGCGGCGTGATCCCATCTCAGCGAGGGGTCGCGCGTCGGCGGCAGACACCATGCGGGCAGCGGCGGAGGCCACAGCCGAGTCGTAATTCAGCACACTGAGGGCCACAGTCTCGAGCAAGACAGCCTCGGCAAACGATCCCTCGACGGTGAGCAGAGGGGAGCCGGGGAAGTACGCGTCGCCTTCGCGATACCCACTGATGTCGCCCGTGAAGCGATAGTTGGCGAGCCATTCGATTGTCGCGGGACTCACGATCGCGTTGCGCGAGAGGAAGCTCAGTTCGTCGTCGCCAAAGCGGAACTCTGCAATCAGCTCGAGCAGGCGCCCCGTGCCGGCGACAATGCCGTAACGGCGGCTGTCGGGCAGGCGACGGGCGAACACTTCGAACACGCACTGGCGTTCGTGGCGGCCACTGCCGATAGCGGCGTCGAGCATCGTCAGCTCGTATTGGTCTGTTAGTAGAGCGGTACTCACCTGACCAGCGTACGCGACCGTCGCTCAATGCTGGCGGGGAGTGTTCGGGCATCCACCACTACGATTGAAGGCGTGACTGATGCACCCATTGGCGTTTTCGATTCCGGAGTCGGCGGCCTCACCGTTGCCCGCGCCATCATCGACCAGTTGCCGCACGAATCCATCACCTATGTGGGCGACACTCTTCACTCGCCCTACGGTCCTAAGCCCATCGCGGATGTACGTCGCTATGCGCTCGAAGTGATGGACCGCCTCGTTGACGATGGCGTGAAGCTGCTCGTGATCGCGTGCAACACGGCCTCGGCTGCGATGCTGCGGGATGCTCGTGAGCGCTACACCGAGGCGTACGGCATCGAGGTGGTCGAAGTTATCCAGCCCGCTACGAGGGCGGCAGTTAGCCAGACCCGCAATCGTCGCGTCGGAGTGATCGGTACGACCGGCACCGTCAAATCGCGAGCCTACGAAGATGCCTTCGCTGCGGCATCCGACATTCAATTGTTCACGCAGGCCTGTCCGCGTTTTGTCGAATTTGTTGAAGCCGGTATCACTACCGGCCCCGAAGTTTTGGCGGTCGCCGAGGAGTATCTGGCGCCGCTCAAAGCCGCTGATGTCGATACTCTCGTGCTCGGCTGCACTCACTACCCGCACATCTCTGCGGCGATTCAGTACGTGATGGGTCGCGAAGTGACGCTCGTGTCGAGTGCTGAGGAGACCGCGTACGACGTGTACAGCACGCTTGTGGCCCACAACCTGCTGCGCGATTCGACTGAACCCGCTCGCCATACCTTTGAGGCCACCGGGCCAGACAAGCTCGGTTTCACTCGCCTCGCTTCACGTTTTATGGGGCCCAATATTGTGCGCGTCGAGACCTTCGACACCGGCGTAATTAACCTCCCCATTCTCGATTAGCGATGCGGATGCTCCACCGCCCCGGTGGCAAGCAACCCGTGATCGCGCCCACCCCACACCCCAGATTTCACCGATAGAGAGAAGACAGATGTCACGTCACGACGGCCGCGAAAACAACGAACTGCGCAAGGTCACGATCGAGCGCGGGTGGAGCGACCAAGCTGAAGGTTCCGCCCTGATCTCGTTCGGTAAGACCAAGGTGCTGTGCACGGCATCCTTCACGAACGGCGTTCCACGCTGGATGGCAGGCAAGGGCAAGGGCTGGGTTACAGCCGAGTACTCGATGCTTCCCCGCAGCACGAACAGCCGCATGGACCGCGAAGCCGTCAAGGGCAAGGTCGGCGGCCGTACACACGAGATCTCCCGCCTCATCGGTCGCAGCCTGCGCGCTGTCGTCGACATGAAGGCGCTGGGCGAGAACACGATCGTGATCGACTGTGACGTTCTCCAGGCTGACGGCGGAACCCGCACGGCTGCGATCACGGGCGCTTACGTTGCTCTGGCCGACGCCATCGAGTGGGGCCGCGAGAAGAAGTTCATCGGCAAGAACTCGAAGGCTCTCTTCGACTCGCTCGCTGCCGTGAGCGTCGGAATCATCGACGGCGAGCCTATGCTCGACCTCGCCTACGTTGAAGATGTTCGCGCCGAGACCGACATGAACGTTGTCGTCACCGGCCGCGGTCTCTTCGTGGAGGTTCAGGGCACCGCGGAAGGTGCCCCCTTCGACCGCCGCGAACTTGACTCCCTGCTCGACCTTGCCCTCGGCGGGGCAGTAGACCTCACCGCGCTTCAGGTCGCCTCGCTCGCTGAAGGCGCTCCGGGCTCCGCGGCAGCAGCCAACTAGCCTCATGCGCATCGTTCTCGCCACCCACAACGCTCACAAAGTCGCCGAGCTGCGCCGGATTCTCGGCCCGGCTCTCGATGGACTTGAGCTCGTTGCCTACGACGGGCCCGAGCCCGTCGAAGACGGCGACACGTTCCAGGCCAACGCGCTCATCAAAGCGCGGGCTGCCGCCGCCCACACTGGGTTGCCCGCGCTGGCAGACGACTCCGGAATCTGCGTTGATGCGCTGGGCGGTGCCCCCGGCATCCACTCGGCTCGGTATGCGGGAACGCGAAATGACACAGACAACCTCCAGCTGCTGCTGTCGAACATGGAAGGTGTGGATGACCGCGCCGCCCAGTTCGCGTGCGCTGCCGCGTTTGTGATTCCTGGCGATCAGTCGCGCGAGTTCGTGGAACTCGCGCTCTGGCCGGGAACCGTGGCGCGCGAACGCAGCGGCTCCGAAGGCTTTGGCTACGACCCCATTTTCTGCCCCGACGGTCAACCCGGAACCTCCGCAGATCTCACTTCAGACCAGAAGGATGCCCTTAGCCACCGAGCGCAAGCTTTCGCGGCGATCATGCCGGTAGTGCGTGATCAACTGCTCGGCGACGAGCAGTAACAGGTCAACGGTCGAGCGAAGCAGCGCAACAACGTAGGGTTGAGGCGTGTCTGAACATGATGATCCCCACGCCGTTGACCTTGCTCTTCCTATCGCAGCCCGCATCGCGGCTGCCAGCGAGCGGCACGGCGAAGACACCGTAGTCGAGCGCGCCGTCTCTCTCATCGAGGGCAACAACGAGGGCAAAGAGTTCTTGCTCGTCGTCGGTGGCGAGCACGCTCAGGGCATCCTCGATGGTGCTCCGGTGCTGTACTGGCCCGAACTATGGGGAACCCGTGCGCTCTTGCACGCCTGGAACGACAAAGCTGCGGATGCCGTACGCGCCGCTCTCAGCAACCAAGCGTGGCGTGTGCGCGAGATGGCAACGCGAGTCGTTGCTACTCGTCGCGTTGACGCTCACGACGAACTTGCGGCGCTCCTGGAGGACGACACCGCTCGTGTTCGCGCCTCCGCGGCTCGCGCGCTTGGCACCGTCGGATCCCTCGACGACGTCGAGGCGATTTCGGCCCTCGTCAAGGATGAAGACATTGAGGTGCGTCGAGCTGCTCAGCAGGCCGTCGCCGCTATTCGCAAGCGTTCGCCGAAGCAGTAACCCGCGCCTACGCCGTAGCGAACGCCGACCATCCGACCTCGTCGTTAGTCGTCGAGATTCTGGTCGAAGTCTTTGGGGTGCAGGGCGAGAGCCTCGGCCTCATCATCGTCGAGTGTGTCTGGCTGGCCAGCTTCGCGTGCCTTTTTTGCTTTGTGCGATGAGCGGAAGTAGTGGAATGCTGTCGGCAACACCGTGAGGGTTACGGCGGCGAGCAAAATGAGGTCGATGTATTCGACGATGAAGTCGCTGAGCCACGGGATATAGCCCAACAGGTACCCGCCAAAGGTGAGCCCGGAACCCCACGTGAGAGCGCCGATCGCGTTATAGAGCGAGTACTTGCGGTAGTCCATGTGGCCGACACCCGCGGCGACTGGGGCGAACGTTCGTACGATCGGAACAAAGCGAGCCAGAATGACGGCGGCGCCACCGAAGCGGGCGAAGAAGGCGTTGGTGCGTCGCACATTCTCGACGCTGAAGAGCCCGGTCTCTTTGCGTTCGAATACTTTGGGGCCCAGCTTGTGCCCAATGAGATAGCCGACTTCTCCACCGAGGAAAGCGGCAAGACTGATGGCCAAACAGACCCACCAGATGTCGAACTCGATCACGCCGGCGAAGGTGAGCACGCCGGTGATGAGCAGCAGGGTGTCACCGGGCAAAAAGAAGCCGACCAGTAATCCGGTCTCGGAGAAGACGATGAGGGCAACGCCCAGCAGCGCGAACGCCCCGAAACCGTTGATGAGGTTTTGGGGATCGAGCCACGGGATGAGGGCTGTGCCTACCAAGGGTTGTCTCCAGAATCGTCGGCTAGGTGCGCGTAGTCGGCGACAGTAGCTATGTACCTCACAGAGTAACGGGTGCTGAGGGGGCTTCGCTGTGGGGGATACCCCCGGTTCTGGCCGAAATCGTGACGGGTTGCTATCGTTGGGGAAGCAACTATCGAAAGGGCGCTATGAATCTCGATCAGAGCCATGAACACGATCACATTCATGTCGGGAATGTTTTTTCGGCCACCTGCCCGTGCCGCGATCTGCTGGATGTCGTTGCCAGCAAATGGTCGGCGCTTGCTATCGGCGCGCTGCTGGGCGGCCGGATGCGCTTCGGGGAGCTGCAGCGCCATCTGGATGGCATCTCACCCAAGGTGCTCACGAGCACTCTTCGCCGGCTTGAAGACTACGGAATCGTCGATCGTGAAGTGTTTGCCGAGGTTCCCTTGCGTGTGGAGTACACCTTGACGGCGCTCGGGCGAGATGCGGGAGTTCCGCTGGAAGCCCTGCGGGTATGGGCCGAGTCTCAACTCGAGCATGCCCAACGCACTGAGGCCGCCCGCGCTCTCGCCTAGCGGGCCCCTGCGGCGCAATCTTCCGGGGGTAAGGTGCCGCAGGTCGCTTACCTCGGGGTAAGTTGCCTCCCTTGCGGGTCACCAGTGGGGCGGGTTTAGCGTGAAGTTCGCACGTTAGCGATCACGCAAAGGACCCCAGTGAACACCCCAGCTCCCTCCCGCTTCAGCATTGGATCAGCAGCGCCCGCCGTCGTCACTCGCGGTGGCGGATCGATTGAGGCCGAGGGAAGCCTGGTCGACACCGAACTGACCATTGACGCTACAGCCGGTCACGACATCCTCGTCGAAGTAGTTGCCGTTTCGGTCAACCCCGTCGACGTGAAGGTGCGCGCTGGCGGAGAGATCGCTGATCGAGTTATCGGATGGGACGCGTCGGGTGTCGTAGCCGCTGTCGGCCCTGAGGTCACTCTCTTTCAGCCGGGCGACGAGGTCTGGTACGCCGGAGATATCACTCGCCCCGGCACCTACTCGCGCCTGCACCATGTCGATGAGCGCATCGTGGGTCGCAAGCCGTCGAGCTTGACGCATGCCGAGGCTGCAGCGATGCCGCTCACGACCATCACGGCCTACGAGGCGCTCTTTCACAAGCTCAAGCTCAGTAAGGACAGCTCGGGGACCCTGTTGGTTCTGGGAGCTGCTGGGGGAGTGGGTTCGGTGCTCATTCAGCTCGCCAAGAAGCTCACGGGCGTTCGGGTAATCGCCACCGCGTCACGCGACGAAACCAGCGCGTGGGTGACTGGGCTGGGCGCGGATGCGGTTGTCGACCACCGCGGCGACCTTGCGGCCAACGTCGCAGCTGTCGCCCCCGAAGGCGTGGACTGGGTGTTCACCTCGCAGACCGGCACGAACCTGCCCGCGATAGTCGAGCTCATCAAGCCGTTCGGCGAGATCGTTGCCATTGACGACGAGGCGGGGCTCGACCTGCTCTCGCTCAAAGGCAAGGCGCTCAGCTGGCACTGGGAACTCATGTTCACTCGCTCCGCTCAGCACACCGCCGACATGGTGCTGCAGCATGAGCTTCTGAACGAGGTGGCTGACCTCGTGGATGCCGGCGAAATTCGTACGACTCTCACCCGCACTTTCAGCCCGCTGAATGCTGAACAGCTGCGGGCCGCCCATGCGCTCGTGGAAACGGGGAGCGCCATCGGCAAGACCGTGGTGACGTCAGAAGTCACGGCAGAAGTGGCACCAGCTAACTAGACCGGGATCAGGCCTGGAGCAGGCGCACGGGGAGCGAAAGCTCGTCGTGCGCCTTTGTCGTTGCAGCTCAAGCTGCGGGCTGGTGCTAGTGCGCTTTGTGTTGAAGGCAACGTGTTGTGCGGAAGGCGGGACTTGAACCCGCACGCTCGAAAGCACAGGAACCTAAATCCTGCGTGTATACCAATTTCACCACTCCCGCTGGCCGGTCAATCTTAGCGCGAGATTGGGCAACCGCGAATCACCTATGACGTAGCTTCATTTTTGCTGTGCACGGCCCCGCCGACCCCGCAATCCTCGTGTTTTAGGGGGCGGAGGGTGTAATTTATGAAGTGTCTTCCCTATGGAGACAACGTCCGCGACTGCGCCTTCCCAGGGCCACCAAGAGCAACAGCTTGCGCAGCGCACGAAGCAAGGAGAGCGACATTACCGTTCACGAGCTCCAATCGAGCCTTTTCACTGTCGACGCAGCTATGGCTGCTGAGATTCGTACCGCCGCTGAGCGCATTACTGCGCACCCTAACGAGAACCCGGATGACTTCGGTCGCCAGGCTCTCGCTGCGGCTTTCAGCCTGCCTGAAGAGGTCCGTGCCGCTGTTCTGAATTTTGCTGAGGTTGGCTCTGAAGCCGGCATCATGGTTGTGCGTGGCCTGTACGTCGATGAAGACCTCACAGATACCCCGCTGAACAACAAGAGCGGCCTCGGCGCCGGCACCGTTTTTGCGAAAGAAATGGGAATGCTTGCCCACCTCCTCGGAAGCATGGTTGCTTATGAGGCAGAGGGCAACGGCCACCTCATCCAAGACATGGTCCCCAACCCTAAGCTTGCGGTAACTCAGCAGTCGCAGGGCTCGAAGGTGGAGCTCGAAGCTCACACCGAGCAGTGCTTTTCTGACTTCAAGCCCGACTACGTCATCCTCGGATCGCTTCGCGGCGACGAGAATGCCAAGACCTACGCGTTCTCGGGTCGCAAGCTGGTGGCGAACATGACTCCCGAAGAGGTTGCCAAGCTGCGCCAGCCGCTGTGGGCCACCACCATCGACGAGTCGTTCCAGCCTTACATCCCCAACCCGGATGACGTACGCGGCCCGTTCCCGATCTTGCGTGGGCCAGAAGATGACCCGTACATTCTGGTCGACCAGGACCTCATGCACGGCATCACGGCGGAAGCCCAGCGACTGCTCGCCAAGGTTGTGGAAACCTACATCGAGCACCGCGATGCTCACGTGCTTCAGCCGGGCGACCTGCTCATGCTCGACAACCTGCGCGCCATGCACGGTCGTTCGATGTACGAGCCCCGCTTTGACGGCAAGGACCGCTTCATCGCTCGTGGCTTCGTTGTGCGCGACCGCCGCAAGCTCTGGCCTCAGCTGCTCGAAGACCGCCGCACGCTCGCAGCGGTTCACAGCTAAGAAGCTCAGCGAGAGCTAGCTAGTTCGTTGCGACGCGGGTCGTCTGCTCCGGCAGGCGGCCCGCGTTTGTGCGTCGCGGGGCGATGGCAAGGAAGAGCGCGGCCACCGCAAGGAGCTGCCCGACTATATTCAGCAGCAGTCCGGGGCTCGCGGCATCTCCGCCGCTGACATAAAAGGTGTCGGCGAGTCCCATGCCCATGGAGAATCCCGCGAGCCAGTGGAGTCCGATCGCGACGCTGAGCAGCGCGAATCCTGCCGCGAGTGTGCCTCGCACGGTGATCACGTTCGCTAGCGATGACGAGGCGAGAAGCAGCGCGAATACGACTGCTGTCAGCGGCCAGAAAACAGCCCAGACCCACGCGAACGGGTCGAACTGCAATTCGCCTGCCGCGTTCATCGCGGCGTAGATCTCATCGAGAGTCAGCCCGGGGGCTTTCTGCAGAGGGTTCCAGACGTAAATGTTCACTACTCCGATTGCGATGACTGCGAGCATCGCGGCAACGAACCCCGCGCCCATAACGAGTCGAATCCGCCGGGAGACGGGCTCGTCACGTGGCGGATCAAGCTGATACCGGATGTCGGTAGGTTCCTCAGCGGCGATAGCTCGAGAGGACGCTGATCGAGCTATCCAACGAGCCCGGATTGAGAATCCCGTCAACGCCACCGCGAGTATCAACAGCAGAACTGCTAAAAGGCCGACTGCTGCACCGGCGATCGGCACCACAGCGGGTAGGTCTGTCGGACCATTGCCGAAGGCGCCAAAGCTGCCAAAAAGAAACTGGTTGGCTCCGAGGAGGACGGAGCTCAGAAAGGCAGCGATGGCCCAGCGCGCGAACTGGGAAGAGGTCGACGGTAACGCAATCATGTGCACAGCGTAAGCGCACAGCATCCACAATCAAGGATTATTCAGCCGAGAGGGCGAGTCGGGTAACTCACCCACCCGCTCGGCTGGAAACAGCGACGAAAGTGCGAACTACTTCTTATGACGGCCGCGCAGGCGAGCGAAGAAACCGCGCGGGGCGGGTGCCGGTGCGGGAGCGCCCATTTCGTCGCTGGTGGCGCCGGGAAGCACGCGCAGGATGTTCATGAGGCTGAGCGCGGCGAGCAGCGAGTTCGCGGCGACCTGCTCGGTCTCGGCAATGGCGGAGAGTTCCTTCGCCGACAGCGGGGCGTGGCTGAGGATAGAGGTCATCCGCAGCTGGTCTGCGTCGTGCGGCAGGCTCGTCATGTTGGGCCAGCGACGCAGACGGTAACGAGCACCGTCGGTGAGCCACGGGGCTTCAGCGTGAGCATAGCCGGTGGTGCCGATCATCCACAGCAGCGGGTTGAGGTCGAAGCCAGCGCCCGTGGGCATGATGACTTCTTCGCGAACGTGGCTGCGAATGCTGATGTCTGTGGGGAACATGGGGAAGTCGGCAATTTCTGCTTTCCACCAGTACGCACGCTCAGATACATCGATGACCAGCATCGGAAAGCTGGGCGACGTGATCGCGAGAACAGTGGGCTGAGCACTGCTCGCCGCGATCTTGATGGCTTCGGCAACCTGGGCCCACTCAGACGTGATTGCCGTGAAGTCGGAGTCGTCGTCGCTGTCGCTGCTGTCGCGGGCGCTCACGGTCGGGTCGCCTGCGGCCTCTGAATCGACGGCAGTCTCTGCACGGGGAGCTTCGAGCTGTCGCAAGGTGTTCGCGAGAGTCGGCTTGGGCGTGGTCTCGTGAGCGGTCGGCGCAGATGCGGCAACGCGCTGGGGTTCATCGTCGAATTCGACCTCGGTCGGGTCGGCAAAGGCGACATCGACGAGTTGGTGCACGAGGGGAGCGCGTGCTCCCGAAATCTCGTCGGTCCACGTGTGGTTGTCCCACCAGCGCAACTGGGGGAGGCCAAGCGGGTCGGGGTACCAGCCGGCGGGGATATTAGTTGTGTAAGTAGTCATCTTCACGCCTCCTGCGTGAATTCCGATGCAGTGCCGAGGGTGCACTGCGGTCAAGCTTTGTCGGGTAAAAATCCTCGATTCAGGAAGTGATCGGCGGGTTAGACGGTGATCACACCTGTTCGTAGTTCCTGGTCCTACTGCGGGTTATTCGGGTGTTGCTTGCTCTGGTTTTGCGGGTTATTCGGGTAGTTACTTGCTCTAGTTGTTCGGGTCACGCGGGTGTTTGGTTTGGTGTTACTTGGCCATCAACAGTGTGTTGAGCCGTCGCGCAGTGCGTCGCGCGGCGGTCAGCGACCTGCCGATGGTGTCCTTATCAGTGAACAAGGCTGCGAGCACCAACGGGTGATCCTCGACTCGCACCTGCACGACATGGCCTTGCTCGGCCGCGACGATCACAAACTCGTTGTCTCCGAGTCGTAATTCTCGAGCGACAGCATCGGCGAGAGCCTGCGTTGAGCTGGCCATGCTCGCAAAACGATCGCTGTCGAATTCTTGACCTTCAACGTTCGCGACGCTGAAACCGTCTTCCGTGAGGAGGGAGGCATAGCGAAGCGACGGGGCGAGACTGCGGAGTCCGCCGAGAGCGAGTTCGCCTCGGGAGATGTACTTGGGGTCATGGTGGGTGACGATGCTCATCGTGCCCTCCTAGAAAGTGCTGGCGCGATCTCCTGCTTGAGCTCCACGTTGGCTACGAGCGTCATCAGCAACACGGTCATGTCGGCGTTAGAGCGGCCATCCACAGTGAACACGGGGATCATGACATCGGGCATTTCGTCCGCGAGGGCGTTCGCGTATTCCTCAATGAGGGCGTTGGGCACGAGATCGGCGCGAGTGAAACCAATGACGATTCCGCCGCGCTCGTACAGGGCGAAGAATTCTTTGACGTACTCGATCGCAGTCTCGACCGGGTTGTCGGCATCCGCATTGACCAGCAGGATGACACCCTCGGCGCGCTCGGCCAGAATCTTCCACATGAAGTCGAAGCGCTTTTGACCGGGAACGCCGTAGAGGCGAACCTTTTCTGCGTCGTTGACGCTGATCTCGCCGTAGTCGAGAGCGACAGTCGTCGTGGCTTTGGCCGATGCCGCCTGGTCGCTGTTGGCTGCCTCGGTGCTCACGACCTCAATCTCACTGAGGGCACGGATGGCAGTTGTCTTTCCGGCACCCATGGGGCCGGCAAATAGTATGACGTGTTCTGACATCTGATCCTCCCCCCAGGAGCTAGTTTTTCGGTTCTTGCTTACTGAAGCATGCAAGCCTCAGAAGCGGGGCAGTAGACCCCCATTTGGGTGTCGTTCGAAATAGTCCGCATAAATGCTGACCAGAACGTTCTGTCTGTCCCCTCAAAACGTGCCGTGTTTTCGCGGGTTTCGGGCGTTTTGCGAGACCAATTTGTCATTGGTCTCGAGCGTCACGACGGTCGGTGGCGGGTGCTAGAGAGTGCTTTCGCGGCGGGATTTGTGCCCCGACTATGGCGGCGAGTGCGAGGGCGAATCCGAGCAGTTGCAGCAGGCTGAAACGCTCGCCTTGAAGGAGGGCGCCGAGCAGTGCGGCGGTTAATGCGGTGCTACTCGGCGGCTTGCTCAGCGTGCACGAGGGTGATGCTGGCTAGACCGCGTAGCGTGCGTATTGTTCGCGGATGACGGGACAATAATCGGATGCGGGCTCCGCGACCGTAGCGATCGTCCAGTCAGGGCGTGTGCCGTCGAGCACCCACGCCGCCTGCGCTGCGGCGCCAAGGGCCACATACTCTCCGGGCTCGGGAACGACGACAGGCACGGCGAAAACTTGAGACGCGATCGACGAGACCGCAGTGTTTTGAGCCGCGCCGCCGATGAGCAGGATGCGCTCGGCGACAACTCCCTGACGTACAAGTGCGTCGAGGCCATCAGCGAGGCCGCAGAGCAGTCCCTCGATAGCGGCGCGCGCGAGCGACGGCCGAGTCGTGGAAGCAAGCGTCATGCCGAACAGGGTTGCCGTGGCATCCGGCAAGTTAGGTGTTCGTTCGCCTTCGAAGTAGGGCTGAAGAACGAGGCCGTCAGCGCCGGGTGCGGCGTCGAGGGCGAGCGTGCCGAGTTCGTCGTAGTTCACGCCGAGAAGGGCGGCGGTGCTGTCGAGCACCCGCGCTGCGTTCATGGTGGCGACGAGGGGGAGAAAGTTTCCGCTGGCATCAGCAAACCCAGCGACGGTACCAGTGGCGTCGGGGATCTGCGAGGTCGCGACGGCAAAGACGGTGCCGCTCGTACCAATCGACACGACAACGTCGCCAGCGCGGGCCCCGAGACCTAGTGCGGCTCCCGCGTTATCGCCAGCACCGCACGCTACCGAGATCATCGCGTTCGCCGCAACGGAGGTGGCGACTGTTCCCGCGGATTCGCCGGGCGCGACAATGCGGGGGAGTGTGATCGCCGAGGCATCACGACCCAGCGCGGCGCCCAGGACGTCGAGGTCGTACTTGTTGGTCACCGAGTTGAAGTAGCCCGTGCCGCTGGCATCAGACCGGTCGGTGATTAACTCTGAAAGTTCAGGATTCTCTGGCCCGAAGCCGCGCAATCGCCACGTCAGCCAATCGTGCGGCAGGCACACGGCGGCAACGAGGGCGGCGTTCTCGGGCTCGGCGTCGCGCAACCAGCGCAGCTTCGTCGATGTGAACGAGGCGACCGGCTTCGAGCCGGTGCGCTCCGCGAGGTCAGGAAACTCTGCGCTGAGGGCATCGGCCGCGGCGGCAGAGCGGGTGTCATTCCACAGCAGGGCTGGGCGGATGACCCGGCCGGCGGCATCCAACACGACCATGCCGTGTTGTTGGCCGCCGACCGAGATCGCGGAGACGTCATCCAATCCGCCCGCCTCGGTGATGGCCTCGTTGAGGGCCACCCACCAGGCGTTCGGATCAACCTCGGTGCCGGTCGGATGGGAGGCGCGGCCGGTGCGCACGAGCGCACCGGTTGCGGCATCCACGATCACGATTTTGCAGGACTGGGTTGAGGAGTCGATCCCCGCGACGAGGGTCATTTAGCGGGCGCCCATGAGGTGCTCGCCAGCAAGCTGCTGGAGGCGTACGAAGCCGAAGCCCTTGCCGTTGAAGTAGGCCTCGTGATCGAAGTCTTCGTACGAGGCGCGGTCAGCCAGCAGATCGTCATAGCTTTCATTCTCGCCGAGAGTGTTCTCCGAGAGTTCGAGGACGCGCGCTTCGACGAGAGCTTCTTGCACCTCAGGGTCGGCGCGGAAGGCGGCAGCGCGCTCCTTGAGTAGCAGGTAGTTGCGCATGTTGGCGGCAGCGGAAACCCACACTCCGTTTTCGTCTTCGGTGCGGCTGGGCTTGTAGTCGAAGTGACGCGGGCCCGTGTAGGTCTGGCCACCATCGGGGCCGCCATTTTCGAGCAGGTCGACGAGCGAGAAGGCGTTGTGCAGGTCGCCGTGACCGAAAACGAGGTCTTGGTCATACTTGATTCCGCGCTGACCGTTGAGGTCGATGTGGAACAGCTTGTCCTGGTACAGCGCCTGAGCAATGCCCGAGGTGAAGTTGAGTCCGGCCATCTGTTCGTGACCCGTCTCGGGGTTCACGCCGAACAGCTCGGGGCGTTCGAGGGTTTCGATGAACGCCATGGCGTGACCGACGGTTGGCAGCAAGATGTCGCCGCGGGGCTCGTTGGGCTTGGGCTCAATAGCGAAGCGGATGTCGTAGCCCTTTTCGGTGACATAGTCGCCAAACAGGTTGAGCGATTCGCGGTAGCGCTCGAGTGCTGCGCGTACGTTCTTGGCGGAGTCGTACTCGGCGCCTTCACGGCCGCCCCACATGACGAAGGTCTTGGCGCCCAGTTCTACGCCGAGTTCGAGTTGACGCATTGCCTTGCGCATGGCGAAGCGGCGAACGCTGCGGTCGTTCGACGTGAATCCACCGTCCTTGAAGACGGGAGCGCTGAAGAGGTTAGTGGTGACCATGGGCACGATGAGGCCGGTGTCGCTGAGCACTTGCTTCAGGCGGTCGATCTGCTTCTGGCGTTCGGCATCCGTTGATCCGAAGGCGAAGAGGTCGTCGTCATGGAAGGTAATACCGTAAGCGCCCAGCTCGGCGAGCTTTTCGACGCCGTGAACGATATCGAGGGGCGCGCGAGTTGCTCCACCGAACGGGTCAACTCCCTCCCAGCCGATTGTCCAGAGGCCGAAGGAAAATTTATCGGCGGGGGTGGGTTGCAAAGACATTGTGGTTCTCCGTTGGCAGCAGTGGCAATAAGTTATTGAGAACAACATACTTCGGTATCTCCGCTGAGTCAATCGCGTGGGAACAGGGCAATTCCAGCCCGAAGTCCCGTGTTATCTGATCGCAACTACCGATTTGATGAAAGTTTTCGAAAGTTGTTGCATTCAACGTATGAACCAATATAAGTTCGCTCTATCAACAAAACGGGGCGCTTACCGCTGCCCCTCGCGATACAACGAAGTAGCGCTCCACGGCGCTTTTACCCGGGCCGTGCACTTCGTTTCTCGTGAGGACTGCAGCCCTGCCCTGGCCGGTCATACCCCGTGTAACTGGCTTGATGTCCAGCAATCACATTTGAAAGGGACAACACGATGTCAATGAAGAAAATTATTGCGGTCGCAGCAGCAGCCGTAATGACCCTCGGGCTCGCAGCCTGCAGCAGTGGCGATAGCGGCTCCGGCGGAGGCGACAGCCTCGGCAGCGTCGGAATCTCGATGCCTACACGCAACCTCGAACGCTGGATCAACGACGGCGAAGGCCTCAAGGCTCAGCTCGAAGAAGCCGGCTACTCGGCTGACCTGCAGTATGCGGATGACAAGGCCGACACCCAGATCAGCCAGATTCAGAACCAAATCGCTTCGGGCGTCGATGTTCTCGTCATCGCAGCAATCGACGGAGAGCTTCTTGCGCCCGTTCTCGCCGACGCGAAGGCCCAAGACGTCACGGTCATTTCGTACGACCGCCTGATCAATGGAACGCCCGACGTCGACTACTACGCAACGTTCGACAACTACAAGGTTGGCCAGCTTCAGGGCCAGTTCATTGAAGAACAGCTCGGACTCGCCGATGGTGCAGGCCCGTTCAACCTCGAGCCTTTCGCCGGTAGCCCCGACGACAACAACGCCAAGTTCTTCTTCTCCGGCGCATGGGATGTTCTGCTTCCTTACGTAGAGAAGGGCCAGCTTGTCGTTCCTTCGGGCAAGTCGCCCGCCAGCAATGACGACTGGGCGAGCATCGGTATCCTCGGCTGGAAGTCCGACTCGGCTCAGTCTGAACTCGACAACCGCATCGGATCGTTCTACACCGGTGGCGAGAAGATCGACGTCGTTCTTTCTCCCAACGACAGCCTTGCCCAGGGTATTGCCGCATCGCTTCGCAGCGCTGGCTACACCGCCGGAACCGACTGGCCTCTCTTGACCGGTCAGGATGCCGACAAGGCTAGCGTCGTCAACATCCTCGCTGGCGAGCAGTCGATGACCGTCTGGAAGGACACCCGCGAGCTGGGCAACGTAGTCTTCGGCTTCGTCGAGGCGATCATGAACGGTGACGAGCCTGAGATCAACGACACCGAGACCTACGACAATGGTGAAAAGGTTGTTCCCGCATTCCTGATCGCGCCAGAGGTTGTTGTGAAGGATGACGTGCAGTCGAAGCTCATCGACTCCGGCTTCATCAAGGCCTCAGACGTAGGTCTCTAGCCCCGGCTAGAACTCAGTAATACGATTCGACGATCGGGGGACGGCACAGTAGCCGTCCCCCGAAAGTCACTGCGAGCGGAGCACACTCATGACTGCCATCCTCAGCATGAACCAAATAACCAAAGACTTTAGCGGCGGCGTTCGCGCCCTCGATGGCGTAAGCCTTGAGGTAGAACGCGGCCATGTCCACGCTATTTGCGGCGAAAACGGCGCCGGCAAATCTACCCTCATGAAGGTATTGAGCGGGGTCTATCCCGTCGGTAGCTATGGCGGCAGCATCACCTTCGAAAATCATGAGACCGCCTACAAGTCGATAAACGACTCTGAGGCTGATGGCATCGTGATCATTCACCAGGAGCTTGCGTTGAGCCCCTACCTCTCTATCGCCGAGAACATCTTCCTCGGCAACGAGATCGCCACGCGTGGTGTTGTCGACTGGCCCAAGACCAACCGTGAAGCGACGATGTTGCTCGCGCGGGTTGGCCTCGACGAGCTACCGAGCACGCCCGTGATCGAACTCGGCGTCGGTAAGCAACAGCTTGTCGAAATCGCCAAGGCTCTATCCAAGAAAGTGAAGCTGCTGATTCTCGATGAGCCCACGGCCGCCCTGAACGATGAGGACTCCGCACATTTGCTCGACCTCATCAATAGCCTTCGCGGCCAGGGCATCACGTGCATCATTATTTCGCACAAGCTCAAAGAGATTCGCCGTATTGCAGACACCGTCACGATCATCCGCGACGGCCAGACCATCGAGACCTTCCAGATGAAGGAAGCGGATGCCACTGAGGCTCGCATCATCAAAGCGATGGTGGGGCGCGACCTCGACAGCATGTTCCCGCCGCACACGCCAGACATTGGCGAGGAGCTGTTCCGGGTAGAGAACTGGACGGTGCATCATCCGGTCGACACCACTCGCAAGGTCGTCGACGATGCCTCGTTCTCGGTGCGGGCAGGAGAGATTGTCGGGTTCGCCGGGCTGATGGGCGCGGGGCGTACCGAACTGGCGATGAGCATCTTCGGTCGCTCGTATGGCAGCCGCATCAGCGGCACGGCCTTCAAAGAGGGCAAGGAAATTTCGGTCAAGAGCGTCAGCGAGGCGATCGGCCACGGCATCGCCTACGCCACCGAAGACCGCAAACACTTTGGGCTCAACCTCATCGGCAGTATCGCTGTCAATATCTCAGCGGCCGCACTCTCAAAGCTCTCGCGTTTTGGCATCGTCGACCGCTTTGCAGAGAATAAGGTCGCGGAGGACTACCGCGGCCAAATGAACATCAAGACTCAGAACGTTTCTGTGCTCGCGGGCAATCTCTCGGGAGGCAACCAGCAAAAGGTTGTCTTGAGCAAATGGATGTTCTCTGGCCCCGACATCCTGATTCTCGACGAACCAACCCGTGGCATCGATGTCGGTGCCAAATACGAAATCTATGGAATCATCAACGACCTCGCCCGCCAGGGCAAAGCGGTTGTGGTGATTTCTTCAGAACTACCGGAGCTTCTCGGACTCTGTGACCGCATCTATGCGATCTCCGAAGGCACCATCACCGGCGAGATTGATCGCGCCGACGCTACCCAAGAACGACTCATGCACTTGATGACCGCGGGAAAGGACTAACCCGATGAGCACCACCACACCCACTAGCAAACTGCCCAAAATGCGGGTCGATCTGCGTCAGTACGGCATCCTGGCCGCGCTTGCCGTCATCGTCATCCTGTTCCAAATATTGACGGATGGCCGACTGCTGCTGCCCGGAAACCTCAATAACCTCATCCAGCAGAATGCCTACGTGCTTATTCTCGCGGTGGGCATGGTTATCGTGATTATCGCGGGACACATCGACCTCTCGGTCGGCTCCGTCGTGGCGATGGTCGGTGCTGTTGCCGCGATATCGATGAGCCAATGGGGGTTGCCGTGGTGGGCCGCCGTCATCATCTCGCTTCTGCTCGGCGCGGCGGTTGGAGCGTGGCAGGGATTCTGGGTGGCCTTCGTCGGCATCCCGGCCTTCATCGTCACGCTCGCGGGCATGCTGTTGTTCCGCGGTCTCACCCTCGTGTTCCTTACGGGCGGCACGATCAATGCTCTTCCCGGTGAATTCAACGCAATCGGCGGCGGATGGCTGCCCGAGGCGCTCGGCACGATCGGCGAAGGTCGTGGCAGCCGCGACATCCTCACGATTGTCTTGGGCGTTCTGGCGGTAGCAATGCTGATCACTCAGCAGGCACGCAGTCGTGCCAAGCAGCGCAAGCTTGACCTCCCGGTGGAGCGCAGTGCCTCGTTCTGGATCAAGAACGGTGTCGCGGCAGTTGTCATCTTGGCGCTCACCTTCCAGCTTTCTGCCTACCGCGGAACTCCGATCATTCTGATCATCCTGGCCGTGCTGATTCTGCTGTTCACGTTCGTGCTGAACCAGACCGTCTTCGGCCGCCACGTTTACGCCATCGGTGGCAACCTCTTCGCTGCGCAGATGAGTGGTGTGAAGACGTCGTGGATTAACTTCTTCGTCTTCGTCAACATGGGTGTGCTGGCGGGGCTCGCCGGTGTCGTCACGACGGCGCGCGCTGGTGGTGCCGTCGCATCCGCCGGTCAAAGCTTCGAGCTGGATGCCATTGCCGCCGTCTTCATCGGTGGTGCTGCTGTCACCGGTGGTGTCGGAACGGTCATCGGTGCCGTGATCGGTGCGCTCATTATGGGTGTGCTCAACATGGGCCTGTCGATCCTGTCGGTGGATGCCGCCTGGCAACAAACGATCAAGGGGCTTGTGCTGTTGCTCGCCGTGGCGTTCGACGTCATGAGCAAGCGCCGCGCTGGACGTCGCTAGTCTTAGCATCACCGTTTTATTGCCAATCGAGTGGAACCGCCCGTGAACCAGAACACCCCGCCATCACCGTCGCTGCCGTCATCGCTGACGTCGCCGACTGGCGCGGGCAGCACGGGTGGGCGCGGCGATCGCACTCGGCGGCACAATCTGTCGCGCGTGCTGACCCTGCTTCATCGCGGGGCTCAGCGCCGCTCACAGTTAACCGCGCACACGGGGCTTAACCGCTCGACGATTGCGGCGCTTGTAGCGGAGCTCACCGAGTTGGGGTTGGCCTATGAGAGCGAGCCCGATCCTACTCGGCAAGTAGGTCGCCCGTCGCCCATGGTGAACGCGGATGCTCGCACGGTTGCGATTGCGATCAACCCCGAGATCGACGCCATCACGGTTGCGGTCGTGGGCCTCGACGGTTCGCTCTTGAAGCGCATCCGCTACGAGACGGATGAGCCGCCCACGGTCGCTGAATTTGTAAAGATTTCGAGCGTCATCATTGAGAGCCTGCGTGGTGGGTACGAAGCCAACGGGCGCATCGTCGGCATCGGCGTTGCGGCCCCCGGTCTTGTGCGCGTCGAGGACGGCCTGGTGCGGTGGGCTCCTCACCTTCACTGGCGGGATGAACCCGTGAGCGAGTTGCTCGCGGTGGCCACTGGCTACCCGGTCTCCACCGCAAATGATGCAAGTCTTGGTGCGCTCGGCGAGCACATCTACGGCGCTGGCCGCGACGTCGACGACCTGATTTATCTCAACGGTGGTGCCAGCGGTATTGGTGGGGGAATCATTGCCGGTGGGCGGCCCCTGACCGGCCGTGCCGGCTATGCGGGCGAGTTCGGCCACGTTCGGGTGGAGAACGGTGCTGCCGAGAAGGGCACGCGCGAAGAGGGCAGCCTTGAGACCGAAGTGAATCGTGCTGACCTGCTGCGGGCCCTGGGGCTCACCAACGTTGATTCCGAAACTCTAGATGCTGCACTGCGCGGATCCACGGATCCCGAGGTGGGTGCGCTCGTGCACCGACAGTTGCTCTCCCTCGGCACCTCGCTGCGCAACGCCGTGAATGTCCTGAATCCTGAAGTAATTGTGCTTGGTGGCTTCTTGGCGTCAATCTTCGCGTTCGACCCCGAATTCTTGATTGAGCGGGTTCGCAGCCAGTCTCTCGAAGCGTCATTCGAGGAGGTACAGATCGTGCCCGCTCAGCTCGGCGCAGATCTGCTCATGATCGGTGCGGCTGAGCTCGCTTTTGCAGCCCTCCTGGAAGACCCGGCGGCACTCTAGCCGCACGGCTGATTGACCGGTTAACTGTGCGTCGCCGTAACCTCGGGATAGTTTCGGCCAAACCGAAGCTCCCGGTCTTAGGCTTGTGAGATGAACTCTGATTACCGCGATTCTGGTCTCGTTTTTCCGCCGAATTTCATCGTCGGCTCCGCGACGGCGGCCTATCAAGTAGAGGGCGCTGCGCGCGATGGTGGCCGCACCGAATCAATCTGGGATACCTTCAGCCACACCCCGGGCAAGACCTGGAATGGTGACACCGGCGATGTTGCCGACGATCACTACTACCGTTTCGAATCTGACCTCGATCTCATGGCGGAGCTCGGGCTTGACGCCTACCGCTTCTCCATTTCGTGGCCGCGATTTCAGCCGGGTGGGCAGGGTCCGATCAACCCCGAGGGAGTGTCGTTCTACTCGCGACTGGTCGACGGACTGCTGAGCCGCGGCATCCGCCCAATCGCCACTCTGTATCACTGGGACTTGCCGCAAGAACTCGAGGATGAGGGCGGCTGGCCTGAGCGCGACACCGCCATGTGGTTCGCCGAATACGCCGAGCTCGCCGCCATTGCCCTGGGCGATCGCGTGCACACGTGGACAACCCTCAACGAGCCCTGGTGTTCGGCGTATCTGGGCTACGGTTCGGCCTCGCACGCCCCTGGACGCACGAGCGATGCCGATGCGTTGGCCGCCGTGCACCACCTCAATCTGGCTCACGGGCTCGCCGTGCCCCGCATCCGTGCCGCTGCCACGAATTCGCCCGAGGTGTCGGCGACGCTGAACTTCCACGTGATTCGCGGCGAGGATTCCGAAGCCAAGCGTCGCATCGATGCGCTCGCGAACCGTGCGTTCACGAGCCCGATGCTGCTCGGTCGCTACGACGATGACTTCATCGCCGATACGAGCGAGGTCAGCGACTGGTCGTTCGTTCATGCGGGCGATCTGGCGACCATCCACCAGCCGCTCGATTTCTTGGGCGTCAACTATTACTCCACCGTCACGGTGAAGATGTGGGATGGCGTGAGCGAGCGCGTGATGAACGACGGTCACAAAAACATGGGTGGCTCCGCGTGGCCGGGCAGCCGCACCGTCGAGTTCTTGCCGCAGGACGGCCCGTATACGGACATGGGCTGGAACATCGCGCCCGATGGCCTCGAAGAGCTGTTGGTCGATCTGAGTGAGCGGTTCCCCGACCTGCCGTTGATGATCACCGAGAACGGTGCCGCGTTTGATGACGAAGTCACGGATGGTCGGGTGCACGATGCCGACCGAGTCGATTACCTCAACCGGCACTTCACAGCCGCGCACCGAGCGATGCAGCGCGGGGTGAACCTGCAGGGGTACCTCGTGTGGTCGCTGCTCGACAACTTCGAGTGGGGTTATGGCTACTCGAAGCGTTTCGGCATCGTGCGCGTCGACTACGACACTCAAGAACGCATCGTGAAAGACAGCGGACTGTGGGTTTCAGAGGTTGCTAAGAACAAGGTGACGCCGGCGCTGAGCTAGTGGCCGCGCTGGTTGACGAGTGAGCAGGCTTGCGGGCGAGCGAGACGCTGAGCTAGCGGGCTAGTTCAGCGCGCCTGATGTGTGAGCGAGCGTGTTCAATTGCGGGCTCGAGTTCGGCGAACAGATGGTTGGGGTGGCGTAGCGAGCTGATCACTCCGAGGCGCTTCAGTACATCCCGATGTTCGGGGCGGATGCCCTTGATGATCACGGTGACGCCGCGTCGTTCGAGCGCGGTGATGAGCTCGGTGAGGGTGTGGGCGCCGGTGGCATCGATGAGGTGCAGTTGCGACAGCCGCACGATCACGACTTCGAGACCTTCGTGTTCGTTGATGCGGTCGATAAGGCGCTCGGCTGCTCCGAAGAAGAGTGAGCCATCGATGCGGAACAGCGCGATACGTTCGTCGCCCGGTTCGGGGGAGCCGGGGAGTTCTTCGCGGTGAACGCCGCTGGCTTTGCTCATGGTGCGCAGCGCGAAGAAGGCGGCGGCAGCGATACCGATTCCCACGGCGATGATGAGGTCGAAGCTCACCGTGATGATGCCGGTGATGACGAACACGGCAGCTTCAGATCTGCCGGTGTGCAGCATCGTCTTGATCAGGGTCGGGGACATCATGCGGGCGGCGGTGGCCATGAGAACGCCCGAGAGCGCTGCCAGCGGGATGACTGCGACGACCTGTGCCGCGAGGTACACGACGGTGAGCAGGGCGAGAGCATGCACGACCGCGGAGACGCGGGTGCGACCGCCCGACCGTACGTTGACGGCGGTGCGGGCGATGGCGCCGGTGGCTGGCATCCCGCCAAAGAAGCTGGAGGCGACGGATGCCAACCCCTGGCCGACAAGTTCGCGGTCGGCGTTGTAGGGCCCGGTGTCTGCCATACCGGCGGCGACGCGGGCAGAAAGCAGGGATTCGATGGCGGCGAGGGCGGCGACGGCGAAGGCCGGACCAATCAGCGTGGTGAGGTCGAAATCGAACGAGGGCACGGCGGGGGCCGGCAGCGAGGCGGGCAGTTCGCCGATGGTGGCGAGCGGCAAGTTGAGGGCTTGAGCTGCGATCGTGACGACGACGATGGCGATGAAGGAGGCGGGGAGGCGGCCGCTGATGCGGGTGAGCAGCAGCATGATCGCGATCACGGCCGCGGTGACGCCGAGGGGGAGTAGAGCAGCGGGCCACTGGGCGGCAGCGATAAAGGCCCCTGCCGCGAGCACGGAGTTGGTGGGGTGTTCAGTTCCTTCCGTGCCGAGCGCCGAGGGCACTTGCTGCAGGAAGATAATGATGCCGATGCCGACGGTAAAGCCTTCGATGACGGGCCAGGGGATGTAGCTGACGGTGCGGCCGAGGCGCAGCACTCCCGCGACGACGACGATGATGCCCGCGAGCAGGGTGACGATCGCGACGGCTTCGACGCCGTGACTGACGACGATGGGAGCGAGCACCACGACCATCGCGCCGGTGGGGCCGGAGACCTGCACGTTGGAGCCGCCAAAGACTGCCGCGACGATGCCTGCGACGATGGCGGTGATGAGCCCAGCTTCGGCGCCGACTCCGGAACTAACGCCAAAGGCGAGAGCGAGGGGCAGGGCGACAATGCCGACGGTCACGCCGGCGATCAGATCTCCGCGCCAGCTGGTGCGGAGGAGGCGGTAGTCCTTGACGCTCGGCAGGAGCGCCTTCCAGGAACGTTTCATCGGGCATCCGGAATCTCGGGCAGGCTGTTCACAAGCTCGCGCTGGCTGTCGGCATCGGTCAGAATTTCGCCGAGCAGCACGCGGGCTGCCCGCAGCAGTTCAGCGATCTGGGGGAGGGCGAGGCGGTAGTAGACGACGCTCGCGCGGCGGTCGGAAACGACGAGGCCGTAGCGGCGCAGCACCGAAAGATGTTGCGAAAGGTGGGATGCTTCGAGCCCAGTCTCAGCGAGCATGTCAGCCACGGATGCCTCGTCGGCGGCCGACAGCATCTCGAGCACACGGATGCGGTACGGATGCGCGAGCCCCTTGAACAGGTTCGCCTTGATTTCGTAGAGCGGCCTGCGCTCATCGAGAACGGCCATTGCTGTGCTCCTGATCGGTGCGGTTGTAGCAACGAGTATTCGCCCGCTTGCTGAATTGATGGAATCATCATATCAGGGATGTGAACAGGACGGCTGTGGACAACAACCGCAGCGTTGGGCGCCCACTCCGCACACTATGAGCATGTCTAACGCTTTGACCACCATCGCTGACCAGGTTCGCCAACGGGTTCGCCGCGACGGGGTTGATCTGTCGCGCGATAGCGAGTTGGCGTCGCGGTATGTGCGCGATGAGGTGCGCCGCTATAGCGAGCGGGCGCTGGGTGGTTCGGTTCCGCTTCTCACCGATGAAGCTCAGGCCGCCCGCGAGGTGGTGGCGGCTCTGACCGGGTACGGCCCGCTCCAGCCTTTCTTCGATGACGACACTGTCGAAGAGCTCTGGATCAACGGGCCCGAGCACGTCTTCGTCGCCCGCAACGGCGTGCCTGAGTTCACGGGCATCCGTCTCACTGATGGTCAGGTTCGCGATCTGGTGGAGCGGATGCTGCAAACCTCGGGTCGTCGCGTCGACCTGAGTTCTCCCTTCGTTGACGCGTCCCTGCCAGATGGTTCGCGACTGCACGTCGTGATTCCGGATGTCACGCGGCGCCACTGGGCGATCAACGTGCGCAAATTCAGCCAGCGCATCCGCGACCTCGATCGTTTAGTCGAGTTGGGAAGCTTGCCGCAGCACGCCGCCGACTATCTGCGGCTGTGCGTGCTCTCGGGCCAAAACATTGTGGTGTCGGGAGCGACCCAGAGTGGCAAGACCACGATGCTGAACGCGCTGCTCGCGGCGGGCAAACCGACCGAGCGCGTCGTCACCGTCGAGGAGACATTTGAGCTGAGCGTCGCCGGCCACGACCACGTCGGTATGCAGTGCCGTCAACCTAGCCTCGAGGGCACCGGCGAGATCAGCCTGCGCCGGCTCATCAAAGAGGCACTGCGGATGCGCCCCGACCGTCTCGTGGTCGGCGAAGTGCGCGATGCCGAGTCGCTCGACCTCCTTATTGCGCTCAACTCTGGACTGCCGGGAATGTCTAGCATCCACGCCAACAGCGCCCGCGAAGCGCTCGTGAAACTGTGCACTCTGCCGCTACTCGCCGGTCGCAACATCGACTCCAGCTTTGTCGTGCCGACCGTGGCCAGTTCAGTGGATGTCGTCGTCCACTGCGAACTGACGGCGAACGGCACGAGACGCGTGGTCGAGATTCTGTCGCTCACCGGGGAGGTGAGCGACGGGGTTATCGACAGCAGTATTCTCTTCCGGTTGTCGGAGGGCACGCTCCTCCACACCGGCGCGGTGCCCGCACGTCTCGCCAAGTTTCACGCGGCGGGAATCGACCCGGTCGCGCACCTCCTCAAGGCCGTCGCGTGAGCCTGATTCTGGGCATCATCCTCGCGGTGGGCGTCACGCTCGTGGCCGCCCCCTTCCTCTGGCCGGCACCCGGCGAGCGTCGCGTTCGAGCGCGCTCGGCCTGGTCGCTGCGGATGCGTGAACGCCTCGTTCAGGCGGGGCTCCCCACCACCAGCCCGGCCATCGTTGTGATTGTGTCGCTTGTCTTCGCGATTGCGGTCGCCGCCATCACGTTCGTCGTCACCTCGGTGATTGCTGTCGTCGTGTGTGCTGCTGCGGCTGCCCTCGTACTCCCGACTCTCGCGATCAGCTGGCGGGCCCGCGCTCGCCGCAAAGCAACGCAGGTCGTCTGGCCCGATATCGTCGACCAATTGGTGTCCGCCGTGCGGTCAGGGCTTGCGCTTCCCGACAGCCTCATGACGCTCGCGCACACCGGCCCCCTCGTGACGCGTAGCGCTTTTGCCGCGTTCGCTGCGCGGTATCGGGCCACGGGCAACTTCTCCATCGCCGTCGACGAACTCAAGGTCGCGCTCGCCGATCCCGTTGCTGACCGCATCCTTGAAACCCTGCGGATGTCGCGCGAAGTCGGCGGAAGCGAACTCACGAACGTACTTCGCAGCCTCAGCATCTACCTGCGCCAGGAGGCAGCGATCCGGTCGGAGGTCGAAGTTCGCCAAGGGTGGGTGATGAACGCTGCCCGCCTCGGCTTAGCGGCACCGTGGGTTGTGTTGTTCTTGCTCACGACCCGCCCCGAGGCGGCACTCGCGTATAACTCGGCGGGTGGCGTTGCGCTCATCGTCGCGGGGCTGGTTCTCTCCGTTGTTGCGTACAGAATTATGGCGGGCATCGGTCGCCTCCCCGAGCAGCCGAGGTGGTTCGCATGAGTGACGCGCTCGCGCTCGCGCTTGTCGCCGGTATCGCTGGCGGTCTCGGGCTCTGGTCGATTCTGAGCCTCATTCCGCGCCTCAGCCGCCCGACGCTGGCGACGCGTGTAGCCCCGTACGTGATCGACGTCTCCTCGGGCGCGCGCGAACATCTTGCCCCACGGTCCATCGGACCGCTTCCCGTGCTCGGGGTGCTGCTGGTGCCTGCCGTGCGGTGGTTGCGCGAGACCCTCGCGTCGGTGGTTGGCGGGGGAGACCTAATCGCGCGTCGGCTGCGGCAGGCGGGCTCCGAGCTCACCATCGAGGCGTATCGTTCGCAACAGCTGCTGGCCGTCTTGGCCGGAGCGATGCTCGGTGTCGTTTTCGATATCGCTGTCGCCAATCAACAACAAGTGCCGCTGATCGCGCAGGCCGTACTCGTGGTCGTCGGCGGGGTCGTGGGAATCACTGCCCGCGACTACCTGCTGCAGCGCGCAGCCAAGGCCCGCATCCGTCGGCTCACTGCCGAGCTGCCCGTTGTTCTGGAGTTCTTAGCACTCAGCCTCTCCGCGGGCGAAGGAATCTTGGATGCCGTACGCCGAGTCTCGCAGGTCAGTGGCGGTGAGCTTTCCCGCGAGCTCGCTCGTGTCGTCTCCTCGGTCAACACGGGGCTGCCGTTCGGCGAGACGCTAGGCGTGCTCGCCCGCGAACTGGAATTGGCCCCGTTCACACGTTGCGTCGACCAGATTCTCGGTGCGCTCGATCGCGGAACCCCACTCTCGGAGGTGCTGCAAGCCCAGGCTCAGGATGCGCGCGAAGAGTCCAAGCGCGAACTGCTCGAGGTCGCCGGCAAGAAGGAGGTCGCGATGCTCTTTCCGCTCGTGTTCCTCATCCTGCCCATCACTATCGCGTTCGCGATTTTCCCTGGCATCTTCGTGCTGCAGGTCGGGTTCTAGGAGCGCACGAGACCCTTGCCCATTTGCCCCGTTTGGGGGCTCATACCGGACCCATCCTCACGGCTAAGTTAAAACTTATCTGTACTTTTACCGTGAGGACGCTATGAAAGCGCTCGTATCAACCGCAGCTGTCGCTGCTCTTTTGCTCGCCCTGACCAGCGGCCTTCCCGCTGAAGCAGCGACACCGCTGCCGAGCGGTGGCACGGGGCTCTCATCAAGCTCGAAGTCGGCGGTGAAATTTCAATCAGCAGCACCATCAATCAGTCGACTGTCGGGTGGCGATCGATACGAGACGGCGGTGGCCATTTCGCGCCAGTTCCCCGCCGGCGTCCCCGTGGTTTATATCGCCACGGGAGCGGGCTATGCCGATGCACTCTCCGCGGCTCCCGCGGCGGCGGCTCAAGGTGGCCCGCTGCTCACTACTGCGCGAAATGTACTACCTCAAGCAGTTGCCGCTGAGATCAAACGGCTTAAGCCCCAGAAGATCGTGGTTGCGGGTGGTGCAGGCGCGGTCTCCGGCAGCGTACTCACGGCGCTGAAGAAACTTGCTCCTTCAGTGCAGCGCTTGGGTGGTAGCGACCGCTACGAAACGAGCCGTCTCCTCATCGATTACGCCTTTGACAGTGCACCAATCGCCTACCTCGCAACCGGCCGAAACTTTCCCGATGCGCTTTCTGCCTCTGCCGCTGCGGGCAGCATTGGGGCGCCCGTCATTTTGGTCGACGGCAAACAACGCAAGGTCGACAAATCGACGACCGCGCTGATTCGCGACCTGGGCGTTTCGCGCATCAACATTGCTGGGGGAACCGGCGTGATTTCATCGGGGATCGAGTCCACGCTCAAAAACACGATGTCGGTGAAGCGCCTCTCCGGCTCTGACCGATACTCCACTTCTGCGGCAATCAACCGCTATGCGTTCTCCTCAGCATCCACGGCCTATTTCGCGGTGGGCACAGGTTTTGCAGACGCCTTGGCGGGCGCAGCACTGGCAGGAAAAAGTGGTTCTCCGTTGTACGTTGTCGCGAGAACATGCGTCTCGTCTGCAGTCAAGGATGACGTCAACGCGTTGGGCCTCGAGCGACGAGTGATGCTGGGGGGAAGCGCGGTCCTCACCAGCGCGGTCGGCAAGCTCACCGTGTGTGCAAAACCTGCTCCTAAGCCTGCAGCGCCGTCGAATCCAGGCGATTCGAAGAACTGTAGCGACTTTTCTACTTACGCCTCCGCTCAGGCCTGGTACAAAAAGTACTTCCCCAAGTATGGGGATATCGCTCGTCTGGATTACGACAACGATGGCTACGCTTGCGAGACACTTCCCGGCGGACCGGCCAGCTAGTTCCGCCCGAGTTACTTGCCTCGAGCCGCTGACTTCATTCTCGCTGCGGTTCGGGGCTAGTAGGCCCGAGTGGCTCGTGGCGCTCGGGGTCTAGCGCCGTGCGATCTGCAGCGCGGCTGACACAGCCCGCGCCTGCTCGAGCGCCGTCGCGACGGGAGTCACGACATCCCGCTGCACGACCTCGTCGACCGCAGCGAGGAGACGGCGGCGGGTGCGACGCCGACGACCGCCCGCAGCGACAGCGCTGAGCGCCGCGGACAACAACCCCAGCACGATTCCGACGAGTACCGCCGCAATCAGCAGCAGCGTCGGTATCGCCCAGCCGGTGAGCGGGCCTTCCTCCACAGCGGGGAGCGGGAACGCCGGCAGTCCAAACGTCGGCAGCAGCGCGGTGCCTACCAACCAGAGAGCTCCGCCTAATCCGGCGATCGTCGCAATCCACTGCACGATGCCCACGAGCACCCACCACCACGAACCCTTCGCGGGCAGAGGTGTGCGGGCAATAGCAAGATCGAGAGTGGCGGGCAGACTGTCGAGGGCGTGCTCCGCGGTGGTGCGCGCGGCGGCTCGCCACGGGGCAGAAACTCCGGCACCGGCGTCGTCGGTGAACGTGCGAACGGCCATCGACATCCGGGCCTGCGCGCCAGCGCTCAAGAGCGGCATGCTCGTCCGGTGAACATCGGGGTCATCGCCCCGACGCTTCGGGCCAAGACCCAAGCGAGTGAGCGGGTCAGCGCGCAAACGACCAATCCACGACACGAGCGGCCACCCGGTGGCCTGCCCAGATCGCTTGCGATACGAACGAGCAACAGCGGATGCCACGATGTCGACGCCCGCAGCGGTCCCGACTTCATCGCGCAGCCGGGCGGCGCTCTTCGCGCTCACCTTCTGCGGCGAACCCGGATCGTCGATGCGGGCGGCAAGGGTCTGCACGTCAGCGCTGAGCCGCGCATCCCGTACTGCCTTCGACGCCGCAAGATCGCCAATCGCCTTGCGCAACGCGTCGATACCGTCGCCCGTGAGGGCACTCACCGGCAGCACTCGGGCGCGAGGAATGCCATCACGTTCAACGATCGCCTGGAGCGACTTCACGACCGCGGCACGATCATCGGCGCTCAGTAGATCAACCTGATTGAGCACCACCAGAGTCACAGCGGCGTGCTTGGCGTGCGGGGCGATGAACTGCGCGTGCAACACATCGTCGGCATACTTTTGCGGGTCAACGACCCAGATCAGAGCATCCACTTGCCCGGCAAGACGCTCGGCAACAGCACGATTGCTGGCCTCCACAGAATCGACGTCGGGCAGATCGACGAGAACGAGTTTGCTGGCACGAGCGTCGAAGGGGGTCGACCTCTCGACCCGTTCGCGAACCTCAAGCCAGTCGAGCAATTCGCTCGCGCCGGCCGCCTCCCACGTCACCGCGAGAGCTTCAGACGTGGTGGGGCGGCGCACGTGCGCGACCGCCACCTCGTCACCCACGAGGGCATTCACGAGACTCGACTTGCCCGATCCGGTAGCGCCAAAGACGCCAACGACCGTGTGCTCGGGGGAGCGAGAACGCCGCGCCTCGGTCTGTGCGAGCAGCGCGCGGGCGTTGTCGAGTACGTCGGCGGGAATACGTCCGGCGCCCGCCTCAGTGACCGTGCGCAACGCGACAATTCGCTCGTCGAGGCTGGGCTTGGCGGCGCTCACGAGGTGCCCTTCGCAGCACGCGCAACGTCATCGAGCAGCGCCTGCGATTCGCGCCGCAGTGAATCGGGAGTTGCGCCGAACCGAAGCGGCTCCAACGCCACACTCAAGCGCGCGAGCTCCGCGTCGAACAGAACACGAACCCGCGCGTGCAGATCCTCGCGGGCTTCGCTCGCCAACTGACGCACGGCATCCTCACCAAAGATCGTCTCGAGCAGTTTCTGGCCGAGCACCGCTGACCCGCCCGCAATCGCAATCTCGCCACCGGTGAGCCCACCGGTCGAAGCGAAAACGACGACCATGAGGGCCACCGTTACAACGTTCAAACCAAGCGACAGAATGCGGGCCCGGATGCGCTTGTCTCCCGCATTGTCGTGAATGAGCTGCATGAGCGCGCCCTGCCACTCGCGAATCATCGCGGTCGTGGCCTGAGGCAGTTCTGGGCTTTCGCTGGCCAGTTCTGGATGCCGTTCAGCGATGGCCTTGCCGGCCGCGCTTCGTTCGAGCCCGGCCCACGCTGCCGCAGCAGCGCGCCCCGCTTGATCAACGATCACGGTCTGCAGTCCGGTTTCGATCTGGGTTTCGACTTCGACCACGGGGTTCGGTTTGCCGGTGATCCACGCTGTCGCTCGGTCGCGTGCCGCGGAGAACCAGGAGTCAACTTTTCTGAAGAAGTCGGACGTACCGACGAAGTCTTGCCAGCGGGCCAGCACTTCGCCCCGCATGAGGGCGCCGTTCTGTGTGGCGGCGTCCACCGCGTCGAGCGCGGCGTCGTACTGCGCAGCGGCGGCGACGTGCGCGGCGTCGAGCCAGTCGAGTTGCTGCTGCCGAGCATCCGCAATCACGAGAACCTGGCGGTCGAGTTCGCTAATCGCGCCGCTGAGCGTGCGGGCGGCGATGCGCGAACGTTCGGCCCGGTCGCCCGCGATGCCGGAGAGCCACTCGCGCGGCTGTTCGACGGCGCTGGCGGGCAGCATGCCCAGGTCGTCAAGACGCTGTTCTTCGATGGAGAAGACGGGAGCGTCGCTGAGGCCGCGCTCCGAAAGCATCGACTGAAGGTCGGGAAGGATCTCATCGAGAGCGCCCGGCGGCACTCGGTTGAGCACGATGCCGACGGTGATGGAGCGGGCGGCTGCGCTTTCGAGAAGGCGCCACGGCACGGCATCCGCATAGCGATTCGCGGTCGTGACGAACAGCCAGAGATCGGCGGCGGCCAGTAACTGGGTGGCAAGCGCCCGGTTTTCGTCGGCGACCGAGTCAATATCTGGGGCATCAATGATCGCGAGCGAACGCGGAACGCTGTCGTGCTCGAGAAGCATGAGTTCACCGATGCGGGACTCTTCAGGGGTATCGCCGGCGTTCGACGCGGGCGTTCCGGGGGCGCTGATGCGGCCGCGCACACGCGCCAGCCCGGGAAGGATGCGGTCGCTCGCGAACCATCCCGCATCCACGGGAGCGTGCACCAGAATCGGCTGCCGGGTCGTGGGGCGTATAACGCCGGCACGAGTAGTCGCGACACCGAGCAGCGCATTCACAATCGTTGATTTGCCCGAGCCGGTAGATCCACCCACCACCGCGAGGAGCGGTGCATCAAGGTCGGCCAAGCGGGGGCGGATGTAGTCGTCGATCTGGCGAACGGCGGCTGCGGCAGCCTCGCGCTGCGTCACAACTCCGTCGAGGTCGAGGGTCAACCCAGCATCCGCCAGAGACGCCCGCAGGCGCTCAAGCGAGAGGATCGCGGGCGCACTGTTATCGGTCACTGCTTAAGCATGCCGGGTGTGCGGCCAGTTCGCTAACTTTTGTTGCTCCGGGGCGGAGCTAATGACTCGGGTGACACCGTGCTCGCGGATCCTCAGAGTGGTATCACTCTGAGGATCCGCAGCGTCAGCACGCTGTTCGGCGATGATTCGTTAGCCGCAGCTCGACTTCTTGGCCCAACTCGTTGCGGAGACCTGCGAGAGGCTCGTGATCGTCGCGTCACCCTGGCCGAGGTAGCTCAGTGATCCCTTCGCGTAGTAAGGGTTGTAGGGGTTAAACCCGTACGCGAACGCGCGCCCGGCGGCGGCATGCTGTGCGTTGGTGGCAGTGAAGCAGGTCACAGGATCTGGCGTTGGCGTTGGCGTTGGCGTGGACGTCGGCGTCGGTGTTGGCGTGGGCGTCGGGTCCGGATCTGGCGTACCAGTCCGGTCAACGCGGCGGTTGTTGTCGAAGAAGAACTCGGTCACGTACGCCGGGTAGTCAAGGCTATTCGCGTTGATGTACGTTCCTCCGGTTCCCGCTCCCGCTGGCCAGTTGTGGCCGAGATTCGAGTTCTGAATCACCGAAACCCGCGGCCCCGTGGCATCCGAATAAAGAATGCCCGAGCCAGCAGTGTTGTTGCCCGCCAAGCCGCTCAAGCTAAACGTTGAGGTGCTGGATGCCCCGTAAATGCCGGCCATGATTTGGCCGTTGAGGGTGTTGTATCCCGTCGATACGGTGCTGTCGTTGCTTCCATAAATGACCGAGGTGAGCTGGGTCGAAAAGGCCGCAGAGTTCGCACTACCGAAGCCGGAGCAAGTGTTCATACCCTGCGTCTTCGATACGGCGACACTCGAGATTTGGCCAGAAGTGGTGCCCACCGTGGGGCCGGCATTGATGCCCATTCCCGCAAAGACATCGGGCGCGAGGCATCCCATCACCATGGTTTCTCCACCGCCGGATGACAACCCGGAGATATAGACCTGATCGGCGTCGATTCCCAGACTGGTGCGCGCGGTCAGGGTCGTGGCGAGGTTCAGCAGGTTGTCGTCGTGCCGGGCCGGGTTGCTGCGGGAGTGATTGGAGTCGTAGTAATCCCAGCATCCGAACACGACGCCGCCGTTGGGCGCATCCGGCAGGGCGACGATCATTCCGTAATCTTCGGCGGCGGCCACCCAGTTGGCGTTCGCTTGGAAGTCGCTCGCTTTCTGGGCGCAGCCGTGGAGGCTGATCATGAGGGCGCGTCCGGCCGGCAGTTCGGCGGCAGTGGATGGCGTGTAGATGCGAGTGCTCATCCCGGCAACCGTTTCGGTGCTCCACATGCCCGGAACGGCGGCCGAGCCGCCGGGGTCGGACGAGTTGCTGCACCCAGGCAGCATTTCGAAACCGGGCGGGCACGTGATCGCTTGGGCCGCGAGTGGCGCTCCTGCCAGCGTGGCGCTAACCAGGGCGAGAGAGGCGAGTACTGCCGGGATGGTGAGCCGGCGTTTAACAGTGGACATTCGGAATACCTCCGCACGTCGCAATCCGGCCATCGCTCCGAGCGTCATTGCGCGGATGTCCCGAACGGACTGCGCGCCGCGAGAATATCGCGACGCTAACGGCTGCCACGGTGACGTGGTGGTCCGTCTCGATCAACCTACCCTGAAACCTGAATCATGTCTCATGTTTTCCACAGGTACTGCGATGTCGCTGGGTGCGGCTCCTAGACTGGTCGGGGCCTGCGCCGCCGCAGTCCTCCCCGACGAGAAGGATGCTTGTGTTCCCCACCACGTTCCCGGCCCCGATCATTCCTGCCGCCGACTCCGTACCCGCTCTGCGCTGGGGCATCATGGCTCCCGGTGGAATCGCCGCGACGTTCGCAGAAGCCGTGCAAGCACACACTGAGCAAAAGCTCGTTGCCGTGGCATCCCGCAGCCTCGACCGCGCCCAAGACTTTGCGAACACGTGGGGGATCGAGAAAGCCTACGGCGATTACGCCGAGTTGCTGGCCGACCCTGACATTGACGTGATCTACATCGCCGCGCAACAACACGTGCACCGCGATCTCGCGCTGCAGTCGATCGCCGCCGGAAAGCACATTCTGGTCGAGAAGCCCTTCGCGATGACCGGAGCCGAAGCCCGCGAGATAGTCGCAGCCGCCCGCGCCGCCGGGGTGTTCGCGATGGAAGCGATGTGGACTCGCTACCTTCCCCAAAGCTCAATTATCAGCCAGCTCATTGCCGACGGCACCTTCGGCGAGATCCACCTCGTCACCGCCGACCACGGCCAGCACATCCCGGAGGGCCATCGGGTTCGCTCGCTCGAGAGTGGGGGAGGGGCCCTGCTCGACCTCGGCATTTACCCGGTCGCCTTCGCATCGCAGATTTTGGGGGCGCCCACCGCCATCCATAACGTCGGTTCTCTCATCGAGAGTGGGGTGGATGCCCAATCCCTCCTTACACTCAGCTACGCGGGCGCGGCTCAGGCCCAGCTCAATACCACGCTGCTCGCGCGCACCCCCATCACGGCATCCGTCGCGGGAACCGATGCCCTACTCCAAGTGGGTAATGGCTTCTTCACGCCGACCTCCTTGACGCTCTCGAAGCCGGGCTTCGATGGCGAGTCCATTCATTGGAAAGACGAAACGGGCATTGTTGGCCACCGCGGGTTGAGCTATCAGGCCACGGCACTCGCCGGGTTCGTCGGCCAGGGGCTCACCGAGTCGCCAGTCCACTCGCTCGACGAAACCGTCGCCATCCTCGACACCATCGACAGCGCCCGTTGGCAGCTCGGCTACCGCTTCAACTCCGAACAATAAGGAAGTCGCGCGCGCCGGACGGTCGACGGCTATCGCCAGCTGCCGTCTGCGATTACGCTTCAAGGACGCAGAGGAAGGCCTGTACTCTGGGTAGTTTGCACTTCACGCGATCGGAGATCTTATGACCGCAGAATCAACTTTGCCTGCAGAGGCAGAATTGCCTGATCGGCCAACAGCAACGCGGATGCTCGCCCCCTGGGTGTTTTGGCCGGCCGCCGGCCTTATCATCGCGATCACCGCATTCTCGATCATCGCGCCAGACCTGGCGAATGCAGTATTCAACAGCCTGCAGTCGAGCGTCATCAACTCGTTCAGCTGGTACTACGTGCTCATCGCCGCATTCTTTGTTGCCTTTGCGCTTTACCTAGGATTCAGCCGTTACGGCGATATCAAGCTCGGCAAGGACGACGACGAACCCGAGTTCTCCATGATCGCGTGGATCTCTTTCCTCTTCGCTGCGGGCATGGGTATCGGTCTCGTTTTCTACGGCGTCGCCGAGCCTCTTAGCCACTTCTCTAATCCTCGTCCCGGTGTCACCGGCACCGAGATTGAGCTTGCTCAGCAGGCTATGAGCCAAACGTTCCTCCATTGGGGTGTGCACGCTTGGGCCATCTACGTGGTCGTCGGCCTCGCGCTGGCCTATGCCATTCACCGCCGTGGCCGCCCTATCTCCATCCGCTGGACGCTTGAGCCGCTGCTCGGCAAGCGAGTTCGTGGCGGCTGGGGCAACCTCATCGACGTCATCGCTCTCGTCGGCACAGTATTCGGTGTTGCCACGTCTCTCGGTCTCGGTGTTCTTCAGATTTCTGCTGGGCTCGAAAAGACGGGTATCGCTGAGTCGAACCTCACCACACAGATCGCTGTCATCGTTGTAATCGTTGGCTTCACCATTATGTCGCTGGTCTCCGGCATCGGTCGCGGCATGAAGTGGCTGTCGACGACCAACCTGCTTCTTGCGGCTGCACTCCTGATCTTCCTGCTCATCGTCGGGCCGACGGCGTTCCTCTTCCGTGACTTCGTGCAGTCAATGGGTAACTATCTGCAGGGCTTCATCGGCCTGAGCTTCAACGTCAGCGCCTACGCGGGCGAAGCGGGCGAACAGTGGCAGGCTGGCTGGACCACCTTCTACTGGGGCTGGTGGATGTCGTGGGCCCCGTTTGTTGGCGTCTTCATTGCCCGTGTGTCCAAGGGCCGTACCGTGCGCGAGTTCGTGGGTGGCGTCATGCTCGTCCCCACCGTTCTCACGTTCCTCTGGTTCAGTGTTCTGGGCGGCAACGCGATCTACCGCGAGCTTTACGGCCAGGGCGGCCTTGTTGCCGCTGATGGATCGGTGGATGCCGACTCGGCGCTCTTCGATCTGCTGGCCGGTCTCCCCGCCGGTACCGCTCTCACATTCGGTGCCATCCTCCTGATCGGCATCTTCTTCGTCACCTCCGCAGACTCGGGCGCGCTCGTGATGTCGATGATAGCGACGGGTGGCTCGGCTGAACCTCTGAAGCGCATCCGCGTCTTCTTCGCTTTGCTGGCATCGTTCTTGGCCATTGCACTCTTGGTCACGGGTGGTCTCCAGACCTTGCAAACCGCGGCCATCCTTTCCGCGTTGCCGTTCAGCGTCGTGATGCTCATGATCTGTGCCGCGACAATCACAGCGTTCAGCCGTGAACGGCGAGCCTACGAGCGAGCCCAGCGTGCTCAGTTCGTTGACCAGATCGGTACCTTCTACGGCCTCGAGGTCGAAGAACCGCTCTTGCGCGAGACCGTCCACCCGCTGCGGGCTGCTCTCGATCGTCTCCGTAAGAAGGCGGCGAAGAACGGTGGCGGACTTTCGCAGGTCACCGAAGACGCCATTCTGGCCGACACCGGTCTCCGTTCACCCGACAACATCGCTCAGGCCGACGCGATCGTTGAGGACGAGGTGGAGACTCTGCAGGCACTCCAGGCTGAGCTGCAGGCCAATCAGAAGCGCGAGCGCGACAAGCCTTCCGAATAGTGGGTCACGGGCGGCCGGAACTGAATCCGGCCGCTCGGGTGCTCGCTGTGGAAAGTCTTCACGCCCATTTGTGTTTCGCTCAATGATTGCAGAGTGAAATCAACTCAATTGCTTCTGAAGAGCGGGCTTACCCGAGGCACCCGAACGCTCACGTCAGAACGAGGAGACGTGCCGGGCTGGGTGCTGATTACATTGATGACCGCAGGTTTGGTCATCATCATCTGGGGCCTCGCTGGCCCCGCACTCAGCTCGGTTTTCGAACAGGCTATTGATCGCGTCACCGGTTTCTAATGCCAGCGCGGTGGCGCGAACGTGTGCGTCGGTGGCGTGAGCGCTCTCATCAGCTTCGCGCCGATCAGTCTGGCTCTGCCGTAGTTGAGTTCGTCCTCGTCTCAGCGCTGCTGACGGTACTGACGCTCAGCGTTATTCAACTCGCTCTTGCCCTCCACATCCGAAACACGGTTCTGGATGCCGCGGCGGAGGGTGCGCGCTATGCCTCCCTTGCCGACACCTCGTTGGGTGATGGCGTGATTCGTACTCGTGACCTCATCTCCACGGCTCTATCTCCCGGCTATGCGTCGGATGTCAGCGCTGCGACCACGACGCACCTAGGGCAGCCCGCTGTCGTCATCACCGTCAACGCTCCGCTGCCGCTTATCGGTTTGGTCGGTATCAAGAACGGGCTGGAGGTGTCAGCCCATGCGGCTATCGAACAGGTTCGCTAGCGAACGCGGCTCGGCTTCGCTCGAGTTCATCACGGTGGGCTTGGTGATGCTGGTGCCGCTCGTGTACCTCGTGCTCACGATGGCGTCGATTCAAGCCGGGGCGCTCGCTGCGGAGGGTGCGGCGCGTCAAGCCGCGCGCGTCTTCGTTCAGTCCGACTCTGTGGAGCAAGCGAATGCTGCGGCATCGAGTGCCGTGCAGTTCGCGCTCGATAATCACGGTGTCGATGCCGCCAATGCCGCGGTGACGATCACATGTACGCCTGACCCCTCAGATTGCCTCGCTCGCAGAAGCCTCGTCACCGTACAGGTTGCGATCGCGGTTGATCTTCCGCTGGCCCCGCCCGTGCTCTCCGGCCACTTTCCGCTCCAAGTGCCGCTGGATGCCGCGGCTACCCAGCAAGTGTCGCAGTTTGCGGGGTCACGCTAGTGGGTACTTCGCAACGCATGCGCGATGATGACGGTTCGGCGCTCGTGCTCACCATTTTCTACGGGTTTCTGTCGCTCGTTCTCATCTTTCTGGTGGTGGCGGCCACGTCGCTTTATCTCGAGCGCAAGCGTCTGTTCACTCTTGCAGACGGCGCGGCTCTCGTTGGTGCAGAGTCCTACGACCTCGACGATGTCATTCGTACGCCGCAGGGCTTTCGGCCGCAACTGGAGCCCGAAAAGGTGGCCGATGCCGTCGCAGAATACGTGAGCGCGGCCCCGACTTCTGAGTTCGAGGGACTCAGTGTCGACGAAGCGACGAGCGCCGACGGCTCCGGCGCGACGGTGTCGCTCTCGGCCTATTGGCGGCCACCATTCATCTCGCTGCTGGTCTCCGAGGGCTTGCGCATCGAAGTGAGTGCGAACGCGCGCTCGATCTTTTCGTAGCTTCGAGCGGCCCAGCCCGCGCCGGGTTTACACACGGCCCGCACAAGACTGACACCCACACCCCGTCCAGCGAACAGTGAGCTTGGATCCGTAGCGTTAGTAGAGCATCCCTGCGGATGCACCATCGAAGCAAAGGAGTTAGCTATGAAACGTGTCGCTATTGTCGGGGGCCACGGCAAGATCGCCCTGAGCCTGGCCGAGCTTCTCACCTCACGCGGACACCACGTGCACTCACTCATCCGCAAGCCGGAGCAAGAGGCCGACATCAGTGCCACCGGTGCAATGCCGGTCATCGCCGATGTCGAACAGTTGAGTGCCGAAGAATTGTCCGAAATTTTCACCGGTCACGATGCGGTTGTCTTCTCTGCGGGCGCCGGCGGCGGTAGCCCCGAGCGTACCTATTCGGTCGACCGCGATGCGGCGATCCGAACCATGGATGCAGCAGCGCACGCTGGAGTTATGCGGTACGTCATGGTTTCTTACAAGGGTGCCGGCCTCGACCACGGCGTTCCCGAAGACAATGACTTCTTCGCCTATGCCCAGGCGAAGGCTGAGGCGGATGACCACCTTCGTAAAGGCCCGCTGCACTACACAATCGTCGGTCCCGGTTCGCTCTCGAGCGAGCCCGCGTCGGGCACGATCGGCCTCGGCGATGATGCGAACGACGAGAACACCAGTCGAGAGAATGTGGCGCGCGTGCTCGCTGACGTCATCGATGCCGACAACACCATCGGTCAGACCATCGAATTCACCAACGGCCCGACACAGATTTCTGAGGCTATCGCCGCTATTCGCTAGCGTGCGGAATGAAGAGTGATCCCACTCCCAGCGCGATCAAAGCTACGCCGCCGGTCGCGCTGAGGGTGGTGATTCTCTGAGGGGAACGTGCGAACCAATCGCGCGCAAACCCTGCGGCAATTGCCCACGACGTATCCGTCACCACGGCAATTGCCATGAACAGTAGGCCGAGCACCAGCAGCTGAAGCTGCACTCCGCCGGCTCCGAAACTCACGAACTGCGGCAGCACCGCCACGAAGAACACGGTCGCTTTCGGGTTGGTGATGCCGACGACAAACCCTTGGCTGAAGATCCGCCAGCGCGAACGCACGCGGGGAGCCGCGGCATCCGTAGCGGTGTGATCCTTACGGTGGCGAATAGCTTGCACGCCCAAATAGATCAGGTAGGCGGCGCCCAAGTATTTGACGATCGTGAAGGCGATCACTGACTGGGCTATAACGGTGCCGACGCCAAAGGCAACAGCGAACACGAGCACGACGCCGCCGGTGGCGTTGCCCAGCGAGCTGATAATGCCGCCCATTTTTCCCAGCGAGAGCGATCGTCCGATGAGAAACAGCACGCTCGGGCCGGGGATCAGAATGATCGGTAGTGCCACCAGCACGAACGCGATGAGGTTGCTGGTGGAGATAGCGGTCACGTCGGTTACCGCTGAGGCTTCTGGATGTAGCGGGGCACGTAACGCAGCATGATGCCGGCGCCGACGAGGCCAAGAATTCCAATCGCTCCGGCCGCGACCGAGATCGATGCAACTGCCGTGAGCCCCGCGATCAGCAGCGGCGATGCTGCCTGGCCGACGCCGCCCGTGAAGCGCCAGGCGCCCAAGAACGGAGCAGGGTTGGCAGGGGGAGCGAGGTCCGCGCCGAGCGTCATCAGAATTCCACTACCGAGGCCGTTAGCGAGCGACAGGAACATCGCGGCGAAGATGAACCACGCGGTGTTCGCACTCACGTCATGAGTGACGGAGAGCACGAGGTGGCCGAGTCCGAGCCCGACGAGCGAGGGCACCGCTGTCCAGAGGCGCCCGAAGCGGTCCATGATTTGGCCGCCGGTATAGAACAAAGCGAAATCCACAGCGCCAGCGATACCGATGATGATGGCGGTGTTGGTATCGGCCAGGCCGATGCTCACGGCCCAGAGCGGCAAGATCACTTGGCGGCTCGCGCGCATCGCGCCGATCACGGCGGCACCGAGCCCGAGGCGGGAGAGCAGCGCACGGTTACGGTGCACGGTAGCGAAGAGGCCGTGCGATTCCTTTTCGACGAGCGCCTCTCCATCCCTCAGGGTGCGGTTATTGACGCGCGAGGTGTGCACCGCGCCAAAGGTCGTCGCGGGGTCGGGCAGTAAGAGCAGCACAGCCGCGGCGGCGATAGCGGCGACGACATGAATCCAGAATGCGGCAAAGACTGTGCCAGTGAGATGGATGACACCGGCCGAAATGAACGGACCGATAAAGACGCCCAGGCGGAAGGTCCCGCCCAGCGTAGAGAGCGCACGAGCACGATAGGCAACCGGAACGAAGCTCGTCAAAAAGGCGTGCCGCGCCAGTGCGAACACTGCGGCGGCGAGGCCGAGCAGCAGCACTCCGAAGCCGAGCGCCACGGGATTGGGCGAGAGAATCGCGATTACGACTCCGATGATCGAGAGAGCACTCGCGCCGATCATGGCCGGGCGTTCGCCGACGCGGGAGATGAGCCATCCGCTCGGGATATTACCGAACAGTTCGCCAATCGTCAGCACTGCTGCGACCAAACCGGCGATCGCGAGAGTGGCTCCGAGGTTATCCGCGGCAATCGGAATCAGCGGAATAATCGCGCCTTCACCGATAGAGAACAGCAGTGTCGGCAAAAGAACGGGCAGGCCGATCGAACGCCAGCTGAAAGGTTGTTCTGTAGTGCTCATCGCCCTCAATCGTAGGGTGTGAGCGAGCATCTCCGAGCATCGCTCGCACCCGTGGAACCGTGTGCCGTGCAGTCTTCGCGGGTAGTCTGGTGAGTGACATGGATGAACTGGACTTTTCTGACGACATCGCAGGCTTGCGTTCCACTTTTGAGGATATCCGCCAGGTGGTCGACCCCGACCGGCTCGAGTCGGAGATTGCGCGCTTGAGTGAAGCCGCCGGTGCCCCCGATCTGTGGGATGACACCGACAAGGCGCAAAAGGTCACGAGTGACCTCAGCCATCGTCAGGCCGAGCTCGCAAAAATCAACTCCATCTCCAACCGCCTCGACGACCTCGAGATCATGGTCGAGCTCGCGAATGAAGAAAGCGACGAGCAGGCTGCGGCGGATGCTCGTACTGAGCTCGCTGGCATCCGCAAGACTCTCGGCGACCTCGAGGTGCAGACTCTCTTGAACGGCGAGTTCGACCAGCGGCCCGCCGTCATCACTATTCGGGCTGGCGCCGGAGGCGTCGATGCCGCCGACTTCGCCGACATGCTCTTTCGTATGTATCTGCGCTACGCCGAGCAGCATTCCTACCCGACGCGCGTGCTCGACACGAGCTACGCCGAAGAAGCGGGTATCAAGTCGGCAACCTTCGAGGTCGATGCTCCGTTCGCGTTCGGAACCCTCAGCGTCGAAGCCGGCACGCATCGTCTCGTGCGCATGAGCCCCTTCAACTCGGCGGGCAAGCGCCAGACCAGCTTCGCGGCGGTCGAGGTGGTTCCCCTTATTGAGACGACGGATGTCGTTGAGGTTCCCGAGAACGACATCCGTGTCGATGTCTTCCGCTCTTCCGGTCCCGGTGGTCAGTCGGTTAACACCACGGACTCTGCGGTACGCATTACTCATTTGCCCACGGGCATCGTGGTGAGCTGCCAGAACGAGAAGAGCCAGATTCAAAACCGTGCCGCTGCAATGCGTGTGTTGCAGTCGCGGTTGCTTCTCTTGCAGCGTGAGCAAGAGGCTGCCACGAAGAAGGAAATCGCGGGTGTCATCACCGCGAGCTGGGGCGACCAGATGCGCAGCTACGTGTTGGCGCCCTACCAAATGGTGAAGGATCTCCGTACCGACTATGAGGTCAACAATCCGTCGAATGTATTCGATGGCGATCTCGATGGCTTCATCTCGGCGGGAATCAAATGGCGCAAACGCGTCATCGAATAGCCGATCGCGCTCGTCAGCTGTGCCCTGAACTGGGCCACCCTGTGAGTACGGGTGTGCGGTGCGTCGCTGCCGCGTTCTGGGGCACCGCTCCTTAGGCTGGCTCCAAATGATTCGTTTTGATTCTGTTTCGAAGTCGTATCCGGGCACGACACGACCGGCGCTGAGCTCTGTTGACCTTGAGATCCTCAAGGGCGAGTTCGTGTTTCTTGTTGGCGCATCGGGCTCTGGTAAGTCGAGTTTTCTGCGCTTGATCCTCAAAGAGGAGAACCCGTCGAAGGGTTCCATCCACGTGCTTGGCCAACACTTGAACACTCTGTCGAGCCGCAAAGTGCCGTACTTCCGCCGCAATTTGGGCGTCGTCTTCCAAGACTTCCGACTGCTGCCGAACAAGACGGTCTTCGACAATGTTGCTTTCACTCTGCAAGTAATTGGCAAGAGCCGGGGGTTCATTCAAGAGGCTGTTCCGGATGCTCTGAAAATGGTCGGTCTCGCCGGCAAGTCGAATCGCTTCCCCCACGAGCTTTCGGGTGGTGAGCAGCAGCGCGTGGCGATCGCCCGTGCGGTCGTCAATAAGCCCGCCATTATGCTTGCCGATGAGCCAACAGGAAACCTTGACCCCGCGACGTCAGCGGGCATCATGACGCTTCTCGAGCGGATCAACCTGGGCGGCACCACCGTGCTGATGGCGACCCACGATGCCGGCATCGTTGACCAGATGAAGCGCCGTGTAATTGAGCTCATCGGTGGTCAAATCGTGCGCGACGAGCTTCAGGGCGGCTACCAGACGCAGACGGTTCCGACCCAGGGGCGAATGCCGCATTCCATGGCCAGCGCGCCATCGTCGGCAACGGCAACGGCAACGGCAACGGCAACGGCAACACAGGCTCCGCTGCAGCGACCGGCCGCGCAGTCGTCGACGACCGGTGAGGGGCTCGACGCATGAGGCTCGGTCTGATTCTCGGAGAGGTCGGAAGCGGTCTTCGTCGCAACCTCTCGATGGTGGTCTCTGTTGTTCTCGTGACCTTCATTTCGCTGACTTTTGTCGGCGCATCCATTCTTTTGCAGATGCAGATCGGTCAGATGAAGGGGTACTGGTACGACCGGGCGCAAGTCGCGGTGTACATGTGCACCGATATCGACACCACAGGCAACTGCACCTTGGCCGAAGCTACGGAAGATCAAATTGCCGCGGTCAAGCAGCAGCTCGATTCTCCAACGCTCGCGCCGTACATCAACGAAGTAGAGTTCGAGACTCACGAGCAGGCCTACGAAAACTTCAAAGAACAGTTCGCCGACACGACCTTCGAAGGCATCATCACGCCGGAGTCGTTGAATGAAAGCTTCCGCGTGAACCTTGTTGACCCAGAACAGGCTGACGTGCTCATCGAGAGCCTCTCGGGATTGGCGGGTGTCGAGAGCGTGGAAGATCAGCGCGCCTACCTCGAGCCCATTTTTGCCATTCTGAACGCGGCCAGTTACACCGCGATTGGGGTCGCTGGGCTGATGCTCGTCGCCGCTGTATTGCTCATCGCCACCACCATTCGACTCAGCGCCTTCTCTCGCCGGCGAGAGCTCGGAATCATGAGGCTTGTGGGGGCGTCGAACCGGTTCATCCAAACACCGTTCATCCTTGAGGGGGTGTTCGCGTCATTGATCGGTTCTGTTCTTGCCGGTGGCGCCATCGTAGCGATCGTGCAGTTCTTCGTTCGCGGCTACTTGGCGAGCACCTTGCCTGTAAACACCAGCCTATTGGGGATGGAAGAGGCCCTATTGGTAGTGCCGATTCTTATAGCAGCGGGTGCAGGGTTGGCGGCAATCTCAGCGGGCGTCGCCATTAGCCGTTACCTGAAGGTATAAGCCGCTTCCTCAGGGTGTAGCCCTTGCCGCACTCTCGCGCTAAGCTGGTCTGCTGCACTGTTGGCATTCGCCGCGGTTGCGTGGCATCCCGTATTTGAGAGAGAAGTGAACCATGCCCAAGGAAAGTGAGCGGAAGGTTGTCGCCAGCAACCGCAAGGCCCGCCACGATTACAGCATCGAAGACACCTATGAGGCCGGTCTTGTGCTGTCGGGCTCGGAGGTCAAGTCTTTGCGGTTGGGGCGCGCGAGTCTCATCGATGGCTATGGCTTCATCGATGACCATTCAGAAGCGTGGTTGGATGCCGTACACATTCCAGAGTTCTTTCAGGCGTCGTGGACTAATCACCCTCCGCGTCGCAAGCGCAAAATGTTGCTGCACAAAGAGCAGATTCTGAAGATCCATAACAAGATCAAACAGGGCGGGTACACGCTCGTTCCGCTTTCCATCTACTTCTTGGACGGCCGCGCCAAGGTAGAACTCGCTGTTGCCAAGGGCAAGCGAGAGTACGACAAGCGCCAGACGCTTCGCGAGCGTCAAGATAAGCGCGAATCAGACCGTGCGATGGCCGCGCGTAAGAACATGGGGGAGTAACGAGAGCCTTCTCGTTCTCCGGCGCGTGCGCCTAACTCGCGTGGAAGCGAGCTTCGACGCTCGCCGCTACCGAGATATTTTCCGGGTTGAGTGCCAGGGGGCCTCCTGCGGCGGGGGCGACCATCATGCGAGCGGAGGCCTGCGTTGCGCCGCCGCTATGTTCGGAGCCTGAGCCAACGTCGGCAAGCATTCCGGGATCCGCGATCGCGGTCGTGGTGACTTCGGAGAGCCCCACGCTTTCGGCGTACTCCCGCGCCTTGGTATAGGCGTCGATGACAGCAAGGTGCCGTGCTTCGGCACGCGCTTCGCGAGTGGCTTCGTCGGTGAGCTCCCACTCAACGAGCGCAACCGTAGTGTGGTCAACCGCGCTGACGTACTCAATAAACATCGCGAGCGCTTCGAAGTCGCGAAAGCGCGCGATGTAGCCGATCGTGGCGGAGTACACCAAGGGGAGTTGCTCACCGGCACTGTTCCAGGGGCGCTGAGAGGTCACGCGAACGGTGTCTGACGACCATCGCGTGACGGCACCATCGTTCGAGGCGAGCTGAGTGAGAAGGGCATGAACCCGGCCCGACGACTGCATGGCAGCATCGAACACTTCACTCCGGTCGGGGCCATCAATGGCCACCGAAAGGTGCACGATGCCGCGTTCGGCAGGGTGCCACGACTCATGCTCACCTCGAACGGTGATGACAAGAGGCATCGCTAGATAGCGCCGAGCTCTGCCAGCTTCGTCTTCAAGTCGTTATCGCTCGGCTCGACCTGGAAGGTTCCGTCAGTGAAGTGCACGACAGGGATGTTGAGGCGACCGCTGATGGCATGTGCGCGATCGGCAGCCGTCGGGTCTTTTTCGACGTCAACCTTTTCCCACTCGACGTCGAGCGAGTTGAGAAGCGCCTCGGAGCGGCGGCAATCGCGGCACCAGTCTGCTCCATACATGGTTACTTTGGCGGGGTTAGCTGTGGTTGATTCACTCATCCTCCCAACCTAGTTCTCGCCGACTGGATGTGGGCGGTACGTTCGCTGGCAGCGTTCGCCGTGGCCATACAACGGCCTTTCCCGTCGCTTCTCGCTGCGCTTGTGCGCAACGGGCTGGTTTGTCTCAGGTTTCTGACCTATCATTGAGGGCTGCGCATTCGTGAGCAGTATTGATAACTCCACAGCGCGACAACGACCCACACAGGGGGATGATCGGTTTCGACATTGCCTGCAAAACTGTGAGAAGCGGGTCGAGAATGCAGCCTTATCTCGTTAACGATGACTGCAAACTATAAGTGCCAATTCAAAGCGCACTGACTTCGCCCTCGCTGCCTAAGCGAGCGCACTAAAGAAGTCCGTCAGACCGGGAATGCTCTCTACTCGGATCCTGGCGCAATTTAGAGAGATTGCTGCGTAGTTACGCCTGAGGGCTACGTGGGACTTAAACTCTGGCTGGGCTCGTTGACCTAGGTGCTTGTGGCAAAGGTCAGAGCCGAGTAGAACGTCTGCACAAGATACACCCGTAGAAGGCATGGAATTACAGCAGTGGACGGGGGTTCAATTCCCCCCATCTCCACCACCGGTCGTTGTCGCGTTGTGAGAGCTCCTCGCCAGCAGGTTAGCCCTGCAGGTGGAAGCTTCCATCAACGAATCACTCTGTGCGGTACTGCGGTGCGGTCTTGGTTGAGTTCATGCGCTCGGCGCCCTGAGACGGCGTCACGGTGAAGGTGGCGGGCTCGCCGTACCCTGCGTTGTCGAATGCTGCCACTACAGCAGCCTCTACCGTGGGCACCAGGGCGTGCGGCACGAGCGCGATTGCTGCTCCGCCGAAGCCGCCGCCGGTCATCCGGGCGCCAATCGCTCCGTTGTCGCGTGCCGTTTCGACAGCGAGGTCAAGTTCGGGAGTCGAAATCTCGAAGTCGTCGCGCATCGATATGTGAGAAGCGTCGAGGAGCGCACCGATGGCGAGTGGTCCTTCAGCACCCAGAACGCGCACGGTGTCGAGCACGCGCTGATTCTCGGTCACGACGTGGCGCACCCGGCGGAAGGTGACGTCGTCGAGCAGTTCGCGCGCGCGGTCTAGATCGCCGACGCTGACGTCGCGTAGAGAGGAAGTCCCCATTGCTGCAGCTCCCGCTTCGCACGCGGCGCGACGCTCAGAGTAGCCGCCAGTAGCGTGCGAGTGCGATACGCGCGTATCCATGACAAGGATGCTCAGTTCAGCCTTCGCCAGCCCGAGCGGCACGACCTGGGCTTCGAGCGAACGACAATCGAGGAACACGGCGGCGTCGGCAGCGCCAAGAAGTGACGCTGATTGATCCATGATTCCAGTCGGTGCTCCGACGACCTCATTTTCGGCGAGCTGCCCCACTTTGGCGAGCTTTTCGCGCGTGAAACCGAGGTTCCAGAGGTCGTTGAGCGCTAACGCGACCGAACTTTCAATGGCAGCGGATGACGAGAGCCCCGCACCAACGGGAACAGTGGAGTCGATCAGGATGTCCACGCCGGTCACGCTGCTCAGGTCAGCGCCGTGCCGGCCGAGCGCCCAGGCGACCCCGAGCGGGTACGCGCTCCAGCCCACGATCTCGCCGGCGGTGCGTGCGGCCTCCAGACCTGCGAGCGGAAACTCAACGGCGGCGTTGTCAAAGGTGCTCGTCACGCGGATTACACCATCAGTCCGCAGCCCGACAGCAGCCCGCGTTCTGCGATCGATCGCGAACGGCAGCACGAAGCCTTCGTTGTAGTCAGTGTGCTCACCGATGAGGTTCACGCGACCGGGGGCAGACCAGACGCCTTCGGGCGCGTGGCCCGTGAACTCGGTAAAGCGTGCGGTTAGTTCGTCAATGGTTGTGCTCATGCTCGTTCGATGGCCTTTCGGATGTTGTCGGCTGCAGCTTCTGGGGTGACGTCGGCGATCCACGCGCCCATCGCCGACTCAGATCCGGCAAGGTATTTGAGTTTGTCTGCCGCGCGTCGCGGCGAAGTCAATTGCAGGTGCAGGCGGAAGGTATCCCGCGCTTGGTTGATGGGAGCTTGGTGCCACGCCGCAATGTAGGGGGTAGGGGAGTCGTAAATGGCGTCGACTCCGCGAAGCAGTTTCAGGTACAGACTCGCGAGTTCGTCGCGCTCAGCTTCGGATGTTGCGGCGAAGTCCGGCACCTGCCGGTGCGGCATCATGTGGATCTCGATCGGCCAGCGGGCTGCGAAGGGCACGAATGCGGTCCAGTGCTCTCCGCTCAAGACGACGCGATCGCCGGCTCGTTCGAAGTCGAGGATGTCCTGAAACATCGTGGGCGACGTGCGCTGGATCGAATCGAGCGTGCGCTGGGTTTTGGGCGTGATGTATGGGTACGAGTAAATCTGGCCGTGTGGATGAAGCAACGTGACGCCGATTGCTTCGCCGCGGTTCTCGAACGGGAACACCTGCTGAACGCCGTCGAGGGCAGAAAGCGCTTCGGTGCGGTCGGCCCAAGCTTCGATCACAGTGCGGGCGCGACTTTCGGTTTGCGTACCGAACGACCCTTCGTGGTCGGGGCTGAAGCACACGACTTCGCAGCGTCCGATTGAACTGCGGGTGCGCCCGAGTCCGAGTTCTGCCAAGTCCTCGAGACCGTCGGGAGCATTCTCGCTTCCGGCAAGTGCCGGACCAAAAGAGGGTGAACGGTTCTCGAACACCGCGACGTCGTAGAGCGCGGGAACCTCAGAGGGGTTGCTCGCCGTTTGCGGCGCCAGCGGATCTTGATCGGCTGGCGGCAGAAAAACACGGTTTTGGCGCGCGGCCGCAATCGAAACCCATTCGCCGGTAAGGATGTCTTGGCGCATGGTCGCCGTCGCGGGGCGAGGGTCGAGAGTGCGGCTATCGACCGAGCGCTCGTCGCCGAGAGTGGTGTCGGCGTCATCAAAGTAAATGAGTTCGCGACCGTCGTTCAGGGTCGTCGGGCGCTTCGTAATTTTTGTCGTCATTCTGAGGCTCCCTCTTCGGCGCGCAGGCGGGCTTCCCAGGCGCTGCGAACCATTTCTTCGGCGGTGTGACGCATCTTCCAATCGAGGTCGCGCGCGGCAAGTTCGCCAGTGGCCACAATGCGGGGCGGGTCTCCAGCGCGGCGCGGCGCGATCTCGGGGGTGAAGTCGATTCCGGTCACGGATGCCACGGCCGTCATGATTTCGGCGACGGAGAGTCCGTCACCGCTTCCCAGGTTGTAGGCCGGTTCGATGCTGTCGTGCGCCTCGAGGCGACGAGCTGCGGCAACGTGGGCGGCAGCGATATCGGCGACGTGAACATAGTCACGCACGTTCGTTCCATCGGGGGTCGGGTAGTCGTCGCCATTGATCCGCGGCGTCTTGCCGGCAACGAGCGCTTCGAACACGAGCGGGAAAAGGTTGTGGGGGCTCGTGTCGTAGACCGCGGCATCCCCAGATCCAACAACGTTGAAGTAGCGAAGTGAGGTGTGGCGAAGGCCGGTAGCGACTTCTTGGTCGCGCAATAGCCATTCTCCGATGAGCTTCGACTCTCCATAAGGGGAGAGGGGGGCTTTCGCCGTGGCCTCGGTCACCACATCCACATCCGGGGTTCCGAACACGGCGGCGCTGGAGGAGAACACGATCTGTTCGACGTCGCACTCGACCATAGCTTCGAGTAAAGCAAGCGTTCCGGTCACGTTCTGGGAGTAAGTGTGAAGGGGGCGGTTCACGGAGACGCCCGCATATTTGAAGCCGGCCACATGGATGACACCAGTGACGTCATGCGTCTTCATCGCGTCGATGAGCGCTGTTTTGTCGAGGATGCTGGACTGCACGAGTGGCACGCCCTCGGGAACGAACTTCTGGAATCCGCTCGACAGGTCATCCACAATCACGGTCTTCATTCCCGCGTCGATGAGCGCGCGCACCACGTGTGCGCCGATATAGCCGGCACCGCCGGTCACCATCCAAGTCATCGTTATCCCTTGTGTCGAAGCAGAGGCGAAGCGGCGACTGCAGCTCTACACCCGTGATAGTTCAATAATATGATTATTGGGCACACGCGTCTACCGGCGGTGCTTGAACAGTGGATGTCGTGCCGCGGATGCTCACGCGCCACGCGCCGCGAATAGCTAACGACGAATAAGTCGAAGTTCCCGGATGTTCGGATTGAAGTCCATCTCCCGCACCATCCCATCGCGCATGAAACGGTTCTTGGCGTAAAAGGCGCGGGCGCGTGGGTTCTGCTCGAGTACCCACACGCTTGCCGGGGCACCGCCGAGCGCGGCGTCGATCAATGCTTGGCCGGCGCCAGTGCCGTGAGCGCTAGCCAAGACGTAAATCATCTTGAGCTCCTCGGCAGGCAAGTCCGGCTCGTCGCGATGGTGTTCAGCGTGTGCGAGGCCAACGATGGCGCCGTCTACTTCGGCGACAACCGAGGTGGTGTCGTGATCGGTGAGTATTTGGTTCCACAGGGCTTCCCGCCGAACACGGGCTTCGAGGCTCCAGGCCTGAATGGGGAAGAGGCCGGTATAACTCTCCTGCCAAGACTGCGTATGCACAGCGGCAAGCTCTTTAGCGTCGTCGAGTCGCGCGGCTCTCGTGGTGAAACTGGGCACCCCACTATCTTGGTGCACAGCGGGGGAGTCGCCGGTAAAAACACAGCTCCACCCCGGCCCCTATTCGAGCGACACGCCCGGGATGCGCATCGTGTTGGTGGGGCACTCAGAATGCACGTATTGTTCTTTCTAGTCACCCCAAAGGTGCGGAAAACGAAGTCAGCTTTTGCTGCTGAGTTTCCGGCCTCAAGTGGGGGCGAACATCCTCCAGTTTCTTTATGAAACTGGTCGAGTCAAATGCTGGTTTACCTCTTGCAGGTTGTGGCATCAGATCTTAGGATGAGTACCCGCTTCATGCGTGTGTCGGTTGGTTGTTTTGGTCTGTTTCAGTCCGGGATTGCTGGTTTGACAAACAGTCTGAAGCTGGTAAGTTAGACAGGTTGCCTCCCGCAGT